>JBEBPQ010000004.1:0-195829 GCA_040395835.1 Advenella kashmirensis
AGGTCGGCAACTACGGCGAAAGCTTCGAGCGCAACGTCGGCCAGGGCAGCCCCCTCAAGATCAAGCGTGGCCTGAATGCCTTGTGGACCGATGGCGGCCTGCAATACGGGCTGCCTGTCCGCTAACGACAGGCACATCGGACCCTCCCATGCGGCAGCCGGACGCAGGACGCGTACCGGCGTTCATGGCCGCATCATACCCCCACCACCGCTACCTCCCAGACGCTTTATCTCACGCAGCGACACGGGCACAGGCGCCAATGGTTCGGCAACGCCGACGCCTGAGCTCAGTCTGCCTGTCGACAAGCACGAGGCGCCAGTCGCCGCAAAACAGTAGCTCCCCGCCTTATCATCCGTTACTATGGCGCTTGCCTGTCCGCTGTCCGTCTTTGGCGGGCACGACAGGCGCCGTCGCATGCCGGCGCCAGGCACACTTCCCATTTTGAAATCGAGCTACCAACAATGAAAATAACATGGACAAAAACCCTGGCCTGCGGCCTGCTGGCAACAGGCCTGATCGCGACAAGCCAGGCCAGCACCCACGACATGCTGCTGCAACAGCTGGATCAGGATATCGAGCAGTTGCAATCGGTCATCCGACTGACCGGCTTGCGGATTGAACTCGAGCCCGATACCAGCGCCTCCTTCGATGCCGCCGATCCCCTTAATTTCGAGAGCACAGCGCCTGGCGCGGCTAACCGGCAGGCCCTGCAAAGCTACTTCGATTCGCTGAAACTCCACGCTCGTATCGCCTATCCCTACCATATCGTCACAATTGAGCGCGAAACGCAGAAATTGCAATCACTACTCGGGCAGGACAATTTCTACTTCATGGAGCATGCGGACATGGCACCCCGCTTCCGTCCCGCGCAGGTAGAATACCTGGACGGCACGCGGGCCGCCGTCGCCGACGACTATATTTCCAAGCGGACCATCGCGGAAAAAATCCAGGCAGAGGACGCCACCGCAATCGAAGCCTATCTTGAAAAGGCCCCGACCATGGAAAAATGGATCTGGCAGGAAAGCGACAGTTTCCGCGAATTATTCGCGTTGTCGACGCCAAAGCCGATTACCAGCATCACCTACGATATCGCCCTGCCGCTGCGCAAGACCCGCCTCGAATACGCCAGCGCCGCCGGTGACACGCTGGACAGCGCGGCCGGCGAGATCAAGCTGCTGGCCATCGCCGGCAACAAGATCAGTTACCAGCTACCGGCGGCGCTGGCCGAACAGGTCGCTGTAAACGGGCTGTATCAGGACGGACGGCCACTCAAGGCCAGGAGTTCGAACCGCGCCACGCTCTATTCCGAGAAAAAAGTCAACGATCTGCAACAGGCGCTGGTCGAGCTGCAGACGGCGCGCGATCGCGTCAAGCGTGGCAGAATAGTTACGCAGGAAGCCCTGGTGCAATATCTGGAACCTCGCTTTGCCAAACTGCCCGGCTTGCAAGAGCAGGAACAATACCAGCAGGTCTCTGTCACCTATGCCGGACCGGTAAGCAAAGTCGCCTTCGCCGTCCCGGAAAGCGATGTGCAGCCGCAACGCTTTACCAGCACCTATCGGTTGAACATCCCGGCCGCGGAAACGCAGTACCAGGTCGCCAGCGATCTGGCGACCGGCAAGCAAGGCATTATCGGCAATGATGGCAACTGGAAAGTCCAGCCGAACATGAATGAACATTTCAGGATGCTCAACACCCGCTACTTTACCGATCAGTTCAACGATAGGGAAAACTATTATCACTTTGACCCCGCGAGCAACCGGCTGCAAAAAGTCAATTATGTCCTGTCCGATATCGACGTCTATCTCGACCGCTACGTCACCATTCAGCCGCGGACCAACGGCCCGAACGGACTGGCCGAACTGTCGACAGGCAAGGTCGTGCTGCCCATGGAGTACGAGACCCTCAATTTGCAGGACAAGCAGGCCTGGATTGTGCGCAAGAATAATAAGGAGGGTGCCTTTGATGCGCGCTTGCGACCGGTGCTGCCCCTGCGTTTTGACAGCGTCAGTTTCGAGCAGGGCTTTTTCTATGCGCGCCAGGGCGACAACGAAGCGATCTACGACAGCAAAGGCCGCAAGATCACCCGGGGGACATACAGCAGGCTGGAACGGTTTTCAGAAGGCCTGGCGCTGGCTAGCGTGAGCAAGGTGGATAATAACGGGATCACCAGGGAGCGCGACTACTTCCTGGATAAACAGGGCAAAGTGGCAATCGACCTGGCCGCCCGGGGATTCTCCCGTGCCGAGGTCTTCCGCAACGGCCTGGCTGCGGTCAGGGATGCCAAGACCGAGCAGTGGGGGTTCATTAACCCCGCCGGCAAACTGGTATTGCCGGCCAAGTACCAGGACGTCGCTTTCGGTTTTTTCAAGGTATCCGGCTATGCGCCCGTGCAACTAGCCGACGGCACCACGGCATTGATCGATAAGCAGGGCAAGGTTATTAAAACGTTTGCCAGCAGCTTCAATGTCGTCAGCTATGAAGGCGACAATAAGCATCAGCACATGCAGGTAGAGGGCATATGGTATGACGCTTTCGGCAACCCGTCACATGAGCAGCAATAAGGACGAGGCCGAGCGGCTCAGCCTTCGGGCACCAGCAGGTTCACATGCGTCGCGATCTGCTCCCGCGCCACGCCATAAATATGCAGCGAGACCGCCACGCAATCGCTTTCATTGCCCAGGCGATGAATGTGATCCAGCCCGGCGGGTGCGGTAGCGATATCGCCGCGCTGGCGCCTGACCTGCCCGCAAAGCCCTGCGGTACCCGTATCGGCACGCCACGCGTAATGACACTCGGTAAGCTCTCCCTGCAGCACCTTGTAGGCGCACCAGGTGTTGTGTCCGTGAACCGGGCTATGCTGACCCGGATGCCACACCAGCAGCATGATCGAATACCGACCCAATTCATCGGCATAGACCAGATGACGGGTATAGCAGGTCGACGGCATCGCCAGGGCTTGCGGGGGTGCCAGCGGCATCAGTTGCTCCGCTTCCTGCAGCGACCCTGCCAGGTCATTCAGAAACTGTGGCCTGCCGGACTGCATGATGTCGCCGATATTGATGCACAACCGGTGCAGCACACCCTGTGTATGAAGAGAATCAAGCATGATAATCCACAACATTCTTTATATTACCTGAAATTATATATACATAAATCCGCAAATTTTTTGCTTATTTTTCCCTAAATCATAGGTTTATGAGCATATTTTTCCTATTTTTCACGATCTGACATAAGCGTAAATCCACGACCACAGGGATTGGCGGTGGTCCTGCCCGGCCAATCCCCGGGCCAGCGTCCACTGTCGTGGCGAAGCTGGCGCGTGCGCATCTCGGCGGCAAGATTGTCGGAACCCGCAAAAAATCACATTGACAGGAATGGAATCCTTTACAATCTAAAAACAATTGATTCTCATTCCCAGGCCACTTTTCCCGACACGCGATGATTCAAGTTGAAAACGCCGGTTTTCAGACGACCTCGAAAGTCCTGCTGCACCCGCTCACCACCCGCTTTTCCAGAGGCAAATTCTACGGATTGATCGGCCACAATGGGTCCGGCAAATCGACCCTGCTCAAGTTGCTGGCTCGGGAACACCGGCCCACACAGGGCCGCGTATTGCTGGACGACGCCAATATCGACAGCCTGTCCAATCGCGCGTATGCCCGCAAGCTGGCCTATCTACCCCAATACACGCCGGTGGTGCCCGACATGACCGCCAGGGAATTGATCGCGCTTGGACGCTATTCCTGGAACAGTGTATGGCGCAGTAGCAACCCCGACAACCAACGTGCGCTGCAACGCGCCATCGCCCTGACCGATACCGAAGCCTTTCTGCCCGCGCTCCTGGAATCCCTGTCGGGCGGCGAGCGCCAGCGCGTCTGGATCGCCATGCTGCTGGCCCAGGACACGCCCTATATCCTGCTTGACGAACCCCTGGCCGCGCTCGACCTCAAACACCAGTTGGAAGTGATGCAGTTGCTGCACCGCCTGGCCACGAGGGAGAACCTTTGCGTGATTGCCGTCATCCACGATATCAACCTGGCGACCCGCTATTGCGACCAGTTGCTGGCGCTGCGCCAGGGCCGGGTCATCTACAGCGAAACCCCCGACATCCTCATGGCGCCGGACAAGCTGCGGCATATTTACGATGTCGATCTGCAATTGATGTCCCATCCTGCCCAGGCAGGCGTGCAATTGGCATTTCATTGAGTATCCGCGACATGCGCTTGACTGCATCGCTTCGCCGCCTCGGCCTGCTCGCCGCGCTCTCTGCCGGCGTCGTCTTCGCGGCCACGGCTGCGACACAGGTGCCACCGGCATCCGGCCCGCTCCCCCCCGCCCCGAAACGCATCGCCGTACTGGACTGGACGATCGCCGAGACCATGGCGGGCATGGGCATTTTCCCGGCGGCCGTCGCGGAAAAGTCCAGCTACGAGGTATGGAGCCGCTATCCGGCCCTGCCCGACAGCACGCTTGATCTGGGCATGCGCGCCCAGCCCAATCCGGAACGCATGATTCGGCTGGCGCCCGATCTGATCCTGGCTTCGCAGGACTATGCCTTCGTCAAAGACTTACTGGGCAAAATCGGTCCGACGACCTTGCTTGACGTCTACACGCCCGGGCAGGATATTTATCAGAACCTGAGCGAACTGGCGCTGGCGCTTGGCAAACTCGCCGGGCAGCCGGCGTTGGCGCAGCGCTATATCGACGGTATCGCCGGCGAGCTGCGGCAGCTCCATGGCTCGCTTGCCACCCATCGGGAGGCGCCGGTCGCCGTGATTCAATTCATCGACGACCGCAACGTGCGCATTTACGGCAAGCCCAGCATTTTCGCATCGGCGCTGGCACGCATCGGCGTTCGCAACGCCTGGCAGGCAAGCGTCAACCAATGGGGCTTCCAGAGCGTCGGGTTGGCCCAGTTGGCCGCGTTGCCGCCGGACACCACGATATTCATCATCAAGCCCTACCCCGCGAACCTGCCCGGAAAACTGCATGACAATACGATCTGGAATGCGTTGCCGGCCGTGCGACAGAATCGTATCGTCCTGTCCGACCCGATCTGGACCCTGGGCAGCCTCAGCACCCTGCTGCGGTTCGCCAAAACGGTGCAGGCCGGGTTGCTGGCACAGGATAGCGCCAACGCGAGCAACCATTTCCGCTTTCCCGATCATCAACCATGAAGCAGTCTCCGCTCTCCGCACGAACATTCGCTACCGGCGCTACCCTGCTCGCCGCGCTGCTGATCCTGGCCGTCTGCCTGCTTGAAGCGCAACCGGACGCACAGGCGCAGGGCATCGATGTGCAGCAACTGGTCTTCTGGCATGGCGTGCTGCCGCGCATCGCCATGGCCCTGCTTTGCGGGCTATGCCTTGGCCTGGCCGGCTTCATTCTGCAACTGGTCACGCAAAACAGCCTGGCCGCCCCCGATACCCTGGCCACAAGTAGCGGCGCCCAATTCGCGCTGCTGCTGGGCATGATGTATTTTCCCGGACTCCAGCTATTCGATTCGACGGCGCTGGCGATGGCCGGCGGCATCGTCGCTTCGCTCGTCATCCTGGCATTCATCCGCCGCAGCGGGCATGCCGGCAACACCCTGATCCTGATCGGGCTCATGCTGTCGCTGCTACTGACCACCCTGAGCAATATGTACCTGATCCTGAATCCGGACCGCCTCTATGGCTTGATCGTCTGGGGCGCCGGGTCGCTGGCCCAGGACTCCTGGTCCCCGGCACTGAGCGCAAGCTGGCAGACACTGATTTGCCTGCCGCTGTCATGGCTGATGCTGCCCTCACTGCGCGCCTTCGCGCTGCAAGGCACGCTCGCCAGAAGCGTTGGCGTCAACGTGCGCCTGGTGCGTGCTTGCGGCTTCCTGCTGGCATCGTTTCTGATCGCCATCGTGGTGAGCAACGTCGGCGTGATCGGTTTTGTCGGCCTGGCCGCGCCCGTCATCGCCCGCGCCTTCGGCGTGGACAATATCCGCAAGCAATGGCGCTACGCCATGCTCTATGGCGCGCTGCTGCTTTCGATCACCGACTCAGCCTTGCAAATCGCCACGCATTTCTGGCCCAACAGCATCATGACAGGCACCGTGACGGCCCTGCTCGGCGCGCCGGTGCTCTTGCTGCTGCTCATGAAACAACGCGCGCATTCCCGCGATGAAGTTGCGCCGCTGCACGCTGTCGCCCGGCCGACGGCGGCCCGGACTCGCTACCGCCTGCTGGCCCTGGCGGCAGTTGCGCTGGGCTGCTTCTGGCTGCTGCCGCATATTACCCACGATGTCGCCGGACGCTGGGTGATGGTGGAAACGATAGACGCGCTTATCCGGCAATTTACCGAAAGCCGGATACAAACGGCGATCCTGTTCGGCGTCGCGATCGCCTGCGCCGGCACACTCATACAAAACATGACCAACAATCCGATGGCTTCGCCCGAATTCCTGGGCGTGACTTCGGGCACCGGTATCGGATTGCTGGCGCTGATGGTATTTTTCCCAGCCCCGTCCGCGCTGCTGTTTTTGCTTTGCGGCGCCGGCGGCGCCTTCCTGAGCCTGCTGTTTGTCATGCTGATCAATGCCCGCAGCCGCTTCCAGCCCGAAAAAATATTGCTTACGGGCATGGCGCTGACCCAACTGTTCAACGCGCTGCTCACGCTGACGCTGGCCAGCGGCATGCAGCAAGTCCAGCAATTGTTGATCTGGATTTCGGGCGATACCTATATGAGCCTGATGCAGGACGATCTGCCGCTGCGCTTCGGGCTGTGCCTGGTCCTGGTGACGCTGGCCTGCCTTAGCATCCGTCCGCTCAGCCTGCTGCGCCTGGGCGATGCCATCGCCCGCTCCAGTGGCCAGCGCCCCATGCTTGCGCGCTCCCTGCTGTTCCTGCTGATTGCATGCCTGACCACGCTGGCCTCGGTCACTGTCGGTCCGACCAGTTTCATCGGCCTGATTGCGCCGCACCTGGCGCGCTCCCTGGGTTTTCATGGCGTGCGCCTGCAAATGCTCGCCGCATCGCTGATCGCCATCATCATCATGCTATGCGCGGACCTGATTGGCCGGCAAGTCATGTTCCCTTATGAAATCCCGACGGGGTTGGTGGCCACGTTCATCGGGGCATGCTATTTCCTGTGGCAATTCACCCGCAAGCGGCCGCTCTGAATCGGGTATCATAGCCCCCTATGGAAACGCTGCACCCCTTTATCCTGTTTGATGATGCCATCGCGCATCGCGCCACCTTGCTACATGGATACGCAGGGCAACAATCAATAGGCGCCGCGCAACTGCATACGCTGGACCAGGTGCTACGCCAAGGCTGGGCGCGCCGGCATTACGCCGCCGTGCTCATCCCCTACGAGTTCGGTGAAGCGCTGATCAACGGCGGCCCGAGCGGGGCCGGCGCCTTGCTACAGATCCATTGGTTCGAACAGCGCCAGACATTGACCGGCGACGCCATCGACCAGTGGCTTGAGGATCGCGCCGACAGGCAGGATCCCGATGCGCAACCGGCAGGCATCTGCGGCCTGCGGCTGACGCTGGGCGCAACCGACTATGCAACCCAATTCCTGCGGTTACAGGCGGCGATCGCCCGCGGCGACATCTACCAGATCAACTTCACCACCAGCCAGGCCTTCGAAACCTACGGCTCGCCCCTGCGCCTGTACCGCCTGTTGCGCGCGCGCCAGCCCGTTCCATACGGCTGCCTGGCCGCCTTGCCCGGGACCACCGGTCTGGACTGGACGCTATGCCTGTCGCCGGAACTGTTCTTGCGCATAGAACCCGAAGGCGTCATCCGTACCGAGCCGATGAAGGGTACCTTGCCGTTCCAGGAAGGCGACGATCTGGCGGCGCAAAGCGACGCTCTGCGTTCGGATGCCAAGAATCGGGCGGAAAACCTAATGATCGTCGATTTGCTGCGCAATGATCTCTCGCGCATCGCCCTGCCGGGCGGCGTGCATGTGGAAGCGTTGTTTCGCGTCACGCGTTACGGCCAAGTCTTGCAAATGACGACGCCGATACGATGCCACGCCAGGCCCGGCACCACGGTTGCCGACATGCTCGGCGCCCTGTTTCCTTGCGGCTCCATTACCGGCGCCCCAAAAAAAATGAGCATGCGCTATATCGCCGACAGCGAAGACCGTCCGCGCGGCATCTATACCGGCAGCCTGGGCTATCTGGAGCCGCAAGAGACGGGCCTGGGTTTCTCGGGCTGTCTGAATGTCGCCATCCGCACCCTGACATTGCGGCCGAAGCGCCAGGATGCGCTGGCCTGCGACGGCAGCATGGGCGTGGGCGGCGGCATTGTCTACGACAGCACCACGAGCGCCGAATACGACGAATTGCATTGGAAATCACGGTTTCTGCGAACCCTCCCCATGTCGTTCAACCTGTTCGAAACCATGCGCATTGAAAACGGCGACTGCGACCTACTCGCGGAACACATGGCGCGGCTGCGGCATGCCGCCGCCGCCCTGGGATTCCAATACGACTCGTCGCGGGTCGCCGGACAAATACGGCAGGCGATCGCCACGCTGGACCCCACAACCACATGGCGCATGAAAGCCCTACTCTCGCCGGATGGCCAATGCCGGATCGAACATGCGGCCCTGCCGGCGGCGGCCGCGCCTGGCGCGACGGTATGCGTCGCATCGCGGGTACTGCCGGTCAGCGACCCTCTGCGTCGCTTTAAAACGACATGGCGCGCGCACTATGACAGCGATCTGGCGGCCGCGATGGTTTCAGGGCATTTCGATACCCTGTATTTCAATCGGGAAGGCCATCTGCTGGAAGGCGCGAGGACGTCGGTCTTTATTCGCCACCAGGGCGTCTGGCTCACTCCCGACCTGTCGCTGGATATCTTGCGCAGTGTGATGCGGGCGCAAGTGCTGGCCCAGCCGCAACGCCACCTGAATGCCAACCGGATCGAACTCGCGCCCATTACCCGCCGCATGCTGCAGCAAGCCGACCGCATCGTGCTGTGCAATGCCCTGCGAGGATGCATCGAGGCTACCCTGGCCATTGCCTGAAACCCGCCGCGACTCGGGGTTCCCTGCTGTCCGGAACGCCATGCGCCGTGATCCGCCGCCTGCGCTGACACCAGCTGCAACCAGGGAAACGGGGAAAAAAACCGACAATATCAGGGTTACATGGTATCTTCATACTAGCGCCGTAGAATTTCCCTGCAAGATGCGCGGGCTCGGCATGCCAACGCCCCGTTGCCGGTTTTCTCGCGGCTTTCCCCTTCCTTTGCCGGAATATTTCAATTATGGCTCGTAGCATGAGCTCGATATTGCTCAAGACTGCACGCAATATTGCCAGACAGCAGCGCAATGCCTTGCTCAAGGCGACGCAATCGAATCTGAAACTGGCCGTCTCCGCATTCAGCAGCCCATTGCTGCAATCGCCCCTGGGCGGGCGCCGCAAATCCAAAAAACCAATACCGTTGCCGGTACGCAAAGGCTCATGGAGCGAAAAGCTATTCAAAGTCCCGGCCTCGGTGTCCCTGCTCTATCAGCGACTGGCCTATTTTCTGTATGTCCCGCCCGCCCAGCCGCTGGCAGGCAGCCCGGTCATCGTAATGCTGCACGGCTGCAAGCAGACCGCAACCGAATTTGCCCAGGGAACGCGGATGAACCAGGTGGCCGCACGCTCGGGCATGGTCGTGGTGTATCCGCAGCAGTCGCGGCAGCGTCAATCGCTGCGCTGCTGGCGCTGGTACCTGCCCGATGAGCATCGGGGCTACGCCGAAGCCGATGCCATCGCCGCGCTGATTCGCTCTCTGTTGCGTCGCCATAAGCTGGATCGCACACGCGTATATCTGGCGGGCATGTCGGCGGGCGCGGGCATGGCCTCGCTACTTGCCTTGCGCCACCCCCGGTTGTTTGCGGCGATTGCGCTGCATTCGGGACCGGTCATGGGCAACGCCAGCTCCATTTCCAGCGGCATGCAGACCATGCGGCGCGGGACCCTGAACGACCCGTTGGCATCGCTGGAACCATTAGCGAAACCTATCCGGGCGGGTGAAAATTTTCTGCCGGCGCTGATCTTGCAGGGCCAGCTCGATCGCGTTGTCGCCGCCAACAACGGCGAACAACTGACCCGTCAGTTCGCCTACCTGAACGGCTTTGCAGCGGATGCCGCTGCGCATGAAAAACAGGTGGGTGCCGACACCAATCGCGAATATATGCAATACGATTACCGTCGCCAGCGTAAAACCATTGTGCGCTATTGTCAGATCCGCAAGATCGGCCATGCCTGGAGTGGCGGCGATGCCAGGCTGGACTTCAATACAGCCGACGGCCCCAACGCGACCGTGCTGGCCATGCAGTTTTTCCGAATGCATCGGCGCCCGCCGCAGTGACCCCTGGCGCCAGGGCCCTAGCCAAGACGGCCAGATTCACGCAGAGACTGCCTGTGTCGCAATGCCCGGGATAGACGGCCATGAGCGGCGGCGAGCGCCGGACATAGCGGCATGCGCCGCATCCTGTCCCGCTCGCTAGGGCTGGGCTGGAAAACGCGCTTCCAGGCTGTTTTGCGCCAGCTGCCGCAAGTCATCATCGCTCAATGCCAGGGCCTCGGCAGCCGCCATATAGTTATCAAGCAGGTACCCGCCGAAATAGGCCGGATCGTCGGAGTTGATCGTCACGCACAGCCCCTGCTCCAGCATCCGCTTCAGGTTATGCCCGGCCAGATCCTCGACCACTTTGAGTTTCAGGTTCGACAACGGACAGACGGTCAGGGGCACGCGCCGCTGTGCCAGCAACTGCATCAACGCCGGATCGTCTTCGCTGCGCACGCCGTGATCGATACGACGCACGCCCAGGGTATGCAGGGCACTGCTGACATAGGCGGCTGGCCCTTCTTCTCCGGCGTGAGCCACCAGATGGAAACCCAACTCCCGGCAACGGGCATAAACACGCTCGAACTTCTCTGGAGGATTGCCTCGCTCGGCCGAGTCCAGACCGATACCCACCCATAGATCGCGGTACTGATCGCGCAGCGGCAAAGCGCAAGCCAGGGTTTCGAATGCGTCCTCCTCCGACAAGTGTCGCAAAAAACTGAGGATCATGTAGGCGCTGATTCCCCACTTCTGTTGTCCGTCCCGCAATGCCCGCGCGATGCCGGCGAAGACCGTCTCCATGGCGATGCCGCGCGCCGTATGCGTTTGCGGATCGAACATGATTTCGGTATGAACGACGCCTTCCTGCGAAATACGCGTCAGGTACGCCATCGTCATATCGTAGAAGTCCTGCTCGGTAATCAATACCGCCGCACCGGCGTAATACAGATCAAGGAACGATTGCAAATCGGTGAAATCATAGGCCGCCCGCAGGTCCTCGATCGTGGCGTACGGCAGGTTGATACCGTTACGCTGGGCCAACCGGAAGATAAGGTCGGCTTCAAGGGTACCCTCGATATGCAAATGGAGTTCGGCTTTGGGTAAGTGGCGGATAAAGTCTCGGCGGCTGGTCATGGCAAAAGGAAAAACAGATGTCGAAAAGGCAAAGCGCCCCGCACGGGCGGGCGCGCTTGCCGGATTCGTCATTGTACTGGTTCGTGGGCCGCAGCAAGGCGACCGCCACCGTTATCACGCACCTTCGTCTGCCGCGCACCGGAATCCCAGCGTATCCAGCACAAAGGGCGCCTTGAGGCTGGCGCGAAAACTATAGCGCATGAAGGCGGCGTAATCGGAAGGATCGGCCACGCCCGCCGCCCCTGCCCCGCAGAATGCGCCGACATCCACCTGCTGCGGCTTGCCCCCGATGATGAACGTCTGGACATTGGCCTGCTGCGTGCGCAAGACTTCGCTGGCGTTGAAGTCCTGCGTCCACTCCCATATCACGCCATGCATGTCATGCAGGCCCCAATAATTGGCGGCCGTCTGTCCCACGTCGGGCAAGGGCTTGCTGGCAGGCTGCGCATACCAGTCCAGGATCTGCCTGACGTAGCCGGGCTGCCGCGAGCCATCGGCCTGGGTTGTCGAGGCTCGTCCGGCATACTCCCATTCCCTGATGGTAGGCAAGCGTTTGCCCTGCGCCTTGCAGTAGGCGGAGGCGGCGAACCAGGAGACGTTCACCACGGGACGCCGCGCTTGTCCGGGCGACGGTCCAATGCCCCCGCGCCCGGACGGTCCGCCGGCGCGCCAGTGCCGCAGATACCCCGGCTCGGCGAACATGGCGGCCATGTTGTCCGGTGCCCATTGCGGGTTTGCCTGAACGAATTGGAAAAAATCCGCATTCGTTACCGGCGTGGCATCCAGGCGGAACGCCTTGACCCAGACCCGAGGCGCGCTGGCGGCGGAATACAATGGCCGGAACTGCCCCGCGGGCAGCCTGGCCATCTCGCCGCGCGGCGGCGCCGCGCTTGCCACGCAATAGGCCGCGACCAGGCAGCAGGCCAGCGAGCCGCGCGCGAGCTTGCGGTCCATGCTCAATGCGCCCCGCTAACGGCCTGGAATGGCTTGGCCTTGCGTTCGGCCGCCACCTCTTCGGGCGTAATCGCGCCCCCCTGATTGCCCCAACTGTTCAGGATATAGGTCACTACGTTGGCCACATCATGATCGTTCAGCGCCATGGCGGGCATCACGCCGTTATAGTTGGTGCCATTGACGGTAATCTGGCCGGACAGCCCATGCGTAATGATATTGGCCGCGCGCTTGCCGTCCGCGTTCAGGAAGTCGGAGCCGGCCAGCGGCGGAAAAGCCGCCGCCACGCCTTTTCCGTCGGCCAGGTGACAGGCCTGGCAATTGGCTTCATAGACACGCTGGCCGAACTTGATTTGCTCGCCCTTCGAGGCAGCCAGTACCGGCGCCGGCGCCTTGCCGGTATTCACCGACTGGATGGCGGCGCCTTCGGGCAGATAGACCGCGTCTTTCTGCTTGCCGCTATAAACCGTTGTATCCGGCACGCCTGCCACTACCAGATTGCCCAGCGCCCCTTTGTTGAATGCGCGGAAGATCGAGTGATCCACCAGCACCAGGCTGCCCGGCACCTCCAGCTTGAACTCGACCATGGCCGAACCGCCGGCCGGCACCAATGTCGTCTGGATATTATGGTTCTCCAGCTTGCCGCCTTCGACATACACTTTATCGAAAATTTCCCCGATTACATGAAACGACGACACCAGGTTCGGGCCACCATTGCCAACGAACAGCCTGACGGTTTCGCCCACGTTCGCCTGCAACGCCTTATCGCCGGTCAACGCACCTACCGAACCATTGAAGACCACATAATCGGGATTTTCGTTGATGGCTTTTTTCATATCGAAGGGCTGCAGTCCCGGCTGCCCGTATTCGCCCTTGGTATAGAAATCTCCCTGCACCACGTAATATTCCCGATCCACCTTCGGCAACCCCGCTTTGGGCTCGACCAGGATAAGGCCGTACATGCCATTGGCTATATGCATGCCCACCGGTGAGGTGGCGCAGTGATAGATATATAAGCCGGGATTGAGTGCCTTGAAACTGAACGTGGACGTGTGGCCCGGCGCAGTCAACGACGCCGCGGCGCCGCCCCCGGGACCGGTCACCGCGTGCAGGTCGATGTTATGCGGCATTTTTGAAGAGGGATGATTGGACAGGTGAAATTCCACCTGGTCCCCTTCCCTCACCCTCAGGAATGTGCCCGGAACGTGGCCATCGAAAGTCCAGTACATATACTGCACGCCATCGGCCATGGTCATGACTTTTTCGACCGTTTCCATTTCCACGATGACTTTTGCCGGATACTTGCGCGCAATCGGCGGTGGCACCATGGGCGGCGCTACGCGCACGGCACGTTCGACGGGCAGCGCCCGCACATCGCCGCCTGAGCCAGCCTGGCTGGCAGTCGCGGCGACCTCGTCCGATGCCGTCCTGTCGCCGGCCGACAGCGGGGTTTTCGCATGAGCCAGCTGTCCGGCGAGACCGGCTTGGAATACCAGCATGACTGCGAGAACAAGACCTTGCAATTTCATAGACTTCTCCTTCAATGGCAGCGACGCCACCGCAACCCAATCCCCAAGTGCTGCTTTCAAATGAAATGGCGCGCCTTAAGGACATTGTAGGAACCGGTCGCAACCGCGGCGCACGGGCACGTTTCGCGCAGTTGACCAAAATCAAAGGGGAATCCGGTTTTGCTATCTATGAAAAAATAAGGTTGATTTTATGCAACAAAAATGCATCTTTTAAGGCACAAGCCGACGCCGCCTGGATTTTATTGTTTATTGTGGATCGAAGTGGCGTGCCGACAATCGCCTGATCAGGGGCAGCATGGGCGCGCCGGTCAGACCGACATGCCGACGGCGGACATGACCGCCTTCAACAGGTAGGCGATGACGGTCAGGCCGATGACGCCGCCCAGCCATAGGGCGGCGAACCACAGCCACCGCTTGCCGCGGCCGGCGTTTTTTTGCGGATCAGTGGTAGCCATCGTCTGCCCGCACCTTGCCGCGGAATACATAATAGGCCCAGCAGGTGTACATCAGGATGAACGGGATGATGAACAGTGCGCCGACCAGGGCAAACCCCTGGCTTTCGGGCGGCCCGGCCGCATCCCAGATGGAAATGCCGGGCGGGATGATGTTGGGCCATACACTGATGCCCAGGCCGCTATAGCCCAGGAACACCATGCACAGCGTGTAGATGAACGGCTCCGCGTGTGGATCGCGGGCCAGGCTGCGCAGCAACCCCCAACTGGCCAGCAGCACCAGTATCGGCACCGGTACGAACCAGAAAAAGTTCGGCAGCGAAAACCAGCGCGCGTAGATATCGGCATTGCTCAAGGGTGTCCAAATACTTAACACGCCGATGATGGCGAGCAAAATCAGCGTCAGGGGCCTGGCCAGCGAGACCATGCGCGCTTGCAGCGGACCTTCGGTCTTCAGGACCAACCATGTGCAACCCAGCAAGGCATAGGCAACCACAAGTCCGATACCGGTAAAGACGCTGAACGGTGTCAGCCAGTCCATGGCGCCGCCGCTGTAGGCGCGATTCACTACCTCGATGCCTTCAATATATGCGCCCAGCGTCACGCCCTGAAAGAAAGTGGCCAGCACGGAGCCGCCGATGAAGGCGGCATCCCACCAACCGCGGCGCGCGTCGCTGGCCTTGAAGCGGAACTCGAACGCGACGCCGCGGAAGATCAGCGCCAGCAGCATCAGAATCAGCGGCATGGCGAAGGCGCTCAGGATCACGGCATAGGCCAGTGGAAAGGCGGCCATCAACCCCGCTCCGCCCAGCACCAGCCAGGTTTCATTGCCATCCCAGACGGGCGCGACGGTATTCATCATGACATCCCGGTCCTGCCGGGCGGGCATCAGGGGAAACAGGATGCCGATACCCAGGTCGAACCCGTCCATGATCACATACATCATGATGCCGAAAAGAATGAGCACCGCCCACAATAGTGAAATATCAATTCCCATGACGCTCTCCTTCCAATCCTGTGGTTCGCTTGTCTGCGTCCGGTGCCGCGGTCGCCGCCGACATCGGCCGGGCGGCCGTGCGCGTCTCGCCAGGCCCGCCGTCGATCTCCAGGTGCGTGGTCGGCTGCGGCCCCTTGGCCATCACATGGCACATGTAGACGATACCGGCGCCAAACAATAGGAAATACACGATGATGAACAATACCAGCGTGATCGTGAGCTCCAGCGCGCCATGCGGAGTCACGGCATCCGCGGTGCGCATGACGTTGTAAACGACCCAGGGCTGACGACCGATTTCGGTGGTGTACCATCCGGCCAGGATCGCGACAATGCCGCTCAATCCCATATACAGGGAGAATCGATGCAGCAGCCGGCTGCTGTAGAGCGTATCTTTCCAGCGCGCATATAGCGCCAGCACGCCCAACAGCAGCATGAGCATCCCGAGCCCCACCATGATGCGGAACGACCAGAAGACGATGGTGGAATTGGGCCGGTCCTCTGGCGCAAACTCCTTGAGCGCGGGGATCGTGCCATCCAGGCTATGGGTCAGGATCAGGCTGCCCAGGCGCGGTATCTCGACTTTGTAGCGGGTTTCCTCCCGCTGCATGTCGGGCCAGCCGAACAGGATCAGTGGCACGCCCTCGCCATCGGATTTATTTTCCCAATGCCCCTCCATCGCCGCCAGCTTGGCCGGCTGGTGCTTCAGGGTATTGAGGCCATGCATATCGCCCACCAGAATCTGTATCGGCGCAACCAGGATCAGCATCCACATGGCCATGGAATACATTTTCCTGACCGCCGGCTGCGTATTCCTGCGCAGCATATGCCAGGCGGCCACCGCCCCCACCAGCAAGGCCGTGGCCAGGAAGGCCGCGATCACCATATGGATGAGTCGATAGGGAAACGATGGGTTGAAAATGACCGCCAGCCAGTCTACGGGCACCACGCGGTTATTAATGATCTCATAGCCCTGCGGGGTCTGCATCCAACTGTTGGAGGCCAGGATCCAGGTCGCCGAGATCAGCGTGCCGATGGCCACCAGAATGGTCGAACACCAGTGCAGCCGCGGCCCCACCCGATGCCAGCCGAACATCATCACGCCCAGGAAGCCGGCCTCCAGGAAAAAGGCGGTGAGCACTTCATAAGTTAGCAACGGACCGGTGACGCCGCCGGCGAAATCGGAAAAATAGCTCCAGTTCGTACCAAACTGGTAGGCCATGACCAGGCCGGATACCACGCCCATGCCGAAGTTGATGGCAAACACGCGCAACCAGAAATGATAGAGATCGCGATAAACGGTATTACCGGTTTTCAGCCACAACCCTTCGAGCACGGCCATATAGCTGGCCAGCCCAATCGTGATCGCGGGGAAAATAATGTGGAAAGAAATGGTGAACCCGAATTGAATCCGGGCCAGTGTCAGAGTATCCAGCTCCATTTGCAGCTCCTGGAGGAATAAAAGCACGACGCGTATCAGGGACAGGCCATGGCGGAGAATGTTCCGCGCTCACTTTGGCAACCCTATGAAAATACTGCACTTATGGCAGTTGGCGTATTGTACTGCGCCCGGCGCTGCCGGGCCGATTCGAGTTGACTGCAAATGAAATAATTCAACTCGCGCAAGGTTGGCGGCCTGTGCGCGTACCGAGTCGACACGCGGGCTACAGCATGCGCCGCAAGGACTCGAAGAACAATGTGGACTGCAATCGTTCCTGCTGGATCTGGACGGCCGCCAGCTTGGCCAGATCCTCGCTGACCGGCCGCAGCGGCAGACCTGAAGAATGGGCGATGACCTCCACCTGGCTCGCCCGCTCCAGATAATATAGATCATCGTAGGCATAGGCAATGCTTTCGCCGCAAACAATGGGTCCATGATTGGTCAGGAAAGCCACATCGGCGCCGTTCATGGCATGTGCGATCCGCTCCCCTTCGGCATGATCCAGCGCCAGTCCGTTATAGGTGCGATCAATGGCGATCCGGTTGTAGAAACGCATGGCGTTCTGCGAAAGCAATGGGTCCAGTCCGCCATTTTCGGTCAGCGTCAACGACGTGGCATAAGGCATGTGGGTATGCAGCACGCATTTTTTCCTGGCAATGCGATGCACCGCGGCATGGATGAAAAGCGCGGTCGGTTCGATTTCATGGCGCCCCCACAACTTATTGCCATTGGCGTCGACCATGACAATGTCTTCGGCCTGGATCTCCGACCATTGGAAGCCGCGCGGATTAAGCAGGAACCAGTCGGAACAGGCGGGCACCTCGACGCTGAAATGATTGCAGACACCCTCCGAAAAGCCATGGAAAGCCGCGGCCCGTAAGGCAAGCGCCAAGTCTTCCCGCAACCTTGTCGTTTCCTCTGACAAAAAAACCGTCTCGTATTGATTCTGTATGGTATCCATAACGCTCCTCCGTAATATACCCGTATCCGCGCCCTGTTGCTCTGCGATTGGCCTGTGCGCGGCCGCCCTGGCGCCGGGCGGCACCGCTGCCTTTGACAACGGGATTGTTCCCGCCGTTATAGCAAGTCTATTCCCAATTTCGACATTTGTGTTATTTTGACAAAATCGATCATACGATCCCGCGCTCACGGTGCCACATGAAAAAGATCCTGCACTATATCTACGACCCGCTTTGCGGCTGGTGCTATGCCGCGCAACCGTTGCTGCATGCCGTGCTGGCCGCACCCTGGCGCAGCGCGTTCCAGTTCGAGATGCATGCCGGCGGCTTATTCCAACGCATGACGCTGCCGCAAGCCAAAAGGGATATGATCCGGGATGCGGACCGGCGCATCGGCCAAATGACAGGACAGGTTTTCGGCGACGCCTACCTGCAAGGGCTGTTGGCAAACCCCGCTACCATCTACGATTCGCTGCCGCCCATCGCCGCCATCCTGGCGGTCCAGGCTGCCAGTCCCGAAGCCGGCCCGGCCATGCTGCAAGCCATACAGTATGCCCATTATCGCGAGGGGCTGCCGGTGGTACAACAGGATACCCTGGCAGGCTTGGCGCAGGGCCTTGGCGTTGACCGCGCAACCTTTGCCTCGCGCTACAACGAGGCCATGGCCAACCGCGTGCAGGACCATCTGGACCAGACATTGATTCTCATGCATCAGGCGGGCGCCCAGGGATTCCCCGCATTCGTGCTGCAGGACGGCGATCGCTTGCAGCGCGTTGGCCACGAGCCCTATTACGCTGATCCCGCCGGGTTCGCGAACCTGGTCGAAGCGGCGCGCTAGGCACGGGATTTATCCGTCGCTGCGTATACAATAATGGGCAAAGGCACGGCGGCCAGTACCCGGCATGTCGCTGTTTTACCCGAACTCTCTTTTTGCTGCGTTACGCTCATGAGTCTTTATACCGCCTATCTGTATCTGGCCGGCGCCATCATTATGGAAGTGATCGCCACCTCGTTTCTCAAATCCTCGGAAAGCTTCACGCGCCTGCTGCCATCGCTGATTACCATCGGCGGCTACGCAGCCTCGTTTTTCCTGCTGTCCATCGCCTTGCGCACCATGCCCACGGGCGTTGCCTATGCGCTCTGGTCGGGCATCGGGATCGTACTCATCTCGCTGATCGGCTGGTTCTGGTTCGGCCAGGCGCTGGACGGGGCCGCCCTCGCGGGCATCGGCCTGATTATGGCGGGCGTGATCGTGATCAATCTGTTTTCAGGCAGCGTCACGCACTAAAGGCCGGCTTGCGGGCCATATCGTCTGGCCTACTTTTCTATTTCGGCTTGCGCGGTTCCTGTCCCGTTTTTTTCTGTCCCTGGCTCGAGCAAGCGCAGCAACAGCTTCAGTCCCTCATCCACCTGCCGCAATTGTGCCTGGGTCAAACCAGACAGAATGTCGCGTTCATTGTCGACATGGGCCTGCATCGCCCGTTCGATCAGCGCCAGGCCTTTGGGCGTCAGTTGCACCAGCATGCTGCGGGCATCCTGGTCATGCTGGCGGCGTGAAATCAGACCGCTCTTTTCCAGGCTGTTGAGGCGGTGCGTCATCGTGCCCGATGTGACCATCAGTGATGAAAACAGTGTCGTCGGCGCCAGGCAATAGGGCTTGCCCGCGCGCCGCAAAGTCGCCAGCATATCGAACGCCCAACTGCTCAGGCCGAACTGATCGGCATAAACCCGGTCCAGCTTCGGCTGCATCAACATGGCGCAGCGTTTCAGACGGCCTATCGGCCCCATGGGCGACACGTCCAAGTCCGGGCGCTCGCGCGCCCACTGGGCCAGAATCACATCGACGGCATCCATCTCTACTCCCAATTTTCAATTTATCTTGATATCAAGATAAATTGGTGATACATTATTATCTCGAATTCAAGATAAGTATAGCGCATCCCTGCCATGAACATGCCATCACGCTGGAATCCGGTTTTGCTGACCGCCTTGGGTCCGATCATTTGGGGTTCCACCTACATCATCACTTCCGAGCTCCTGCCGCCCGGATTACCCTTCACCGCCGCCCTGATCCGCTGCCTGCCTGCCGGTATCCTGCTGGTGCTGGCCAGCCGCTTTCTGCCGCCGCCGCGCATGTGGCCACGGCTGCTGCTGTTATCCATTCTGAATATCAGTTTTTTCCAGTCCATGCTTTTCGTCGCGGCATACCGGTTACCCGGCGGGCTGGCTGCCGTGCTCGGCGCGCTGCAACCGCTGGTCGTCATGATGCTGGCATGGCTGCTTGACCAGCGCCGACCGCCCTCGCTGGCACTGGGCGCCAGTGTCCTGGCCGTCGCCGGCATGGCGCTGTTACTGCTTTCACCCGGTAGCCGCTGGGACCTGACCGGTGTGCTGGCAGCCCTGGCTGGCACGCTTTCCATGGCCTGCGGCACGTTTCTCTCCCAGCGCTGGCGCGCTTCGGCACCCGTGCTACCGTTCACCGGCTGGCAGTTGCTGCTGGGCGGACTGGTGCTGGCACCCGTCTCCTGGCTCGTCGATCCACCGCTGCCCGCCCTGACGCAGGTCCAGGTCCTGGCCCATGGATACCTATGCCTGTTCGGCGCGGTACTGGCCTATACCTTGTGGTTCCGCGGCGTCATGACATTGAAACCGGAAGCGGCTGCCTCGCTGGGCCTGCTCAGTCCGCTGACCGCGGTCGTGCTCGGCTGGGTCATCCTGGGCCAGGCCGCCGGCGGACTTGCCCTGCTGGGGCTGATCACCGTGCTGGCATGCGTGCTGGCCGTGCAATGGAGCTTGCGCTAGCGATGCGCGCACAAGCCTGCGGGCCGACGCGGCGCCTGTCCGTTATTCCTGCGCCGCCCCCTTCTTTCATTCCCGATTTTTGGAGCCGTCATGTCTATTGATATATCCCATCTTCTCGAAACCCGAATCTCGGCCAATCACTTCGATACCTCGCGCCAGCTGGGCAAGGCGCAAATCACCGAACTGGTGCGGCTGGCCACCCTGGCGCCCAGTGCCTACCATATGCAGAATTGGCGGTTCATCGCGGTGCAATCGCCCCAGGCCAAGGCCACGCTGCAACAGCTCGCTTTCGGGCAAAGCAAAGTCGCCGAAGCCGCCGTGACGTTTATTGTCTGCGGCACCTTGAACGGCCACGAACGCCTGCCCCGGGCGCTGGCTCCGGCCATCGAGCAAGGCGTCATTCCGCAGGCGGTGGCCGACAGCTGGATCCGCGCGGCCACCCAGGCACATGCGGGCAATCGCCAACTGCAGCGGGACGAAGCCTTACGCTCGGCCTCGCTGGCCGCCATGACACTGATTATCGCGGCCAGCGGCATGGGCCTGGCCAGCAGCGCCGTGGGCGGGTTCGACCCGGCGGGCGTAGGCAAGGCCTTCGACCTGACCAAACACGAGATACCGGTCATGCTGATCACTGTCGGCCACGCCGCGCCAGGCAACTGGCGGCAAAAACCGCGCCTGCCGCCGCAACACGTTCTGGCCTATGCGTAGTATCGAGCGCCCCGGGACAACGGCGAAATCGCCGACGGCTCACGAAGCTTAACGGATCGCGTCGTTTTCCTGCATCCAGTGATCGATCAGCGCCGCGATTTGCAGGTTATTGGTGTCCATCATCATGACATGCGAATTACCATGAATGCCGTGTTCGGGCAGCGACAGGACTGTGACCGGCGCGACGGCCTGGGAAAACCGCCGGATCTTGTCCCGCAGGACCGTCCAGCGGCGATCCGAATCGATATTATCCCCCAGCACGATCAGGGTCGGCACGCAATAGCAGTCGAAATCCGCCTCCGGTATGCCCGCAGGCTCCACCGCAACCAGGCGCCGCAGCAGGCCGGGCGCCGCCAGCGTCAATTGCAAAGCCAGCGGGCCTGCCTGGGAATGACACAGGATCGTAGCGGGTCCGATTTTTTCCAGTAGCGCCCCGAAGCCTTGGATGATGGCGGCATCGGTATGCGTCCAGCGTGGCACCATCTGCTTGGCGAACTGGTCGAAAGCGCCCAAGGGAAAGCGGGTATTCGCATAGGCGGCCCGCCGGGCCGGATCGGGATCATAGCTACCGCTCTTCTCGCCGATACGGAACCGGCTGAAAATATCGTCCACCGTCTGGATCACGGGCTTTTCCGGCCAAATCTCGGGATAAGGCGCAAAACCGGACCGCCCGCGTTCCACCGCATCGCATAGGTAGACATCCCAGCCCTGGCGCAAGAAATAATTCGCCCAGCCTTCGCGCCCATCCGGCGTGGTTTCCCAGGCTGCGCCCGTCATCGCCCCGCCATGCCAGAACACCAGCGGGCCCTGGCCATTAGCGCGTTCCGGCAGAAAATACTGGACATACATTTGCTCCACCAGATACGTGCCGTTGAAGTCGAGCGACACAGGCTGGCCGCCGGCGCTCATGACGCGTTCGCAACGTGGCTGGTTCTCAAGGCGAACCGTCCTGCCGCCTACATGAAACGAACCCATGGCACGCAGGCATATCGGCGCATGCTGCGTCTCGCTCATCGGGCACACTCGCGCAGACGACGTCTTTTTCTGCCTGACACACAAAATATCGGATAGTCCATGATCCCCGCCTTATTGAGCCGAGATACCGTTTTCACGGATCAGCGCGGCGATCCCTTCGGTCTCGGACTTCAGGAATTGCCCCAATTGCTGCGGGGTGCCGCCGGCAATATCGACGCCAAGCTGACTGAATTTCTCCTGGACCTGCGGATCCTTGAAGGCGGCGTTGAAGGCGGCATTCAGTTTGTCAATGACCTCTGGCGGCGTGCCACTGGGCGCCAGCAGGCCGAACCAGGGGTTGATCAGCATTTTCGGATAGCCGGCCTGCGCAAAGGTCGGCACATCGGGAATGGCCGGCGAACGGGTCTTGCCGGCGACCGCCAGCGCCTTCAGGCGGCCATTTTTTATATTGGGCAGCGAGGCCGGCAGGTTGTCGAAATACATATCCACCTGGCCACCCAGCAGGTCTGCCGCCACCTGTCCCGCTCCCTTGTACGGCACGTGCGTGACGCTGACACCTACCTCGCGCTTGAGCAGCTCGATTGCCAGATGCGCCGATCCGCCAATGCCCGAGGACGCCGCATTCAGCTTATTGGGATGGGCTTTGGCGTAGGCGATAAACGCTTTCAAGTCGGTGGCCGGCACTTTGGGATTGATCACCAGCACGCTTGGCACCGTGCCCACCATAATCACAGGCGTAAATTGCTTTTCAATATCGAATGGCGCGGGTTTGTATAACGACGGCGTGACCGCGCAACTATAGGCGCACATCACCAGGGTATAACCATTGTTCCTGGCGCGGGCGACCGCCTGTACGCCAATCGATCCGCCGGCGCCCCCTTTGTTTTCGACCACGATCGGCTGCTTCAGCACCGCGCCGGCCTTGTCACCCAGCATGCGGGCCAGGATATCGGGCGTGCCTCCTGCCGGAAACGGGACGACGACGGTCACGGGCCGCTCGGGAAACGCAGCCGCGTCGGCGGCATGCGCCGGCCCCTGCATAACAGCGGCCAGCAATGTGGCGCCCAGGACAAATGCCTGTTTGAAGATAAGTGCCATGAAATCCTCCTGACGATCAATGGTTCTGAGCAGGCATTCTAGCAATCACGGTAATATTTAAATAATGATTTATTCTTATACAATGTATATCAAATTTGTTATCTAATGATTACCGATGAACGATTCCTATCCCTTGTTGCGTCACCTGAACATGACGCTGCTGCTTTGCTTCGACTCCCTGATGCAAACGCGCAGCGTCACGCTGACCGCGCGGCAACTGCATAAAAGCCAACCCGCCATCAGCCGCGAACTGGCCCAATTGCGGCAATTGCTGCGGGATCCGCTGTTTGTTGTCATACGCAAGCAATTGGTCCCGACCGAGCGCGCCATCCTGCTTTATCACGACTGTCATAGATCGCTAATCGCACTGGAACAGGCACTGGGCAAGGGACAACCTTTCTCCCCCGCATCACTGGGCGGGGTGGTCAACATCGGCGCCGCCGCGCACATCGAGCTGTTGCTGGCCGCGCCGTTAACGCTGGCCTTGCAGCTGGAAGCGCCGGCGCTTACCGTGCGCTTCCAGCCCGTGCATGGCGATTTCGTTCCCGAGGAACTCGAAAGCGGCAACCTTGATCTGGCCATCGGCTTGTTCCAGGTACCAATAGCCCGGATCCGGCACCAAATGCTGTTCGACGATGAACGTGTCTGCGTTGTCGCCCGTACCCACCGCTGGGCCGGGCGCAAGCAATTGTCGTTGCAGGATCTGCCCAAAATGAAATGGCTGGCCTTCTCCCATATGTACGGCAAGGAAACCAACTTCACCCGCGCACTGGCCGAAACCAGAACGGCCATGCCGTTCAGCGCGTATGTCTCCAATTTCGGCCTGGCGCCCTACTTCCTGCTGGAAAGCGACTATGCCACCACCATGCCGGGTAAGATCGCGCTCAAATACCAGGCGCAGTTTGATCTGGCGACAATCCGCCTGCCGGCCTCCTTGCGCTCGGCCCGCATGATGATGGTCTGGGGAGAGAAAAGCCACCATTCCCACGTCAATCAATGGTTGCGCGATACCATTCTTGAGGTAATCGGCCAGTTGCGCCTTTGATGCCGTCCGTTGGCGGCTTGCCGCGCCGGCGGCCGCCAACCGGCAAGCGGCCGGCCGGGAAAAGGACCGGGGCGTGCGCCCGCTATCAATGAAAGATCGCAAGCCATCCCCCAAGCCCCGCCGGTAAAGCAACTGTCATGCGGCGGTGCTATATTGGTCGGGCCGGGGCCGGGCCGATAGCCCACGCCCCGATCCTTCAACCCAATTCCAATCGGTACTCATCATGACGCCAGGCGTTCAAGCCATCCAATCCGTTCAAGAAATCCATGCGCTTTACGCAGACTACGGGGCCGACCTGTATGGCGGCGAAGCCGTGACCCAACTGGCGCACGCGCTCCAGGCTGCCACCCTGGCCGAATCGGCTGGCGCCTCGGACACCCTGATTACGGCGGCATTGCTGCATGACCTGGGCCATATCCTGGAGGCCCGCGCCAAGCACAGGGACCATGCCATGCCGTCGATCGATCATCGGCACCAGCTCGCCGTCGTCCCCTATATTGGCGGCCTGTTTCCCGATGCGGTGATCGAACCGATCAAAATGCACGTCGATGCGAAACGCTGCCTTTGCGCCATCGATGGCGATTACTTCGCCACCTTGTCCCCCTCATCTGTGCACAGCCTGGGCTTGCAAGGCGGGATATACACCACGGAGCAAGTCAGCGCGTTCCAGGCACGCCCCTATGCGGCAGACGCATTGCGCTTGCGCCGCTGGGATGACCAGGCCAAAGTCGAAGACCTGCACACCCCACCACTTGCTCACTTCATGCAATACCTCGAAAGCGCATCCTGCCGCAATACCCCGGCATCCTAGGGTTCAGCCCGGTTCCTGCCGGCGCGCGCCCAGGCAAAACAAAGCCACCGGTCTGCAAGGCGCCGGCAGATTCAGCAACGCTTGCAGCTTGGCGTCCTCGACACCCATGACGAATACCCCGCCCAGCCCTTCGGCCTGCGTCGCCAGATATAGCAATTGCGCCACGGCCCCGGTTTCAACATCGATATAGCGCGCGCCGCGCAAGCCATCCGACTGCTGATCCGCGAAGTGCCGCAAGGCGGCATCGTAATCGGCGCCAATGACGACCACCGCGGCAGCCTGTTCCAGCCAGGTATCGTCGCTCAGGGAAGTATTGAGCAAGGCGCCTTCGGGCGGTGCATCGGCCAGGCGCCGCAGCGTTCCATCTTCGGGTTCATAGGCATACAGCCCGGCCGACAGGCCATGCACCCGGCGGACAATCACCGAAAGCGCAAGCGGACTGAGTCCATGCGCGGACGGGGCCGCGCGCCGGCCTTCCCGATCCGTGATGCCCTGCGCACTGGCCAGGACACGCAGGAGCGCAGCGCCATCAACTGGCTGCACGGCATACTCGCGGACACTGCGACGACGTGAAACCAACGCGTACAGCGCCTCCTTCTGTTGCAATCCTGTCACATCGTTCATACACGTCTCCTCGAATCGTCCATCAATCATTGCCAGTGTAACAAGATTGCCTCAGCGTCCCTTGCGGCAATCGGGAGTATGACAAGCTGTAAGCATAGACCGGATATCGCCACCAGCGTGTTCAGCGTTATTTAAGGAATTTTCCTTATAATAGTTAGCTAGCTAACTAATAGAAATCGGATTTTCAACCTTGGGCATATCTGTTGCCGCGCGCACCGCGCCGGCAAACGCGCCCTTCGCGGCCTGTTTGCCGCGAGCGAAACCTTCCAGCCTGCTTTGGCATACCATGCGTAAAATCAATCTTACATCCGAGGATCAGACGCTCATGACCCTCAGCCAGTCAATGCTGCATATGGCGCGCGCCTACCGCGCTTCGGCCGACCAGATGCTGGCGGAACTGGGCCTGTCGCAGGCCACCGCCTGGCCGCTCTTCGTCATCCGCAGACTGGGGGCGGGGGTTCGGCAAAAGCAGGTCGCCGATGAGCTGGGAATCGAAGCCCCTTCGCTGGTACGCCTGCTTGACCGGCTACAAGCCAATGGGCTGATCGAACGCCAGGCGGATCCCAGCGACGCCCGCGGCAAAACGCTGCACTTGACGGCAAGCGGAAAACGCATCGCCAGCGATATCGAAAAACGACTCATCGACTTCAGGCGCGAAGTCTTCGCCGGCGTTCCCACGCAGGACGCCGAGGCCTTTTTGCGCGTACTGGGGCAAATCAAGCTCAATACCGGCAATATGTACGCCGGTAAACACAAAGGGGGGCGCCCTTGAAACTGTTTACCGGCCAGGAAATCCTGTTTTCAATGAAATGCTACGCCAGCGCCATGCTGGCGCTGTATATTTCATACAGCATCGGTCTGCCCAACCCTTTCTGGGCGATGATGACCGCCTATGTGGTCACCACCCAGCCCTGGGCCGGCAGCATCCGTTCCAAGGCGCTTTATCGCCTGGGCGGCACGGTGCTGGGTTCGGCCGCAGCCGTTGCCATCATTCCCAACCTGAACCAGAGCCCCGCGCTGACGACATTCGCCATGACGCTGTGGCTCGGATGTTGCCTATACGTGTCGCTGCTGGACCGCACGCCGCGCTCCTATCTGTTCATGCTGGCCGGCTATACGGCGGCATTGATCGGCTTCCCCTCGGTCAACGATCCCGTCGGCATTTTCGACAAGGGCATTTCTCGCGTCGAGGAAATCAGCATCGGCATTCTGTGCGCCACACTGGTGCATTCCATTGTCCTGCCGCGCGGCATCACCTCGGTGGTGCTGGCCGGCCTGGATAAAACATTGGCCGATGCCCGCGCCTGGGTCAGCGCCGTGCTGCGCCAGGCCGCGCCCGAGGAAGGCAAGCAGGATCGCCGCAAGCTGGCCATGGACATTACCCAATTGCGCCTCACGGCCTCCCATATTCCCTTCGATACCGGCAGAATACGCTGGTCCTCGCATTTGCTACGCGCGCTCCTGAATCGGATCATCAGCCTGACGCCCAGTATTTCCTCGGTCGAAGATCGACTGATCGCTTTGCGCGCAGGTGGACAGCCGCTGTCCGCGGCCCTTCAGGACGTGCTGCGGCAAATCGAATCCTGGATCGCCTCGGGCAAGCAGGCCGATGCCGCGCAACTGCAGGGCCTGCATGCGGCCATTGACCGCGTCACGCCTGTCATCCAGGGCGACGCGCCTTGGCAGACCTTACTCGAGGCCAGCCTGGCGACCCGCCTGCATGAACTGGTCAACACTTATACAAAATGCATGCAGTTGCGGCTTGACCTGGATGCCGGCATCCAGAAGGCGCGTGGAGAACCGGCTGGCGCGCGCATGGCGGCGTTGCACGTGGACCGCGGCATTGCCCTGCAATCGGCGTTCGCCGCGGCCATCGCGGTGGCAATCTGCTGCGCCTTCTGGATCATTACGGCTTGGCCGCAAGGCAGCACGGCCGCCATGATGGCCGCCATTTTCAGCTGCTTCTTTTCAACCCTGGACAACCCGGCCCCGCCGATCAAGCAGTTTCTCCTGTATACCGTGCTGTCCATTCCCATTTCCGCATTCTACTTGCTGGTGGCGATTCCCGCGGTACATTCCTTTGAAATGCTAGCCATGATCATTTTCCCGTCGGTATTCGTATTGTCCGCGCTGGCGATACGCCCCGCCTGGGGCCTCAAAGCCATGGCGCTGCTGTTCGGCGTCCTGGGTTCGTTTGCCCTCATGGACCAGAACGCCGCCAATCTGGACACCTACCTGAACAGCATCAGCGGCCAGCTTTTTGGCACCTGGGTCGCCGCGCTCGTGGCCTCGCTGTTCCGCACGATCAGCGCGGAAAGAGCGATCCGTCGGATCCAGCGGGCCAATCGTCGCGATCTGGCAATGCTCGCCTCCGCGCGTCCGGTCGCGCTGACCCCGCACCTGACCTCCAGGATGCTCGATCGCGTGGGCCTGTTGCAACCCAGGCTGACGGCCAGCGTCAGTCCCGAGCAACTGACCGGCCCCGACTCCCTGCTGGCGCTGCGCGTGGGCAATGACATTGCCGTCCTGCGCACCGCGTTGCCCTCGCTGTCGCTGGCGCGCAATACCGCCAGTCGCATGCTGGGCAGCCTCGAGCAATATTTCCGCAGGCCGCGCACCGCGCCCGATAGCGCGCTGTTGCAGCAACTGGACCAGACGCTCTCGGAGGTACTGCACAGTACTATCTCGGCCGGCACGCGCGAGCGGGCCATCGTCGCCCTGGTGGGGCTGCGCCGAGGCCTGTTCCCCAAGGTCGACGGCTTTCCCGCGACAACGCTTCCCAAGGAGCCCCAAGCATGATGGGTGAAATCGATATTCAGGGACTGTATATTCCTTGGCTGCTCGTGCTCGCGCTTGTCACCTTTGTCATTTCCCGCGCGGTATGCACCTTGCTGTCCCGCCTGGGTTTCTACAAATTGGTTTGGCATCCGGCGCTGTTTGAGCTGGCCCTGTACGTGATTTTGCTGTTCTTCGTACAAAAAACCTTTCCGCAAATTCTGAAATTCATGATGGTCTGAACAACAATGAAACTGTTATCTTCCGGTTCGGCCGCAGCACTCGGCCGGTTTCTCGTCACAATGTTGGTCCTCGCCCTGGCGGTCTATGCCGGGTGGCTGCTCTGGCTGCATTACGAAGTTGAACCCTGGACGCGCGATGGTCGTGTCAAGGCCAATGTCGTGCAGGTGGCCCCCGATGTGTCCGGCCTGGTCGTCTCGGTCGCCGTGCGCGACAATCAGGACGTCAAGGCGGGCGATCTGCTTTTTGAAGTCGATCGCGCGCGCTACCAGCTTGCCTTTGAACAGGCGCAGGCCTCGGTCGAATCCAGCCAGGCCGCCAGCGACCAGGCGCGGCGCGATGTACAACGCAACCGCTCGCTGGGCAAACTGGTGGCGGCCGAAGCCGTGGAACAAAGCAGGATGCGACTGAACCAGGCGCAGGCCGCGCTGGCACAATCCAAAGTGCAACTGAAAACGGCCGAGCTGAACCTGGCCCGCAGCCGGATCGTCGCCGTCACCGATGGCCGCATCACCAACCTGAACCTGCGCAAGGGAGATTACGTGACAGTGGGCAAACCGGTGCTGGCCCTGATCGACAGCCACTCCTTTTATATCGAAGGCTATTTCGAAGAAGGCAAGTTGCAGCGCATACGCGAGGGCGATCCGGCCATTGTCACGCTGATGGGCACCAGCGGCACGCTGAAGGGTCGTGTCCAAAGCATTGCGCTTGGCATCGCCGACCGCGATCGCAGCGTCGGTAGCGACCTGTTACCCAACGTCAACCCGACCTTCAACTGGATTCGCCTGGCGCAGCGCGTGCCGGTGCGCATCGCCATCGAGGAGAAAGATCCCGACACCCTGCTGGTGGCGGGCCAGACCGCCACGGTGAGCATCGAGCATCCCGAGGAAGATAAACACTGACACACCAATGCCTGCATCCGGATGCCTGCCGCGCGCGCCGGTGGCGGCAAAGCCATTCTATTTCAAATGAAATATACCTATTTTCGCCCACACCTGATACGACAAAACAGAAAAATGAACGCTCGTCTAACCCTTGCCCCTTTGCTGCTGTGTCTGCTTGCCGCCTGCACGACCGTGGGTCCGGACTACAAGACGCCGCAGCACGCCGTCGCCAACAACCCGTCGGCCGCCGGCGGCTTCGTGGGCGTGCGCAATAACAGCGCCTACTCCGCCCAGCCCCTGCCCGACCACTGGTGGCGCCTGAATCATGACCCGGTGCTGGACCGGTTGGTCGAACAGGCGCTGGCGAACAATGCCAATTTACGCGCCGCCGCGGCCAATCTGGCGCGAGCCCGCGCCGCGGTGGAAGGCAGCCAGGCCCAGCAACAACCAACCATCGGCGTTTCGGCTACGCCCCAGTATGGCCACAGTTCCGGCCTGCAACAATTGCAGCCCGACGTGCGCCCCCCGCATCGGTGGTCCTATAGCAGTGGTCTGAATATTTCCTATCAGGTCGACCTGTTCGGACAGATCCGGCGCGCTGTCGAAGCCGCGCAACAGGATGCCGCCGCCGCCCAGGCCGCCTACGAGGCCGCCCGGGTGACGGTGGCCGCCGAAACGGCGCGGGCTTACGCCAATATCTGCGCGGCCGGCATGGCGCTGGACTCGGCCAGCAAGTCGGTGCGCATTCAGACGGAGTCGCGCGACCTTGCCAGCCAGCTCTGGCACGCCGGCCGGGGGACCGAGCTGGATGTCACGCGCGCCGACGGCCAGTTGCAGCAATTGCAAGCCAGCCTGCCGCCCCTGCGGGCGCAGCAGCATGTGGCACTGTTCCGCCTGGCCACACTGACCGGGCAGACGCCAGCCGCCATGCCCGCGAGCCTGCTCAAGTGCGCGACCCCGCCGCGCTTTTCCGGCACCGTGCCGGTGGGCGACGGTGCCCAGTTGCTGCGGCGGCGTCCGGATATCAGGCAGGCCGAAAGCAAGCTGGCCGCCGCCACCGCCCGGATCGGCGTGGCGATTGGCGATCTTTATCCGAAGATCACCCTGGGCCTGTCCGGCGCCTCGGCGGGACCGGTCAATATGATGGGAGAAAAAAGCACCTTCAGCCTGAACATGGGGCCGCTGATCTCCTGGACCTTGCCCAATACCGGCGCGGCGCAGGCGGCAATCGCCCAGGCCAGGGCGGCGGCCGATGCCGAATACGCCCACTTCGATGCGGCGGTGCTCACGGCACTGCAAGAGACCGAGAGCGCTCTGGTGACCTACGCGCGTCAGCTGGAGCGCCATGCGGCCCTGACACAGGCACGCGACACGGCGCGCAAAGCCGCCGGACAGGCCGGCATGCTATATCGCGCCGGCAAGACAGACTATCTGCCGGTGCTGGACGCGCAACGCACCCTGGCCCAGGCCGAGAGCGCCGTGGCCGGTTCCCAGGGCCAATTGGCGAACATGCAAATCGATGTATTCCTGGCGCTGGGGGGAGGCTGGCAATAGACGGCGCTATGCCTGGTTGACCTTCTGGCCCAGGGCGTCGATCAGGGGTGTGCCGTCTTCCTTGTTCAACGCGCCCTTTTGCGGCAAGGGCAGAATGTCGAGCACCAGTTCGGAAGGCCGGCATAGCCTTACACCCTTGTCGGTCACCACAAAAGGACGGTTGATCAGGATCGGATGGGCCAGCATGGCGTCTAGCAATTGCGCGTCGCTGCATGCCGGATCATCCAGCCCCAGCTCGGTGTACAGGGATTCCTTCTGGCGCACGGCATCGCGCACGCGCATGCCGGCTTTCTCTATCATGGCCGTCAATTGCTCGCGCGAAGGCGGTGTCTGCAAATACTCGATCACCGTCGGCTCGACACCGGTATTGCGAATCAGGGCTAGGGTATTGCGTGACGTGCCGCAACGGGGATTATGATAAATCGTGATATCCATGATGTTGACTCCTGTACGAATGCAGCAGGCATCATAGCATTTCCCCATGCCATCGAGACGACGCGGCCGGCACCACCGCCCTTGGCTAGGCGGCGTCTTCCGGTTGCGGCACCGGCGCGGCGGGCGCGCGGTTGCCCTTGCGGTACTCGTCGGGTGTCGTGCCCATCAGGCGCCGGAACATGCTGATGAATGCCGAAGCGCTGCCGTAGCCCAGATCGAGGCCAATCGCTTCCACCGTGTCGCCCGCATTCAGCCGCGGCAGCGACGCCAGGACTTTGAGCCGCTGCCGCCATTCCAGAAACGACATGCCCAGGTCGCGCTGGCATCGCCGCATCAGCGTTCTCTCCGTGGCATGGACGCTGCGGGCCAGTATCGAGAGCGACCGGGTATCCCCCGGATTGGCCTGCAGCGCTTTCAGTACCGGTCCCAGCAGCGGGTCGCTGGAGGTCGGCAAATAACTGCCCGCGCACTCGGCCTTGCCCAACTGGTCCACCAGCACCTGTAGCAGGCGCTGCTCCTGCGCCGCGGCGGGGATCGCAGGCGGATGCAGGCGCAGCTCCTCGAGCAGGGCCCGCATGAACGGACTCACTGTGAGCGCGCAGGTGCGCGTCGGCAGCGCCGCGGACAATGGCGCGGCAACATACAGGGAACAATGGCAGGCGGCCTGTCGGTTGATGGCGATATGCTCGGTATGCGGTGGCAGCCACAACCCGTATTGCGGCGGCGCCAGATAGTGCTGTTTCTCCAGTTCGATTTCCATCACGCCGCTGAATGAATAGACAAATTCCCCCCATGCATGCCGATGCCGGGGATAGACGGTGTCGGCCGGCACGGAGACCGCGCGAAACACGATCGGCGCGGGCAGGACATCCGCGAACGGAGGCTGGCGCAAATGCGCCGGAATACGTCCTCCCAGGGACGAGAGATGATGGGGCTGTGGCATAGGCGGTCCAGGGTTCGTGCGCGCGCCGTTGGTGGTCGGCCGCGAGCGGCTTGCAAGATGGCACTTTAATGGCATCGACTGTCATTTTTAAACTATATGACGAATATCCGTCAATGCGATAATGACGACTTTACACTTTTATCTGGCGGGATCGGATTCACGATGGAACAACGCAAGGCAATCGATGGGCGCGCATCCGGACTGATGCTGCTAATTTGCGCCACCTGGGGCTTGCAGCAAGTCGTGCTCAAGGCCGCCACGCCGGACATCGCACCGATATTCCAGATCGCGCTGCGCTCCGGTATTTCGGCCGTCATCATCTGGTTCATGATCCAAGCGCGCGGCGATCGCATCACGCTGGCCGATGGCACTTGGAAGCCGGGTATCGTCGCGGGCCTGCTGTTCGCCCTGGAGTTCCTGCTGGTCGGCGAAGGCCTGCGCTACACCACCGCCTCGCACATGGTCATTTTCCTATACACGGCGCCAGTCTTCGCCGCGCTTGGCCTGTACTGGAAAATCCCCGACGAGCGGCTCACCGCCGTGCAGTGGCTGGGCATCGCCATCGCCTTCGCGGGCATCGTGGTCACATTTACCGGACGCGATGATGCGCAGATCGCTGGCGCCGATAATCCGCTGCTGGGGGATATCCTGGGAATCTGCGCGGCCATTGCCTGGGGCGCGACCACCGTGGTCATCCGCACGACCAGCCTGAGCAATTGCCCGGCCACCCATACGCTGCTGTACCAATTGATCGGCGCTTTCGTGGTCCTGATTGTCGCCGCCGTCCTGATGGAACAGGCCTACTTCAACCCAACGCCGCGCGCGTTCGCCACCATGGGGTTCCAGGTTGTCTTCGTCTCGCTGCTCAGTCTGCTGCTGTGGTTCTGGCTGCTGCGACAGTACCTGGCCTCACGCCTGGGGGTGCTGTCGTTCATGACGCCGCTGTTCGGCATCGCCTTCGGCGTATGGCTGCTCGACGAACCGCTGGAACCCAATTTCGTCACCGGCGCCCTGCTGGTGCTCATCGGCATCCTGCTGGTCAGCGGCTATGCATGGCTGCGGCAACTGATATCCAGACACGGGCGGTAAGGGCCTCGGGCTGCAATTTTATGCGCCGTGGCAAGCCAATATCGGATAAGATAAAAGCCATCCCTTATTGATTGCCTCCTGAGCAGGCCCGACCATGAGCATTGAGTTTCTTCTGACCTCTTTCATTGTGGTGCTGTCTCCCGGCACCGGCGTCATCCTGACGGTGGCGGCAGGGCTCGCGCGCGGGCACCGCGCGGCGGTCGTCTCGGCCTTCGGCTGCACCCTGGGGATCCTGCCGCATATGTTCGCGGCCATTACCGGACTGGCGGCCTTGCTGCACGCCAGCGCCCTCGCCTTTGAAGTCATCAAGTACGCAGGCGTGCTTTACCTGCTGTACATGGCAGTCATGACGCTGCGCGAGCGCGGCACGCATGACATCCAGCCGGACAAGGCCCACCGATCCGACCGCCAGGTCATCCGCTCCGCGATACTGGTCAACGTGCTCAACCCCAAGCTGTCGATCTTCTTTTTCGCCTTTCTGCCGCAGTTCCTCGCCCCGCGATCGGCAAACCCATTGCCACAGATGCTGGAACTCTCTGGCATTTTCATGATTATGACGTTTGTCATTTTCGCGCTATACGGGCTTTTCGCGGCATCGGTACGCAACCGCGTGCTGTCGCGCCCCGCGATGCTGACCTGGCTGCGTCGCACCTTTGCCGCCGCCTTTGTCGGCCTGGGCATCAAGCTGGCGCTGACAGAAAGGTAGCGCGCGGCCCTGCCTGTCCGGATGCTGCCTCGATCAATGCCTGGGCCAGCATCAATACCAGCGGGGAGGCGCCCGCACCGGTGAACAAGCGGAACTGGACCTCCGGCAAACGCGGCAACCCTGTTCCCGGCGTCAGCGCAACCAGCCCCTCGGCCATCTGGCTCCGCGTCATCGGCGCAATTGCAAAGCCCGATAATACCGCCTCGCGCATGCCGGCGTAGCTGGTGCAGGTCATCGCGATCCGCGTCTTGATCCCCGCCTTGGCCAGACGCGCCAATGCGGCTTCGCGATACGGACAGGGCTCGGGGAAAAAAGCCAGCGGCAAGGGGTGCGAAAAATCGGGCTCCGCGTCAGGCAGTCCCGCCCACAACAGCGGTTCGCGCCCGATCAATTGCCCCAGGCCCGACTGTTCGCACTGTGACCCCATGACCAGATCCAGCGTACCTTCCTGCATCTGCCGAAGCAACGTGCCCGGTATCCCCATGCTTACCTCTAGCGCCAGCGAAGGATGCCGCGCCATGAACTGTCGCAAGGTGGCCAGTATCGACTGCCGCGCAAAATCCTCGGAAATGCCCAGCCTCAGGCGCCCTTGCCCGGACTGGCCCCCGACCTCGGCCAGCGCGTCGCGCCCGAGCGCCAGAATGGCATTGGCATAGACCATCAGTTTCCTGCCTTCTTCCGTCAGGACGAGCGAGCGCGTCGTGCGCCGCATCAGCTCAACCCCCAGTTGCGCCTCCAGCCTGCGCAAATGGCCGCTGATGGCCGACTGTGTCAAACTCAGGACAGCGGCGGCCCGGCTGAACCCCTTCTCTTGCGCGACGGTGACGAATGTTCTGAGCAATATGGGATCCAACATATATTTTGATTTATTATCAATAATTAAAAATTAATCAATTTGTATACTAAATCGTCATGTGATGCAATAGCCGCTCCTTTCCCAACCATCCAAACCCGGAACCATCATGACCCGCCTATTGCATATTGCCGCTTCGCCACGCAAGCAGCGTTCCGCCTCGCGCGAGGTAGCCCAGACATTCATGAATACCTACGAACGGCACCACCCCGGCAGCGCCACGCAGACGCTGGATCTGTGGCGGGTCCTGCTGCCTGAATTCGACGAGGAAGCAATGGGGGCAAAATACGCAGGCCTGAGCGGCACGCCCCTGACAGACAGGCAACAAACCGCATGGAACGGGCTCAAGGCGCTGGCATCGGGCATCCACGACACAGATATCCTGGTGCTGTCGGTGCCGCTCTGGAATTTCGGCGTTCCATACAAGCTCAAGCATTTCATCGACCTGGTGACGCAAAAGGATATTTTGTTCTCCTTTGACGATACCGGTTTCAAGGGCCTGCTACAGAACAAGCGGGCAGTCGTGGTCTACGCGCGCGGACTGGACTACAACGCGACATCGATTACGCCTGCCGAGCGCTTCGACCTGCAGAAGCCATACGTCGACATGTGGCTGGACTTTATCGGCATTGACCAAGTGCATACCTTGACTGTGGAAAAAACCCTGTTTGGCAGCGACACGGACACCGCGGCGCGGCACGCGGCGTCCGCGCGGGCCGAGGCACTGGCGCGGCAGCTCGCGTAACGGCAAGCCCCGTCTTGGCGGTGCGGCGCCCCCAGCGCCGCGCCTGCTTCGTATCGACCTGTTTTTGGATAGAATAGATACCTTACGGAGCAGGAACGATAATGAATAAAGGGAAAACCGCCCCCCCTCCCATCCGCTTTGGCTTCATTCTGTTGCCGCAATTTACCCTTACCGCATTTTCCGGCATGCTGGATGTGTTGCGCCTGGCCGGCGACGAAGGCGACCATAGCCGCCCGCTGCGCTGCGCGTGGCAGGTCATCGACGAGTCCCTCGCGCCGGTACCCTCAAGCAGCGCGATCCAGGTCGTGCCATCGGCGCGGCTGGGCGATCCAGGCCGGTTCGACTATGTCGTGGTGGTGGGCGGCCTGTTGCACGCTGGGCCGCCGCTGCGTCCGGACCTCAAGGCTTTTATCCGCGCCGCGGCGGCGCGCGACGTCACCCTGGTCGGCCTGTGCACCGGGGCCTTCGCCCTGCAGCAGGCGGGCGTGCTCGATGACCACCGCATCTGCGTCAGCTGGTTTCACTATTGGGACTTTCTTGAGCAATTTCCTTCGGTCAATCCCGATAACCTGGTCGCCGACCGCCTCTATGTCTGCGACCGCAAGCGCATCACCTGTTCCGGCGGACGCGCCTCGATCGACGTCGCCGCCGAAATCCTGCGACAGCACATCGACGTCGCCATCGTACAAAAAGCCTTGCGCATCCTGCAAGTGGACGATTCGGACCGGGCCAATGCCCCGCAGCCGCTGCCGCCTGGCTTGCGCCCCGGCATCCATCCGGTGGTGCGGCGCGCCATCCTGCTGATGGAGCAGCATATGGGCCGCCCCCTGACCCTGGATGCGCTGGCCGGCAAATTGCATATATCCGTACGCCAGCTGGAGCGTCGCTTCAAGGAGGAAACCGGCATGAATCCCCAAGCCTATGCGCGCGGGATGCGGTTGCGCATGGCGGCCTGGTTGCTGACCCATTCCGGCAAAACCATCGCCACCGTTGCCTCGGCTTGCGGCTTCGCCGACGCCTCGCATCTGGGGCGCGAGTTTCGCAATACCTTTGGCGAGGCGCCCAGCGCCTGGCGCCGCCGGGCTCAGCTGCCCGCGGCGTTGCTGGACACCTCCGGCGATCGACCGGATTACGTCAGCGAAGTTTTCCCCGGCCGCAGCGAATTCCATTAACGGGCCGGCGATCGGCCAGCACCGGCGCGCATCCGCCCGCCGCACCGCAGCAGCTTGGTGGCGACGTGATTATTCCAACCAGACGCCGGAAAAATTCTAGTCCCCTCGCCGATATTCTGCTTAACTGGAGCACTACGGCACCGCCTGCTCGGTGCAAGCACGAAAACCAGGGCGAGGAGACCATGCGCAATCGCTACTCAATTTTCAGCCTGATCCGCAACGGGCTGAGCCATCACGAAAAATGGGAACGGGCGTGGCACAGCCCCGAGCCCCGGCGCGAGTACGACGTTGTGATCGTCGGAGCCGGCGGCCACGGTCTGGCCACGGCCTACTACTTGGCCAAGATCCATGGCATCCGCAATGTCGCCGTCCTGGAAAAGGGCTGGCTGGGCGGCGGCAATACCGCCAGAAACACCACCATCGTGCGTTCCAACTATTTGTGGGACGAAGCGGCGCAGCTTTATGAGAAATCCATGCAACTCTGGGAGGGCCTGGCCCAGGACCTGAACTACAACGTCATGTTCAGCCAGCGTGGTGTCATGAACCTGGCCCATACCCTGCAGGAAGTGCGGGATACGCAACGCCGCATCAATGCCAATCGCTATAACGGCGTAGATGGCGAATGGCTGACGCGCGCGCAGATCCGCGAACGGGTGCCCATCATCAACCTGGACAGCCGCTACCCCGTACTGGGCGCATCGTTCCAGCGGCGCGCCGGCGTGGCGCGGCACGATGCCGTGGCCTGGGGTTTCGCCCGCGCCGCGGACAGGCTCGGCGTCCATATCATCCAGCATTGCCCGGTCACCAACATACGCAAAAAAGACGGCATGATAGAAGGCGTGGAAACCGGCAAGGGCTTTATCCGCGCCAGGAAGGTCGCCGTGGTCGTCGCCGGACACTCCAGCGTACTGGCCGATATGGCCGGCATCCGCCTGCCCATTGAAAGCCATCCGCTGCAAGCCCTGGTGTCGGAACCGGTCAAGCCCGCCGTACATACGGTCATCATGTCCAATGCCGTGCATGCCTATCTGAGCCAGACCGATAAGGGCGACCTGGTCATCGGCGCCGGCATCGACCAGTACACGGGCTACGCCCAGCGCGGCAGTTTCCAGAGCATCGAGCATACCTTGCAGGCCATCGTGGAAATGTTCCCTTCCCTCAGCCGGGTCCGCATGAACCGCCAATGGGGCGGCATTGTCGACGTCACGCCCGATGCCTGCCCCATCATATCGAAAACCGATATCCGTGGCCTGTATTTCAACTGTGGCTGGGGCACCGGCGGCTTCAAGGCCACGCCGGGCTCGGGCTGGGTATTCGCCCACACCATCGCCAACGACGCGCCGCATCCGCTGAACGCCGCGTTTTCCATCGACCGTTTCCATACTGGCCATTTGATCGACGAACACGGCGCCGCCGCGGTCGCGCACTAGGAGATATCATGCTGCTGATTCACTGCCCATGGTGCGGCGATCGCGCCGAAAGCGAATTCAATTACGGCGGCCAGGCCGATATCGCCCGCCCCGCCGATCCGGCAAGCCTGTCTGACCGCGACTGGGGCGATTACGTTTTCATGCGCGACAATACACTGGGCGCGCACCGCGAACAATGGGTCCATACCCATGGTTGTCGCCGCTGGTTCGTGGTCGAGCGCGATACGCTGAGCTACATCATCCGCAGCCAGGCCGGGCTGCCTGCCGGCGCCAGGGAGAAACCATGACGCAAGCGAACCGGCTACCCCAGGGCGGCGCCATCGATCGCACCAGCACGCTGCACTTTACCTTCAATGGCAAAGCCTACACCGGCCATCCCGGCGACACGCTGGCCTCGGCCCTATTGGCCAATGGCCAGCATTTTGTCGCGCGCAGCTTCAAGTATCATCGCCCGCGCGGTATCCTGACCGCCGGCGTGGAAGAGCCCAATGCGTTGGTGCAACTGGAAACCGGCAGCCACACCGTGCCCAATGCGCGCGCCACGGAGGTCGAGCTGTACGAAGGCCTGCGGGCGACAAGCGTCAACGCCAAGCCGGATATCGAGCATGATCGCATGGCCTTCATGCAACGGCTGGCTCGTTTCATTCCCGCGGGTTTCTACTACAAGACCTTCATGTGGCCGCGCCGGTTCTGGCCCGCCTACGAGGAACGAATCCGCGACGCGGCCGGCCTGGGCACGATTCCGCAAGCCCTGGACCCCGACCGCTATGAAAAAACCTACGCGCACTGCGATATCCTGGTCGTCGGCGCAGGGCCCTCTGGGCTGGCCGCGGCGCTGGCCGCCGGCCGCAACGGCGCCCGCGTGCTGCTGGTGGACGACCGTCCGCAAGCCGGCGGCAGCCTGCTATGCGCCCGTGACACCATAGACGGCCGGCCGGCCATGCAGTGGGTCGCCAGCGTGCTCGGCGAATTGTCCGCCATGCCCGAGGTTCGCATCCTGTCGCGCGCCACCGCCTTCGGCTATCACGATCATAATTTCATTACGGTATGCCAGCGCTTGACCGACCATCTGCCCGTTGCCGCGCGCGACAGCTTGCGAGAACGGCTCTGGCGGATCCGGGCGCGCCACGTGATCCTGGCCACCGGCGCCCACGAACGCCCCCTGGTTTTCGGCAACAATGACCTGCCCGGCATCATGCTGGCCTCGGCCGCCGGTATCTATCTGAACCAGTATGGCGTATTGCCGGGCCGGCGCGCCATCATCTTCACCAATAACGACAGCGCCTACCGGACCGCCCTGGATCTGCGGCGCCATGGCGCCGAGGTCACGGTCGTGGACCCGCGCGGCGCGGGCAACGCCCCACTCCCGCAACGGGCGTCCAGGCAGGGCATACGCGTCATCCGCCAGGCGGTTGTCTTGCAGGCGGAAGGAAAAAGACACGTGCAAGGCGTGCGTCTGGCCGGCCACGGCGGCAGACTGCCCGCCGGCCTGGCGCCTTCGCAGCCTTGCGATCTCCTGTTGATGTCCGGTGGCTGGAATCCGGCCATTCACCTATATGCCCAGTCTCGCGGCAAATCCCGCTGGTGCGACGAACGCGCCTGCTTCGTGCCCGACCAGGCGGTGCAGGCCCAATCCTGCGTGGGCGCGGCCAATGGCGACTTCAGCCTGCAGGCCGCGCTGGACGCAGGCGCACTGGCAGGCGCAAGCGCGGGAGCGCGGCTGATGCGCAACGCCGCCAGCGGCGTGGAGACGGCCGCGCCCTCCCATCCCGACGCGACAGCGGCGGCCAATGCCGGCATCGCCCCAGCCTGGCGGGCCGAGGCCTGCACCGAAGATCCCTTGCTGCCGCTATGGTCAGTCGCCGATCAGACCCGGCCAGCAACGCGGGGCCCCAAGCAATTCATTGATTTCCAGAATGATGTCTCGGTCGCCGATATTCTGCTGGCGGTGCGCGAAGGCTATCATTCCATAGAACATGTCAAACGCTATACCGCCATGGGATTCGGCACAGACCAGGGTAAACTGGGCAATATCAACGGCATGGCCGTGCTGGCCCAGGCCCTGGGCCAGACCATTCCCGAGACTGGCACCACCACCTACCGCCCCAATTACACGCCGGTCAGTTTCGGCACCCTCGCCGGACGCGAACTGGGCGACTTCTTCGACCCCATACGCAAAACCTGCCTGCATCAATGGCATGTCGAACAGGGCGCGGTATTCGAGGACGTAGGCAACTGGAAACGCGCCCGCTACTACCCGCGTACCGGCGAAGACATGGAGGCCGCCGTCGCCCGCGAATGCCTGGCGGTGCGCCGCCATGTCGGCATACTCGACTACAGCACCTTGGGCAAGATCGACGTGCGCGGCCCCGACGCGGCCGATTTCCTGAATCGCGTCTACACCAATCTGTGGACCAAGCTGAAGCCGGGGCGCTGCCGCTACGGTTTCATGCTGGATGAAAACGGCATGATTCTGGATGACGGGGTCAATCTGCGCCTGGCCGACCAGCATTTCCTGCTGACCACCACCACCGGCGGCGCGGCGCGCGTCATGAGCTGGCTGGAACGCTGGCTGCAAACGGAGTGGCCCAACCTCAAAGTGTATCTGACCTCGGTCACCGACCAGTACGCCACCGCCACCGTGGCGGGTCCGGATTCGCGCAAGGTGCTCCAGAAAGTCTGCAAGGATATTGACTTTTCCCCCGACGCCTTTCCCTTCATGAGTTTCCAGGAAGGCACGATAGACGGGATGGGCGTGCGCGTGCTCAGGGTCAGCTTTTCCGGAGAACTCTCCTATGAGGTCTATTTTCCGGCCAATCACGGCCGGCACCTATGGGAACGATTGATGGCGGCCGGCGAGCAATTCGGCATTACGCCGTATGGCACCGAAGCCATGCATGTGTTGCGCGCAGAGAAGGGCTACATCATTGTGGGCCAGGATACCGACGGTTCGGTCACGCCACTGGACCTGGGCATGGGCGCCATGGTCTCGGATGCCAAGGACTGCCTGGGCAAGCGCTCGCTGGCGCGCAGCGATACCAGCGGCCCGAACCGCAAGCAATACGTCGGGCTGTTGCCCGAGGACCGTGCTTGCGTGTTGCCCGAAGGCGCGGCCATCCTGGATCAGCCCAGCCAGGCCGCGATCGCGCCGCTGCAAGGGCATGTCACCTCCAGCTACATGAGTCCCGCCCTGCGACGCCCCATCGCGCTTGCCATGATCAAAAACGGATTGTCGCGCATGGACCAGACTGTCAGCGTCGCCTTGCCCGACGGCCGCTTCGCGCCGGCTCGCATCTGCAGTCCGGTTTTCTACGATCCCGAAGGAGAACGCCAACATGTCGCCTGACACGCTGCTGCAGACGCCACTGGCCGGTTTGCCCACGCCCGCCGGCCAGGCCTATTTTTCGCATGGCGACGTGCGCCAGGTTGCCCTCATCGAGACGCCGTTGCACGAGATCGTCAATCTGCGCGGACAGCCAGACAACCCCGCCTTTGCCGAGGCCGTCGCAAGCGTCATCGGCCTGACCCCGCCCGCCCTGCCAAATACGCTTGCGGAGAACGACCAGCATTGCATCATGTGGCTCGCGCCCGACGAATGGCTGATCTACGGCAAGCGCGCCGCAACGCCTGCCGCAACACTGGTCTCCCGCGTCGAGACCGCGCTCGCCCATCTGTTCAGCGCGGCAACCGACCAAAGCAGCGCCTACGCGACCCTGCAACTGCAGGGGCCGCAAGCGACGGCGGTCCTGAACAAAGGCTGCCCACTGGACCTGCATCCGCGCGCCTTCGGCCCAGCGCAGTGCGCCCAGAGCCATTACTTCAAAACCACGTTCCTGCTCAGGCGGATCGCGCCAGCCCCCGTGGACACATGGCAACTCATCGTACGCCGCAGCTTCGCCGACTATGCCGCGCGCATGCTTCTGGACGCCATGATCGAATATGCCTGAAACGGGATACCGGGAAAGTCGCGTGCGCCTGCGTCTGCGCCGACCTCAGGCCACGCCGCCGTTGGCGCGCAGCACTTGGCCATTGACCCAGCCGCTGTCCGGCCCGGCCAGGAAGGAAACGACGCCGGCGATATCATCGGGCTGCCCCAGCCGCTCCAGCGGCGGCATTTTCCTGAATGCCTGAACCTGTTCTTCGGTTTTGCCGTTCAGAAACAGCTCGGTCTCGACGGGACCTGGCGCAACCGCGTTGACCGTGATATTCCGTCCACGCAGTTCCTTGGCAAAAACGCGCGTAAACGATTCGACCGCCGCCTTCGAGCCGTTATAGATGGCGTAACCCGGCAAATTGAGCGCCAGGGCCGTGCTGGACACATTGATGATGCGGCCGCCATCCGCGAGACGCGTCGCCGCTTCGCGCAGCGTGTTGAAAACGCCCTGCACATTGACGGCAAAGGTTTTCTCGTAAAGCGCATCGCTATGCTGCGCCAACGGCATCGTCTGCAGGACCCCGGCATTATTGACCAGCACCGCAATCCGGCCCAGTTCGCGCTCGACCGTGTCGAACATCCTTTTCACGTCGCCGGCCACCGCCACATCGCCCTGGACCGCCGCCGCGGCAGCGCCTTGCTGGCGCAACGCCTGCGCCAGATCCTGCGCCTGCTGTGCGCTGGAGGCGTAATTGATGGCTACGGCAAACCCGTCGCGCGCAAGCCTTGTGGCAATGGCAACGCCGATGCCGCGGGATCCACCGGTAATCAACGCAACTTTCCTACTGTTATTCATCGAATTTCCTTTATCGCATTCCGTTTTCAACATTCGCGTTCCGGTTGCCGGACGCACCACCTATACCGCAGTCCGGGCCGTCTTGTCTCCCGAACCCATTGTCTTCCGGTACCGGCTCAGGTGCCGGTCGCCGTGTCCTGGCCATAGCGGCGTTGTTCAATCTGCTCCCACCACTGGCCCAGCGCGTCGATCAAAGGCAGCAATGCCCTGCCGCCTTCGGTCAGGGAATACTCCACGCGCAAGGGGTATCCCTGGAACTGCATGCGCTGCACCACACCGGCGCTTTCCAGCTTGCGCAGCTCAAACGACAGCATCTTGTGGGAGACCGTTGGATTGTCCCGCTTCAAATCGCTGAACCGCCTGGATCCATCCTTCAAGTAATAAACCAGCAGCGCGGGCCAGCGGCCGCTCAATACCTGCATCGCCTCTTCGATAGGGCAGTATGAAACGAGATCCTTCATGATATTTCCGATGATGGTTACAAAAAAGTGCGTAATTTACTTGAGGCAGGATATGCGTCGATAATCGCTACGAGCCAACAGGCTATTGCATATGAATTACGGAGAAAATATTCATGGAACCAATTTTACTCTATGGCGTTCCCGCGGGAAGCGCTACGGGACTGATCGCTGCACTGGAATGGCTGGGCCAGCCGTACCGCCTGTGCCGCGTGGACATGCTGGGCGAAATGCAGGAGCCTCAATACCTGCGTATCAATGCCAGGAGAGAAACGCCTGTGCTCGTCACCGATACCGGACAAGTCCTTACCGAAACGCTCGCCATCGCGAACTGGCTTGAACACCGCGACACCGAGCGGCGCATCAGCTTCGCACCCGCCATGCCCGAAACCCGACGCCTGTATCAGTTGATGGCTTTTATCAACACCGGCTTCACTGGCGCCTTCACACCCCTGTGGATGGCCTGGGAAATGACGCCGGCCGACCCGGCCGTCCAGCGGGTATTGCAAAGCGTGGGCCGGGACCGTGTGATTGATCGCCATGATAAGCTGGAACACATGCTCGGCGACAGCCCGTTCCTGGTCGGCCGGAACCCGACGCTGGCCGATGCCGTCTTCCTTGGCGTAACCCGATGGCTGGACATCCATCAGGTGGCCGATCCTGCGCGCTGGCCAAAGATTGCAGCCATGCGCGCGCGTATTGCCCAGACCGAGGCCGCGGCCTTTGCGCTGGCGATAGAGAACGGCGATACCCCGCGCGGGTCCGGCGCGTGCCTTGGGCACGTCGCCTTGCAAGACATCATCGAACAATTCGGCAACTGATCGCGCCGCGGCGCTCGCGCATCGACAAGCAGGCTTGTTGATGCGTGGACCGGCATCAATTACGCTTATCATTTCACCGTTGCAACGCCAGACTGCCGGCTTCATGCCGATATGCGGTATTTTTTTTCCTCCTGTTTTATACTGGTTCCAGCGTGCTCCTACCGCTGCCCGCAAGCAGCGGTCGTCGTTAACGCCGCATTCGCGTCGTACAATTTGTGTATGACAACCGTATTGGGATCGAGCTATGCCGATCTCCCGCCCCCTGTCCCGGACACCGGCCCGGTCCCGGACAATCGCATCCGCCGTCTTGCGGGCCGCAAGGGTATCACCAATGCCAGTACGCATCCTGCTCGCCTGCCTGATCCTGTTCTCATCATCCGCCTACGCCGCCTGCAATGGCACCGTGAATTTTGCCTCGCTGACCTGGGAAAGCGGCCAGTTCACAACGGCAATACTGCGCATCATCGCGGAGCGAGGCTACCAGTGCAAGACGGGGGAAATTCCCGGCTCCGGACCTGCGCAGGAAAATGCCCTGGCGCAGAACGACATCCAGGTCATTGGCGAGGTCTGGGTCGGACGCTCCACGGTCATGAACCAGGCGCTGGCCGACGGCAAAATATCCATGGTGGGAGATACGCTCAAGGGCGGCGCGCGCCAGGGCTGGTACGTGCCTGATTATGTATGGGAACAACACCCGCAACTGCGCGCCTATAGCGACTTGGCCAAATTCTCGGATTTGTTCCGGGACGGTTCGGGACAGAACAAGCCGCGCTTCCTGAATTGCCCGGCAGGCTGGACTTGCGAAGTCTTCAATACGCGCCTGCTGCGCACGACCAAACTGGACCAGACTTTCTCCAACGTGCACCCGGGCACGGGCGCCGCGCTGGATGCCGAAATTGCCTCGGCCTATGAACAGAAAAAACCCATTCTGTTTTACTACTGGCAACCCACGGGGCTCATGGCCAAGTATCGATTCAAGGAACTGGCATTCCCGGCCAACGAACCGCAATGCTGGGCAAGCCTGCTGGAGAAAAACGGAACCCGCGATTGCGTGACCGGCTTTCCCATATCGCCGCTGTCCATCGCCGTCTCTGCGCCGCTGCAGCAGCAAAACCCCGATTTGGTACAGTTCTTCAAAAAGATCCAATTTACGCCGGACCAGCTCAACGGCGCCATCCTGGCCATGACGGAGAATAAGCGCAATGGTCGGGAACAAGCCGAGATTTTCCTGCGCGATCATCCCGAAGTCTGGCGGCAATGGGTGAGCCCTGAAGTCGCCGACCGTCTGGCTCAGCACACCGAAACAGCCAAACCGGCAAGCAGTATCTTTCCTGACTGGAGTATCCAGGATAACCTGAACAACGGACTCAAGTCACTGGTCGGCAGCTATGGCGAGACCTTCCGCCACGTCAGCGGCGCCATTACCCATTACCTGTTGTCCCCTGCCGAACGACTGCTTTCGGCCATGCCCGCATGGCTGATTATCATACTCGCCGGTGCCCTGGCCTGGCATGGCACGCGCAACATCGTGTTCGCGCTGGCGTGCATGGCCGGGCTCTATGTGACGGGCGCCTTCGGGCTCTGGACCGCGCTGCTGCAGACGCTCGCGCTGCTGGCATGCGCGGTGCTCATCACGCTTGTAATCGGCATACCAGCAGGAATTTTTGTTGCGGGACGGCCCCGTGCCTACCGGGCGCTGTTGCCGGTACTGGACATTATGCAGACCATGCCAAGTTTCGTATACCTGATTCCGGTACTGATGCTGTTCGGCCTGGGCAACGTGCCGGCGCTGTTTGCCACGGTCATCTACGCCCTGGCCCCGCTGATCCGGCTCACCGCCCTGGGCATCCGCCAGATCAGTACTGAAATGGTGGAAACCGGCTTGTCTTTCGGCACCAGCCGCTGGCAAATGCTGGCCTGGGTCACGCTGCCGCTGGCCTGGCCCAGCATCATGGCCGGCATCAATCAAACCGTCATGATGTCGCTCTCCATGGTGGTACTCGCTTCCATGATTGGCGCGCCGGGCCTGGGGGAACAAGTGCTGCAGGCCGTACAAACGCTGAATGTCGGCCAGGGCGTGCAGGCCGGCGGCGCCATCGTGATCCTGGCGGTCATCATCGACCGCATCACCCAGGCGTACGGCAATAAAAAGGGACTATCATGAGCCATATCATCCGCTTCGACAACGTCAGCCGGGTCTTCGGCGAGCAGCGCGGCAAGGCGCTAAGACTGCTGCAGCAGGGTGCCGACAACGAAACCATTGCCGCCGAGACCGACTGCCGCGTCGCCCTCCGGGATATCAATCTCGATATTCCCGCTCAGCAGATCTATTGCATCATGGGCCTGTCGGGTTCGGGAAAATCAACGCTATTGCGACATATCAATCGCTTGATCGAACCGGACACAGGTAAAGTGCTGGTCGATGGCATCGACGTGACCGCGTTGGGCGACCGCGAACTGCAAGCGTTCAGGCAGACCCGCGTGGCCATGGTATTCCAGCATTTTGGCCTGCTGCCACATTTCACCGTGCAACAAAATACCGAGTTCGGCCTGCGCGTGCGTGGCATTTCCAAGAAGGAACGTGCGGAACAGGCGCGCCACTGGTTGAACGAGGTCGAATTGTCCGGCTACGAAACGCAATTGCCGCAAGCGCTGTCGGGTGGCATGCGCCAGCGTGTCGGCCTGGCCCGCGCGTTTGCCGCCGGCACCGACATTCTGCTCATGGACGAACCGTTTTCCGCGCTCGATCCGCTGATTCGCCGCAAGCTGCAGGCCTTGCTGCTGCAGTTGCAGGAGAAGCTGAAAAAGTCCGTGGTGTTTATCACGCACGACGTGGAGGAAGCGCGTACGCTGGGCGGCCAGGTGTCCCTGCTCAATGAAGGACGCCTGGTGCAAAGCGGCAGCATCGACGAACTGGGATCCAACCCCGCCGACGACTATGTCGCCAGTTTTGTCGCGTAGCCCGAAGCGGGCGGATTAGCCCCGGCTCTGCTGCAGGGCCTGATCCAGGTCGGCCAGAATATCATCGATATGCTCGATCCCGATGGACAAGCGGACCATATCCTGGCTTACCCCAGCTTTTTCCAGCTCCGCCTCGTTCAACTGGCGATGCGTGGTTGTTGCCGGATGGCAGGCAAGCGATTTGGCGTCGCCGATATTGACCAGCCGGGTAATCAGCTGCAGCGCGTCGATAAAGCGCGCGCCGGCCTGCGCGCCCCCCTTGACGCCAAAGCACAGGATCGACGACGGCGTCCCTTTCATGTATTTCTGCGCCAGCGCATGTTCCGGATGATCCGGCAGGCCGGCATACTTGACCCAGCCCACCTGTTCGTGCTGTTGCAGAAATTGCGCCACCGCTTGCGCATTCTGGCAATGACGCTCGACACGCAACACCAGCGTCTCAATGCCCTGCAGAATCTGGAACGCGCTCAGCGGCGCCAGCGCGGCCCCCGTATTGCGCAAGGGGCCCACACGGCAACGGCCGATAAAAGCCGCTTCGGCGAATGCCTCGGTATAGACCACACCATGGTAGGCGGGATCCGGCTCATTGAGCACGGCGAACTTTTCCTTGTGCTGTGCCCAGGGAAATTTGCCGGAATCGACCACGATGCCGGCAATCGTTGTGCCATGCCCGCCCATATACTTGGTCAGCGAATGCACAATGATATCCGCGCCATGCTCAAAGGGCCGGCACAGGGCGGGCGTGGCCACGGTATTGTCGACAATCAGCGGCACGCCATGCCGGTGCGCAGTATCGGCCAGCGCCTGGATATCGACCAGATTGCCTGCGGGATTACCGATGGATTCGCAGAACACTGCCTTGGTGTTGGTATCGATCAGGGCCTCCAGGGCGGCCAGATCGTCGTGCGGCGCCATGCGCACTTCAATGCCCTGCCGCGGGAACGCATGGGCGAACAGATTGTAGGTGCCGCCGTATAGCTTGCTGACCGAGACGATGTTATCGCCCGCGCCCGCAATCGTCTGGATGGCATAGGTGATGGCCGCCATGCCCGATGACACCGCTAATGCGCCAACGCCCCCCTCGAGCGCCGCCACACGAGCCTCGAGCACCGCATTGGTGGGATTCATGATCCGCGTATAGATATTGCCGGCCACCTTGAGATCGAACAGGTCCGCACCATGCTGCGTATCATCAAAAGCGAATGACGACGTTTGATAAATCGGTACGGCAACCGCCTTGGTGGTGGGTTCCGGGGTATAGCCGGCGTGAATCGCCAATGTGTCGAGTTTCATATTTTTGTTCCGCAAAAAGGTCTGCCGTGAATATCTGCCGCAATGGGCGGGTCGATCCGACTTTATAACCCAAATCACCGCGATGCTCACGAATAAACCGGCGTAAGCTTATGAATGCGGCTTATTTGAAACGCGCCGACCGGGCAAACCCACTGCCCGCCCGGCACCTCCCGGCCCGCCGCGACCGTGGGCTTGGCGCATCATCAATACAGCACTTCCGGCAGCCACAGGCCAATTTTGGGGAACAGATACAGCAGGATCAGCGCCAGGATCTGGATGCCCATGAAAGGCAACATGCCCAGGAATATCTGGTTCAAGGTCACGTGGGGCGGCGCCACTCCCTTCAGGTAGAACGCCGACATGGCGACCGGCGGCGACAGGAACGCGGTCTGCAGATTGAGCGCGACCAGGATACCGAAGAACAGCGGATCGATATTGTAATGCGCCAATAGCGGCAGGAAGATCGGCATGAAAATCACGATAATCTCGGTCCATTCCAACGGCCAGCCCAGCAGGAAAATCACGATTTGCGCCAGGATCATGAACTCCACCGGCGTCAGGTCCATGGACACCACCCAGCTATTGATGATCTCCTGGCCGCCCAGCAGCGCGAACGCGGCGGAGAAGATGCTGGAGCCGACAAACAGCCAGCACACCATGGCGCTGGTGCGCGCTGTCAAAAACACCGATTCCTTGAGCATCCCCATATTCAGCCGCCGGTAGCACAGGGCAAGCAGCATGCCGCCGAACGCCCCCATGGCCGCCGCTTCCGACGGTGTGGCGAAGCCGAAGACAATACTGCCGAGTACCGCCGCAATCATGATGGCCAGCGGAAAGAACGAGCCCAGCAGCATCTTGAATATTTCCAGGCGCGCGAACGTGAGCCAGGCATAGTAGGCCAGCAGCAGAAGCAGGCCAACGCCAAGCATTATCCAATACGTCAGCGATATCTGGCTTGCCTGGGTCGATCCGGGCCCTGTCGCCTGCGAAGACTGCGCGCCGGCGGCAGGTGCCGCACCCGGCGGTTCGGCAACGCCGCCAGGTGGCTCCGCCAAGGCCCCGGGCGGCTCGGCCAGCGAGGAGGCGCCCGGCGGTTCAGTCAGACCGCCGGTGGATGACTGCGCGCCCGCCCCTTCGGGCTCCTGCAAACCGCCGGCATAGTCCGGCGCGCCTGCGGATGAAAGGCTTAATGCCTGCAAATCGCTTGACGGCGCCGCCGGAGGCGAGCCCGCCAGGCCATAGCCAAATGCCATCACGACGACGAAAACCAAGGCAGGCAACAATGTGATTGCCAATTGCTTCAGAATCGCGGCCAACGGCGTCCGCGCATTGCGCTTTCCCTTGAGCGCTGACAATAGCGCTGGCAGCGCCTTCTCGCCAAACGTGGCCTTCAACTGCGCCGCCAGCGCGGGCAGATCGATTCGGCGCTCTTGTTCTGAGAGCGGTGGCGCGTACGCGGGTTTGAGTTTCGCCACGACGATGACGTACAGCACATACAGGCCGGCCAGCATGATGCCCGGGAAGAACGCGGCCGCATACAGCTTGACCACCGACACGCCGGCCACCGCGCCATACACGATCAGCAGCACCGAGGGCGGAATCATAATCCCCAGACACCCACCGGCCGTGATGGCGCCGGCCGAAAGCTTGATGTCGTAGCCCGCCTTGAGCATCGCGGGCAGCGCCAACAGGCCCATCAGGGTGACGACGGCGCCGACAATGCCCGTAGCCGTCGCGAAAATCGCACATGTGATTACCGTGGCCACAGCAAGGGAACCCGGGATGCGCGCCATCACCAGATGCAGGCTCCTGAACAATTTTTCAATCAAGTTGGCGCGCTCTACCAGGTACCCCATGAAGATAAACAGTGGCACGGCGATCAAGACATCGTTGGTCATGACGGCATAGGTGCGCAATACCATCAAGTCCAGCGTCTGCTCGATCGCGGTTTGCGGCCCCATGTTCCGGTAGGCCAACAGCGTAAAAATGACACCCATGCCCATCAAGGTAAATGCGGTGGGAAACCCCAGCATAATGGTTACCACGATCAGCGCCAGCATCAACAGGCCCAGGTGTCCGTTGGTGATATCTGAGGGCGCCGGCATGAAGATGAACAACGCCAGCACAATGGCAATCAGAATGCTGATGCCAAACCAGGCTTCTTTTCTCATGCTTTGTCTCCTTGCCGCGAGATATACCGGTCCGCTTTCTCGATGTCCGCATCGGTGACATGCACCATATCTTTCAATTTCTCAACATCAACCTCCTCCACGTCGACGTCCCGCGAGGGCCATTTCCCGTTGCGCAGGCATCGCAGACACGCGATGACCTCAACCAGGCCCTGCCCGATCAGGGCAATGCCGGCAATCGGAATAATGGCTTTGAACGGATAGATCGGCGGGCCATCGGCGGTGATGGTGGAGTGCTCGTTGATCGCGAAAGACTCGGACGCATAGTAGTAGCCTGCCCAGACAAGTGCGATAACGCCTGGGAAGAAAAACAGGATATAAAGCGCCAGATCCAGTCCCGCCTGCACCCGCGGCGGAAAAAAGCCATACAGCACATCGCCGCGCACATGGCCATTCTTGCCCAGGGTATAGGCCCCCGCCATCATGAACAAGGCGCCGTACAACATATTCATGACGTCGAACGACCAGGCGTGTGGATTTTTGAATGCATAGCGGGAAACAACTTCATAGGTAACGAAAAAGGTGAGAATCAAGGCGCACCAGCCGAAAAGTTGACCGATCCAGGTGTTGACCTGATCAATCCAGCGCAATATTTTTTTCATGAACCGACTCCAGGGGACCAACACAAACGGGATGACATGGCCGCACCGACAGTGCCAAGTATCAATTTCGCCAGGTCGCGAAAAGTGCGGCGCAGGCGTTCGGCCAAGCCGGACACACGCCCGGCGACCGGCAGACACAGCGGTCTCCCGGTCGCGAAGCATTACCTATCCGGCAATTGCCGTCGCCAACACACAGGCCACTGCGGTCTACGCCTTTTTACCGAAGTAATGGTTGTACGCCATGCGGCGATTATTGTTGGTATCCATATCCCAGGAAACGGCGCGTTCCGCGAATTTGCGCTGGGACGCTTCGATTTCCTTGAACAGCGGGTTGTTTTCCGCTTTCTTGGCGATAATGTCGTCCCAGGTCGTCAATTGCTGTTGCAATATGGCGTCGGGCGTTTTATAGAATTTGACGTTGTCCTCGGTCTTTAACTTGATATAGTCCTGGGAATACCTGTCTATCGCCTTCCACGACATATCCGCGGACGCCGCTTCCACGGCATTCTCGATGATCGCCTTCATTTTGTCGGGCAGGGCATTGTATTTATTCTTATTGAAGGTAATCTCGAACGTTTCCGAGGCTTGGTGAAAGCTTTGCAGCATGCAGATTTTCGAAACATCGGGAAAGCCCAGCAAGCGATCGGAGGACGCATTGTTGAACTCGGCGCCATCCAGCAAGCCCCGGTCCAGCGCGGGCACGATTTCTCCGCCCGGCAAGGCATTGACCGCCGCGCCCATGGCCGTGAAAAGGTCGATCGCCAGACCGTTCGTGCGGAACTTGACCCCTTTGAGGTCGTCGGCCTTGGCTATGGGTTTCTTGAACCATCCAAGCGCCTGCGTTGGCATGGGCCCACTGAGAAACGAAACGACATTGCCGCCGATCGAGTCGTACAGTTTTGCCAGCAACTCCTTGCCGCCTCCGTATTTATGCCAGGACAGCAGCATGTTGGCGTCCATGCCGAATGCCGGCCCCGAGGAGAACAGCGCCAGCGCATTCTGTTTGCCATAACTGTAGCCGAGCACGCCATGCCCGCCGTCGAGCGTACCCTTGGATACCGCGTCCAGCAGCGCAAAAGCCGGGACGACGGCGCCAGCGGGCAGCACCTCTATTTTCAGCTCTCCTCCCGTCATATCATTGACTTTCTTGGCGAAGTCATTGGCATACTCATGGAAAATATCCACGGTGGGCCATGTGCTCTGGAAACGGAAATTAATCGGCGTCTGCGCGCTGACAATGGCCGGAAACCCCATGCCGGCGACAGCGACGGCGCCCGTTCCTCCTAGAAATTTACGACGTGACGCTGCGGCGCCAGATGACTGGCGCTTTTTTGCAATGCGAATGCTCATTTTTGTCTCCTGTTTTATCTGTAATTTGATTCTTAATAATTACTTATACATGTTACAAACAGCGACTACATGGAGTTTTATACGCACACAATGCTTTCTTGTCAAGAATATTCAGTTATCTGTCAGAACGCAGGGTTTTATTGGGCCTGCGCGGTGCCGTGCTCAAGACTTGCGTAAGCGCGCGCACGGATTATTACCGCAATCACGCGGCATGAACCCGAAACAAAACGCGTTGGTTATTCAGGCAGTCTTTCGGATATTTCGATCAGGTTCAGGTCCGGATCACGCAGATAGATGGACCGGATGGGAGAAGCGGCGCCGGTCCGCCGCACCGGCCCCTCTACGATGTTCACGCCCTGCGCTTTCACATGCGACATCACCTCGTCCAGGGGCACGGCGGCGATGAAGCACAAGTCCATGGCGCCCGGCACGGGCAGGTGCGCCTTGGGCTCGAACTCGGCGCCCTTGACATGCAGATTGATTTTCTGTTGCCCGAATCGGAACGCCTTGCGCCCCTGCCCGAATGTCTCCAGCTTCATGCCGAGTACGTTCACGTAGAAGTGAACGCAAGCCGGCTCATCTGCCGTGGTGAGTACCAAATGGTCTAAATGATCGATCATGGAAACCGCCTTCCTTTTGCTGTCGTGTACAAATGTTTCTGTCGATACTATAGCAACCACGAACAAGGTTGAGAATTGCCGATTTTTCAGCGTCCCTTCACTTTTTTCGAAGCAAGCGCGCACGTCTGCTGCAGCATCTTGCGCAGCCAGGCGCTTGCCGGATCGCGATGACTGCGTTCGTGCCATATCATGGCCATGCCGAAGCCAGCCACCTGCAGCGGAGGCGCTACTTGCTGCAGCCGATGACGTCCCTGGCGCAGCAGGCGCTCAGGCAGCATCGCCACCATCTCAGTGTCCTCCAGCAGTTGTTGCAGCCCGATGAAATTCGGCACGGACAGCACGACCTTGCGCGTTTTCCCCATGGCGGCCAACGCCTCATCCGTCGGTCCCAGAAAACCGCCACCATCCGGGGAAACAATGACGTGTTCCAGCTCGCAAAAACGCGACAAACTCAGTTTTCGTTGCAATTGCGGATGTCCGACGCGCCCAGCCAGCACGTAACGCTCCGAAAAAAGCGGCTGGTGATGCAGGCCCGGCGGTATTTCCTCGACGAGATGGAAAGCCAAGTCAATGTCGCCGTTTGCCAATCGGCTGGCAATCCGCGCCGGCTGCATCTGCACGACGCCAAGACGGCTACGCGGCGCCAGCGCGCGCAGTCGCCCCAGCACAGGTTGGACAATCACGGATTCGCTGTAGTCGGTCGCGGCGATCCGCCATGTGACAGCCGCTCTGGCGGGTTCGAAATCAGCCGGCGCAGCCACAACCTGCCCCAGCGCCCGTAGCGCCTGGCTCAAGGGTTCATGCAAGGCCCTGGCCCTGGCGGTGGGGACCATGCCTCTTGGCCCCGGCAGCAATAAAGGATCGCCAAAGATTTCCCGCAACCGCGCCAGATGCGTACTGACCGCCGGCTGCGAGCGATGCAGCCTTTCCGCCGCCCGCGAGACATTGTTTTCCAGCAGCAACGCCTCCAGCGTGACCAGTAGATTGAGATCAAGCTTGCGCAAGGTATTATCCATTTTGATACCTAATATATTGATTATTCATTTCCAATATAGCAGAAGCTGTCCTATTCTCTGTGCTTCCACACCGAAAGGACAGAACTCATGAAGATACTGATTGTGTACGCGCACCCGGAACCCACGTCGCTGAACGGTGCACTCAAGGACTTTGCCGTTGCCCACCTGACGCGTTCGGGCCACCAGGTACAAGTGTCGGATCTGTATGCGATGGACTGGAAATCCCCAATCGATAGACAGGATCGGCTTGACCAGCCCGATGGTGCGCGCTTCGACGCGTCGGCCGACTCTGGACACGCCTACCGCAATGGCACGCAAAGCGTGGACATTGCCCAGGAGCAGGAAAAACTGCGCTGGGCGGATGTATTGATATTGCAATTTCCCTTGTGGTGGTATTCCATGCCCGCCATTCTCAAAGGCTGGGTGGATCGGGTCTATGCCTACGGTTTTGCCTATGGCGTGGGCGAGCACTCGGACCTGCGCTGGGGCGATCGCTTCGGCGAGGGCACGCTGGCGGGCAAGCGGGCCATGGTGGTGGTAACGGCCGGGGGCTGGGAGTCGCACTATTCCGCCCGCGGCATCAATGGTCCGATAGACGATATCCTGTTTCCGATCAACCACGGCATCCTGTATTACCCGGGCTTTGATGTACTGCCGCCGCTTGTGGTTTACCGGACCGGCAAAACGGACGCGCAGCGATTCGGGGAAATCAGCGCAGCCTTGGGCCAGCGGCTGGATACACTGGCCACCACGACGCCGCTGGCTTTTCTCGCGCAAAACAGCGGTGCCTATGAGATTCCGGCGCTTACCCTGAGGGAAGAGGTCAACCCGGGCGTATCCGGCTTTCGGGCGCACCAGCGCACCAACTGCGGCGACAACACATAGGGATCCGGCAGCCGCGGCCCCGGCTGCGCAACCGCCCGGCGCGTCCGGTTGTCATATCGCTTGCCCGCATCACAGGCCCGTGTGACTCTCAATGACGCGACGGACCTTTTCCAAGGCTTGCCGCAACAGTGGCAGCGCAATCGAGCCCAAAGCCAGACGAATCGCATGCGGTACATGGCCGGTGACGGCAAAGGGTTCCGCGGTCGACACCAGGATATGTTCGCGCATCAAGGCCATGGCGACGCGGTCGGCCCGCACCGCTTCGGCCAGCGGCAGCCAAATGAAATACGAGGCCGGATGGCTGGTGTAATCGAAGCCCTGGAATACGTCCCGGAACAGCGCTTGGCGAGCCTGCGCATCTGCCCGCTTCTGCGATTCCAACTGCAATACCGTGCCGTCCTCGATCCAATTGCAGGCAATCGCCGTCATGACGCCTGGCGTGCTCCAGGCGGTCGCGCGGATCGCATGCCCGAGCGCCGCGATGCGGTGATCGGGCGCGCACACCAGGCCGATGCGCAGACCGGTGGCCACGTTTTTCGACAGTCCCGACACATAGACCGTGCGCTCGGGCGCAAGCTCGAAAATCGGTTTGGGCGCATCCTCCGCCAGAAACGCATAAACGGCGTCTTCGAGAATCAACAGATCATGCCGCCGGGCAACCTCCACCAGGCGTCGCCGCCGATGCTCGCTCATCACCCAACCCAACGGGTTATGCAAGGTCGGCATGGTGTAGATGGCCCTCACCCGGCGTTGCCGGCACAGGCGCTCCAGCGCATCGATATCGGGCCCCGGGCCGGCCGCCGGCAAGGCAACCAACTCCAGCCGATACATTTGCGCCAGGCTTTTGAAACCAGAATACGTCAAGGCATCGACAGCCACGACATCGCCCGGTCGCAAATGGGCCATGGCGACCACCGCCAGACCATGCTGGGCGCCATTGACCACCAGCAGATTATCGGCGTTCACCTGCACTTGCCGGTGCGACAGGTGCCGCGCGAAGATCGCGCGCTCATGCGGACGCCCGCCATGCGGCTGGTAGCGCAGCAATGCCTCCAGATCGCCCGCGCTCGCCAGTTGGCGCAACGCGTTGCGCAATAGCTCGGTCTGGGTCGACAGCGCCGGATAATTGAAATTGAGATCGACCATACCCGCCGCGACCGCATGCTGGTCCATATCATGTCCCGGCAACAACGCGATTTCGCGCACAAATGTGCCACGCCCCGCCTCGCCACTGACCAGCCCCATCGTTTCCAGTTCCGCATAGACGCGGGTAGCCGTCACCAGCGACATGCCGTGCTCCGCAGCCAAGCGGCGATGGGTCGGCAGGCGGGTGCCGGGCGGCAGCGCCCCCGAGCGGATATCTTCCGCATACTGATCGACCAGCAACTTATATCTTGAATGCGCCATCGCCAGATGTATCCATGACAATAATTTGATTGTCATGATTATAGCGACTATGATCGTTTTTTAGTCATCACGCGGCCACCTCCCTTATCAAGGCGGCGCGCGCCAGCGCATCGGTCATGCCAACCACAGGAGAAAACATTGTGAATCGGACGGATAATACAACCGCAATCAGCGGTTGGCTCAACGGCTTTCTGGGCGTGCTTATTTTCAGCGGTTCCCTGCCTGCCACCAAAGTCGCCGTGCTGGAGTTCGATCCGATCTTTCTTACCGTGCTGCGCGCCACCATCGCCGGCCTGCTCGCGCTGGTGCTGCTGATGGCGTTCAAGCCACAACGTCCGTCTCGCGAACACTTGTTTTCCCTTGCCCTGGTGGCGTTGGGCGTGGTGGTTGGATTCCCTTTGCTGACCGCGCTCGCACTGCAATATGTCACCTCGGCGCACTCGATTGTCTTCGTCGGCCTGCTGCCGCTCTTTACCGCCATCTTCGGCGTGCTGCGCGGCGGCGAGCGGCCACGTCCGGCGTTCTGGTGCTTTTCCATACTGGGCAGCGCGCTGGTGGCCGGCTTTGCCTTTTCCCAGGACCTGAGCGCATCCTTCATGGGCGACGCGCTGATGCTGGCGGCGGTCCTGGTCTGCGGCCTGGGCTACGCGGAAGGCGCCGCGCTATCCCGCAAGCTCGGCGGCTGGCAGGTCATCTGCTGGGCGCTACTGCTGTCGCTGCCGCTCATGGCGCTCGCCTCGCTGATAACGATCCCGGCATCGTTCACCGGCATCACCCCTTCGGCCTGGGTCAGCCTGGCCTACGTATCCCTGTTCAGTATGTTGATCGGCTTCGTATTCTGGTACCGCGGGCTGGCGCAAGGGGGCATCGCCGCCGTAGGACAACTGCAATTGCTGCAACCCTTCTTCGGCCTGGCCCTGGCCGCCTTGTTCCTGCATGAATCGGTCAGCCTGCTGATGGTCGGCATCACCCTGGCGGTAATCTTGTGCGTTGCGGGCTCCCGGCGCTTTGCATGACAATGCCCGGCTCGCGAGACCGGGAAAGGTCGCCTAGAAACCCAATTCGCTCAAACCAGGATGGTCATCAGGGCGCCTTCCCAGCGGCCAATGGTAGCGCCGGTCCTCCTCGCGGATCGGCGCATCGTTGATGCTGGCGATCCGCCTGCGCATCAGTCCGCTGTCATCGAACTCCCAATTTTCATTGCCATAGGACCTGAACCAATTGCCACTGTCGTCACGCCATTCGTAGGCAAAGCGCACGGCAATCCGCTTGCCGCCGAACGCCCATAATTCTTTAATCAGCCGATAATCCAGTTCGCGCTGCCATTTGCGCTCCAGGAAAGCCACGATCGCGTCGCGTCCCTGGACGAACTCAGCACGGTTACGCCACTGGCTGTCGGTCGTATAGGCCAGCGCGACCTTGCCGGGGTTGCGGCTATTCCAGCCGTCTTCGGCCAGCCTGACCTTCTCGGTTGCCGTCTCCAGGGTAAACGGGGGTAAGGGTGGACGGGTTTCAGTCATCGGTTCTCTCCATGGTGGCAAGGCGCTTGCGCAGCGCCAGGTTCTCGGCTTGCAGCCGGCTCAAATCCTGTTGCATCGCCTGCTGGATGCGGGCGATTTCTCTCTCGGTAAAACGCGGCGTGATGTGCTGCGGACAGTTCCAGTCGAAGGCCTCCAGATGCAGCCGGAAGATGCGTTCGATGCGCGCCTGGTAGTCTGGCACGGTAACCCGCTCCAGCAACGCTGGTTCGCTGTCGGGCGCCAGCACTTCGGCACGCACGTAGATCTTCAGACGGGCGCGGCGCGCATAATCCATCAGGAACAGACAGGCCCGATCATTCGCCGCCACGTTCCCGGTCGTCAGGTATTGCCGGTTGCCACGATAATCCGCAAACGCCAGTGTACGCGCATCCAGTAGCTTCAGGAATCCCCGCGGACCCCCGCGGTGCTGCAGGTAGGGCCAGCCTGTTTCGGAAACCGTTGCCATATAGAAGCTATCCCTGTCTGCGATATAGGCCGCCTCGCTTTCGGTGAAACGATCCCATTGCCTGGCGCCGGCCCACTTGTGCACGCTGCCCATGGCCTGCTGCACGCGACGAACACTGGGAGTAATCGCAATATCAAGAAATCCGGTAGCCATGACGTATCTCCTCGCTTCGGCCGACGGTCGCCGGCCAGGAAGCTATTCTATATATTTCCATAAAAAAATATAATCCATTAAAATTGGGAATATTTTTCTCAATAAATGGAAGGATCATGGATCGTCTGGCAGCCATGGCCATGCTCGTGACCGTCACGGAAAAAGGCAGCCTGTCCGCAGCGGCAAGGGCGCTGCAAATTCCCCTGGCCACGCTCAGCCGCCGCATCTCCGATCTGGAGCGTCTGCTGGGCGCGCGCCTGCTGATCCGCAGCACGCGCAGGCTTACCCTCACCGATGCCGGCGCCGCGTACGTTGAGGCGGCGCGGCGTATTCTGGAACAGGTGAACGAAGCCGAGCGCAATGCGGCCGGCGAGTTTGTCGAGCCCAAGGGCGAGTTGGTATTGACCGCGCCTGTCATGTTCGGGCGCCTGCATCTGCTGCCCCTGGTGGTCGAATTCCTGACGGCATTCCCTGCCATCGATATCCGCCTGATCCTGGTTGATCGCAACATGGATCTCATTGGCGACCATGTCGATATGGCGCTGCGCATCGGACGCCTGCCCGACAGCAGCATGGTCGCAACACCAATCGGCGCCATGAGAACGGTGACATGCGCCAGCCCGGCGCTACTGGCCCGGCATGGGCGGCCTGGGACGCCGGATGATTTGCCGGCGTTTCCTTGCGTCTCTGTAGAAATGCCCATGCTTTCCCCTTCCTGGCGTTACCGGCGTCCGCCCGCGGGAACCCCATTCGAGGTACCGATCCGTCCGCGCCTGACGGTAACCGCGACCGATGCCGCCGCGCAGGCCGCGATGCTGGGCATGGGCATCGTTCGCCTGCTGCATTATCAGGCCACGGAGGCGCTCGAAGCTGGCCGACTGCAAATCGTACTCGACGCGTATGAACCCGAACCCATACCGGTTCACCTGCTGCATGCCTCGCGTGGGCAAATGCCCCTGAAAATGCGGCGTTTCCTGGACTATGCCGCACCCCGGCTGGCCGCGACGCTGGACCGCATCGGGCAGGTGCGCGGGCCGCTGGACTGAGCTTTCGCGCCAGGCCAACGGCGTGCGGGGTGCGCCTCCCGGCCGCCCCGTTCGTCAGGCAGCGGGCCTGGCGGTCGGCTGCCGACACGGCCCGGAAAACGTGTATCCTGTCGGCATGGACTCCCTGATCTCCGCCGCCGCCAGGGCGCTCGCCGCAGGCGATACCCTGACTGCCCTCAAACATGTCGCCCTGCGCGATGATCCGCCGGCGCTCGCGTTGCGCGGTATCGCCATGGCGCGGCTGGGCGACTATGCGCGGGCACGCGATTTGCTGCGCCTGGCCAGCCGCCGCTTCGGATCGCGCGAGCAGCTGGCGCGGGCGCGCTGCCTCGTCGCCGAGGCCGAAGTCTCGCTGGCCATGCGCGAAATCGGCCGCATGCCGGCGGTATTGTCTGCGGCGCTGGCTGTGCTCGAGGCACATGCGGACCACGCCAACGCCATGCAGGCGCGGCTTGTCATTGCCAGAAAGCAGGTCTTGCTGGGTCGGCTGCGCGAGGCCGACGCCACCCTGGCGCAAACCAGTGCGCAGCCGCTTCCCCCGGCGCTGGCGGCCGTCGCCGCATTGATCAGGGCCGAGCTCGCCTTGCGTTCGCTGCGCACCGACGCGGCGCGCGATGCATTGGCGCACGCGCGCCAGGCAGCGGCGGCAGCGGGCATCCCCTCCCTCATTGCCGAAACCGAAGAAACCGCCACCCTTCTGGACAAGCCCGCCGCCAAACGCCTTGGCGCCGGCCATGGACAAACCCTGACGTTGGCCGAAATCGACATCCTGCTAGCCTCCGGTTGCCTGGTGGTGGACGGCTGCCGGCACAGTATCGGCAACGCCTCCGGGTGGCGATCGCTGGCGCGGCGGCCGGTCCTGTTTGCGCTACTGAACATGCTGGCCCAGGCCTGGCCAGGCGATGTTCGCCGGGAAGCGCTAATTGCGACCGTATTCCGTACACGTCGGCCGGATGAATCGCACCGGGCGCGTCTACGCGTGGAGATGGGGCGCTTGCGCGCCCTGCTCCGACATGTGGCTGCCATCGAAGCCACACCCGACGGTTTTGCGCTCAAGCCCGAAACCGGGCGCGAGCTCGTTGTTCTGGCGCCGCCCATCGCGGGCGATCAGGCATCGCTACTGGCGTTGTTATCAGATGGCGCGGCGTGGTCGACCTCGGCCCTGGCGCTCGCGCTGGACACCAGCCAGCGAACCATACAGCGAGCGCTACAGGCACTGGAGACCTCTGGCCAGGTCCGCGCCATAGGCCAAACGAGGAGCCGCCGCTGGCTGGCGCCACCACTGGCCGGATTCACGACAATCTTGTTACTCCCGGCTTTGCTGCCGCTCAAATAGAATATGCTTACCGCGCCACACTTGGGCGCGACACAAGGAGCTCAACATGAATGACACGCATACTCTGAAGCCAGCCACCCCCAAAGCGGCAAACGCCGAAGTGCTGCGGGAATACGGCCCGTTCCCCGACGCGCCGGCCATACACGGCGTAAGCTTCTGGAATGATCGGATCTGGGCGGCGACCGGCCCCCGCCTGATCGCCATTGACCCGGCAAGCGGAGAACTCGCGGGTACGCTGGAATGCAGCGGCGACGCCGGCACAACCTTCGATGGCACCTATCTCTATCAAATTGCGGAAGCGCGTATCGACAAGATAGATCCGGCATCGGGCGAAATCATCGCCTCGATTCCCGCACCCGGCCAGGGCTGCGACTCGGGGCTGGCCTGGGCCGAAGGCAGCCTGTGGGTAGGCCAGTATCAGAACCGGACGATTTTGCAAATAGATCCGACCAGCGGCGCCATCTTGCGCCGTATCGAATCAAACCGCTATGTCACCGGCATCACCTGGGTTGACGAGGAACTCTGGCATGGCACCTGGGAAGGCGATGAAAGCGAGATCCGCCGCATCGACCCCGCCAGCGGCGAGGTGCTGGAGCAGGTCCGGATGCCGGAAGGCATCGGCGTGAGCGGCCTGGAATCGGATGGCGCGGGCACTTTCTATTGCGGCGGCGGCGCCAGCGGCAAGATCCGGGCCGTCAAGCGGCCCGCGCGCAAGCGATAGGCGCATTGGCTGCCTGGCCCCATTGCCGGGCAGCCAATGCGCCGGGCACGGCCAGTCCCAAGCTGTCTTTCGATCCTCCGTGCCGCTCAGGATTTCTGGTTCACCACCGCCGGTGACAGATCATTGCCATGATATTTTTTATAGATGGCATTCAGTTTGCCGTTTTTCAGGTTTTCCAGAATCCATTTATCCAGCCAGGCCTTCAATTCCGGATTATTCTTGCGCAGGGCGATGCCCAGCATGAACTCATGCTGGACAAACTTGGTTTCGAAAGGCGCGGCCTTTTGTTTCTTGTTGATTTCGGCAATGATCGGCCACTGCGAAGACACCGCCTGCACCTGCCCGGACACGCCGGCGGTCACCAGGGTGGCGTCATCCTCGAAGCGACGGATATTGGCGTCCTTGGCATTCTTGGTGATATCGGCATCGTTCACCGTGGCGCGCGTCACACCCAGGCGCAGTCCCTTCAGGTCCGCGTAGCTCTTGATCTGCACGTCCTTGGGCGCGGCGACGATAGTCTGCAGCGAAGCATAGGGAACGGTGAAATCAACCACCTTGGCGCGCTCCGGCGTAATCGACAGGCTGGATACCGTCAGGTCGGCCTTGCCCGTCTGCAATGTCGGAATGCGCGCCGCGTTGGTAATCTGCACCAATTCCAGCTTGACGCCCAGATCCTGGGCCAGCAGCTTGGCCGTATCCACATCGGACCCCTCCGGTTCCATATTGGCATTCGCATAGCTGAACATGGGCACGCCCATGGCCACCGCAACCCGGATGGTACCGTTCTCCTTGATCGAGGCCAGCGCATCGGCATGGCTTACCCCGGCGACGCCGAGCAGGCCAAATCCGACTCCGGCGATCTGCAATAGTTGTTTCAATTTCATTTGTCTTCCACCTTTTTCAATTTTTTTCCGGGAATGAATATCAAAGCCCGGTACCCACGAATTGCTGCAATTCCCGCGTCTGCGGATCGGTCAGGATTTCCGGACCGCCGGTCTCCCACACCAGTCCCTGGTGCATGAAAACGACCTTATCTGCCACGCGTCTGGCGAATGACATTTCATGCGTCACCAGCACCATGGTCATGCCTTCGCGGGCCAGATCCTCGATAACCCGCAGGACTTCGCCGGTCAGTTGCGGATCCAGCGCAGACGTTACCTCATCGAACAGCATCACCTTGGGCTCCATCGCCAGCGAGCGCGCGATCGCCACCCGCTGCTGCTGCCCGCCCGACAGTTGTTCCGGGTAGCTATCGGCCTTCTCCGCCAGCCCGACCTGCGCCAGCGCAGCTTGAGCCTTCTGGCGGCAGACGTCCTTGGAGAGCTTGCGCACATGCCTGAGCGCAAGCATGATGTTCTGCGACACCGTAAGATGCGGGAACAGGTTGTAGCTTTGAAACACAATGCCCACATCCTTGCGCAGCTCGCGCAGGTTCACCGCCTCCGACCCCACGTCGTGTCCGCATACGGAAATCGCGCCGCCGTTGATCGTCTCCAAACGATCCATGCAGCGCAAGGCCGTGCTTTTTCCAGAGCCGCTCTGGCCGATAATGACCACCACTTCCCCGCGCTCGATCTCGAACGACACGCCCTTGAGAACTTCGTTGTCACCGAATTTTTTATAGACGTTTTGAATATTAACGATTGCCGACATTTAGCTTTCTCTCCATGGCTCGGCTCCACAAGGACAGGGGATAGCAAAGCACGAAATAAAAGACGCCCACCAGCATGAAAACCAGGAACGGCTGGAATAGCGAGTTATTGATGATCTGCCCGGCCCGGGTCAGCTCGACGAAACCCACCACCGAGGCCAGCGAGGTCAGCTTGATGACCTGCACCAGATAGCCAACCGTCGGCGGCAACGATAGCCGCAGCGCTTGCGGAATAACCACTAGCAGCAGCGACTGCCAGCGCGAGAGTCCGAGGCACTCGGACGCTTCCCACTGGGTCTTCTCGATGGCCTGCACGCTACCGCGCCAGATTTCACCCAGGAAGGCGCTGACATGGATCATGAGCGCAACGGCGGAGGCGACCAGGGGCGCGACGTTTATGCCGAAGATACCAACACCGAAATAGACGATGAACAGCAACACCAGCAGCGGAATACCCTGGATGATCTGAATATAGGCCGCGGTCGCGATGCGCAGCGGCTTATGGACCGACACGCGGGCCAGCATGACAGCGAACCCGCCCAGCGAGCCCAGCACGAAGGAAATCGCCGAAAGCACCAGGGTCCAGCCTATGCCCTTGAACAGATATAGCAGTTGGACGGTTGAAAATGATTCCATGATCAGCTCCTTGCCACGACCGAAGACGCTTTGCGCACCACGGAAGCCGCCTGCCGATTGCGGCGCGCCGACGCGGCCTGGCGGCGCTGGGCCTGCGCGATCACGCGCTTGCGCCGGAACAGGACCCGCTCGCCCAGCCAGAACAGAAACCGCAGCAAGCCGGCGAGCGCCAGATACATCGCCGCCACGACGATATAGGACTCCAGCGACAGGAATGTCTCGGACTGAACGTTATTGGCCACGGCCGTCAATTCCTCGGTGGAGATTTGCGACGTGATGGACGACATTAGCATCATCAGGATGAATTGGCTGGTAATGGCCGGATACACTTTCTCGAACGCCGGCAACATGATGACATGCCAGTAAATGCGCGCCCGCGACAAACCCAGGCATTCGGCCGCTTCGACCTGGCCGCGTGGAATCGCATCCATTCCGGCGCGAATGATTTCGGAAGAATAGGCCCCGACATTGATGACCATGGTAATCACCGCCGCGACCGGGGCGGGCATCTGCAAGCCAATGCTGGACAGGCCGAAATAGAAAATGAAAATCTGCACCAGAAACGGTGTATTGCGGATGATTTCGACGTAAACCGCGCACAGGCGATTGAGCCAGCGATAGCGGCTGCGGCTGCCAATTGAGCAGAATATGCCGATGATCAGTCCGAAGACCGTCGACGCCAGCGTCAGTTCCAGTGTCACGATCGCGCCGCTGAGAAAGGTTTGCCAGTAGGACAGCAGACCGGCGAAATTGAAATCGTACTGCACTCACTTCCCCCTTGAACTTGGGTGGTTGCGCATAGAAGCCATGGGTTCGCTTATTCGAAAGGCCCCATGGCCGTGAATGTGCCGCCCTGGTAGACGGCAACCGGATCGTCCCGCGCGGGCACGGGCTGCTGCTCTACCTGCTGGCGGAAAATCTCGGACGAGTCCTTGGCCACGAAATTCAGATGCGCCGCCTGCTTGTTATCCCACCATACCGACTTGTTGTCTGACATCCCATACACGATGGTATGGCCGACCTTGGGGGTATACAGGGCGCAGCGGATCAATTCGGTCAAATCTGCGGCGCTGATCCAGGTATGCATCATGCGCCGGTCCTTGACCTGGGGAAAACACGAACCGATACGTATGCTCACGGTCTCGATGCCATAGCGATCAAAATAAAAGCTGGCCATTTCCTCGCCATAGGCTTTGGAGAGGCCGTAATAGCCGTCGGGCCGGCGTGGCACTGTCGCATCGATCGTCTCGTCCTGCCGATAGAAACCGATGGCGTGGTTGGAACTGGCGAACACGATCCGCTTTACGCCGTGCCGGCGCGCCGCCTCATAAATATGGAAAACGCCACGGATATTGGCCTCGAGGATTTCCTCGAAGGGTCGTTCTACCGACACGCCACCCATATGGACAATCGCATCGCAACCGGCTACCAGGGCATCCACCGCCTGTTTATCGGCCAGATCGCACAGTATGATCTCCTCGGCTTCCTGTGGCTGGACTTGCGCCAGCGGCTGGCGGTCGGACAGGCGCAGGATCTCGGCCTGCGGCCTCAGGGTTTGGCGCAGCACGGTGCCCAGGCCGCCGGCCGCCCCGGTGAGCAAAAGGCGATGAATACGTTTGGTTTCTTGCACTGGCACTCCGGTTGACAATATAACGATAAAAAATAAGAGTCACCATTGTTGTATGTTATCTGATAACTTAACATTGTGGATTACCCTGAGTCAGCGCATCCGCGTCTTATCCGGCGGCTTGCAAGATACCGCGGGCCTTCAGCAGCAAGGGTTTGTCGATCAACTTTCCATCAACCGCAATCGCGCCCCTGCCCTGCTGCGCCACGGCGGCGACGACGCGCTCGGCCCAGGCGATCGCCTCGGCCTGCGGCGCATACCCCACATTGATCGGCTCGATCTGGGCCGGATGAATGCACAGCTTGGCGCCGAATCCAAACGCCCGCGACCGTGCCACATCCTGGCGCAATTGCATCGTATCCCGGAAATCCACCGTTACTCCGTCTATCGGCGATGCCTTCCCAGCCAGCCTTGACTGCAGGACCAGCGAGGTCCTGACAAAATGCAATGGCTCGTCTTCGCTTTCCATTCCCGCATCAATACAGAAATCGACCGAACCGAAAGCCAGGCGCGGCACGGCTTGCGGTTCGGCCAGGCGACGCGCCTGGTCCAGTCCCTTTACGGTTTCGATCAGGGGAATCATTTGCTGTCCCGGGCGCAGCCTGTTCGACAATTGCAATACGGCCTCGGGCGCTTCGGCCTTGGGCAGCATCACGCCGGCCAGGCCCGGCGCTTGCAGTAACTCGCAATCGGCCTGATGCCACTCGGTCGTGGCATCGTTGACCCGCAGCAATAGCTTCGGTTGCGAGGCATCCGGCCGATGCTGCCGCAACCATTGCGCAACCGCAGTCCGCGCCTGCGTCTTGCATTCGGGCGCGACGGCGTCCTCCAGATCCAGGACGACCGCGCCTGCCGCCGTCTGCATGGCCTTGGCAAAACGCTCGACACGATCCGCGGGAACAAACAAATAGCTGCGTTCTTTCATGGCTTACCTTTGAAATGCGATTTGACGCTGGCCAGAAGGACGATGGACGCCATGGTGGGGATCAGCAGCGACAGGAATCCGTAACCGTAGCTGCCGGTCATTTCAGAGACCAGGCCGATGGCCGGCGGCCCCAGCACAACGCCCAGATAGGTAACCGACAGCGTCGCGCCGGTCACCGATCCCGATTGGCCTTCGGGCGCGCGCCGGGCGACTTCCGCCAGGTACACACCGTTCCAGCCAATGGCGGTGGCGCCGAATAACACGAATACCAGAATGCTCCACCATTGGCTGGCATCCGCGTTGATCTGGAAAATGGCCAAGGCAGACAGCAGCATGCCAACCGCCAGGAAGACCAGCATGCTCCACGTCGAGAAGAAATTGTCGGCCAGGTATCCCCACAGGATCCGCCCGGCGACACCGGCGGCCTGGGATACGGATAGGAAGACGCCGGCCAGCACCAGCGATATCCCGATCTCGTCATGCAGGAAAGTCACCGTATAGGTCATCAATGTCAGTTGGCATACCGAAAAGCAAAAGGAGCAGATCGCCAGCGCGCGCAATGCAGGGATGCGGAAAATGGCGCCGAGCGCCCCGACGAAGGCGTCGACAAAGGAATGGCGCGCGCCCGATTGCTCTGGCTCCCAGGACCGCGGCGTCAATAGCGATATGGCTGCGCAAGCGGCCAGCATGGCGAAGACGACCAGTAACGCGCTGCGCCAGCCGATCCACGCCTGCAGCGAGGGAATCAGCATGGCGGCCAGCACGCCTCCCAAGGGTACGCCTGTCTGCTTGATCGAAAATATCAGGCTCAGGCGATGACGCGGCGTATTCTTGATCAGGATCTGCGAGCTGCATGGCGTAACCGGACCATAGCCCAACCCGATCATCGCGCCCGCGATGGCCAGCGTGGCGACCGACGGGGCCAGGATAAACAAACCGATCCCGATGGCCGAGGAGACAATGCACAGGATACTCAACCGTATCGGCCCGATCAGCGTGAGCAATGCGCCGGAGCTGATGCTGCTGGCCATGGCCGAGAGGTAGGCGATCGCAATATAGAACCCGATATAGCTGGCAGGCACCTGCAATACGTCGGACAAGATCGGCGCCATCACCGGGGGGACCAGCAGCACCATGGAGGCCAGCGACTGTATGGTCAGCGTCAGGATCAGGACATACCATCCCTGCCGGCCGTCGCTGGCAGGGCTTGCCCTGGAATTTTTCCTCAACAACCGCTCAGGATTCAACACGCCACTCCCGATTGAAGACTGAACTATAGGCATATCTTTCGGGCGCGTGCGTACTCACCGTGACCTCGATCAGCTCGCGCTTGCGATTGCGATATTTTCTGACAATCCGCAAGCTCGCGCCGCCCGCCCTGGCCTGCAGCAACTTGGCCTGGCCACGCGACAGGCTGACAGCCTGGATCTCCTGCTCAACCGTGGCGATGGTTTCACCGAACTGCTGCTCGATATTCGAATGGATCGCTTCGTGCTGCTCGCCCATGACGCCGCGGATGGAACGAAAGGCGGGATGGATCCAGATCTCGGTGACGCAGATGGGCAGACTGTTGCCCTGGACAAACCGCTTGCCCTGCAAATGCAGCCAGGTTTCTCCCGCGGCCCCTTCGAGCAACACGCCCTGCGCTTCGTCAAGCGCTACGATTTCCTGCTTTTCGATCACAAGCGTGGTATCCGTTGCATACTGGTACAAATCTGAGATGCCGGCCATATTCTGGCTATAGGCGCTATTGGCCCGCTTCGACACCACTTTCGTGCCCACGCCGGGCTGCCGCGTCACCAGCCCCGACTGGACCAGCTTCTTGAGCGCCTCCCGGGCGGTAAAGCGGCTGATCCCGAACTGGATGCACAGTTCCTGCTCGGTCGGCAGCAAATCACCCACGGCATACTTGCCGTCGACGATCTCAGCCACCAGCGTTTTGGCCAACTGCATATATCTGGGTTGACTGGTATTGAGCAGTGAATCGTGCACTGCGGAAGTGTCAGCTGACTTGGCCATTGTCGATCCGCCCCGAAAAACTTCTATTATAGTTAGCTGGCATGTTCAACTTTTCTAAATCACTGCCTCATCCCGGAAAGTATGGATCTGCGCGTCGCTGTAGCCGGCCTCCCGAAGTAGCTCGCTATTGTGCTGTCCCATCGACGGCGCGGCCTCTGCCGGGTGGGGGCCGGCGCGCACCGGCGAAGCGATCACCCGCACGTGCGCCGAAGGGTGATTCAGCTCCAGGATGCGCCCTTGTTCGCGAATAAAATCATTATCCAGTGCCTGCGCCACATTGTAGACGGGCGCGGCCGGCACCTTGCCCGCAAACCTGGACATCCACTCCTGCGTCGAATGCTGGGCCAGGACCTGCTCCAGATCGCGCCGAAGCGCATCGCGATGCTGCAAGCGTCGCGTGAAATCGCAATACTCCGCCTTGTCTATCCACTCGGGCCTGTCCAGGGCCTTGCACAGGACACCCCAGAATTTTTCCTTATTGCACATCAGGAATACCCAGCCGTCCCCGGTGCGGTACAACTGGCTGGGCGTCAGCGACGGATGGCTCGAAGACGGCTCGCGCTGCAGGGAAAAACCGGCATTCAAGTACCAGGTTCCCACATAGGCCAGGTTATGCACGGCCACATCGTACAGGCTCACATCCACATCCCGCCCGACCCCAGTCGCCCGCGCGCCGATAATACCGGCCAGCAGGCCCATGGCGGCGGTGGTGCCGGTCATCAGATCGATTATCGACAACCCCATGCGGCTGGGCGGACCGTCGGGCTCGCCGGTCAGCGTCAGGTAACCGGCCTCGGCTTGCATCAGGTAGTCGTAGCCCGGCCAGGATTTGCGCGACCCTTCGCGTCCGTAGGCCGATAAATGCCCGCAGACGATCTGCGGATTCAGGTGCTTCAGGTCCGCATAGGTCAGGCCCAGTTTTTCCGGCAGATCGCCGCGCAGGTTATTGAATACCGCGGCCGCCCCTGCGACCAACCGGTGCAGGATGTCCTTTCCCCGCTCGGTCTTCAGGTTCAGCGTCAGGCTTTTCTTGTTGCGATTGAAAGCCTGATAGAAATGGCTGTCGTTCTCGCCGAAATAATACGGACCGACATGCCGGCCGACATCCCCGCCATCGAGCTTGTTTTCTATCTTGATGACTTCCGCGCCCAGATCGGCCAGGTGCTGCGTGCCGAAAGGCCCGGCGCCATATTGCTCCACCGCAATGATCCGTACCCCCGCCAGGGGCAACGCGCCGTCCTGCTGCGTGCTTGTCGCCTGTGTCATACCCGATTCCTTTCTATCATTTGCTTTGCGATGATGATGCGCTGCATCTCGTTTGTACCTTCGCCGATCAACAGCAACGGCGCATCGCGGTACAGCCGCTCGACGTTGTATTCCTTGGAGTATCCGTAGCCGCCGAATATCCGCATGGCTTCCAGCGAATTTTCCATGCCCGCTTCGGTCGCGAAGTATTTCGCCATGCCGGCCTCGGCATCGCACCGCTGGCCCTTGTCGTAGGCGACGGCCGCCGAATAGACCAGCAAGCGGGCGGCCTCGGTGCGTGTTGCCATTTCACCGAGTTTGAGCTGTATTGCCTGATGCTCGCATATTGGTTTGCCGAAAGTCTTGCGCGTCTGCGCATAGGCCAGCGCCTCGGCTAGCGCCGCCTGCGCCACGCCCAGACCACGGGCGGCCACGTTGATGCGCCCCAGTTCCAGGCCGCCGAGAATTTGCTGGAGGCCATGTCCTTCCTCGCCGCCGATCAACCGCGAGGCGTCCACCTCGTAATCGTCGAAATTCAGGGCGCAGGTGTCGATCCCCTTGTATCCCAGCTTTTCCAACTTTTTGCTGACCACAAACCCCTTGCCCTTCTCCGCGATCAGCAAGCTCATGCCTCGGTGCCTGGGCACCGCGTCGCTATCTGTCTTGACCAGCAGCGCCAGGCAATTGCCGTACATGCTATTTGTGATCCACATCTTGGAACCATTGACCACATATTTGCCGCCGCTTTGCCTTGCCACCGTGCGGATCGCCTGCAGGTCGGTGCCGCAATCGGGCTCGGTCAGGCCAACCCCTCCGCGCAGCTCGCCCGAGGCAAAGCGCGGCAGGAATTCGCGCTTCTGCGCTTCGGTGCCATTGCGCTGCACGGTCATCGCCATGATGAGATGCGAGTTGATGATGCCCGAGATCGACATCCACACGGCCGACATGCGTTCGATAATCTTCGCATAGGTCACGGTCGACAAGCCCAGCCCGCCATACTCGGGATCGATCAGGCACCCGAAAAGCCCCATCTCTTTCATTTTCTCGACGATCTCTTCCGGATATATGTCATCATGCTCCAACCTGTGAACATGCGGCTGGACCTCGACCGCCAGAAAACGGTCCAGCATATCCAGAATCAGCTGTTCCTGTTCCTGGTCATAGGCGCTTGCATTCATCATTGATTCAATCTCCTTGTTGTCCCAACCCGGCCAGCACGCTGCGCGCGTCATGTCCTTCAATATTCAGCAGTAAGGCTTGTACGCGATCCAGTTCGTCCGCCGTCAGCACGCCCGTCGCATTCTCGCGATACTTGGCGATGATCTCTTCGTTGCTGATCGGCCTGGACTCCCCGCCGCGATTGATCGCCTCCCGATGCGACAATCTGCGCCCATCATTGAGCTCGACGACAACCTCGCCAGAGTAATACCGGGGAAAATCGGCATCCGGATCGGCCCGGCTCTCCACCTTGTCGGCCAAAGCCAGCGTTGCCTCATCGGTATATGCGGCGGTTTCCAACGCACTCAGTCCGAAACGCCCGAAACGCAGGCCGGTGGCCACCGAGTACGGGATACTGAACTGGGCCTCATAGGCATTGGCCGGCCGTTTCTTGTTTTCCTCGGGTTCGCACACGGTCTTCATGACTCCCTCGGGCACCAGTGCGACAATCTTGCGGATATCGTCAAGCGCAATCTGTTCGTGCAGGACCGCCGCCGCATCGGCGCTGGCATGCGTAAAGTGGCAAGCCGGAATCGGCTTGACCGCTACCTGGCTCAACTCCCACTGCTGACCGATGGTGCCCACGCTGTCGGCCAACCCTTGCACACTGAAGTCGCGTCCGAGATGGCTGGCGTATAATCCGAACCGCCCTTCGTAGGCCTGCCCTGGCCCCACAAAACCGTTCTTGGCCAGAAAGGCGGCAGTCATCGCGCATTGCGCCGCCCAGCCAGGATGGATGCGCTTGGTCCAGGCCCCATCCTGCAAAAACTCCAGGCTGCCGGCGGCGAACGACAGGGTAATGCCCTGGGCATGCGCCAACTGCTGCTCGTCCAGCCCCAGCAACCATCCAGCCGCCATGGTGCAGCCGAAGGCGCCGATCAACCCGGTCGGATGAAAGCCCACCTGATGAAACTGCCCGCGCGCCGCCGTTCCCAGCCGCGTGGCGACTTCGATGCCCAGCACATAGGCGGTCAGCAGATCCTTTCCCGAAGCATTCAGCCGATGCCCCAGGGAAGTGACGGCCGGCACCATCGACGCCGTGGCGTGGATCACGCCATTGGGATGTGTATCATCGTAATCCAGGCCATGGATCAGCAAGCCATTGGCGACGGCAGCATCCCGGAAAGGCAGCACCAGGTCCGAGCCGATAACGGGGACACCCTGCGCATCGGCGCCACCGATCTCCCTGAGCGCGGCCAGCGTTTTGGTGGCGAAGTCGAATCGCGTCGAGGCAAAGGCGATGCCGATGGCATCCAGGATCAGATGGCGCGCCCGGACGCGCACCGTCTCGGGAATCGCCTCGTAGGTAAAAGACGTGGCCTTGTGCGCCAACGCTTGCGAAATTGTTGTCATTCCATTCTCCAGTCAATTGACTTTCGCGCCCGAGAGATCGACCGCGATTTTCCATTTCTTTATTTCATCCGAGATATACTGGCTGAACACAGCGGGCGTCGTGAGCACCGGCTCCGACCCCAGCCCGTTGAGCACCGCCGTATTCTCGGGAGACTTCCAACTGCCCTCCAATGCCCGGTAAACGGCCTCAATCACCGCCGGCGGCGTTCCCTTTGGCGCGCCCATGCCGATCCAGGCCGGTGCCTGCAGATTGCCCAAACCGGCTTCGCTTGCCGTTGGCACATCAGGCACCGCGGCGTTGCGCCGCTTGCTCAATATCGCCAGAATGCGGATATCGCCGCGCCGGGCCACGGGCAGCAAGGCCGGCCCGGTGTCGACCATGGCCTGCACATGGCCGCCGATCAAATCCGCCACCGCGGGCGGACTCCCCTTATAGGGAACATGGCGGATATCCAGTCCCTGCTCGTGCTTGATCAGTTCCATCGCCAAATGACTCGTCACACCGCTGCCGGCCGAGCCATAATTGAGCGCTCCCGGGTGCTTGCGCACATAGCCAATGAACTCGGCGGCGGTCTTTACCGGTACCTTGGCGTTGACCGCCAGGAACAACGGCACCTCCGACAACTCGGTAATCGGCGCGATGTCGCGCATGGGATCGTAGGCTAGATTCGTATAAAGGCTGGGGTTGATCGATAGCGTGCCGCTGGAGCCGACCAGCAGGGTATAGCCGTCGGGGTGCGCGCGCACCACATCCATGGTGCCAATGATGCCCGAGGCGCCGGGCTTGTTCTCGACATAAACAGATTGCTTCAATGTCCGCTCCAGCGTTTTCGCCGCCAGCCGGGCCACGATATCGGTCGCCTGCCCCGCAGGAAATCCGACGATGATCCGTATGGGTTTTTCCGGATAAGCCGCCCACGCCATAGCGCCGAATCCAGAGCCAAGCATCGATAGGACAATGGCAACACATTGGAAAATTTGTCTCATCTCTACCCTCTTTTTTTAATTGCGACCCATCGGCTTTGCTTATCCGGCGTTCCAGAGTCGCACGATGAATGGAATCAGGTCGCCGATGTCGCCTGGTCTTTCCTGGCGACCAGAAACGTTCTTTCGAAAACCATGATCTGTTCCTGTCGCTGATTGAATGCGGTGGTTTTGACCGTGACGATGCCCTGGTTTGGCCGGGACTTGGACTCCCTGACCTCCAGGACCTCGGACTCGGCATAAAGCGTATCTCCGGCAAAAACCGGGTTCGTCAACCTGATATCGCGCCAGCCCAGGTTTGCGATCGCCTGCCCACTGACATCGTTTACCGTCATGCCCAGCACGATTGCCAGCGTCAGACCGCTGCTGACCAGCAATTTGCCGAATTCGCTTTTTTCCGCGAAGGCCTGGTCGCAATGCATCGGGTGGGAATTCATGGTCAATAGTGAAAACTGAATATTGTCGGCATCGGTCAGCGTCCGTCCCGGGCGATGCTCATAAATATCGCCAATGGTGAATTCTTCGAGATAGCGGCCATAGCGCGCCCGGTACCGTTGCCCTGCGATTTTTTCCGGGGAAAGCATTTTTATCTCCTTTAATAGTTTGTCCGTACATTTATGAAAAGAATCGTAGATTATTTATGAAAAGGTGTCAATCATTTCGTTCCGGGTCAAAGCATTTTCACGCTCAACTACAGGAAACGGCTGTCTGGAAAAGTAAAAAACTCATTGTTTTCAAAATATCCAAGATATATCAGCATATTTTTATTCTTTGAAAAAATGAAAATTGACAGCCTATTTCTTTTATGCGACTCTTTATACGGACAATATAATAAATAGGTCCAAAATATCAAGAACCACTAAAACGGTCAGACGGCAGCCGTACCACCCCGCTGGCCCGCCACACAAGGAGACATCGATGAAACAACGCTACTGCATTCCTCTTGCCATCATCGGGCTGGCGCTGCTGCCACCGGCCCATGCCCATGATTTTTCAACCAGGCCCGTGACTTTCGTGGTTCCGTATAATCCAGGCGGCGGCACCGATACCATCGCCAGAAGACTATCGGATCAGTTGGCCAAGCAATTGAAGACCAATGTCATTGTCGAAAACAAAGCCGGTGCCGATGGCATTATCGGCACGGCGGCCGTTGCCCGGGCCAAGCCCGATGGTCATACCTACGCACTCGTCGTCAATACGCATCTGGTCAATCCGCATGTGCATAAGAACATGCCCTACAACACCTTGAAAGACCTGGTCGGTGTCACCATGGTTGCCAAATCTCCGTTGGTGTTTGTGGTTCCCAAAACGCTGGGCGCAACCGACCTGGCCGGATTCATCGAGCAAGCCAGGAAATCGCCCGATAAATTCTCCTACGGCAGTTCGGAAAATTTCACCAAGCTGGTCGGCGCGCGCTTTGCCAAAGAGCAGAATTTGCCGGGACTGATCAATATCCCCTACAGCGGCGGCGCGCCCCTCATGACCGATGTCGCTGCGGGCAACACCACACTGGGCGTGGCCAGCATCCTGGCCGCCCGCCCCTATATCGCCTCTGGCCGGGTCACGCCGATCGCCCTGACCGGCGCCCAGGAGAGCGCTGCGCTTCCCGGCGTGAAAACGCTGCAGGCACAGGGCATGAAAGAATTTGCGATGTACGTGACCTATAGTGTTTTCGCGCCGGCCAACACCGCCCCCGAAATCATTCGCGCCATGCAAGCGCAGATTCGCAAGGCCGTGTTTGTCAAGCCAGTCAGGGAGGCGTTGCAAGCCCAGGCGGCCGAGCCCGTGGCCAACGAGGTTGAACAGTTCAATACCGAAATGCGGCAGGAATATGCCGCGCTCGAAAAACTGTCGGCCCAGATCGGCATGCGTGCGGGCAACTAGCCGCAATCGCCGCGACAGCGCGTTGCCGGCCACCGAGTTGCCAGTGATTGCGCTTACTTTGCGGCAATCCCCCCCTTGTCGGCCACCCCTTGCCATTTTTGCCGCTCTTGCTTGAGGAAGTCGACAAACGCCGCCGGCCGGTCCAGCGTTACGGTGGCACCCTGGTCCTTGAGCTGCGCGGCGATTTTCGGATCGCGCGTGGCTTGCAGCAGGCTGTCGTTGATTTTATCGACGACAGCCCGCGGCAGATGCTTGGGGCCGAAAAAGCCGTACCAGCTCAGCGACTGCACTTCCGGATGGCCGATCTGGGCAAAGGTCACCGCATCGGGAAAGACCGAGAGTTGCTGGCTGTCCGCAACCGCAAGCACTTTCAACTGCCCGGACTTCACGTAAGGAAGCACGGTCAGGACGCTGGTCACACCGGAATCGACATGGCCGCCCACGATATCCACCATCAGCGGCGATCCGCCCTTATACGGTACCGGCACTGCCTTGACTTGCGTCGCCTGGCGGATCAGTTCGCCGGTCAATTGCGTCTGCCCCTCCGAGTAGCCGATACTGACATCCGCTTTTCTGCCCGCCTCGATATACGCGGGCAAGTCCTTGAACGCGCCATCGCGTTTTACCGCAAGGATCGAGGGCGACACGGCAAAGCGCGTAATCGGCGTGAAATCCTCCAGCGGATCGAAAGGCACGCTTTTGGTCAGAATGGTATTGATGATATGCGACCCCACCACCAGCATGATCTTGTAGCCATCGGGGCTGGCGCGCATCACCTCCGAAGCGCCGATGACGCCGTTGGCGCCGGGCTTATTCTCCACCACCACGGTCTGTTTCCAGATTTCCGAAAGCTTGGCGCCGATCATCCTGGCCAGGATATCGGTGCCCCCGCCCGGCGAATAGGGCACGATCAACAGCACGGGCTTGTCGGGCCACGGCGGCTGCCCGTCTGCCGTGGCTGCGCCCGGCACGGCCAGCGCCAATAGCAATATGTATAGTCTTATTAATGTTTTCATTGTTGTCTCCTCGGTTGTCGGCGGGAACGGTCAACCTGCGCTATCCAGCTCCCGGTATTTATCGTCGAAGTCCCAAACGCGCTGGAACCCCATGAGCCGGCTGAAGCCCTCGAAATCCGCCAATGCCGGATACTGGACCGAATCGCCATGTTGTTTGAGGTGACCATAGGCTTGCTCCAACGCCTTGCCCATCGCCAGGAACCCCAGGCCGGGGTGGATTGCCAGCGCAAAGCCCATTTGCTCCAGTTCCCGCGCCGTTGGCTGCGGTGTCTTGCCACCCTCCACAATATTGACCACCAGCGGCGCATCGAAGCTGCGCCCGATTTTTTCCAGCTCTTCGCGCGATTCCGGCGATTCCACGAACAGCACATCGGCGCCGGCCTGCAGATACTGGTCGGCGCGGCGCAAGGCCTCGTCCAGGCCCAGGGAGGTTCGCGCATCGGTTCTCGCAATAATGAGAAACTCATCGCGTCCCGCCCGCGCGTCTACGGCCACCCGGATCTTGGCGACCATTTCCCTGGTGTCAATGACCCGCCGCCCTTTCGTATGGCCGCATTTCTTGGGAAACTGCTGGTCTTCCAACTGGATGCCGGCGGCTCCCGCCCTGATATACCCGTCCACGGTGTGGGCGACATTCAGCAATCCGCCATACCCCGTATCGCCATCGCAAATGATCGGCGTCTCGGTCGCACCGCAGAATGCCTGCACACGATCGACCATATCGGAATACGTGGCCAGTCCGGCATCCGGCAGGCCCAGATGGGAAGCAACCGTGCCATACCCGGTCATATACAGGCAGGGGAAATCGAATTGATCGGCCAGTTTCAGCGAAATCAAATCGAATATGCCCGGCGAGACAATCAGTTTTTTCTGGTTCAGAAGGGTTTTCAAAGAGACTGCCTGTGGTTGCATTGTTCTTCCTTTGTTTCTGTTGAATTTATGCTTCCGGCTGATCCGGTTGCGGCTGCATACGCGCAAGCACCGTATTCCTGGCGGCCAGGATATGGCTCTTCATCACGCTGGACGCCCATTGCGCATCTCCAGCCGCGGCGGCTTCGGCGATTTCATAGTGATGAGCATTGCTTCTTGCCGTTTCCTGCGAGGAAAATTGCCGAAAAGTCCAGATCACCAGTGGCAATTGGACCAGGTTGTTCAGAATGGCCACGGCTTGCGGATTGCCCGAGGCCTCCAGTAATGTCTTGTGAAACTGATTGTTCGCCCGCGTGCGTTGCTCGATGGCCTCTTCCCCAGTCGTATTGACATGCCGGGCAATCTCGTCGGCATACCGGCGCAGCGCTTCAATTTGTGCGCTCCGCAGGTTGGCGACCGCGCACCCCGTCAAATAGGGCTCCAGCAATACGCGGATATTGAAAATATTCTCCAGGTCCCGGGCCGACCACTGTGCCACCCGCACGCCCTGGTTCGGGATGGTTTCGAGCCAGCCTTCCGCAATCAGCCGGCCAAATGCCTCGCGCAACGGCGTGCGGCTGACTCCGTATTTCTCGGACACAATGATTTCCTTGATCCGTTCGCCCGGTTTGTATACATGATTGAGAATATCTGCCTTGACCCCGTGGTAGGCAAGCTCGGATGAGGACATAGATAAGATTCCGGCTGATTATGACGATTTATTGTATACAAAATAATCGATTCATCGAAATTATTTTAATAGAATTTGTATTTTTACGTAATTTTGTATACAAAAAAGCGCCTGGAACTTGCGTCCAGGCGCCGTCGCCGGCAATGGCGAAGCATGGCAAGCGTCTGTGCGGGCACACGCCCGCGGTAAATCGGTTCAGTTCTTGGTGTGCAGGCTCGCCTTGGCCAGATCCAGCCCGAGTTGCCCTTCTGTCCTGGCAAACTGTTCAAACGCCTGCTGGCTTTGCGAAGGATTGACTTCTTCGAAATTGGCCGTCAGCCCCTTTTTCACTTCGGCTTTGGCCAGCACCGCATTCGTGGCCTCGAACAATGCCTGGGTAACCGTTTTGGGCGTGCCCGCCGGCACGAAAATGCCCCACCAATTGGTGATATCGTAGCCCTTCAATCCCAGCCGATCAATCGGCTGATACTGGCTGATCACGGCCGATGGCGCTTTGGAGGTAATGGCCAGACCCTTAACCTTGCCGGTATCGATCATGGCCTTGGCCGAAGGGGCGGTCGCAAAGGAAACATCCGTATCTCCCGCCGCGACCGATTGGGTCGCGGCAGCGCCGCCTTTGAATGGAATATGCAACAGATTGCGTCCCGACAACTTCAGAAATTGCACGCCGGCCAAGTGGGTAATCACGCCATTGCCCGAAGAGGCAAACGTCAGCTTGCCCGGCGCCTTCTCGGAACGATCCAGCAAATCCTGCACGCTGCCGATCCCGGACTTGGCGCTGGCAATCAGGATCATGGGCGAGGTGGTCAGCCGCGCAACGGGAATAAAGCTGTCGGGCCGGTACGATACCTTGTACAGGATATTGTCGCTGCCCATCACGCTGGAATTGCCCATGAAAATGGTATAGCCATCGGGCTTGGCGCGGGCGACATGCGAGGCGGCAATAGTGCCGCCCGCGCCCGGGCGGTTTTCCACGATCACCGGCTGCTTGAGCGCCTTGGCCAGATGGTCCGCATAAATCCGCGCGACGTTATCCGCGCCACCGCCTGGCGGAAAACCGACGACCAGCGAAATCGGTTTTTCCGGATAGCCAGCCGCTTGTGCTGCACCGGCTGCCAACGCCATCGCGCCAGCCAAAATCAATATTGTTTTGTTCATCTTTGTCTCCTCGATTTTTGTTTCAGCGACCTGTAAATACCGCCTTTCTTTTTTCCTTCCACGCCAGCGCGCCCTCTCGGATATCCGAAGACGCTTCCGAGCGCCGTACCGCCTCGGCAATATCCTCTGTCCTTGTTTCTCCGCAAGCAATCAGATTCAAGTGTTTTTTTATCCCAAGCAGCGCCAACGGCGCCATTCCCGCCAACTCCGACGTCAACGCCTCCATTTCATCCTGCAGCGCGGCGCTGCCAACCAGTTGCGTCAGAAATCCCATCTCGAACATTTGCCGTGCCTGGATCTTGCGTCCGGTCAGGAACAGCAGCTTGGCGTTGTTCAGGCCAAGCCGGCTGATATAACGTCGCATGCCGCCCGGATAGAAATGCAGGCCGAGCCTGGCCGCCGGCATGAACATATTGGCGTCCTCGGTTCCCAGGCGAAAGTCGCAAGCCAGGCAAAGATCGGTCCCGCCTCCGTATACACCGCCCTGTATGGCGGCGATCGTGACCGGACGGCATTGCTCCAGCATATCCACCATCTCTCCGAAATAGAGGGAACTGGGCGCCTGCTCCGAGGCCAGCGACGAAATATCATAACCACTGCAAAAATATTTGCCGTCGGCCACCAGGCGCAACACCAGGACCTCATCCGCGGCATTGACGGTTTCGATATGGCCGCGCACCGCATCGAGATCCGACGGCGACAACCGGTTGGCGTAGTCGGGTTTATTCAACTGCAAGGTCGCTACCCGGCCTTCGATCCGCAAGGAAGGCGCTTGTTCCGTATCTGCGTTCATGCGTCCTCCGCGCCTGACGCCTGATGCAGCACACCCGCCTGTATCAATCTTGCGATCTCCTCGCTGCCCATGCCCAGCAGGCCCGCGACCGCTGCCGTGTCCTGGCCGAACTCGGGCGGCGCGCTGACGACAGTATTGCCATCGTGATTGCTCATCTGCACAGGCAAGGCGACCTGGCGCAACGGGCCAAGACGGGCATGCGCCACGCTTTGCACCAATTCGCAGGCCTTGACCTGCTCATCGTTGAATACGTCTTCCAACGTATTGATCGGCCCCGCCGGAATGCCCTGCTCGATCATGATCGGCGTCCACTCCATGCGTGTCCGCTGCTTCAACGCGACCTCGAGCGCCTCCTTGAGCGCATGGCGATGCGCCATGCGGTCGGCATTGCGGATGAACCGGGGATCCGACACCAGCGCCTCGAGACCCAGCACTTTGCACAACCGCACCCACATATCCTGCGTCGCCGGCGCCAGATTGATCGGACCATCCCGGGTTTCGAATGTGCCATAAGGCGCAATCACAGGGTGAACATTGCCGCAAGGTTGCGGCACCTCGCCCACGCTCAGGTAGCGCTGGCCTTGCACCGATAGCAGGCTCATCAGGCTGGCCAGCAGCGAGGTCTCCACGTGCTGGCCCTTGCCGGTATTTTTCATTTCGATCACAGCGGCCAGCACTCCGATCACAGCCCACATACCCGCGGTCAGATCGCCGATGGCGGTCCCGACCCGCGTAGGCCCCGACTCCGGGGTGCCGGTCAGGCTCATGAAACCCGCATATCCCTGCGCGATCTGGTCAAAGCCCGCCCAATTCCTGGCCGGCCCCTTGCTGCCGAAACCGGATATAGAAGCCATGATCAATGACGGTTTTTCCGCGCTCAGCGCTTCATAAGACAGCCCCATGCTGGCCATGGTGCCCACTTTGAAATTCTCCACAACAATATCGCACTCCTGCGCCAACCGCCTGATAAACGCCAGGCCCTCGGGATTTCTGAAATCCACGCCGATGCCCTTCTTGTTGCGGTTGGCGCTCAGGTAATACACGCTGATTTCTTCGTCGAACGGTCCCCATTGCCGGATCATGTCGCCATTGGGCGTCGGTTCGACCTTGATGACCTCGGCGCCCAAGTCACCCAGTGTCATGGTGGAAAATGGCCCCGATAATGCGCGCGTCAGGTCCAGCACACGCAAGCCGCTTAATGGTCTGTTCATTATTGCCTCCTTTTCGGGTTATTCTAGGCAATAAGATTTTCCAATCAAAATACTGTTTTTTTATCGTACGATATCTTTTTCTTATGCCTGGAGATCACAGTGAACATACGACAAATGAAGTATTTCATTAAGGTCTTCGAGCTGGGGAATATGACCAAGGCCGCCTCGGCATTGCATATTGCCCAGCCGGCATTGACCCAGCAAATACATGCGCTGGAGGAAGAACTCGGCGTGTCGCTGTTTTCCCGCTCCACCCGCGGCGTCAAAGCCACGGAAGAAGCCATGCTTTTGTACAAGCATGCCCAAACCATCCTGCGCCAGGTCGACAATACCAAGGCGATTTTGCAACTGCGGGACAACCGGGTTTCCGGCACAGTGTCGATCGCACTGGCCTCGAGTACCGCGCGCATGCTGGCCTTGCCACTCATTCAGAATGTCAGGCAACAGTACCCGTCCATTATTCTGGAAATCGTTGATCTTCCCAGCGCAGACCTGACGCGTCAAGTGCTGCAAGGACGCGTGGACTTCGCCCTGGCCCCCGACCAGCAGGAAATCCGCGGCCTGGTGCTCAAGCCGTTTCTGGTCGAGGAACTGCTGTTGCTGGTGCATACGGATCTGGCCATCAAGAAACGCCGCCTGATGATCGAGGATATCAGGAACATTCCGCTAATCCTGCCCAGCCTGCCCAATAAATTGCGCTCACGCATCGACCACGCTTTTTTGCAGCGCCGGCTCCCTTATCAGCTCCTGGCCGAGGCCAGTACCTCGGCTATCCTGATTCCCGCGGTCAAAACCGGCCTGGCGGCAACCATCCTGCCGTATTCCGCCGCCCATGAGGAAATTCATGGCGGTACAATTGCAATGCGCCGCTTTGATTTTGAATTTTCCCGGGAAATATTCATCTGCCATAGCAACAGTCTTGTACGCAATGAAGCTGTCGATTGCGTCACGCAAATATGCGAAGATACGGCCAGGCAACTGATCAAGGAAGGTCATTGGAAATACACCAGGCTGCTCTGACCCCCGCCCCGCCAAGGAGAACCATGAAACCAACGTTAGCATCCATCCAAGCCCAGCTCGAGGCATTTGCCAAGGAGCGCGAGTGGGACAAGTTCCACTCCCCGAAGAATATCGCCATGGCGCTGTCCGTCGAGACCGCCGAGCTGGTGGAAATTTTTCAATGGATGACCGAGTCCGAATCGTCCCAACTTGATGCGAAACGGCGCACCGCCGCCGAACATGAAATTGCCGATGTCCTGCTGTACCTGCTTACCATCAGCCGCGTGCTCAATATCGATATTTTGGAAGCCGCGCAGGAAAAGCTGCGCCTGAACGCCGAAAAATACCCCTTGGCCGCCAGCCGCGGCCATGCCAGGAAATACAATGACCTTGACCCCGAATGATGTCGACCGCGCAGCGGCTGCAGATCTGATGCCTCGCCGCCACACCGATAATGATAGTGACGGCGAACCATTGCAGCCTTATGCCCGCTATCTCGCGCAATGGAATCTGGCGCCCGACGGCGCCCCCATCCGAACGCCGGGCAGTTGCCTACTGCCCGTGCGCCATGACGGTCGCCCCGCCATGCTGAAAATCGCCGCCGATGCGCACGAAGTCCGCGGCGGTCAGGTGCTGCGTTGGTGGAACGGCAAGGCCGCAGCCGAAGTGTTCCAGGCGGAAGGTCCCGCCTTGCTCATGGAGCGTGCTACCGGAGATCGCTCATTAATGCATATGGCCTTGCATGGGCAGGACGACGACGCCAGCCGCATTGCCTGCCTTACGCTTGGCGAACTGCACCGGCCAAGCGCGTCGGCCGCCCTACCCGAGCTGGTGCCGCTCAAGCCATGGTTTCTTGAACTGACCGGCCATGACACGACACCAGGAACCGTCTTGCACGCAAGCCGCGCAATGGCCGCAAGCCTGGTTGACGCCCCCCGGGACCCGGTGGTCCTGCACGGCGATATCCATCATGACAATATCCTGGACTTCGGCGAGCGCGGCTGGCTCGTCATCGACCCCAAGGGCCTGTATGGGGAACGCGGCTTCGATTATGCCAACCTGATTCTCAATCCGGATTTGCCAACCGCGGCCGAGCCGGCTCGGTTCCACCGCCAGGTCCAGATCATCGCGCAGGCCGGCGGCCTGGAAGCGTCGCGACTATTAAAGTGGGTATTGGCCTTCGCCGGGCTATCGGCAATCTGGTTTCTGCAGGACGAAGACAAGGACGGCGCGGAACGCGACCTGGCCGTGGCACGGCTGGCCGCCCAGGCGCTGGGTATTGCGTGCCAATGATAGCGCCGGCTCCGCATGAATACGGGGCCACCGGGCCGTCATTGCAAACGTCATTCCAGCGTGAAGCCGGCCTTGATGCAAACCTGCCAATGCGCTACCTTGCCGTCCACAACATGCCCGCGCGTTTCGGTAACGGAAAACCACTGGATATTCCTGACGGTCTCGCTGGCCTTGGCCAGGGCATTGTTGACGGCGTCCTCGATGCTCGTTTTCGATGAACCGGTCAGCTCGATCAATTTATAAACATGGTCATTCATGGCGCCCCTCCTTGATGAGTCGATAGGCACCATTCATGTTAAGCCTCTTGATCCGTTTATGCAATTGCCGCCTCATGTTGCAATAGCCGATCGAAAATGCGGGCCCCGCCCATCTGGCCGCCCTTGAGCATCAGTTCCAATCCGTCCAGCATCGGGTCATCGCTATGGGCGCGACACAACGTCACCCCCGGGGCGAGTGTATCCACATAGGACAACGCCCAGATATCCAGGCGTTGCGTCGCATGACTGGAGGTATCGCCGCCGGCGATACCCAGGCGTCGCAGCGCGATATTGCGCTGCCGGCAAAGCCCGACCACTGCACGCACGAATTCGGCAGTGGCAATAGCCAATTGCGCCGGCCGGATTGCCAACCGCCGCGCGCCGTCCGGGCCTGGCTCCGCGCTCCCGCCATGCCCAGGCGCACTCGGCCCCGAGCCGCGGTAATGCGCATCGGCAGGGATGGAGCCAAAGACTCGTTCCTGCTCGATGTGCGCAAGCACATGCCGACCCTGCCCCAGCATGCCGACGACCCGCTCGCAGCAGCGCGCCGCATATCCCGCCTCGTGCAACAAGCGGTCGGCCTGCAGCGGGATTTTCAAATAGCCTCGCGCGCCGGTCACCTGGTCCGCCGTGACCGGCGACATACTGCCCGCAAACACGAATACCGGCGCATCCTCGCGCAGTTCCCGCGTGGCGAATGCCCGCGCCCCGGAGGGCGGGCGGTGATCGGCCGCAATGGTGCCCGTCGTTTTCCAATAGGCCGCCATGGCCTGCAGCACCGCACTGGAGCCGACAGCCAGGATCCCCCTGCCTGGCGCCCCGCCAAGCCGGGCCACCTGCCTGCCCACAATCGGCAAGTGCGCCTCCTCGGCAACATCGAACAGCAGCACGCTTTGCCCCGGCGGTTCCACACTGTTGCAGGCCTGCCCGTGCGCGTCGACCACGTGGTCCAACTGTATCGCGGGCGCGCAATAGCACGTATAGGGCACGTTGACGATGTTTGCGATCCCCAGACGCCGCAAATGACGGCCGATATCGGCTTCGTTCATCGGCGTAACCGGATGACAATGCATGGTGGGGTGCCGGTCAAGCCGATAGATCTGCCTGTCTCCCGCTGCCGCGAACAGATTGCCGAAGCAGCAGTAACGACCGATATCCGGCTGTCCACCCACGACTACTGTCGCGGCGCCGGGTACATAATTGCCCAAGATGCGCATCGCGACCGCCAGGTTGCCCGATTCGGGCGCGCTATCGAAGGTGGAACAACACTTGTAGTGCAAAACGGCCACGCCGAGCGACGCAAAGAATCTCCCCACCTCTGGCAGGAAGGCCTGCATCGCCTGCGGATTCATCGTGCGCGCGCTACCCGCGATGCCAATGGCGTCCAGTGCCCCGACGCGGCCCAGCCGGGTGGGTTCGGGCAGGGACAGGAACAGGATGCTGCGCAATCCGGACCTGGCGGCCACCGCAAGCGTATCCGTGGCGCCGGTGAAATCATCGGCATACCAGCCGAAAGCCGGTGTCATGGCCGGTCGCCGCCAAAGAACGCCAGGGCCGATTTCAGCTCGGGCCTATCGGCGCTATAGGCTTGCAGGCTGACGCCCGCCGCTTGCGCCGCCCAGGCCTGCCGCAGGCTGGCAACGCCCGCCGCCGGCCCCATGGGATGCGCCAGGATGCCGCCACCCGACATGAACAGCAGATCTTGGCTTTGCATTGCCTGCCAAGTGGCGGGCACGGTGCCCGCCCATTGTCCCGACGAAAAGACTGGCAACACGCGGTCATCCTGCATGCCCGACATGCGGGTGAGGCAATCGGCGGCGGCATCCACCACTTCCCGGTCGGTCTGTGAAAATTTGCCCTGCAGACCATGAACATGCATGTGGTCTACGCCCGCCAGGCGCCACATGGCCTGATAGGGCTGGAATGACATCCCCAGATAAGGGTGGCGCGAAATCGCGCCAAAGCCATTGCGGTGACCATGAATGGCCAATGGTGTACTGCGCCTCAGGCTCTCCACAGCGGAAAAGCCGCAATACCCGAGGCTGACCATGACACAGGTGCCCTCGTTGCGCGCCACCAGATCGGCATGACGGCGCATTGCATCCAGATCGTCGCTGATATTGAACGCCATCATGACTTTCTTCCCCGTACGCTGCGCATGCTCGCGGATCACCGCCATGACCGCCGGCACGCGTTCGGCCAGCGGCGCATGTTCCGGGTTGGCGCAAATCTCATCGTCCTTGATGAAATCCACCCCGGCATCGCACAGCTGGCGCACCAGCGCCGCCGTCTGATCAGCGCTCATCCCGACGTTCGGCTTCAGGATCGTACCGACCATCGCGCCGTCGCGAACGCCAATGCTGGCGCGCGTAGCAGCCACGCCGACCAGCGGCAAGGCATAGCGGTCGCGGTAACTGGCCGGCATCGACAAGGACTCCAGCCGCAGCCCCGTGACCTCGCCCAGGTCATACAAATTACCCGATACGGTCGAAGCCAGGGTAGCCAGGTTGACGCCAATGTTGGCGATGGGGAAATTGATATCCACCAGCGCTCGTCGCCAGGGGCCATGTATCTGGCGACGGTCCAGCCAGGCATTGGGCAGGCTGGCCGCATCGGTGCTGGCCAGTGGTTCGATACGGGTCACGACCGCGCGGGCGCGCTCGCGCAATTCGTCGGTTTCCCCGGCCACGCGGGTAAAGGTGCCGCAGGACTGCTCGCCCGCCATCACCTGTGCGACCTGCTCCGGATCGAACGGTGTCTCAATGCGGTAGCGGGCGGTAATATAGGCCTGCGTCATAGCGCGTCCAGGTCAGGAAAGGCCCGCACCGGATCCTTGCCATCCCAGTCGACGGCGGCCTCGCGAATCATATCGAACAACCTTCCCTTGGGGCCCGCCACTTCCGACAGTTCAATAACCGTACCCGGATGGTATTCGGTATCAAAGTAGACGAATCTGCCCTGCTCCCCGACTTCGCCGCTCATTTTCGGCTTGAAGCCCTGCTTGAGCAGGCGCGCCAGATCCGCGTCGTACCGCTCGGTCCAGTATGCGACATGTTGCAGGCCGGTGCGACCGGCCTTCAGGAAATCCTGGTACATGGAGGGCACATCGTTGCGAACCTGGATGAGCTCAACCTGGACAAATCCGGAGTTGGCCAGCGCCACCGAGTTATGTGGTTCGTAGTCCCGGTCGTCGTAGCGATACCGCCGGATCGGCACCTTGGGGTTGTAGAACCACGGCCCCACGCCCAGCGTGTTGCTCCAGTAGTCCATGGCTTGCTCGATATCGCGGACGACATAACCCAATTGACGTATTTCACCAAAATACTTGCTCATAGTTTTCCAGCTTTCAGATATGAATGAGTGGGGCGGCAGCGTGTGCCGCCCGAGGTAACGGTCTAGTTGATAAAACCGATGGAAATCCAGGGGATGAACGTGACGAGCATCAGGCCGACGAACAGCGCGACGACGTAGCCCCAGATATAGCGCATGCCTTCGGACGGATTCACCTTGCCGATGGCGCAGGCGCCGTAATAGCCAACGCCGAACGGCGGCGCGAACAGACCGATCCCCATGGCGAAGATCACCACGATGGAATAATGCACATCATGAATGCCAAGCTGGCGGGCGATGGGAAACAGCAACGGGCCGAACAGGACAATGGCGGGAATCCCCTCAAGAATGCTGCCAAGCACAATGAACGCGATCACGGAAATGATCAGAAAGCCATAGGCTGCGCCAGGCATGTTGGCCATCAGGGCCGCCAGGTCGCTGGAAAAGCCGGACTGGGTCAACGCCCACGCCATCGCCGTCGCGCAACCGATGATCAGCATGATAGCGCCCGACAGGGTCGCCGTTTCCACCAAGATCGGCACGATGCGCTTCCAGTCGAACTGGCGATACACCAGCAAGCCCAGCATGATGGAATACACCACGCCGATCGTGGAGACTTCGGTGGCGGTGGCCACCCCCTCCACCACTGCGGCCCGGATCACAAACGGCAGGGATACCGCTGGCAGGGCAATCATGAAAAAACGCAGAATATCGCGCTTTGGCACCCTGGGCACGGCCGACAGATCCTCATGGCGATAGCGCCAGCCGACCACGACGCACAGGCAAAGCCCCAGCACAACCGCGGGTAGGATGCCCCCGGTAAACAGTGCGGCAATCGACACGCCCGTTACCGACCCGATGGTAATCAACACGATGGACGGCGGAATGGTTTCGGTCTGCGCCCCGGTTGCCGACAGCAGGGCCACCAATTCGCCCTTCCTGGCACCGCGCTTCTGCATTTCCGGAAACAGCACTGGCGTGATCGCCGCCATATCGGCGATCTTGGAGCCCGAAATACCAGACACCAGATACATGGCGCCGATCAGCACATAGGACAGGCCGCCTTTCACATGCCCGAGGCAACTGGCCAGGAACTGGATCATGGCGCGCGCCATGCCGGTCATCTCGATCAATGCGCCCAGGAAAATGAATAACGGTACCGCCAACAGGATAAGGTGGGACATGCCCTCATTCAAGCGACCTACCATCACCACAATGGGCGTTTGCGTCGTCAGCGTCAGGTAGCCGAATGTCGCCAGCGCAAAGGAAAAGGCAATCGGCACGCCTGAGAACACATTGGCCGCCACGACCACGACAAAGAAAATAACGAGATTGAATTTGCCCAAGGTCATGAGCCACGGATGCGCCACCCAGAAGACCGCCAGCAACGCCAGCGTTACCCCCAGGCTGACCAATTGCTGTCTGCCATGATTGGTCGACACCATGCGAAACAGCGACACCAGAATCATCAATGCGATCCCCGCCGGCAGGGCCGCGGCGTGCCAGGCATTGCTGATTTCCAGCGCCGGTGTCACGATATATGATTCCTCATAGGCATAGTCGAATGCGGGATACAGGAACAGCAGCAAAAACGCCAGCGACGCGGCCTGCGCAAAGCCTTCAAGCAACAGGCGAGTCCGGGGATCGACACGATCGATCAGCGCCGTCATGCGCATATGCTGTCCGCGCCGCAGCGCAATCACCGCGCCCAGCATGGAAAGCCAGAGAAACAGGATGGACGCCAGCTCATCGGTCCATACCAGCGGAACATGCAGGACATAGCGCGCCGCCACCCCGGAAAACAGAATGACGATTTCCAGCAAGATCAGGACGACTGCCGCCAACTCGACGAGCCTGCCAAGATAATGCTCCAGCGCCTGCATTGGGTTGCGCGCCGGCAACGCCGCAGCGGCGCAAGAAGCCGTGGAATCGGGCATGGCAACGGTTCCCATATCGCTACACCAGTTTGCCGACGGAGGCTTCCAGCGCCGCCCAGGCTTCGTCGCCGAAGCGGCCTTTCCATTCCTTGTAGAAACCGGCATCACGCAAGGCCGCCCGGAACGAGTCGGCCGATGGCGTATTGAACGCCAGACCCTTGCCCTGCAGATCGGTAACCACCGAATCGTTCAGTTTCTTGATGTCCTCGCGCTGGCGCATGCCCGCCCCGTTGATGCCGTCGGCGACAATGGCCTTCAGGTCATCCGGCAGCCGGTCCCAGGCGGCGCCGTTGGCGATAAACCAGAAACCGTCCCAAATATGATTGGTCAGCGAGCAATATTTCTGCACCTCGTAAAGCTTGGCGACCTGGATGATCGGCAACGGATTTTCCTGCGCGTCGACGATTTTCGTTTGCAATGACGAATACACTTCGCTGAACTGCAGGCTCGTGGGCGACGCGCCCAGGCCCTTGAACATGGCAATGGACAACGGGCTGACGGGCACGCGGATTTTCAGGTCCTCGAGATCGGCGGCCTGCTGGATTGGCGCCTTGCTGCTGGTCATCTGGCGAAAGCCGTTATCCCACATCTTGTCGAAAGCGTACAGGCGGATCTTGCGGATGGAAGCCCGCACATGGGCGCCCAGCTGGCCGTCCATGGCATTCCATACCTGCGAATAATCGCTGAAGGCGAACCCCAGGGCGTTGATGGCGGCAACCGGCACCAACGTAGCGATGACCAGCGACGACGGTGTAAAGAACTGAATGCCGCCGGAACGCACCTGGGACAGCATATCGGTGTCTCCGCCCAACTGGTTGTTGGGGAAAATCGCGATATCAACCCGGCCGTTCGATTTCTCGCGAATTTCATCGGCCGCCTCTTTGGCCCGGACATTCAGCGGATGGCTCATCGGCAGGTTATTCCCGTATTTATAGGAAAACTCGGCCGCGCGCGCCACGGTGGGTAAAGCGCTGACGACACCAGCAAGCGGCGCCACCGACAGTGCGCGCAGCATGCTGCGACGGGAAAATTTCTGCATCTTGGTCTCCAGAAAACAAATGATGTTTTTTGATTATTTATTTCTTTATGCTCGACAAGATATAGTGTTACCATCATATCGTCAATAAAATAAAATGATGGCTTTTGATGTAATGAGTGAATCAATCAATAAAACATCGGCACGCGCGATTATTGCAGATGTGGCCGCACGCGCCCAGGTATCCACCGCCACGGTCGACCGGGTTCTGAACCGGCGGCCGGGCGTGCGCGAAGCCACGACGCAAAAAGTCCTGAAGGCTGCCGCGGAACTCAATTACCTGCCCGAGAACGATCTGTATGCGGCGCTCACGCCCAGTGCCATGCGTATCAGTTTTATTCTGCCCAAAGGCACCAACCGTTTCATCAACATGCTGGGAGATACCATCACCTATTCTCGGGAAAGCTGGGCGCCCTACAATGTCAAATGCAAGGTCGACTATATCGAAGGCTTCAATCCCGAAGTGCTGGCCGCGACGCTGCGCAGGCAGGCGGAGCGCGCCGACGGCATCGCCTGCATGGCCATTGAGCACCCGCTGGTCAGGGATGCCGTGGAAGAATTGGTGTCCAAGGGCAGGCACGTCATCACCCTGATCACCGATATTTCCAATACGCGCCGCGCGGCGTACATCGGCCTGGACAACCGCGCAGCCGGCCGTACCGCCGCCTATCTCATTGCGCGGTTCATCGGACCACGCCCCGCCAAAGTCGCCATCATTGCCGGCAGCCTGAGCTATCGTGCCCACGAAGAACGTGAAATGGGTTTTCTATACCTGTTCCAGGAGCTTTTTCCCATGGTCGAAGTGGTCGGGCTGCGCGAGGGCTTGGACAGCGCAGAGGAAAACTACCGGTTGACCCGCCAACTGCTGCAGCAATCGCCCGATCTGGCCGGCATCTATAATATCGGTGGAGCCTCGGACGGCGTGGCCCGCGCGATCCAGGAAGCAGGGCTGGCGCATAAAATCGTCTTCATCGGTCATGGCCTGACACCGGACACGCGCGCCCTGCTGATCGATGGCACCATGGACGCGGTGATCACCCAGAACCCTCAGTCCACCACCATGAATTGCATTCGTATTTTTTCGAACCTGCGCGACAAGCGGGCCGTCATGAGCGGCGTGGATCCGGTGCAAAGCCAGATTATTTTCCGCGAAAATCTGCCTTGATCCAACGCCGGCCGCGGCGTCGAACCGCGTCACGCTCTGCTGGCTTCGCCAAGGCCAATTTGCCACGGTCGACCACAGACTCAAGCCCGGCCAGCCTCGACCCGGCTTTGCGCCGCGGCATGGATTTTCGCGTATAGATTGTTCCCATGGGCATCAATACCCACCGTCACCGGCCCCAGCCCCTTGACCCGCAAGCGCACCACGCGATAGTGCGTCAGCATATCGCTCCATCCCACCTCCAGGACTTCCTCGATGGACTGGCTCAGCAAGGTGCAGCCACCCCCCAGGAACGATAGGTAGACGCATCCTGCTTCCTGCATCGCTTTCGCGCTTGCTTGGTCCAGGCCGCCCTTGCCACCCGTGGCGTGCAGCTGCAACTCCCGGATCAATCGAGGCATGTGAGGATTAAAGCGTGTACTGGTGGTCGGATTGATATACAGGATCTCGAACCGGCCCGCCGTCTCGCGGCTATAGCTCCCCAGGTGGAACAACGAAGCGCCGCGCATTTCCATGGGAAACGGCTCGCTGCCGTCCAGGCACGCCAGAAAACGGGCATGGGTCGGCAGACCCGCCGTGATAATGATTTCCCCATCGATGATCACTTGGTCGCCGGCGCGCAAGGTTCGCGCATCCGCCGCGCTTAAGGGAAAAGTCATCCGGTGCGTTCTTATCGCCATCCTTGCCTACTCCATCATCTCGACGCTACCATCGTTATAGCAGCGCGCCCGGGTGCGGCGATTGATCCAGCAATTGAAGCAGACTGCGACCGGCGTAAAACCGTGGCCCGCGGCGTAATTGATATGCACCGCCATCGATGTGCTATCGCCGCCGGTTCCCATTGGCCCGAAACCGGTTTTATTCACCCGCTCCATCAATCTGGCCTCCATCTCCGCCAGGATCGGCTCGCTATTGCTGGTGCCGATTTTTCTTAGCGTCGCCTCCTTGGCCATTTTGGCCGCGTAATCGAATGAGCCGCCGATGCCCACACCGATCACAACGGGTGGACAGGGCTGGGACCCAGCCTTGATCACCGTGTCCATGACAAAATTTTCTATCGTGGACAGGTCGGGAAAACTGAAAATTTCAAGCGCGGCCCAGCGTCCCGAACCCAGCGCCTTGGGCGAACAGGTAATGTCGATGTAATCGACGCCGTCAACCAGGTCGAACGTCGTGATCGGCATGTCCTTTCCCGCATAGTCTCGCTCGAGCGTCAGCGGATTGGTCACATGCGGCAACAGGGGCGGATCGATACCTGCGACGAGTTCGGCAAACCCTTGCTTGATCGCCTGTTTCACATTGCCTTCGAAACGCGCCTGCGTACCGATTTGCATAAAATACACAGGTACGCCGGAATCGGAGCAGACCAGAAATTGCCGATGGCGAGCCGCATCGGCGCTTTCGACCATGATCTGCAAAGTGCGGCGACCGGTCTCGTTGGTTTCGCGCAAGCCCGCATCCACCAATGCCCGCCTTGTGTCGTCCGGAATCTGCTTGAGCGACCGCTCGTAAAGTTGCGCCGTGACCCGCTTTATGGTTTCAAATGTAATTGCCATCGCATGTCCTTTCCGCTATTCGTCTTCAAAGCAGCGCCAGCGTCCGGGCGCGCATCCTGGCAAGCGCATATACCGTTGACGCAATCGGCGTCGCCACTTTCAGGCTCCCCGCCAATTCCACCAAGGCGCCCACAATGGCTTCGACCTCTACCGGGCGTCCGGCCTCGGCATCCTGCAACATCGACGTCTTGACGCCGCCAAGCTTGCGGGTCACGGCAAGGCGCTGCGCCGGCGTGACGTTGACCTGGATAGCGAGGGCGGCGCCTACGGCAATCACTTCTTCCATCAACGCAACAAACAGGCGGTGGATCGCCGGGTCGTCGATCATGAGATCGGTTTGCGAGCCGGTCAGCATGCTCACCGGATTGAAGCAGGCATTACCGAGCAATTTTTCCCAGACTGCCTCGCGGATGCGATCGGTCGCCTCTGCGGCAAGGCCCGCCGCGCCAAAGCAGGCGACCACCTGATCCAGGCGGTTGCTGCCGAGGGGTCCGGCGATTTCCCCGAATACCAGGCGATGGCCCGAGCTGTGATGCGATACGCCCGGTTCAGGACTGTAGCAGGAGGGGTAAACAACACAGCCGACGACGCGCCTGGCGTCGATGGCAGCGGAGATGCGCCCTTCGGGATCCAGCGACGTCAGGCGACGGGGCAAGTCTCGATAGCCCATTCCCTCGGTGAACCACCAGGGAATACCATTGATCGCGGGGATGACGATCGTCTCGTCGTGGCACATCGCCGCGACCATGGGCGCGATATCTTGCAGCGCATAAGCCTTGACAGCAATGATAATGATATCCTGTGGTCCCAGGGCTTCCGGCGACGCCGCCGCCCGCACGGTGGCGACCAAGCGCTCCCCGGCGTCTTCCAGCACCCACCCGTGCGATCGAATCGCCTCCAGGGTTTTGCCGCGGGCCAGCACGCTGAGCCGCGCACCACCCCGCGCCAGCCGCACCCCCAGGTATCCGCCAATCGCGCCGGCGCCGACAATGCAAATCCTGCTTTTTTCCCATGAGTTCATGCAAAATCTTCCTTGCTGTTATCCTACGAAGCGGGCGGGCAGATACCAAAAACATTCCCGCCATGGAAATATCCAATGACACCGACAAATATATTTATAGTTCGTATTATTGACCTAATGGAGAAAATCATTTTCGGCGTCCCCACCGGGACAAAACTTCCGAAGCGCCATGGCAACTACTTCAGGCGGATATCCAACCTGACCACATCCCCGCGGTAAATGCCATCCCCCACAAACACAATCGTCCCATTCTGGTCGACTGCGCTGCGGTGCACATGGGCCACCGGCGCATTCAAAGGCAACTGCAGTAAATCCGCCAGCTCCGGATCCGCCGAACCCAGCGTCAAGGTTTGATGCGCCTCGACGATTTCCAGGCCCGGCAACTCTCTCAGGATTCGCATGGACGTCTTGGTTTCGAACGCTTTGGCTGGAATCCGGCGACACACTTTTTCATCGATAAACACTTCGCCCAGATAATAGGGCCTGTCATTGCGCCAATGGCGCCGATGCCAATACTGATAACTATCCGCCAGCTTGCCAAGGGACGCGTCCACATTGACCGGCATGCGCCTGTCCCTGGCGGACAGGACTTCGATACTGACACCATCGGGCGCGATAAGCTGTCCGTCCCAATTCGAGGCGACCTCGCACCAGAATTGCTCTTGGGGTTTGCCTGTCACAAACGTGCCCTTGGCGCGATAGCGCGCGATGAGCTTTTCGCTTTCAAGAATGTCCAGCGCTTGCCGCACTGTCGCTCGAGCCACATTGCACTCCTCGGCCAGTTCATCGACCGTTGGGATTTGCGAACCCACCACCCACTGCCCCGACTCCACCCTACGCCGGAAGAGACTGGCAAGTTGGACATAGCGCGCCGCTGCGCTGCGGCTAAAATCGATTGGCGTGTTGCTGGTCTGCTTTTGTGTCATTATCGTATACCCGTATTTCAACAGGAAGCCAGGGGCCCGGCTGGGCCGGCTTCCGATCATGCCAAGCATTATAGCGACTCCACAGCTTGCGCAACAGGCAAAGCCGTTTAGTCCGGACTATCGTCCTTTGAAGACCGGCTGCCGCTTCTCGACAACGGCCCTGACTGCCTCGCGCGCATCTTCCGATTGCATCAGGCGAGTGCTATATTGCTGCTCGAGTTCGTAACCCTCGTCGACCGGCATGGCCTCAATGCGATTGAGCGCCTCTTTCATCGTAACCAGGCCGACTCGGCTCTTTGCTGCAATAACCTGGGCAATATCCATCGCTGTCGGCAACAGCGACCGTGGCGGCACCACGCGCTCCACGAAGCCGATCCGATGCGCCTCCCATGCGCTGATCTGCTCGCCCGTGAAAGCCATGTATCGCAAGCTTCCCTGGGGGGCCAGCCTACCAGTATGCGCGCCGCCGCCGCAGCGGCCCACATTGATCTCCGGCATGGAAAAGGTCGCCTTTTCCGAAGCAATTCGAATGTCGCTGCTGCTTGCCAGGACACTGCCCGCCCCTAGCGCCGGCCCATTGACCGCGGCAATCACAGGAACCGCGCAATGGCGTATCGCCCTGAACGTTGCCCGCACGATCCTGGCCCTGGCTGGATCTTCCTCGGGCGTGGCCGCCAGGAACTCATTGAGTTCCAGTCCGGCGCAGAAGGCCTTGCCGCCGCTGGCGGTCAAAACCACGACATTGATATCCTGCATCTGCCCCAGCGCATCGAACGTTTCCGTGATGGCCGAATAGCGGGCCAGCGTCAGGGCGTTGACGGGCGGCGCGTCAAGCGTGACAACCGCGATTTTCCCCTGCTTTTCCAATTTGATTTCGTTCATGAGTTTTTCCTGTGCTTGATTAAATAACGCCCTTGCCTCGCAATGCCTCGATCCGTCCTGCGTCATAGCCAAGATCCTTCAGAACGCTCGACGTATGCTGCCCCAGCAACGGGGGTGGCGTATCGAAAGACAGCGGATGCGACGTAAAGCGGATCGGACACACGACTTGCGGGACGGTAACGCTGCAAGGATGTGGCAGCGCGCGCAACATTTGCCGGTGCTTTACCTGTGGTTCCGCGAAAACTTCTGGAATACTGTTTATCGGCCCGCAAGGCACGCCCGCGTCGCTCAGTGTCTTGATCAGATCCGCGCGAGCGCGTGTTGCGAACTCGGCCTGGAGGATCTCCGTCAACTCCCCAACATGGCGGGCGCGCTGGGCATTGACATTGAAGCGTTCGTCGGTCGCCAGTTCCTCCCGTCCCAACGCCTGGCATAGCCGGGCATACTGTGCGTCGTTTCCCACTGCCAGAATCACATCTGCATCCCTGCAGGCGTAGACATCCTGGGGCTGAATATTCGGATGCGCGTTGCCGCCCCGCTTGGGCGTGTTGCCCGACAGCAGGTGATTCATGGCCTGATTGGACAGCACCGCGGTCTGCACATCCAGCATCGCCAGATCAATGTATTCCCCCGCGCCCGTCCGTTCGCGATTGGCAACCGCCGCCAGCACCGCCACGGCGGTGTACATTCCAGTCATCAGGTCGACGATCGGAATACCAACCTTTTGGGGTCCGCCGCCGGGCTTGTCATCGCGCTCGCCCGTGATGCTCATCAAGCCACCCATGGCCTGTATCAGAAAATCATAGGCGGCTTCGCCGCTGCGCGGGCCATCTTGCCCGAATCCGGTCACGGAACAATAGATCAATTGCGGATTAACCTGCTTCAAGCTATCGTAGTCCAGTCCGTACTTCGCCAATGCACCGGTCTTGAAGTTTTCCAGTACGATATCGCTGTGTCGGGCCAGATCCCGGATAATTTGCTGTCCTTCAGGCGTATCGAGCGCAACCGTGACCGAATGCTTGCCGCGATTGACCGAAAGGTAGTAGCCTGCCTCGGCTGTGTTGTTCCCCTCTGCGTCCTTCAGGAACGGCGGCCCCCAGGCCCGGGTATCATCCCCCTGCCCGGGACGTTCCACCTTGACCACGGTCGCGCCCATATCTGCAAGCAACTGGCTGGCCCAGGGCGCCGCCATGATGCGACTCAAATCCAACACGCGCAAATGCGACAGCGGTCCTTTTTTTTCCTGCATCTTTCGGTCTCCCTTTTATTCGCGGTATTCGGCACGAAAACCCGTGGTGCGCGCACAGGATTGCGTCTTGCCAGTATGGTACGATGAACCCTATAGGACATAAGTATAACCTATATAGTTCAATAATACGACCTATTGACATTAAAACCGGAATACCCTAGCATGATTAGGACTCAAACCTAACGATGGTGATGCAGGGGCTTTTCCAGAACAACAAAAAATTTTTATTATTCGCGAGGCATGAAATTATGAAACCAGTTTCCTTTCTACGGCGCGCTGCGGCTGGCGCCTTGTCGTTTTGCATGGCATTACCGGCCGCGGCGCCGGCAATGGCGGCGCAATCCTATCCGGCAAAGCCCGTCCGGCTGACCGTACCCTTCCCCGCCGGCGGCTCCAGCGACACCGCGGCTCGGATCCTCGCCGAAGGCATGGGCAGAAAATTGCACCAGACGCTCGTTGTCGAGAACAAGGCGGGCGCGGCCGGCACCATCGGCATCGCCACCGTTTCCCGCGCCGACCCGGACGGCTATACGCTTGGTGTCGGCCCGGTTGGCGGCACAATCATCTCCCGGCTTATCGGCATGAAAGTGCAGTACCATCCAGAAGATCTGGTGCCCATCGGCAATATCGGCTCCTTGCCACTCGTTATCACGGTCAATGCCGATTTACCGGCAAACAATCTGGCGCAATTGATCCAATTGGCCAAAGCCAAGCCAGGCACCCTTTCCTATGGCACTTCCGGTGCGGGCACGCCAGGCCATCTGGTCTTCGAATATTTCAAGAAAAAAGCCGGTCTCGACATCGTCCATATTCCCTATAAGGGAGATGCGCCCTTGACAAGTGACCTGATCGGCGGTCAGGTTCAGATCGGGGTCTTGACAGGCCCTGCCGCCAATGCCCAACAACACAACCCGAAGCTGAAATTCCTCGCGGTCAGCAGTCTCAAGCGCTATCCCCAAATGGACAAGGTTCCCACCTTGGTTGAAGCCGGTTTTCCTGATCTAAGCATAGAGATCTGGAATCTTTTGATCGCTCCCGCGAGGACCGACGGTGCGATCCTCACCAAACTGAACCAGACCATGAACACGGTGCTCAAACAGGATGATACGCGCGCACGCTTGCATGCGCAGGGCTATCTGCCCCCGGTACCCATGACGCTGGAGCAAGCCAGGGAATTTCTCGAAACAGACAGGCGCAAGTGGGAAACCATCGTTAACACGACAGGAGTCACCATTGGAAAATAATACGACACACGGCCAGGTCAACCCCGACACCTTCATGATGTTCACCGCCGCCGGAATGGCGCTGGATTGCCCCGCTACGGCTCAAGGGAGGCGGCACGTATGCTGACAGTCAATACACCCGCGGAGCTCGCCAAATACCGTGGCCAGTCGCTGGGGTCCAGCGACTGGCTGGATATTTCCCAGGAACAGATTAGTCAATTTGCCCAACTGACGGGAGACGATCACTGGATACACGTGAATATCGAGCGCGCCCGCAACGAAATGCCGGACGGCAAGACCATTGCTCACGGTTTTTTCATGCTCTCGCTGATTCCGCTGCTCGCACGCGGCATTTTCCGCATTGAGACACGCGGCAAAGGACTGAACTACGGCTTGGATCGCCTGCGTTTCATCAATCCAGTCCAGGTCGGCACGCGGATCAGGTTGCATCAGCGCCTGCTGGAAGCCGAACCAAGGGACGGAGCCACGCTTTTCACCATCGAAAATACATTTGAAATAGAGGGTCAAGCCAGGCCCGCGCTGGTCGCGACCATGCTGCTACTGATATATCATGCCTGACCCAGGTCGCGTAGGCTCCATGGTGAGTCCACGTTGTCGCGCGCAGCCATCCGTGCCTGTCGCGCCAAAAATACGGCAGGCGTCCGGGATTCGCACCCGGCCGCATCACCGCCCATTTTGTCAGATCACCCGATTGCTGCGAAGTTCGTCAATCTCCGCAGGCGCCATCTTCAGCATCTCAATCAGTACCTCATCCGTATGCTCGCCCAGTACTGGCGGCGGCCGCCGATAGCTGACCGGGGTTTCCGACAATTTCAGCGGATTGGCCACTTGCGGAATGGTTCCCGCCGTGGTGTGCTGCATGTGAATGAGCATGTCGCGATGTTGCAATTGAGGATCGTCAAACACCTGGCTCAAGTCATTGATCGGGCTGCAAGGCACGTTCATCGTGTCCAACTGCTGCTGCCATTCGCGAACGGTGCGCGTTTTCATCACGTCCGCCAATAGCGGCACCAATTCCTTTTGGTTTTGCGCACGCTGGCGATTAAGGAGAAAACGCGGGTCTTCGGCCAGTTGCGGCATCCCCAGCAGTGCAACGAACTGCGCAAACTGCGAATCGTTGCCCACCGCGACCATCAGGTGGCCGTCGCTGCACTCAAATGCCTGGTAGGGACAAGTGATGGGGGAAGCCGTCCCCATGCGCTTGGGCACCAGCCCTGAAATCAGGTAGTTCATGGCAATGTGGCCAATCGAGGCAACCTGGGCGTCGAAGAGCGCGATATCGATATACTGGCCCTCCCCGGAAACCGCATCGCGATGATTCAGTGCCGCCAAAATACCGATAATCGCATAAAAGCCGGCAGTCAGATCCGATACGGCATAACCGACCTTCTGCGGTCCGCCACCAGGCTCCTCCTCTGGATTACCGGTCAGACTCATCAAGCCGCTCATGGACTGGAAGATGGGGTCATAGCCAGGCCTGTGGCTATAGGGTCCGGACTGCCCGAAACCCGTGATGGAGCAATAAACCAGGCGAGGATTGATCTGCTTGAGCGAGGCATAATCCAGGCCATAACGCGCCAAGTCGCCAGCCTTGAAGTTTTCGATCAGAACATCGGATTGCGCCGCCAGCCGACGTATCAAATCCTGTCCCTCGGACGTCGAGATATTCACGGTTACGGACCGCTTGCCCCGATTCATGGCCAGGAACGACGACGTTTCTGCGGTTTCCCCGCCGCTTGCGTCGCGGGCACGATACCCTTGCTGGCGCACATCGTCGCCGCGACCAGGCCGTTCCACCTTGATAACATCGGCACCCAGATCGGCCAGCATCTGGCCTGTCCATGGGCCCGAGAAAACCCGTCCCAAGTCGAGGACGCGAATATGAGAAAGCGCTTGCATCATTGTTCCTTTATAAGATAATTGACAGCCTCGGCCGCGCCTCAAGTCGGCAGTCCAAGCACGACTTTTGCCAGAATATTGCGCTGAATTTCATTGGTGCCGCTGAATATCTTGGCCGCCGCGGCGTTGTACAACGGCACTTGAATATCCGCCAGCAGCGGCTCCTGTGCCTGCGGCAGTGTCGCAAGCGCCAGTGTTCCGGTCGTGCCGGCATGTTCGCCGGCGGCGTCCAACAACAGCAACGCCGCTTTCTCGTGGGTTTCTGTGGCCCAGATCTTGAGCAACGAAACATCCGGCGGCAACGGCTGGTTGCGACGGACCATGCCCGAAAAAGCCGCATAGGCCGAGCACAGGTCCGCGATATCCAAATGCAGTTGCGCATAGTCAGCCAGGAAAACCGGGTCCTCATCCATGCCCGTCCTCGCCATCAGCTTGTCGATCATTCCCAGCGTGTTCTGCGCATGCTTGGGATTGCCGCTGAATAACCGCTCGAATCCCAGCAAGGCCTTGGAAATCGTCCATCCTTCATTGAGCTCGCCAACCAGATTCTCTTTGGGCACGCGCACCTGATCGAAGAAAATCTCGCAATACTCCTCATCACCCGCGATGGTGCGTATCGGCCGCCGCTGTATGCCGGGTGTTTGCAGGTCCACCATCAAGAAACTGATACCGGCCTGTTTTTTCACGGACTTGTCCGTCCTGACCAATATGAACATATGCGTGGCATCCTGCGCCAGGGTGGACCAGGTCTTTTGCCCGTTAACCACGAAACAATCACCGTCCGGCACGGCCTCGCACCGCAACGATGCCAAGTCCGAGCCGGCGTTCGGTTCCGAATAGCCCTGCGCCCACACGTGTTCGCCAGACAGGATGGCGGGCAAGTAGGTTGCCTGCTGCTGCGGCGTACCGTAGCGGATCAGGATAGGGCCAAGCATGACCAGCCCCTGGTCGGGGGGTCGGCCCACGCCGTAGCGCTCCTGCTCTTCAATGTAGGCGATCATTTTCTCGGGCGAGAGCGCCATGCCGCCAAATTGCTTCGGCCAAGACGGCGCAATCCAGCCTTGCGCCGACAGCGTCCTGTACCAGCCTGATATTTCGTGCCAGTGCAGTCGCCGCGATCGATGCCTCAGGTGTTCGGGATAATGCTTGCGAAAAAAAGCGCGTAGCATGCGCCTGAAATCGGACTCGGCCATGGCATCCCAGTCATGATCTTTCGGAAAGGTATCCCATTCCTCATCCGACTGCGCCACCGGCGGTTGTGGCATTCTGATCTGCTGGCGCAACAACTGCACATAGCGGGCCTTGTGCGCGCGCTCGTTGCCAAGCGTACTGGAGAGTGCCAATGCTTTTTTTAGCATCAAACCAATGTCCGACTCGTCCGAATAGCCCATGCCACCATGCATTTGTACGGCCATGCGCGTCACCTGGCCCGCTGCCTGCGCGGCACGCGCCTTCAAGCGACTTGCCTGCCGCGCGAGTTGGGTGGGCTCGATATCGGGCTGATCAAGCACTTCCTGTAAGGCATAGTCCAACAATTGCAGTTGTATATAAGCATCGACCATGCGGTGCTGCAAGCTTTGGAAACTGCCAATCGGCTTACCGAATTGGACCCGCACCTTAAGATATTCCAGCGTTGTCTCGTGGGCTTTCCTTGCAACCCCCAACAACTGGGCCGACTGCATGATTCGCATATAATCGTTGGCCCGAGCCAGCGCTTGCGCAACCGCGGCGCCCTGCGCCACCAGCCGGTCCTCTGGTAGGTGGCAATCGGCCAGCCGCAGCATACCCTGGCTGCCGGCATCGACGCGCGGTTCATCTTCGAAGGCGACGCCGGGGTCTTCACGAGCCACCCAAAATAGCATTGGCTCATCCCCCAAGCTGCCAAGCACCAGCCATCCGCTTGCGCCCTGCCCCGGACGGACTGACGTGAAACTTGCGAAGCCGATCCGAAAACCGTCGTTATCGCGGCGAACCATCGGACCAGGCTCGATCTCAACCTGGGTTGTGCACTGTTGCCAGGCCGTACCCGCGATCAAGGCGCCGGCGGCAATGCCTTCAAGCAGGCGGTCTCGCAATGCGTTTCCCGGTAAATGGGCCAGCAGCGTCGCTGCCTGCACGGCCACGTCAAGCACGGGTTCCCAGACTAGCGCAGCGCCGATTTCCTGGGCAATCACGCTCATGGCTTCCGGCGCCAAGCCCAGCCCGCCCTGCGCTTCAGGAATCAGTATGGCCGGCCAGCCAACCCGCGCCATCGCCTGCCACCGCTCCCGATCAAGCACGCCAGGTTGCCGGCACTGTGCGCGCGTGCGGGCCGCATGATCCTCCCGCGACAGGAAATCGCGGGCGCTATCCCTGAACGCCTCTATTTCGTCCGGTTCCATTATTCATGTCTCCTCGTTATCTTCATCGAATCCATACAGGCTGGCAGGATTCTCCACCCATATTTTTCTGCGCATGACATCGTTACCCAGCCAGCGATGCGCCACTTCGATCAATTGGGCGACATCCGGCGCATGCGCGCCCATACGCACATAAGGCCAATCCGATCCCCACAATACGCGGTCGGCATTGGCCGCTACCAGCGCATCATGGAAAGGCCGGATATCCTCATAGTCCGGTGCCTGCTGTGAGACACGACAAAGCGAGAGCTTGATCCACACCCGGCCCTGCTCCACCAGCTTGCATATCAATTTAAACAATGGATCCTGCAAGCCCCGGGAGACAACAACACTAGCCATATGATCCAGCACCACCGGCAAGCCCAGGTCGGCAACGCGTGCCAGAACTGGCGAATACCTGTCATAGGGTCCCCACATCTGCACGTGCATACCGGATTGACGCATCGCCGGCGCCAGCGCTTCAATGCTGTCAAAGCCAACACTTCCAGGAAACAATTTGCCTTGCGGATCACGCGCCTCGATGAACCGCAAACCCCGAATGCCTGCGGCATGCCAGGCCTTCAAGGTTTCCGCGGAGGTATCGGGCGCGGTCACACCGATGCCACGCAAACTTGCGGGCCGCCGCGCAATCGCATCGACAATCGCCGCCACATCGGTGCCATACGGAGCCGGCTGCACCAGCACCCCGCGCTTCGCTCCCACGGTATCCAACATCTGCAGGTAGCGCGCGGCCGGCGCATCGGGTGAGGCATAGGTGGCGCGAAGATGCAAGGGAAAATCCGCATAAGGACCGAATACATGGCAATGTGTGTCGCAACTGCCCGGCGGCAACGTGACCGCCGGTCGAGCCGGCATACGCGGCGTCTCGAGTTCGTTCGGGATCAGGTTTGCCATCATAGTTTCATGTCTGCCAGGCTGATCCTGGCCAGCTCGCTAAGCATCTGCTGTCCATGGGCCAGCGGCGGCGCGAGCGGCGCATCACCACCGTCGGGCAACGGAATTTCATGGGCGTTCAGCGTCATGGAGACCATGCTGTAATAGCCGACTACCGCGGTCAACTCCACTACCCCCTGGATATCGAACAGCGAACGGACTTGATTGTAGATATCGGGTTCAACGACACCATGCATCAACAATTGCCTGGAAAACTCGTAGACTAGCGCCTGCTGCCGGGCCAGGAACGGCGGCGGCTCGCAATGCTTGATGGCATCGGCAATCGCTTGCGGCAGGCCCGCCTTCAATGCGGCCTGTTCATGGATATGCCATTCGATCTGGCTATTCCAGCGCCTTGCGGTTACCAGGATGGCCAGCTCATTCAGTTGCGCGGGCAAACTGGTACCGAAGCGCAGGATTTCCCCTAGTTTTTGCCAGCGTTGCGCCAGCTCCGGATTATGCAGCACAGCGCGCAAGGGCCCGACCAGCCGGCCGCGCGGACCATTTACAATATCGTCATAAACGGCACGCTGCGCCGCATTCATTGTTTCAACGGTCGGAAATGGAATACGACTCATACAACTCCTGCCAAATAATAAAAAAAGATACGTTCTTCCGAGTCTCAGGGGGTTTCGGCGGGCGCCGTTGCCATGACTGACGGACGCTGCGCAAATTGCGCCGCATGCCAACGCGCCAACGCCGGCGCCCGCTCTCGCCATCGCAGGTCCGCGTAGCGGTAGTCCAGGTAAGACAGGGCACAGCCTACCGTGATCGCCCCCATATCGAATCCCGTGGTCTCTATTTCCGAAACGTGCGATTGCAGGTATGCCAGCGTTGCATCGGTTTTCAGCGCAAAACTATCGAGCCATGCCTGCGTCTGCCTGGCGACACTTTTATTGCGTTCCTGCCTGAACAGCAGCAAGGCATCCATGAATCCATCGCCCAGCGCCTGCTGGCGCAAAACACGTATCCGATCTTGCGGGTCTTCGGGAAACAGCGACAAGCCGGCAGGACCGGCCTGCTGCGCGAAGTATTCGCAAATCACCGCGGAATCGAACAGCGCGTAGCCATCGTCAAGCACCAGGGTTGGCAGCTTGATCAGCGGATTGTCCTTGACCAGGGAAAGATTAGGTTCCGCCATCGCGACGGGTGTACGCACCAGCTCCACCTGCTCCAGTTGCCGGGTTTCGTGCAACACAATCATCACTTTGCGAACAAACGGCGAACGCGGTGACCAGTGTAATTTCATGATGTCTCCAAAGTGCTCCAGACCTGGTTCTGCCCGCTTCCGCGAGTCTTTGACCGGGTTACCCGAGATTAAATGTCATTATGTCAGACTTATGACCTAAAAGGACTATATCACTGATTTCCAATCCTTGGCAAGCGCCAGGGGTGGATCCTGGGTTCAGATTTTCATAGACCGCCAATGGCGGTGCAGGCGAGGTTCACCACGGAAAAACACAAATCGCAATGGTCGCCGCCAAGGGCTGCCTCAGGGGCTTTTAACGCCTGCGCCCACCCTATACGTCAGGCATCGACACCAATGGCGCAATGGAAGATACGGGCACTTCGGTCCGCGCCACGTTCATGACCATGGACAGCAGCGAATAGTAGCCGTTGATGCCGACCAGATCCATGACGCCCTGCTCGCCAAAAAGGGACAAGGCTTTCCGATACGTCGAATCGCTGACTGATTTGTTGCGATACAGCTCCGTTGAAAAATCGTACAGCACGGCTTCATCCTGCGGCAGTCCCTCGGGCACGCGGCCCTCGCGGATAGCCTCGACGGTCTCCGGCGCAATCCCTTCGCGCAAGGCAATGGGTGCGTGAATCGCCCATTCCACCTGTTGCGACCATTGTCTGGCGGTAACCAGGATAGCCAGTTCCGACAGGCGCAATCCCAGCGCGCTGCGATAGCGCAGATACTCGCCCATGCGGCCCGCATGCGCCATCAGTTCGGGACTGCGGATCAGCGGAATGAAGGGAGAAATCAAGCCGCCACGCGGACCATTGATAATTTCTTCGGCGTATTGGCGTTGCTCGTCGGTCCAATCGTCTGGAGAAATGGCGGGTAGCCTGTCGGGATGTGAAGTCATGTTCAAGCTCTTGGATGCAAAAAATACTCAAAATCGATGTCTGCCACTATACCGATTCTGTCGCCTGGCGTATGGACAAAGCAAGTTTTTCAACGATTTCATCAATATTTTCATGTGTCGCGATAAACGGCGGCGCCAGCAGGATATGGTCGCCATTGCGGCCATCAATGGTTCCCCCGGATGGATAAACCATCAGACCATTCTGCATCGCCTGGCGCTTGACCCTGGCGTGCATCTGGTCTTGCGGATCGAATGGCGCTTTACGTTCGCGGTCCTGCACCAGTTCAATGCCCAGGAAAAGCCCGCGCCCGCGAATATCGCCAATATGGTCGTCGGCGCCAATGGCATCGCCCAGGCACTGCCTCAGGTATTGGCCCCGTTCGCGCACCTGCGCCAGCAGATCTTCGTCATGGATTGTCTGTTGCACCGCCAGCGCCGCCGCGCACGCGGTCGCATGTCCCAAATAGGTATGCCCGTGCTGGAACAGGCCACTGCCCTTTCGCAATGGATCGATAATGTTGTCCCTGGCGAGGAATGCGCCTATCGGCTGGTAGCCGCCCCCCAGGCCTTTGGCGATCGTCAGCAGATCCGGCACGACCCCGTCCTGCTCGACCGCATAAAGCGTCCCCGTCCGGCCCATGCCGCACATTACCTCATCCGCGATATAGAGTATGCCATAGCGATCGCAAATCTCGCGGATCCCCTTGAAATAACCCGGCGTGGGCGGCAACGCACCCGCCGTCGCCCCTACCACCGTTTCCGCGCAAAAGCCGATAATGGTTTCTGGGCCAACTTCCTGTATGGTTGTTTCCAGTTCTCGCAACAAGCGCTGCGTATATTGATCCTGGCTTTCATCGACGCGACGGTCGCGATATTCATAGCAAGGCGCGACTCGCGCCACATCGATCAATAGCGGCGCAAATTGCTTCCTGCGCCATTCATTGCCGCCAACCGCCAGCGCCCCCAGGGTATTGCCGTGGTAGCTCTGCCTTCGGGCGATAAAAGTGGTGCGCTGCGGCTGGCCGATCTCGACGAAATACTGCCGCGCGAGCTTTAGCGAGGCTTCAATGGCCTCCGATCCTCCCGACACGAAATAGACGCGATCCAGGCCCGAAGGGGCATGTGCCACCAAGTGGTCCGCCAACTGTTCGGACACCTCGGAAGTGAAGAAGCTGGTATGTGCATAGGCCAGTTGTTCTATCTGGCGATGCATGGCCGCCAGCACCGCGGGATGCGCGTGCCCCAGGCAGGAGACAGCCGCGCCGCCGCATGCATCCAGATATGCCTTGCCGGTGCTGTCGTAAATATGCATGCCTTTGGCATGGGATGCCACAGGGGGCTCGAAACGAAAACTGCGATGAATGATATGAGTCATGATTTGCAATACGGTGAAGAAATCTGCGTAACGATCAGGCCGTCTGCCTGCGCGACATTTCGGTTTCCTGACGCGGTCGGGAGCGTGGGCGATTGCCAAGGCGTCGTCCTTGCCACCACCAGACCGCTGCGATCAACAGAAAACCGGGAATATAGAACCAATATTGGCTGGGACGATCGGTAGGCACTTTAATGCTGGCTATGTCAAAGCCCTCTTCAAAGCCTGCCTTGCGGGCGACACTGCCAAAACGCACGGCCATGATCTGCACCCGGTCTCCGAGCTGCGTCAGTTGCAAGCCGCTGGCCGCCAGGCGCTGGCGGCCGTCGGTATTCTCCGGACCAAGGTTGACGGCCACGGTTTTGGTTTTTTCGTCGCCCTCCAGCGTCATGCCCTGGATTGTCATGCTCAAGATTGCCCCGTCCCTTTGCTTGCCGGCAATGTCAAAGACCTGCTGGCCTGGCACGTTCCGGTACTCTGGCGCAATCATATCCATAAAGAAATTGGGCCGGAACAGAAAAACGACACCCGCCAGCAGCAAGGCCACTTCCCAGGGCTTGCACTTGACCCGGAACCAGTTCATGGTCGCCGCGCAAAACGCCAGCATGGCGATCAATGCCGCGGTACATACCAGCACCAACTCGAACCCGCCATGGATATCCAGCAACAGTAACTGTGGGTTGAAAATCCAGATAAACGGCAGGATAACAGTGCGCAATGCGTAAAGCGCGCCTTGTATGCCGGTTGCTATCGGACTGGCGCCGGATATGGCGGACGCGGCAAAGGTCGCCAGACCGACCGGCGGGGTGATATCTCCCATGATGCCGTAATAAAACACAAACAGATGCACGGCGATCAAGGGAATGATAACGCCGCTTTGCGCGCCCAGCTCAACCACGACCGGCGCCATCAGTGTGGCCACCAACACATAGTTGGCCGTGGTCGGCACGCCCAGTCCCAGCACCAGGCAGACAAACGCCACGAACAGCAGCGTCATCATCAGATTGCCCTGCGCGACGAACTCGATGAACTCGGTCATGCGCAGGCCCATACCGGTTAGTGTAATACCGCCTACGATAATGCCGGCCGTGGCCGTGGCAATGGCCACGCCAATCATATTGCGCGCACCGCCCTCAAGCCCGAATACTGCGTCGCGCAATCCGCGCTGCAACTCGGCCCGGATATTGCCTGATCTGCGGAACACGGCAATCAGCGCATGCTGGCTCGCCATCAACACGAGCAGGACGGCAACCGCCCAGAAGGCGGCCAGCGACGGAGACAGCTCCTCGATCATCAGAGCCCAGATCAGCGTGCCGATAGGCAGCAGAAAATGCAGTCCTGCCTTGACGGTGGGCCAGGTGTAAAGCATCTTCGGGTTATTGACATCGATATCGTCGGGTAGATCGGGCTCCGCCGCCGCCAGATATACACAAGCGACATACACGGCTGCCATGGCAAGCGCGATAAATAGTCCCGCGGCCTCGCCCAGCATCGTGTTCAGGAAGGCCAGGACATAGTAGATGAGGCAGGAAACAATAATTGTGCCGAATACGCCCATGGCCCAGCGCAGGGCTTTTATCCGCATGGGCATCTTCTCGCGGATAAGAATGGGATCCATGCCCAGTTTGAACGCCTCCAGGCGCACGATATAAAACAGCCCGATATAGGACAGCAAGGCCGGCAAGACCGCAGCCCGGCAGACCTCCGAATACGGAATGCCGACATATTCGACCATGAGGAATGCGGCGGCGCCCATCACAGGCGGCATGATCTGGCCGCCCACCGAGGACATGGTCTCGATGGCACCGGCCTTGACCGCGCCGTAGCCGGATTTTTTCATCAGGGGAATGGTGAAGATGCCGCCTGACACCACATTCGACACCGACGACCCCGAAATAAGGCCATTCAATCCGGACGATACGACCGCCACGACAGCCGGACCGCCACGCATATGGCCTAATGCCGCAAAGCTGACCTGCATCATGTAATTGCCGCCGCCGGCCCGATCCAGCAGTGACCCGAACAGGACGTAGACGAAAATCGTGCTGGCCGACACGCCCAGCGCAACGCCATAGACGCCTTCTGTCGTCAGCCACATATGCGAGAGCAAGCGCGTAAACGACACCCCTTTGTGCGCAAGCAGTTCCGGCAGGTACGGGCCATACAGGCTGTACAGCATGAATAGCACAGCCAGCACCGCCATGGGCCACCCCACCGCCCGCCGGGTCGCCTCCAGCAGCAAAATGATGCCGATGGAAGCCGTCGCGATATCCAGTCCAGTGGGCTGCCCGGGCCGATCGGACAAACTGGCATAGAAAAAATAGATATACGCGCCGGCGAAGGCCGCAGCCAGCGCCAGAATCCAGTCATACACAGGCACATAGGCGCGCGGCGCCGAACGGTACGCCGGCCAGACCAGAAACGCCAGCAACAAGCCCAGGCCAAGGTGAACCGAGCGCAGCTCGGTATCATTCATGATGCCCCAGCCCAGCGTAAAAGGCAGGGGCGAGGCTTGCCACAGCTGGAATACGGACCAGAAAACGGCGACCGCAAATATCAGCATGGCGCCCAATCCCGAAGGCGTCCTGCCGCCCGTGTCGCTTTCATTGACCAGCTGCTGCAAGGTATCCGGTGCTACTGTCTCTGTCGGGCTAGACATGCTTGTTCCTTTTTTGGCGGGTAATATTTACGATCACGCTGGCAGCGCGACGTTACTTGACCCAGCCTTTTTCACGATAGTATTTCAGGGCCCCCTCATGCAGCGGCGCCGACAGGCCCTTTTGCACCATGTCTTCGGGCTTCAGGCTGGCGAAGGCGGGATGCAATTTCTTGAAGCTGTCGAAATTCTCGAATATCTGCTTGACCACCGTATAGACAGTGTCGTCTGGCGTTTTGGCGCTGGCAACAAAAGTTGCCAATACGCCATAGGTATTGACGTCCTGCGGATTGTTCGGATACGTGCCACCAGGAATGGTCGCCTTGGCGTAATAGCTGTTGGCCTGCACCAATTTGTCCACTTCCGGGCCTTGCACCGACAGTAGCTTGGCGCCACACGCCGTGGTCGGGTCCTGGATATTGGCCGAAGGATGGCCCACGGTATATAGAAAGCCATCGATCTTGCCATCGCACAGCGCGGGGCCGTGTTCGTCGGCCTTCAACTCAGACACCAGCGAGAAGTCGCTGTTTTTCATCCCCAACGCACTCATCAATTCCGACGATGCCATCCGCTGGCCGGAGCCGGGATTGCCGATATTGAATCGCTTGCCCTTCAGATCCCGCAAGCTGTCGGCCTGGATCTGCTTGCCGACGACGATTGTCACGGGCTCGGCGTGCAGTGAAAACAGGGAACGCAGGTCCTTGTCGGCCCCTGCTTCCTTAAATTGCGCGATGCCTTTATAGGCATTATTCTGGACATCCGATTGCGCAATCGCCATGTCCAGCTCGCCCGCGCGCAGGGTATTCACGTTGAACACGGAGCCGCCGGTGGACTCCACGGAACAGCGCAGGCCATGCTCGCTGCGATCTTTGTTGACCAAGCGGCAAATCGCCCCGCCGGCCGCATAATAGACCCCAGTCACCCCGCCTGTACCGATAGTGACGAATTTTTGCTCCGCTGCGACCGCGACCTGCATGCCCGCAACAGTCGTGGCCAGCGCTAGGCCAAAAGTAAACATAGAACGCATTCTTTTCTCCTGAAAGTCAAGATAGTGACCACCCGTTAGGTCCAACGTATTGACATACGCCATACCTCTCATCGCCTGCATCTTCCTTGGATACCGCATTAGGATACATTCGTATCTATATTATTTTTAATGAAACAAATGATCCATAATAGAAAACCCTATGGCGAGCGAGGATTTTTTCAATGGATCCGCAACGACGATTGAAATAAATTATTTTTTCAGGGGGAGCGGAAAGACTATATACGCTAGGGTGTCTTAATATACCCGCCCAGCTCGACCAGTTCCTGTTCGCTGCGATCGATATTGGCGACCGCCTCGCTGCCGCCATGGACAACCAGCAGGCCCAGCAGCGCTTCCGCCAGAGATACCGCCGATGTGACCGACGGGAAAAAGGAAGGACTATCGATGGAAAACAAAATCGTCTGGTCGGCGGCCAGCGCCAGCGGCGAGGCATCGCTGTCGGTCATGGCAAGAATGCGCGCACCGCGGCGCTTGGCATGCTCAATGATGGCGTGCATTTCGCTGGAATAGGGAAAAAAGCTGATGACCACGACCACGTCGTCATTGCCGATGGCTCGCAACTGCATTTCCAGTCCGCCATTCTGCCCGTCAATCAGTTGCACCGAATTGCGGAACAGGCGATAGCCGTATACCAGGGTATAGGCGATGGGCAAACTGGCGCGGAACCCCGCCACGAATACGTTGCCGGCCCGCCCCAGCATCCGCGCGGCCTCGTGCAGCGCCTCGCCGCAATATTTCTCTGTATAGGCCAGGTTCGCCGCCTGCGCGTAGATCAGTTCCCTGAGCCACGTGTCCTGGCTGCCCGTTTCGGTTAGGGAACGCGCGCGGCTGACGTAGCTTTTGCTGTTGAGCCCCAGATCCCGGGCGAATGCCAATTTGAGTTCACCCCACCCTTCGTACCCGAGCGCCTGCGCCAGCCTGACCAGGGTCGCCGGCTGGGCGCCGGCCTTGACGGCCACCGCCCGCATGGACAGCACCACTGCGTCGTTGGGGTGATCGACCAGATACCTGGCGGCTTTTTGCAGCGCAGGACTGAGCATTTCAAATTGATCCAGAATCTGTGTTCGCGCCCGCATCCCGTGTCTCCGCTGCAATCGTCCGGCCTCTATTGAATCATATGTTTCAAGCCGACGGCAACTGCGCGTGATCCAGAACCCGGTTCGGACGCAGGCCGAAACCGCGTCCCCAGGCGTGGCGCCCCACGGGCGCAAGCAGCGCCAGAAAACTACGCCGCATCCAGGTTTTTCTTGAAAAACGCCAGCGTACGCGACCAGGCCAGCTTGGCCGCCGCCTCGTCGTAGCGCGGCGTCGTATCATTATGAAAACCGTGGTTCACACCCTCGTACATATGCATTTCGTACTGCTTGCCGTTGGCCTTCAAGGCGGCCTCGTAATCCGGCCAACCCGCATTGATGCGTTCGTCCAGACCGGCATAATGGATCTGCAGCGGCGCCTTGATCTTCGGTACATCCGCCGCGGCCGGTTGCCCACCATAGAAAGGCACCGCCGCCGCCAGATCGGGAAGGCGAACGGCAAACAGATTGGCCATGCCGCCGCCATAGCAAAAGCCGACGACACCAATCTTGCCATTCACCGCCGCGTGCCCTTGCAAAAACGGCGCCGCCGCCAGCATATCTTCTGTGCGTTTTGCCGGGTCCAGCTTGGCAAACAGCGCTCGCGCCTTGTCCTCGTCGCCAGGGTAACCGCCGGACGGGGTCAGCGCATCGGGCGCAAACGCAACATAGTTTTCGGCCGCCAGCCGTCTCGCCACGTCCTCGATATACGGATTCAACCCGCGATTCTCGTGAATCACCACGATGCCCGGTCTTTTCCCCTGCGCATCGGCCGGCTGCGCCAGGTAGCCGCGCATTTTACCCGAACCTTGGGGCGAATCATAATCGACATACCCTGCTTTAATACGCTTGTCATCCGGGGGAATCTGCTGCGCCCAGGCAAAGTTCGGTGCCAGGCTGTCCAGGATTGCCGTAGCCGTCAAACCACCCGCCGCGAACTTGGCGCTGCGGTTCAAGAATTGCCGGCGACTGATGCCGCCATGGACGTAGGCATCGAACAGTTTCAATACCTCAGGATGAAAATCACTCGCTGTTTTACGATTCATGTTTGCTGACTCCTTCATGTGGTGGCTAATGGAGGAAATACAAAAGGACACGATGACGCGGACGAAAGGGGAAAACGACGAAACCTGGAGAAAGGGAACAACGCCCGGGAAGCCGGCCGGTCCGTTGCGGCACAAAGCGATGAATCCATTGTAGAATCCCGCTAGTACTGTTTTATCAATTAAATCACAATCAGGGGACGAGCATGAAGAAAATCTCATTTGTATTATCAGGACTGTGTTGCGCAATCATTGGCACCGCCAGCGCCCAGGACAAGCCTACCGTCCAGTTCATCGCCACCGGCGGCACCATCGCCATGAAAATCGATCCGGTCAAAAAAGCCCCTGTACCGGCCATCTCGGGCGATGACCTGCTGGCCACGGTGCCCGATGTCGCGAACTTCGCCAAGATCGAGGTCAACAACCTGTCCAACGTGCCCTCCGACTATATGGACCCACCGCGCTGGGTCGAGCTGACCCAGGCCGTCGACAAGGCGCTGGCGCGCCCCGAGATCTCGGGCGTCATCGTCTCGCATGGCACAGACACGCTTGAAGAAACCGCGTTCTGGCTTGACCTGACAGTCAAATCCGAAAAGCCCGTCGTTCTCATCGGCGCGCAGCGCAATGCCTCCTCATCCGATTTCGATGGCCCCCGCAATCTGTTGAACGCGGTGCGTATCGCCGTTGACAACCAATCCAGGGACAAAGGCACACTACTGGCGATGAACAACCAGATCAATGCCGCGCGCTATGTGACCAAGACGCATACCGCCAATGTGGAAACCTTCAAGTCCGGCGACTACGGGTTCCTGGGCGAGGTGTATCCCGATCGCGTCATCTTTTCCAGGACACAGTTGCGTCGCCAGCATATCGCCCTGGGTGACCAGCCCATGCCCAAGGTGGAAATTATCGCCATGTACGGTGGCGCCGATGGCAGCCTGCTGCGCAACGCCGTTGACCAGGGAGCCAAGGGCATCGTGGTTCAGGCATTGGGCATGGGCAATATGAACAAGCCCATGTTCGAAGCCGTGAAATATGCGTTGGGCAAGAATATTCCTGTCGTCATTTCCACCCGGGTGCACAACGGCCGCGTGATGGCGAACTACGGCTTTGAAGGCGGCGGTAAAACCACCGCGGACGCGGGCGCCGTCATGGCCGGGGATCTGAGCCCGCAAAAGGCGCGCATTCTGCTCATGTTGCTCCTGCAGAGTGGAAAATCGGATAAAACCGCGCTGCAAGCGGCATTCGACGCCATATAACCGTATTTTCTGCGCCAATGATACTATCTTGCGCATGAAGACGATGTTGATGCGTTAAGATCGGGCTGTCGGGTCCACCACCGTCCGCCCGATCCGATACGCCATCAACATGCATCGCCATCGCTTCCGGCGCACTGTCACCCCAGGCTGACATTCCAACCGCCAGAGCCTCACATCGCACTTCGGCAGCCAGGCCACGCCACCGCTCCCGTTTTCCCATCGTTTTTCGCTTGTAATGCCGCGCCCTTGCATGGATCAAGCCACGCCATATCACTCAGGACTGCAGGCGTCCCTACCCAGGCAGCACGCTTGTAAACGCGGCTCCCCGTATCCTTCCTTCAGCCTATTTTTACTTGTGATTATCCGATATCTGGATTCTCACGTGTTGCAGTTTCATGAATGTTATCGAGAGCCTCTAGCCAATGAAAACAGATATTCAGTCCTTCCATATCCTGACCGGCGGTCCCGGCTCGGGGAAAAGTACACTGCTTGAAGCCCTGGTCCGGCATGGCTACGCAGGCATGGACGAAGCCGGCCGGCAAGTCATACGCCAGCAGCGGTCGGTCGGCGGCAATGGCCTGCCCTGGGCGGATCGCGCTGAATTTTCACGATTGATGTTGCGCCATGACCTTCACGCCTATCGGCGCGCGCGACGCCACACCGGCCCGGTCTTCTTTGATCGCGGCATTCCCGATATCATCGGCTATCTGCGTCTTTGCGGACTGCCGGTGCCGGCGCGCCTTGAACGCGCCGCCCGGCGCTATCGCTACAACGCGACGGTATTTATCCTACCGTTCTGGCCCGACATCTATACCCAGGATGAAGCGCGCAAGCAGGATCTGGCGACCGCCGAAGCCACCTGCAGGATGATGTGGGACACGTATCGGGCTTGCGGCTACACGCCAATCGAGGTGCCGCGCCTTCATGTCGAGGACCGGGTGCGTTTCGTGCTAGGCCGCGCAACGGACACCGCCCCTCGTCGCGCCAAATGACCCAGGCCGCAAGCCTGGCGCTGGCACCCGGTTCACCATCAGAACCGGTAGCCTACCCCGACCGTTGCCACCCATGGATTGAGCTTTGCAGTGCCGATCTTGGTGCCATCGATCTTGACCTTGGTCCTGATATCGATATACCGGATGCTGGCGTTGAGGAACCAATTATCATTGAGCTTGACGTCCGCGCCGACCTGCGCGGCCAGGCCCCAGGAATCGGTCAGTTTGAGTTTTTCAACACCCAGATCGCGCAAGGCGCCTGTCGGCTTGGTATGGAAGAATGTGGTGTAATTGATGCCCAGGCCGACATAGGGCTGCACCTTGGCGTCGGGCAGGAAGTGCCATTGCAGGCTCAAGGTGGGTGGCAGGTGGCGGGTTTTGCCGATACGCCCGATATCGCCGCCAAGATCAGGCGCATTGCCCCTGATATCATGTGAAAAGGGCGCGGCAGCCAGCAACTCGATACCCAGGTTTTTGGTGGCCATATAGGTCATGCTGAAGCTGGGCCGCACGCTGCTGTTGACGTCCAGATCGATGCCGCGCGGCGCGACGCCTTTGCCTACCGTGCCATTGTCCGATTTAGGCATCACTCCCGTGAGGCCGGCTTTCAGGATCCAGTCGCCCGCCTCGTGGGCGGCAGCCGGCAAGCCGGCCAGTGTCCCCAAGCCGATGAGACATGCAATAAGTGTATGACGATTGGCAAACATCTTTTCCTCTCCATGAAGAACTGTTGAACAGTGTTCAGCATGCATGGAAATGCATAAATGGATATTGATGCTGCGCAAAGGATTGCCGTGAGGCCTGTCTTTTATTTGATGTGAATCAATAAATCACAACCTCCATTTGCTGGCATGCGCCAAAAACAACAGCGCCCCTGCCAGCGGGTCTTCATGAGGCCTGTCATTGGCCAATCGAACGCCATCCCAGTATCGCCAGGTAGACGCCGACCATCAGAATCAACGCGCCGGAAAAAAACGGCGCCTTGCTTGCCACGGTCGAAAACCATGTAAAACGCCGGCTTGCCTGCCGCAAGCTGACCGCGGCCAGCACGCCCACCGTTACCAGCGTTAGCGCCAGGCCAAGGGAGAAGGACAGGACCAGGGTCGCACCAAGCGTAAAGGCTTTCAATTGCAGGCACAGCAAAAGCACCGTGATCGCAGCCGGACAAGGGATCAACCCGCCAGTCAGGCCAAAGAGCGCGATCTGTCCATTCGTGGCGGTGCGACCGGCGAATCGCCGTTGGATATCATTGGCGTGCGCCCGCTCATGCGCATCCTGATATCCCTCGGTGAGCGCAATATGATCCGCTTCGCCGTGGCCATGATCATGGTGATGATCATGGCCGTCATGTTCAGCATGTGTATGGCCGTGCGAACGATGGCCCGCCGCGTAGGCGGACTGTCGGTCCTTCCAGGTGCGCCAGATCATCCATAGCGCGATGACGACAATAATCATGCCGGAGCACAGCTGAAAATAGGGTTCCAGCTGTTCCACGTTCATTCCCCTCCAGAGATACATGCCGCCCAGCGCGATTGTCCAGACAACCAGCGTATGCGAGATCGTCGCCATCAGCCCAAGCAGCACGGCCTGTCCAACCGACCCTCTTATCGCCACGATGAAAGCAGCCATCATGGTCTTGGAATGCCCTGGCTCCAGCCCATGCAGCGCCCCGAGCAAGATGGCGCTGGGAATAAACAGCCAGGCATGCGCCGTGCCTTGTTGTAGTAACTCGGTAAACGAAAGCATAAGCAGAGAGGTTCCTGATCGTTCAAAGGTACTTCGTAATTTCCTTGAACTCGTCAATGGTGCGGCGTTTGTCCTGGTCCAGTTCGCCGACCGACGCCTCCAGGCAATGATCGATATGGTCCTGGATCAGGACTTTTTTTGCCTGGCTGATCGCCTTTTCAACGGCATGCAGTTGCTGCGCGAGCTCCACGCAGGATCGTTGCTGCTCCATCATCGCAATGATCCGCAGCAGATGTCCCTGCGCGCGCTTGAGGCGCAGCGCAACCGCGTCGTGGTGGTGATGTGGGTTATGTGGTTTCATGCCCGCATCATATCCCCCCCGGGGGGATGCGATGCGGATAATACTATTGGCAAAAGGGTTATTCGTGGCGACGGGGAAACCCTGGCGCCGGACGCTCAGCTGCCCAGTGGCAACCTGGCTTTTGTTTTTCTGCGCTTGGGCTCCGGCGCGCGCTGGGCGGCATCAAGCCCCAACTGCGCCCACCTCAGCATCGCATTCCTGTCATCCAGCGCGTCGGGTGGTACCGCGTGATAGGGCAACATAATCACTTTGCTTTCCCCCGTCTTCCGGCTGGAGGTATAGCAAAATTGCGGACAGCCTGCTTGCTCGAACTGCGCACGGCTGATCTCGTCGGTTTTGACATAAAACTGCTCGTCGCCACTGATCAGCGCAAACATCCGTCCGTCCTGGAACAACCCGACGCTGTTGAACATGCGCCGGGAAGTCACGCCGCCCAGCGGCTGCAGCAAGTCCAGCACATACTCCAGAAAATCCCGCGATATCGTCATGCTCCATCCTCCGGCAAGCAACAGGCCCCGCGACCAAAGCGATCGACGGGGCCAGTTTTCATATGCGCCCAGGCGGCAAACGGCGCCATATGAAATTTGACAGGCATACAGAGCGCCTAAGCGCTGCCCTATTTTTCCCGCTTCTGCAGCAACGGTTTGCTTACGCCGTCAACACCGACCAGCGAAAGCACGGTCATCAGGCTGGTCTGCGACCCTTTCCACGCATCCGTGGGGTCGAACCATTCGGTCAGGGAGTGCGAACCGCCCGACTTGCCGCCGCTGCCCAGAATCACGGCCGGAATCTTCAGGCTCATCGGCACATTGGCATCCGTGCTGCCTGCCCGGGTTTTGCCTTCGGCACCCGTCAAGCCGACAGCGGCCAGCGCGGTCTGCACGATAACGCTATCCTTGGGTGTGGTTCCGGCAGGACGGTCGCCAATCAACTTGGCCTTTTGCGTGATTTTCCCCTCTGCCTTCCAGCGCGCATTTTCCTCGGCTACGCCCTTGTCGATGGCCGCCATGATGTCTTTCTCGGCGGTCAGCAACGCAGCCGTATCGTTGGAGCGGATATCGACCGCCATCTTGGCGTCGCCCGCAATGGTGTTGACCGATGTTCCACCACTGACCAGACCAACGGTAAAGGTCGTTTTCGGATCGGTCGGCACCTGGACATCGCCGATATGGGCAATCGCGCGACCCATCGCATGGATCGCGCTAGGCACCTTGCCGAAAGCACCGAAGCTATGTCCGCCGGGTCCGGTGAACGCGACCTCATAGCGATGACTGCCCGTGCCTTGCGTCAAAATCGTGTCGCCCACGCCGGGCTCCAGTCCCACCATGCCGTCAATGTCCTTGTGCGCTTCGAAAAGCCCCTTCATGCCGCGCAGATTACCCAGTCCTTCTTCGCCCACGTTGGCGACAAAGATCAAATCACCCTCGGTCTTGATATTGTTGTCATTCAGCACCTTCAACCAGGACAGCAGGACCGCGATGCCACGCGTGTCGTCGCCAATGCCTGGCGCCATCAGCTTGCCGTCTTTCTCCTTGACCTTCACATCGGTGCCTTCCGGGAAAACGGTATCCAGGTGCGCGGAAACCACCAGCTTGGGACCATTGCCGCTGCCCTTGCGCACGCCCACCACGTTACCGACCTTATCCAGTGCCGCGTCCTTCAACCCCAATTCTTGGAAACGCTTGAGCACATGCGCGGCGCGCTTGTCCTCTTTGAATGGTGGCGCTTCGATCTCGGTAATGGTGCGCAATTCCTGGATCGTGCGATCGTGATCGGCCTTGACGGCGTCCATCACCGCTTTGATTTGCGCCGATGTCGATACGGACTTGACGGTAGCCGCGACCTGATCGCTGCCTTGCGCCTGTGCGACCGATATGGACAGCGCGGCGCCAACGCAAAGAAACAAGCGACTCATGGCAATTGTTTTTGGCATAGTAAATGGCATAGTGTCTCCTCTTAAAGATTTCAACTCTATTTCCGTGCGCGTTCTATGTCAAGCATGAAATTGTCAAGAGACGTCCATAATCACAAATGCGATTGCCATGGCAATCGCATTCGAGCGCGCGCTGGCGTGGCCTGTCAGATCGCACAACAGCGCATTCGCCCTATTTTTCAGTCCTGCCGCCCGATCAAGCTGCCTCGTGCGAAGACTGTGGCTCGAGTCCTGCGAACACCTGCCGGGCCGCGGCCAAGCCATTGAGCGCGGCGGGAAAGCCGGCGTAAACCGCCATTTGCATGATGACCTCGATAATCTCCTCTCGGGAAGCACCAACGTTCAGCGCGCCCTGGATATGCACCTTAAGCTGCGGCACAGCGTTGCCCATGGCGGTCAATGCCGCCACCACGGCGATCTCGCGGCTTTTCAAGTCCAGGCCGGGACGGCAATAAATGTCTCCAAAAGAAAACTCGACAATATACCGGGCAAAATCCGGGGCAATATCGGACAGCCCCTGCACGACGTGCTCACCGGCCGCGCCATCGATCTCCTTGAGTTTTTGCAGTCCGCGTTCATAACGATTGGTATTCATTATCTTTTCCTTGATCAGTGTTCAGGTCTGGCGCAAGGGAATGTTCCATGCCGAGATAATGTGCGACCTTATCCTGCAAAACCGCTGCGGACTGCTGCATCGCCTCGATCTGGGCAAGCACCGTCTCCAGATGAGATTGCAGCAGCCGCCGCCGCTCCGGCACGGTTCTGTCCCCAGCACCGCGAAGTTTCGCGAACGCCTGCATCTGCCTGATCGGCATGCCGGTCGCCCGCAACCGTAACAGGAATTCGATCCACGCCATATCCGAGGCCGCGTATCGCCGCTGCCCCGATACCGCTCGGGCGATCGGGGCAATCAAGCCAATGCGCTCGTAATAGCGCAAGGTGTAGGCGGTCAAGCCGGTGCGGCCGGCGACCTCTTCGATGGTGAGAAACGATTCCATGACACTGATCCTAGACGTTAGAGCGCGCTCTAAGTCAAGTACTTTAACGCCAGTCTCGGGAAAATGTTGTCGCCAAGGCTATGGCAAGCCAAAAAAAGACTCGATGAAGATCTCGCGATGGGTCGCATCTTGGTGATTTCTCCCATGGCATCAGCCAATCGGCGACGTCAGGAAGCGAGACAATCGGCGTTTCTCGGATCTCGCAGACTCCGGCGCGCATAATAATCAAAGGCAATCGAATTTCTTTTAGGCTTGAGAATCCAGTCATGGGCCTCCTTGCCGAGTTGTTCGTCTATCGGCTTGATCTGCCCGGCCGATGCTGCCAGCAAATGCATATGCGCCGCCCTTTCAAAAGCGATTCCCAACAGACACGCCTCTTCAATCGTCGACGCCGCGATCAACAGGCCATGGTGGGCCAGCATGAGTGCCCGTTTGTTTCCAAGCGCCCCCGAAATAAGCTCGCCCTCCTCGTTGCCGACAGGCACCCCTGGCCATTTTTCGACAAAAGCGACATCATCGTAAAGCATGCAATTATCCATATGGGAAATAGCCAGCGGGGTCTCGAGCATGCTCAACGCCGCCGTATGGCGCGCATGCGTATGGACAATGCAGTTGACATCGGGACGCGCGCGATACACCCAGGAGTGGAAGCGGTTCGCGGGATTGGCCATGCCGTCTCCGGCCACCACATGCAAATGTTCGTCCACCACCAGCAGATTGCTTTCCGATATCTCGTCAAAGCCCAGGCCCAGCCGCTGGGTGTAGTAGCAACCGGGCTGTTCCGCCCGCGCCGTAATCTGGCCCGCGAGGCCCGAATCATGGCCATTATCGAACAATATCCGGCAGGTCAGTGCCAGCTTCTGCCGGTCCGTGTATGCCGTATCGGCAAGCTTTTCATCCATCTGCACGCCTGCTCTATCGATCAGGGTCTGTTTATCCAGCGCAAAGCTGTCATCCTGGTTCATGAATCGCTCCTGTCATATCAACAATGATTGTTCCTGTGGTTTTTCCCGGCACAGGAAAGTAAAAATAACGCTAATCCAGCCTGGTGCCTGCGGCATCGACGATTTTTTTCCACTTGGTCGACTCGGCGCGGACGTGGGATTGATAGGCATCGACGCCGGCCGACATGGGCTCGATGCCCAATTGGGCCAGTCGGTCCCGGACATCCTGCCGGGCCAGCACATTCTCGATCGCTCGCGCAAGGATCTGCACCTTGTCCTGCGGCATGGCCGCGGGTCCGACAATGGCATTCCAGGAGCCCACGCTGAAACCGGGCGCCCCCTGCTCCTTGCCGGTAGGCACGGCGGCAATGGCGTTGTTGCGTTTGTCATCAGCCAGCGCGATCATTCTCAGCTTGCCGGCATCGGCTTGCGGCTGTATCACGGAAATCGCGTCCAGCACCACCTCTACCTGTCCACCGATTGCGGCATTGACCGCCTCCGCGCCGCTCTTGAAGGGCACATGGGTAAGCTCGATACCGGTTTCGTGGCTCAGCAACTCGATCCCCAGGTGCGGGGAACTACCGGTTCCCGCAGAACCGTAATTCAACTGCCCCGGATGCTTGCGTGCCTCGTCGATCAGGTCCGGCAAGTTGCTGATTTTCAGTTCATGCGATACCGCTAGCACAAAAGGCGAATTGCTGACCAAGGATACAGGCGTGAACGCTTCCGGATCGTAATTGAGCTTGCTGTATAGCATACGATTGACCACCTGGGTACCGACGGTTCCCAGCAATAGGGTATAGCCATCGGGTTTGGCGCGGGCAACCGTCTGCGCGGCGATCGTGCCGCCCGCACCGGGCCGGTTCTCTATGATCACCGTCTGCGCCAGCTCGTCACCCAGTTTTTGCCCGATCAACCTTGCCACCACATCGGTGATGCCACCTGCGCCGAACGGCACCACCAGCCGGATCGGCTGGTTCGGGTAGGCATCGCCGGCAACGGCTGGCGCCACGAATGCGGCAGACAAGGCAATCAGCCAAGAGACGAGACTTTTTCCGGAACTTCGCGAAAAACTGCCCAAGGGGGGAAATAGCGGCATAATGATTCCTCCAAAAGTGGAAATGTTTTGATTTTGATTATTTTTAATATGACACAAATATACCATATGACACAAGTGTCATTCACATCATTATGTCGTTAAAACTGAAAATGCTGCGCAAGCAGGCCAAGATGACGCTTGAGGAGCTGGCACAATCGGCAGATCTGACCCGCAGCTATATTTCGAAAATCGAGCGGGGCATGTCCACCCCCTCCATAGGCGTTGCCCTTCGATTGGCCAAGGCGCTGGGCGTGCCGGTCGAGGCCCTGTTCGACACGGAACCGGCTCAATCGCCGCTGATCATCACCCGCGCCAAAGCGCCCCGCGGCGAAGAGCAGATACAGGGCACGCCGCGTATGATTGCCGGCACCACTCCCGGACATAAAATGATCGCCTTCATTCTGGAGCCTGGCGACGAATCGGCAAAGCCTCACCGCCCGACCAACCACGACGGCGAAGAGATCCTGTACGTATTGAACGGCACGATCGTTCTGGAGTTGGCTGGAAAAAGCGAAACGCTGGCGAAAGGCGATTGCGCGCATTTCGACGCGTCCATTCCGCACAGGATCAGGACTGCCGGCCAGAAATCGGCCCAGGTGTTGCTGGTGGTCGCGCCGGCCACCACCTGACCGGGGATGTCCCTGCCCCGGCAGCCGGGGCTCGCGTTGTAGAACGCGAACACCCAGGCTCGCCAGGATCGCCGGCAAACACCAGAGCCTGCCGGCGGCGGCCCCCCCAAAAATAAGAGCAAGAACAGACAAGCGTGGCGCAAGCCGATGTAAGACGTTACGCGCAGAACCGGATGACAATACCGGCTTTCTACGCTACGCCAACTCACAATGATGAACTATGCGCTGTATATTTTGTCGGTACTCGTCTGGGGTACCACCTGGATAGCCATTGCCATCCAGAGCCATTATGCGACACCCGCGGTTGCCGTATTCTGGCGCATGTCGGTGGCCTTCCTGGTTCTCTGGGGCGCGCTGGCGGCAACCGGCAAATTGAAAAAAATCGATGCGCAGGACCATTTGTTCTGCGTGCTGCAGGGCGCCACTGTTTTCAGCTTGAATTTCATCTGTTTTTATAGCGCGGTCGACGTTGTGAACAGCGGGCAGGAATCGGTCATTTTTTCGACCGCCATTTTTTTCAATGCCTTGAACGCCTGGATATTCTTCAGGCAGAAACCGGCACCTCGTTTCTTTCCCGCTGCGGCCTTCGGCATTATCGGTATCGTCACGCTGTTTTGGCGTGATCTGCATTCGGCAGATTTCGATCAGGCGCATTTACTGGGAATCCTGCAATGCCTGCTGGGTACCTATCTATTTTCATTGGGCAATATGATCAGCGCCCGCCATCAACGCAAGGGCCTGGATGTGCTTGGCACCAGTTGCTATGCAATGGGATACGGCGCATTGCTGACCTTCGTTATCGTCATACTGACAGGAGAAGACCTGTTTCCCGCCATGCGCGCCGGGCTCCTCGCCCCCGTCCTGTATCTGGCGATCTTCGGCTCCGTCATCGCCTTTACCGCCTACTTCGCCCTGATCGGACGCATCGGACCCGCCAACGCCGCATATGCCACCCTATTGTTCCCTTTGGTTGCCCTGACCCTCTCGACCTTCATCGAAGGATTCCATTGGACCGGCAATACAATCGCCGGCGTCATCTGCATTCTGGCCGGCAATGCCGTGCTTTTCACAAGGCCAGGGTGGCGCCCGCGGCGCCGGAGGCCGACTTAGCCCGACGTGCGACGGACGGCGCCAGGCCATACCGGCGCTTAAAGCGGTGGCTCATGTGCGCCGCCGAACTGAAGCCACAACGCATTGCGATTTCAGATAAAGGAAAGCTAGTGCCGCAAGCCAGTGCTTTCGCTTTTTCCAATCGGCGCTGCATCACGTATTGATGCGGCGCCGAACCGACCGACTGCCGGAACATATGCGCGAAGTGATATTCGCTTAAACGTGCCTGCGCCGCCATGGTTGCCAGCACCAGGGGCTGGTCCAGGTTTGCCTCGATCCAATCCAACACGCGACGCTGTGTGGCTGGGGAAAGCCCGCCCTTGATACGCGGCGCGGCCCAATCCACATTGCTGTAATGAAGAACCAGATGATTAAGCAACAGCACAGCGCAGCTATTCATTTGCAGATAGTTGGCCTGATCGGTCCAATCGCAATTGACGATAAACATCTCGTAGAGCCTGCGGATTGTCTCATCGTCGGCGAACGCGATGGCGGTCAGATCCAGACGGGCGGGCTCGCGGTCCCATACCTGGACGGCAACATTGCGCAGGTACGCATCCGTGTAATAGAGATGTACAAAATCCAGCCGACTGCGAATATGCCAGATTGACTCATCATCGCGTGGCAACAGGCAAAAACGCCCAGGGCCACCGCCGTCGCGCCATCCCTGAGAAGTTTTCTGCAGACAATCGACGCCTCCTTTTACATAGAGGCTTAACGTGTGGTGGTCGACGCATAGCCGGACCAAGTCATCACTATTTGACCACGCGGCAAGCTGCACGCCGGAAGCCAGCGATACCGTGTCCGTCAGCAAGGTCTTGTGACGATGTAACTGCTCGATAACCTGATATTTCATTTTCAATACCCACGCTAACGCTGCCGATAGGCGCAGACCGATGTCTATCGCAGTAAAGCAGCTCGTTGCGATGATCTATATTCTATCTCCGAGACGCCCTTGCCGAGAATATCCTGGCGTCTTCACCACAATAATCAGCCTTCCTTGTTTTTGAAACCCAGCAACCATTGCCCGACCGTCTGGGTCGAGCCCAGCCAGCGGTGCCGGGGTGCCACGATATAGAAATCGGCATGCCCGCGCAGCGCCCGGTCAAACAGCCTGACCAGCCGCCCTTCCTCGATATCCTTCGCGACGAAAAAACTATTGGCCAGCGCAATTCCCTGGCCGGCGATTGCCGCTTCTATCGCATGCGCCGTCTGATTGAACCGGACGCGCTTTGCAGCCGGCATCAGCATCTGCCCGAAAATCGCCTGAATGAATTCAGGCCAGAAATTATGCGTATCGCCAAGCAGCATGAACGGTTTGAGATCGTCCAATCGGTCGGGCTTGCCGATGGCCGCCGCCAGGCCAGGGCTGCAGACGGCAATGATATCCTGCCGATACAGTAGCTCCGCATGCAGGCCCGGACCGAAGGGCGGGCGTCCATACCTAACTGCGATATCCACATTATCCAGGTGGAAATTTGACATTCTTTCGGTCGCCACCACCTGCAAATCCACCATCGGATTGTGCGCGAAAAAATCGGGCAAGCGTGGTATCAGCCATTTTGACGCGAAGGTCGGCGTCACGCTGAGGGTGATTCGGCTGGGCTCGGGCCTCAATTGCTGCGTCGCCTCGGTAATGATCGTGAACGCGCGGCTGATACTGGCAATATAAACGCGTCCTGCGCCGGTCAACTGCAAGGCCCGCGGCAGCCGGTCAAAAAGCTTGACCCCGAGCTCGGCCTCCAGTTTGCGGATTTGCTGCGCGACCGCGCTTTGGGTAATGCCCAGTTCCTCCGCGGCCATCCGGAAATTCAGGTGGCGCGACGCGACTTCGAATACCCGCAGCCCGTTGAGCGGCGGAATCTGTCTTGCGGCATCGTTCATACAGTAGATTTTCTACAGGAAAATAGCATTTTAAGTTGTCTATATTCTAGCGCCTGAATGCTATTCTTATGGAAAATATTTTGAACGGGCATTTTCAGGAGTGCAATATGACAGTAGAAAAAATTGCGATTGTTGTAGGTGGCGGCAGTGGCATGGGTGCCGCGGCGGCGCGGCGACTGGCCGCAGACGGCCACAAGATCGCCATCATGTCATCGTCCGGCAAAGGCGAAGCGTTGGCCAAAGAATTGGGCGGCATCGGCCTGACCGGGTCCAACCAATCCAACGAGGACCTGCGACGACTGGTGGATCAAGTCATGGAGATATGGGGGCGCATCGATGTCCTCGTCAATAGCGCCGGACACGGTCCCCGCGCGCCCATCCTCGAGATTACCGATGAACAATGGCACCAGGGTATGGACGTATACCTGATGAATGTCGTCAGGGCAACCCGACTGGTCGCGCCGATCATGCAAGCGCAACAGTCCGGCGCCATCATCAACATTTCCACGGCATGGGCGTTTGAACCAGCGCCCATGTTCCCGACATCGGCGGTTTTCCGGGCGGGGCTCGCTTCCTACGCGAAACTGTTCGCCGACAGCTTCGCGGCTGACAATGTCCGCATGAATAATGTCCTGCCCGGCTGGATCGACAGCCTGCCCGAGCTTGACGAAAGGCGTCAGGGCGTTCCAATGCAGCGCTATGGCAAGAGCGAGGAAATCGCCGCAACCGTTGCCTTCCTGGCCTCCGAGGGCGCCGGCTACATCACCGGCCAGAATATCCGTGTCGATGGTGGGCTGGGCCGCTCGGTCTAGCATTGTCGCGCGGCCCCGTCCGCATGCGTACCCGGCATTCGGGCGAACTGAAGCACCGGGAGAAAAAATACCCGGGAGCATACGCTGCCGGGTATTGATGCATCATGGGGCGGTCTTGCTGCCGGGAAGATTCCCGTTCCCGGCGGGACGTATCAGAAGCGATGGTTAAGACCGACGCCGACCAGCGTGGATTTCAGCTTAACCTTTTCATTGACATCGCTATCGTCGAACTTCAGCTTGCCGGTGCCATAGGAAGCAATCGCATACAGGCTCGTGCGCTTGGATAGCTTATGCTCATATCCCAGACTGAAGATATGCAAGCTGCCTTTGACTCCGTCGAACGCATCGCCGGTGTTCTTGGTCGCACTACCCTGATAGGAGAACATGACTTTGCCGTCATCGCCAACCGGCGCTGACAGGCCGGCCAGCCAGGATTGCTGGCGATAGCCATTGGTCTCCGCGTAGTTCAGCCCGTAAGCGGAGCTATTCGGGTTGTTCACAATGGTAAAGTCGGCCAGCGCGCTATTTAGGCCGACGCTGCCGGCACCCTGCTCGACAATCACGTCATTGGACACCGCGCCACGGACCTGGCCATAACCCAAGTGCAATTTCACGACATCGAAATCATAGGTGCCAAACAGGTTCCACATATGGGTGGTCCCCTTCAGATCGCCATTGGTGCCACGCACATCGGTGCGGAAACGATCATAGGACACGCCGATTTCGATAGGGCCATTTTCATAGCCCGCCCCCACCGTGATCCAGTTAGAGGTATTTTTTTCCGTTTCGCGAACACCGCCCATTTCAGACTCTGTCTTGGTGTTCTTGCCGGCGTAGCCGATGCCGAGCCGGAAGCCGGATAGGCTGGGGGTCATGAACTTGATGGAGTTGTCCATGCGCGCATAAGTGGAGGCGCCGAACGCGCCATTGAGGACACCCGCCTGTTTATAACTGACGCCAAACGGAGACAGCGGTGCAATGAACTTTTCCGCGATATTGTATTGGCGTCCCAGGCTCAACGTACCCCAGTTCTCGCCTTTCAAGCCCACATAGGCTTGACGACCGAATAAGCGGCCGCCGAGCGTGGACCTGCCGTTACCCAGGGTGAAGCCGCTTTCCAATTGAAATATGGCACTCGTTCCGTTGCCGAGATCCTCGGCGCCCTTCAGGCCCCAGCGGTTGCCGCCCTTGACGCCGTCGATCAGGCCGATATCACGGGTCTTGGTCCAGTTATCGCCCTGCGTCACTTTGGTTTGTTCATATCCCACACCCGCATCGACGATACCGTACAAAACCACGGATGTTTCCGCATGCGCAGCACCAGTGAAACCGGCGGCCAACGCGGCAGCAAGCAAAGTCTTTTTCATGTATTTCTGTCTCCTGAGGGATTATTCTTGATCTGAATCTTTAAGAAATTGTTCAGACTTAAGGAAATATACTAGCTAAGTCACACTTATGTAAAGAACTTATGTTTTGTTGCAACAGCCAAGCCCGTCATCAGGCAATTTTTGGCGCAGATGCAACGCGAATGTCTGTAGATACTGGTATTAACCCGAAGATCCGGGTGTTGCCCGGCGACCTCCGGCATTCTCCCCGTTCGAGCGATAAGACGCGAGCTGGTCGATGCGGATACGATCATCACTCCAGGTGCGGATGCTTATCGACCAGGCGCTGACGGCGTTGCCGCAATGCTTCCAGTTGCCCCTCCACCGCCGCGATTTCCTCCTCGATATCGGAGACGCTCTCTTCAATGCTCTCGTAGGCTTCCTGCAGTAGCGCTTTGGCCTCGCGCTTGTTCGATGCGTTGGGCGTATCGCCGCGCAACGGCTTGTTCGCGGTCTCAGGGAGAAAGAACGAGGTAATCAAGCCAATCACGGCGGCGACCATCAGGTAGTACGCCGGCATCATGAGAATGCCGGTTTCCTCGACGAGCCACGCGGCCACGGTCGGCGTCAAGCCGGCCACAATGATTGCGACATTGAAAGAACTGGCCAGCGCGCTGTAGCGGATGCGCGTCGGAAAGAGCGCCGGCAAGGTCGAAGCCATGACGCCGGTCAGGCAGTTGAGCAGCACGGCAATGAACAGCAGCCCCAGGAAGATCAGGCCGGTATTGTCGCTGCCAATGAATTGATAGGCGGGCAACGCGAGCAATAGCAGCCCGATGCTGCCGATCAGCAGAAAGGGTTTGCGGCCGACCTTGTCGCTAAAGAAGCCCACGACGGGCTGCACGAACAACATCCCGATCATGACCACGACAATGATCAGCACGCCATGTTCTTCGGAGTAGCCTAGGCTGCTGGACAGATAGGTCGGCATATAGGTCAGTAGCATGTAGTAGGTAATATTGGTCACCAGGACCATGCCGATGCTGACCAGCAACGCCTTGCGGTACTTGGCGAAGATCTCCCGAAAAGAGACGGTGGGTCTTTCCTGGATGGCGTCCTGGTCTTCTTTCTCCATCTTTTCCAGTTGCTGCGTAAACGCCGGCGTCTCTTCGGCCGCATGCCTCAGGTAAAGCCCGAGCAAACCCAGCGGACCAGCCACGAAAAATGGCACGCGCCACCCCCAATCCAGGAAGGACTGCTGCCCCATGATGGTCTGCAATAGCACGACCAGGCCCGCGCCCAGCACGAAGCCGGCGATCGAACCGAAGTCCAGCCAACTGCCCAGGAACCCGCGCCTGCGATCCGGTGCGTATTCGGCAACGAAAATGGCCGCACCGGTGTATTCACCGCCCACCGAAAAGCCCTGGGCCAGCTTGCACAACAGTAGAAGAATGGGCGCCCACAGGCCGATGGTGGCATATGACGGGATAAGGCCGATGCAGAATGTGCTGATCGCCATGATAATGATTGTGAGCGACAGTACCTTTTGCCGGCCGAAGCGATCTCCCATCACGCCGAAAAAGACCCCGCCCAGCGGCCGGACCAGGAACGGTACCGAAAACGTCCCCAAGGCGGCAATCGTCTGCACGGCGGGCGAGGCATCGGGGAAAAACACTTTGCCCAACGCGAACGCCACGAAGCCATAAACCCCAAAATCGAACCACTCCATCGCATTGCCAAGCGCGGCGGCGGTCACCGCCTTCTTGAGCTTGCTGTCGTCGATGACCGTGATATCGCTGATTTGCAAATGCTGGTTCTGCTGTGATGCTGAGGACGGCTCTGTCATGGAAACTCCCTTAGCGTGCAATGCGTGTGGCAACGTATGCCACCTATCGTAACAAGTTCCACGCCAAGATGCCAGCGGCGCCAATGACAACTGTGATCACTACAAGCTCAATCCACAAGCAGCCGGCTGCTTTCCCTGATAATCAGCTCGCAGGGCAGCAGTGCCTGCACCGCTTTCCCATCATTGCCGGCGCCTGCGGCCAACTGGTTCAACACCGTCCTGGCCGCATGTTGGCCGATTTCGACCATATTTGCGGCAGCTATTCCGTACCGGTAATGATGATGGTGCCCCAGGACTCGCAATTCAAGTCGATTGGCGATGTGGTGGATTACGCCAAGCAGAATCCGAAGATGCTGGCTTACGGCACCTCCGGGCAAGGCACCCTGCTTCACATTGCCATGGAAATGCTCATGAAGCAGGCTGGCCGCTCAAGGCAACCATCTGGGGCGGCCTGATCGCACCAAAGGGCCTGCCATCCGAAATCGCGGAAAAGCTCGAGGCCGCGTGCGAAAAAGCGGTGGATAGCCCGGGCTACAAGGCCGATGTCGAACCGCTGGATACCCCGCCCCACTTCATGGGCGCCAAGGCGTTCGCCGCCTTTGCCAAAAGCGAGGCGGAAAGATACGGGGCGCTGATTTCCGAGATGGGGATTGGGGATAAGCGGTAGCGCCGCAAACGGGTGCGGCGTTTCTCACTCCCACATACTGATAGTCGAAGGCTCTCATAAATGGATCACCCGCCCTTCCAATTCCACTCAGTGGAAATACCCACGTGCTTGTCTCACAAGCGGCGGCTAGAATGCCTAGCAATAAGGAGACAAGTCATGCATAACTTCAACGAAAAGAGACGCGCTTTATTGTCCTATGGCCTGGCCACCGCAGGGTTGTCGCTAGCCAGATCAGCGACCGCCACGACAACCGGGGCGGCGGCCTATCCGGACAGGCCCATCAAAATCGTCGTGCCTTTTGCGCCTGGCGGACCTACCGACCTGATGGCGCGGGTCATTGCCAAGCCCCTGGGCGAGAGCCTGCGGCAAACCATCGTGGTCATCAACAAACCGGGCGGAAGCGGCGTCATCGCATTGAGCGAGGTGCGCAATGGGCCCGCCAACGGCTATACGCTGGCCTTCCCCTCGATCCAGGCAGTGACAACGCCAGCCTTGAGGTCGGACTTTCCATTCGACATGGCCAAGGACTTTACGGGCGTCTGTGTCGTCGGTTATATCTCGCATTTATTGGTCGTCAATGAAGCAATGCCGGTCAACACGTTGCAGGCATTCATCGACATGGTCAAGGCCAAGCCATCGACGTATTTCTATGGTTCTTCAGGCAATGGCTCGTCAGGCCACCTGGCCATGGAAATGTTCAAGGACCGCGCTGGTATTTCACTTGAACATACGCCTTATAAAGGCGCGGCGCCGGCAATACAGGATCTGCTGTCAGGCAGGATCCACGCCATATTCCTGGATACGACGGTAGCGCTTCCTCTGCTGAAAGACAGGAAGATCAAGGTACTGGCGGTCCCCACCGCCCAGCGCTCTCCCTTGCTACCCGAGGTACCCACGATTGCCGAGCAAGGATTCCCCGGATTTGCCATTCACCCGTGGTACGGCCTGCTGGCGCGTGCCGGAACCGATGCGGCTATCATCGGCAAGCTGAACGAACATGTCAAAAAAGCGTTGACCGACCCCAAGGTTGTCGAAACCTTCAAGGCCATGGGCATCGAAGCCGGAGGCAATAGCAGCGAAGCATTCAACCGGACAATCCGGGACGACCTGGCGGCTTGGGACGGCGTGGCCAAAAAACTCAATCTGAAACTTCAATAAGATTTCATATGCACATCATTATTCCCGAAGACTACCAGGATTGCGTGCGCACGCTAGATTGCTTCAAGCAATTGCAAGCTCACGAGGTGACGATCTATAACGATAACTGCAAGGATCCTGGCACGCTTGTCGAACGCTTCCGGACCGCCGATGGCCTGGTCCTCATCAGGGAACGGACCAAACTGACCGAAGCCACCCTCAAGCAACTCCCGAACTTGAAAATCATCAGCCAGATCGGCAAGGTATCCAGCCATATTGATCTCGAGGCCTGTCGCCGCCTGGGGATCGCGGTCGCCCAGGGATCGGGGTCCGGCACCGCGACAGCGGAATTGACCTGGGCACTGGTGCTGGCCAGTCGCCGGTATATCGTGCAGGAGGCCAATCGGCTGCAGCGCGGCTTATGGCAGGGGCATCTCGGCCAGAAACTGCAGGGCCACCGGCTGGGTATCTGGAGCTATGGGCGGATCGGCGAACAGGTTGCACGCTATGGACGCGCATTCGGCATGAAGGTTTGGGTCTGGGGTGGCACGGTATCCACGCAGCGAGCCCGTGCAGACGGCTTCGACCTCGCGCCATCCAAGGAGGTCTTTTTCTCGGAAAGCGATATCGTGACGCTGCATATCCGCCTGACAGACGCCACCCGGGGAATCGTCAAGCAATCGGATCTTGCGCGCATGGGCACCGGATCGCTGATCGTCAATACCAGCCGGTCCGAACTCATTGAAGCCAACGCGCTGCAAGCCGCCCTCGCCCAAGGCACGCCCGGCTTCGCCGCCGTGGATGTCTTTGACGAAGAACCAGCCACGGCGTCGCCCTTGCTTGGCATGCCGAATGTGTTGTGCACGCCGCACCTGGGCTATGCCGAACGCGATAACTACGAAAACTATTTCGCTATCGCATTTGACAATATCAATGGTTTTTTCTCGGGGCAACCGGCCAATCTGGTCTGAAACCCCAGGCCCGGCATGATTGCCGGGCCTGCCCGCTATTGCGCCTTGGCCGCGTCCTGGCCGCCCTTGAGCTTGTCGAAAGCGCTGTCGAGCGCCTTGTCGGCCTGGCTCAGCTTGCCACGCGTGGCGCCCATCCATTCCTGATCCTGCGCCAGCCGCTGTTGGCTTTCGGCCAGCATACGCTTGACCTCGTCCGGCTGCGGCCCGCCCGTGCCTACCCGAGTCCTGACCATGAACTCGGGGGAGAGCACTTGCCGGAAATGCGCCTCGTCAATCGGCAGCGACTGCTCGGGTAGCTTGTACTTGGCCAGCGCCTTGCCATACAGCTGGACCGCCGTCTCGTAAGGAAAGTCCTTGGGCTTGAAACCATTGGCGCGCGCCTCGGTCACGATCTGCGAGGCAAAGCTGTGGCCCACGCGGAACGGAATCTTATGCTCCTTTTGCAAGGCCTCGGCCAGCTCCATGGACGTGGTCCAGTCATCCTCCAGTTCCTCCAGCGCCCGCTTGGGGTTGACCGTCAGCGCCGCCATGACCGTGTTCACATTCTCGAGCATGCGCATGGCCTGCGGGAACAGGCCCAGATCGTCCCATGCCGACTTGTAGTCCGTCATACCCGTGGTCACATTATGCGCCCGCAGCGTCACCGTCTGCGCCAGGCCCACCACATTGGAGGCGGCCTCGCGCGCGCGCATGATCACACCGGGATTGCGCTTTTGCGGCATGGCGCTACTGGTGTAGGTGCTGCCTTCGTCCAGCAGCAGCCACGGCCGCGTCTGGTGATACTGGGTGTGGATATCGCCCAGCAGCGCGCCCAGCCGGATCGCACCCGAGGTGGAAATACCCGCGGCCTCCAGCGCCATGTCCGAGGGTGCAACCTGGCTCGCATCCAGCGAGTTCTCGATAATGCCGTCAAACCCCAGCAGCTGCGCCATGCGCTCGCGATTGAGTGGCCAGCTGGAGTTGGCCAGCACTGCCGTTCCCATGGCCGAGCGGTTCATGCGCTGGTATAGCTCGTGGATGCGCTGCGCATCGCGCGCGAACGAGGCCTCGTAGGCCAGCAGGTAGTGCGCGTAGCTGATGGGCATGGCCTGCACGCCATTGGTGTAGGCCGGCACAATGGTCTCGATGTTCTTGCCGGCCACCTCTAGCAGTTGGCGGCGCAGGCCGTTGACGGCATCGGCGTAGTCCAGCACCTGGTTGCGCAGGCGCGCCATGCGGAATGTGGCGTACATATCCTGGCGGCTGCGTCCGGTATGGACCAGCGAGGCGTCGGGGCCGATCTCATCGGTGATGATCTTCTCGATCTGCAGTACGTCCTTGGGGCGCTTGCCACCATCCTGCTGCGCCTGGGCCAGCGAATAGGCCACGCCCTGGGCCAGCTTGCGGCCCATCTCGGGAGGCACGATCTTCTCTTCGGTCAGCATCACGGCCGAGGCCTTGTTGATCTTGCCGATCCAGTAGAACTGGTCCTCGCGCTCATCGAGCGCGCTGGTGTATTTGCTGGAACTGGGCTTGGCGATGGCGCCGGCCTTGGCCGCCTGTTGCTCGCATTCGGCTGTCGTCTTGCAGGCCATCTCGCCAGTGTTGGCGGCCCGGGCCGGGCTCGGAGCGCCCAGCGCCAGGCCCAGCGACAGCAAGGCCAAAACAACGGGTTTGAAACCCAAAGGGGTCGGGTGCATAGTATGTCTCCTGATATTGCGCCGTATACGGCGGACTATAGTTATATTGTTGGCAACCATCACGGGCAAATGCCGCTACGGGTATCTTACGCGAGAACACGTGCCTGGCGGCCGACCTGGGCGATCGAACCCAGACAAATCCGGCGTCAGGCCGCGCCCCCTTGCGGGAACTGCGGCGGCACAGCATCAACCCGCCTGGGTAGCCGGACTCTGTTCAACCTGCTCAAACTCGGCGTCCGGGGTAACCGCAAGCGGCGTACCATTCATCGCGGCAGCCAGTTTTTCCGTGTCCAGTTCGTTCTCCCAGCGGGCGACAACAATCGTTGCCACCGCATTGCCGACCAGATTGGTCAATGCCCGGCATTCCGACATGAACCGATCGATACCGAGGATAAGCGCCATACCGGCGACAGGTACGGCCGGCACCACCGAAAGCGTCGCGGCCAGCGTAATGAAACCGGCACCCGTGATGCCAGCGGCGCCTTTGGAGCTCAGCATCGCCACCAGCAGCAGCAAAATCTGGTCGGTCAGCGGCAGCGAAATATCGGTCGCCTGCGCAATAAACAGCGCGGCCAGCGTCATGTAGATATTGGTGCCGTCCAGGTTGAAGGAATAGCCAGTGGGAATAACCAGCCCGACAACGGAACGCTTGCACCCGGCCTGTTCCATTTTTTCCATCAGCGTCGGCAGCGCGGCCTCGGAAGAAGAGGTGCCGAGCACAAGCAGCAGCTCTTCCTTGATGTAGCGAATCAAGGCGATGATGGAAAAGCCGTTATAACGCGCGACAGCCCCCAGGACCAGCAGCACGAAAAGGATCGCGGTGATATAAAAGGTGACAATCAGCATGGCCAGGTTGGCAATCGAACCAATGCCATACTTGCCGATGGTAAATGCCATGGCGCCGAACGCACCGATAGGTGCCGCCTTCATAAGAATCGCGACCAGTTTGAAGATCGGCGCGGTCAGGGATTGCAAAAATGCCGTGACAGGCTTGCCTTTGTCGCCGACCAGCGCAAGCGAAATACCGAACAGGACAGAAACAAACAACACCTGGAGAATATCGCCGGAGGTGAATGCACTGAACAGTGTCGGTGGAATAATGTTGGTCAGGAAACCGGTGATCGTCTGTTCGTGCGCCTTGGAGGTATAGTCGGCGACAGCCCCGGCGTCAAGCGATGCCGGTGGAATATGCATGCCTGCCCCTGGTTGCACGGTATTGGCGACGATCAGCCCGATAATCAATGCCAGTGTCGAGAAAGTCAGGAAATAAAGCATGGCCTTGCCTGCCACGCGTCCCACTTTCTTCATATCTGTCATACCGGCAATACCGGTAGCCACTGTCAGAAAAATCACGGGAGCGATAATCATTTTCACCAGCTTGATAAACGCGTCTCCCAGCGGTTTCAACTGAGCCCCGATTTCCGGGGAAAAGTGCCCAAGCAGAATCCCGGCCGCAATCGCCACCAGAACCTGCACATAAAGATGCTTGTATAGCGGAACGGCACGACGTGGTTCAACCACGGCACCGGTTGGTATTTCACTCATATTATCTCCTCTGTCAGCCTGTCAGGATCGAGCCCGATCTACCAGGCCTCCTGGTTGCGGAACTGGGCGGCCTGTGCCGCCAGCGGCTTTATCAGCAAGGAGCATGCCAAACCGCGTCGCGAACCTATTTACTTGAAAAACAAGGAATTTTTTTAATAGCGGCGACATAACGGCGCCATTTTGTGCGATAATCCGCACAAGCGTCCCAATATGAAGTGCGAAATCGCGCACACCGCCACAATGATCGATACCCACGCCGCCGCCCCCACCTCCAACCGCCGCAACTGGTGGTTATTCGGGGCCATTTGCGCAGTTACGCTGGCCCTGGCGTTCTGGCGTGTCGGACAGATCGCGCGCGACCACGCGCTATTGGCGCTGGCCGATCAGACCAGGATCGACGCCAGTCTTGACATCGCGCTGCTGCGTACCGTATTGGACAAACAGCGGGCCCTTCCGCTGGTTTTGTCGAAGGACCGCGAACTCGGTCAAGCCTTGCAAACGCCGCGAGCAACGGCAATCGATCAGTTGAATCGCAAACTGGAAGTGCTGGCCCAGGGCACCCAGGCCGCCGTCATCTATCTGGTTAATCTTGACGGTACCGCCATCGCAGCCAGCAACTGGCACGAGCCTGACAGCTTTGTTGGCAATGATTACAATTTTCGCCCCTATTTCAACAATGCCATGAAAAACGGCCGGGCTGAATATTTCGCGCTGGGCAATGTCAGCCGTCGCCCGGGGCTTTATATTTCACATCGCGTCGATGGCCCCGACGGCCCCTTGGGCGTTGTCGTGGTCAAGCTGTCTTTCGATCAACTCGAAAAAGACTGGAACAAAACCGGACGGCCGACTTTTGTCGTGGACAAACAGGAGGTTGTCCTGATCAGTACGCTTGAGACCTGGCGGTTCATGACACTCAAGACGCTGACACCCCAGCGCATTGCCACTATTCGAGACAGCCTGCAATTTGGCGACGCCCCCCTGCAGCCCCTGCCCTTGTCCATATCGCCCGCGGCGAACGAAGATACCTTTTTGGTCGACGCCGTGATGCCGGGCGCCCGGCGGCAAACGAAATTTCTAGCCGTCCGCTCCGACGTTCCCACTACGCCTTGGGACATGTACAGCCTATCTCCGGTCAAGCAGCCCGTCAAGGCGGCAATCCGCGAGGCGCAACTGATGACGTTCATCGTGCTGGCGCTGCTTGCCACCATGGCTGGCATCCTGCTGCGGCGCCGACAGCGAATCGCGGCCAGAATCGCCGAGGCCCAGCGCCGCCAGGTCGAACTCGAGCAACGCGTTGCGGAACGCACGCATGACCTTAGCCTCGCGCGTGACAATCTGGAAGCAGAGATCCACGAGCACAAAAAGACCGAGACCATGCTGCAAGGCGTACAACAAGATCTGGTGCACGCAAATCGGCTGGCGATCATGGGACAGGTCGCGGCAGGTGTCGCGCATGAAATCAACCAGCCGGTAGCGACCATCCGGGCATATGCCGACAATGCAAAAACCTTTATCGATCGCCAGCGATTCGATTCAGCCAGGGAGAATCTCTCCGAAATATCGGCGTTGACTGAAAGAATCGGCACGATAACCAGCGATCTGCGCGCACTGGCTCGCAAAGGGCACCGTCCATCCGAGCCGGTATCGCTAAGCCAGGTCATCTCGGGCGCACTCATGCTGCTGCGCAGCCGGTTTGCTGGACGCATGGATCAACTTGAAATCAGTCTGCCAGCCAGGGACTTGCGTATCCTGGGCCATCGGGTCCGCCTCGAGCAGGTTTTGATCAATCTGTTTCAGAATGCACTGGAGGCGCTGAGCGCCCAGGATCGCGACGGATACATCAAGGTGAGTACAAGGGAACATGACCGGCACGTTATCCTGACGATCGCCGACAACGGCCCAGGCATTCCAAAACAGATTCTTGATAATCTATTCAAGCCCTTTAATACCTCCAAGGAAAACGGCCTGGGACTCGGTCTGGTCATCGCCAAGGAAATCCTGGCCGATTATGGCGGACAAATTTCCGTAGAAAGCAGTAGCCAAGGCACCCTATTCCAAGTGGAATTTAAAAAAGCAGAATGAATATACCGATCATCCTCGTTGAAGACGACAGCGCACTGCGATGCGCCACCAAGCAAACCCTTGAACTGGCCGGCTGCACGGTCGAGGATTTCGGCAAGGCGGCCGACGCGCTGACCGCGATCACCCCGCAATTCGAAGGCGTGATTGTCACCGACGTGCGCATGCCGCACATCGATGGCCTGCAACTGTTCGCGCGGATTCGAGATATCGACGCCGATCTGCCGGTCATTCTCGTGACGGGGCATGGCGATATCCCCATGGCCGTACAGGCGATGCAAGACGGCGCTTACGACTTTATCTCCAAACCTTTCGCCGCTGAACATCTGGTGCATAGCATCCGGCGGGCAGGAGAAAAACGCAGGCTGGTGATGGAAAACCGCAGCTTGCGCCAAGCCGCGGAAGATCAGCAAGGCGACTTGCCTTTGCTTGGCCAGACACCGGCCATGGAGCATTTGCGTCGTACTATTCGCAATATCGCGGACACGGATGTAGACGTATTGATAGCCGGTGAAACCGGCAGCGGCAAGGAGGTTGTTGCAAAATTGCTGCACGATTGGGGAACGCGGCGCAAGGGCAATTTTGTGGCGATCAATTGCGGCGCATTGCCCGAATCTGTCATCGAAAGCGAACTATTCGGGCACGAAATCGGTGCATTTACCGGCGCCCACAAAAAGCGTGTCGGCCGCATCGAACACGCCAGCGGTGGCACCCTGTTTCTGGATGAAATCGAAAGCATTCCGGCCGCGACGCAAGTCAAGTTGCTACGCATCCTGGAAATGCGCGAAATCACCCCGCTGGGAACAAATGAAATACGCCCTATCGACCTGCGCGTCGTGGCTGCCGCAAAAATCGATCTCGGCGACCCCGAGTTGCGCGGCGTCTTTCGTGAAGATCTGTTCTACCGACTGAACGTGGTCACGCTGACCATCCCTCCGCTGAGGGAGCGCCGCGAAGATATTCCATTGCTGTTCGCGCACTTCCTCGACCGGGCCGCGCAACGCTTCAAGCGAGATATCCCCACCCTGGACGCGGCGACCCAGCGCCATCTGATGACGCACCACTGGCCGGGCAATGTCCGCGAACTCGCCCACTTCGCGGAACGCTTCACACTGGGCGTCGCAAATGCCGCCCCCGAAGCAAACCAGGTGCCGCCACAAGCGGAACCATTGCCGAAACGGCTTGAGCGATACGAAGCCGCCCTCATCCGGGAAACACTGAGCGCGCACCAAGGCAACGTACAAGCGACCATTGAAGCGCTAGGCATCCCAAGAAAGACGTTTTACGACAAACTGAACCGTCATCATATCAACAGGGCCGACTACACGCCTGGCGGCGAAACGGCATAACCCCCCATCAATTGCGTAACCACGAGAATACGCCGGCAAGGATTCGGCAACCTACCAAAGGAAAATCCGCAGCGGACTGCTTACACAAAACTGACCGACTGGTCACATTATGACGGGCAATCGCTTCGTGGACACGAAAAAAACCGTGCTGCCAACCTCCGGCGCAAGCATTCATGATTAATTTTTGTTCATGTTTTGTTCATGCGTGAGGTCCCATAATATGAGACTTTACGCGGCTTTCCGATGACCGGCGCAGAAAATGCTATCGGCTTGATTCGTTAGTGACAAGCACCAAATTCGTGCACATTGCACTCGAATGATCTATCGATATAGGCGCCCTGACTTTTCTTGACATTTCTTGAACGCCATTGTGTAACATTATATGAATATTCATAGAATCAACATCAATTTGTCAAATTTGCAGTTGATTTTCGCGACGTACCGGGATAGAGTTAACGCATATGTAGTCAATAAAAAAGAAAATAATCGATAACTAGTTAAGCAACTGATATGCAGCAACAGGAGACAAAGATTGGCATATCAGTGGTTTTGCTAAGCGATCGGAGGTAAAAATCATGGATGTCCCTAGTTCGATTCAATATCGTTCTATCGTTGCGCATACGCCATTGACTGGCCAACTTGGTTTCAGGCAAATGAGCGGCTCGGAAGGCCTGTCGCGGCTGTTCGACTTCGACGTCGAGCTGGTTGCGGACAATTACAATCTTGACTTGAAGAGCCTGTTGGGCAAACCGCTAACCATAGAAATACAAACTCTCTCGGGTTCACGCTATCTGAACGGGCATGTGACGCGATGCGAAATGATCGGCCGTGAAAATAGCGCTTCCCGCTACTATATCTATAAGGCAACCGTCAGGCCGTGGTTGTGGTACCTGACCCAGACTTCGGACAACAAGATTTTCCAGCAGAAAAGTGTTCCGGACGTCATCAAGGAAGTGCTGGGCGACTATGGATTCCCATTCGAAATGAAGCTGACCGGTTCGTATCGAAACTGGGAATATTGCGTGCAATACCAGGAAACCGATTTCGCCTTTATCTGCCGCCTCATGGAACATGAAGGCATCTACTATTACTTCAAGCACGAGAACGGACAGCATACGCTGGTGATGGCCGACGATATTTCAGCGCATGAACCCATGGCGGGCTATGATCACATTCCGTACTATGGCCCCGACCGCCTGGGCAAGCCACAAGAGGAATATATTTCCATGTGGGAAATCGCCGCCCAGATCACGCCTGACGGTTATGCCACAGTGGACTATGATTTCACCAAGCCGGGCGCCAGTCTGGACGCCGTTTCGAAACGCTCGGGTGGCTCTCAGAGCGGTAATCTGGAGATGTTCGAGTGGCAAGGCGGCTTCCAGGAACCTGATCACGGCGAGCAGTATTCCAAGATCCGCCTGCAGGAACTGCAAAGCGTGCAGGAGCAGAACCGCGGGCTGAGCAACGCGCGGGGCATCGCTACGGGCCACGTGTTCGATCTGAAAAGCCATCCGCGTTCCGCGGAAAACAGGGAATACCTGGTCGTCTCGGTGAATTACCGGATGAGCGTTGCCGGTTATTCAAGCGGCACCGGTTCCGAGGATTTTTACGAAGCCTCTTTCGTTGCCCTGCCCTCCAGCATTCAGTACCGCGCACCCCGCATCACCCCGCGTCCCCGAACCCACGGACCGCAAACGGCGCGCGTCGTCGGGCCGGCTGGCGAGGAAATCTGGACCGACAAATATGGCCGCATCAAGGTACAGTTCCACTGGGACCGCTATGGCAAGAAAAACGAAAACAGCTCCTGCTGGGTACGTGTCTCCAGTCCCTGGGCGGGCGGCGGCTTCGGCGGCCTGCAACTGCCGCGTATCAATGACGAGGTCGTGGTAGACTTTATCGGCGGCTGCCCCGATCGGCCGCTAGTGCTCGGACGAGTCTACAACGATAATAATATGCCGCCGGTGGAATTACCTGGCAATGCCTCGCAAAGTGGCTTTCGCAGCCAATCGGTACACGGGGACCCCTCCATGGCCAACTGGCTGCTGTTTGAAGACAGGCTTGGCGCGGAACTGGCGCACATGAAGGCGCAGCTCAATATGCTGCTGGAAAGCAATAATGATTGCGATCACCATATCGGCAATAACCACACCACGACGGTGGGTGGATGTCAGCACGTCACGGTTCAGAATGAAACGCATATTACGCGCCAGGGCATCACCAACGAACAACTCAATGCCGCGGTAACCCGCGCCATTTCGGGCGACTATAAAGATTCGATCATCGGCGAAGTCACGAAAAACATCGAAGGCTCGATCAACCGGACCCATCAAGGCACGAATTCCAACGCGCACCAAGGCGATGACACCAATGTGCAGCTGGGTTCCTCTTGCAGGGTAACAGTGGGTCCGGTATGCGATGTTACCTTGGGCGCAATTTCCCGCCTAACGGTGGGTGGTGTAACCAACACAGCGATAGGACCACAAACAACCCATGTCACAGGCAACAGTGATAGTACCTACAATGGCAATATGACGTCAGCCGTCAACGGCAACCGGACATCATCAGCCAGCGGTATGTCAATGGATACGGCCTTGTTCCGCAATACGTTTACCAAGGCATTCTCATTCACGGCAACCCCAGCTGCCGGTGCCGTATATGGGTCCAATAACACCGTAACCGGCGTAAACATTGCCGCCAACGCCTATACCTTCGCCGCCAACTTGCGTTCAACCACCATCGGGATGATTTCGGATTTGGGGTATGCAACCGAGAACAGGCTTATTGGCACAAAGGTCCGAGCCGAAATCGCTGAGCAACGACTGGTCGGCATAGAACAGGGCGTGAAGGCCGTCACGCAAAGTTGCGCCGGCGTTCACGGCGTCGTGGAAGGCATGTATAACAAGATGGCGGGAATTCGCAGCCACTTGGGCGCATTGACGAATCGCGTCTCGGCGCTTGACTCAACGGTATGACGACACGGATTACCTTTGTACATTATGTCCCGCTAATTGCAGCGCTGGTATGCTTGGGGCTGGCATATTATGTCTACGGTCTTGGCGCCGGCCCCATACCGCTGTTGTTCCTGTCTGCCAGTGCGGCAATCTGCATTGGCGTTTTCTTTGTCTTTGACTACCCCCGCCTCAGATACATGCGCACGGCCAACAGATTGATGAAAATTGGCATACCGGCCCAGGCGAGAATCATCAAGGTAGAACAAACGTCAAAGTACTTGAACTTGCGGCCGCAAATCAGACTGAAAGTGTCATTTATACATCCTCAGACTGGCCAGAAGATTACTGCGGTCGCCGCCGATTACTTCGATGTGCATGAAATCGGATCATTGCGTCCTGGCGCAAGCCTGACCATCCGCTTTAATCCCGACCACCCGGAAGAAACCTGCCTTTCCTGATGAAAACAATAAAACCATTCCGTCTCTCCGTCTTGCCCAGGCCCTACCTATGGAGGAATCAGCAACGACTGGGGGTGGCCATCATGGCTTTAGCGGATCTCAATGGACCTACGCCGCAAATTCTGCCGGACCTGATGCTATGGAAAGATGTTGTTCCCACTTTGGACGCAGACGGGATGATCGATATGTTCGTTCCTAAAGCATCGCCTGAGTATCTGGTTAGCGGCAATGCCTATACGAGGCATCAACAGAATAAAACTTCGTGCATGGTGCGCGTTGAAGTTGACGGGCTAAGCAAGGAGATTAGGGTCACGGGACAACGCTATTGGATCGACGGCAAGATAACCAAACCGCAACCCTTTGACTCCATTTCGATTACCCGGGCAAATGCGTTTGGAGGCCCATCTCACAACGAAAATCCGACGGGCAAAGGCATAGCCAGCGGATCAGGCAGTTCGGCAATTGAACTGCCGAATGTGGAAGATCCGCTGCATCCTTTCGCAAAACCCGGGACAAACATCCCAGTGGCTAGCTTTGGACCGCTCAGCTTTCTCCACCCGGATCGTCAACAGATGATGGGCTCGTATTCCGAAGCGTGGCTGAAACAGGATTTTCCCGGATTTTTCTCCGACATGGATCCACTGATTTTCAACGCAGCCCCACCCGATCAACGGTGGTTCAAGCGCCGGGAAGCGCCGCTTGGTGAGAAATTCACAATCTGGAATATGCATGCCGAAACGCATTCATGGCAGGACCGGGTCCCCGACTGGAATGCTCGCTGCTTTATTCGGCAACATGATAAATTCCAAGAAGTCGAAATGAAGGCGTCAACGGTATGGTTTTTACCTGAGCATAAGCGTATTTTGCTCATTTATCATGGCTCGGTCGCGATCACCGAAGATGACGCGCAGGATATCACGCACATCATGCCAGCTCTAGAAACAAACGGACAGGTACACACGACCGAACACTATGAAAAAATCATGGTCCAGCGTAGCGATTCGGTCAGAGGCGGGCTATATGCCTTCCGAGATGATGAACTGATATCCAGGAATCTGATTGGTAAATGGCTCGATAGCGAGACTTCTATCAAAGACATGCAAATGTGGCAAAAATCCCATTTGAGGGCCGAGGCCGCACGTAACCAAATGAGAGCGCACGCCGCATCCCAGGGCCTGGACCCCGACGAGTACTTTCCGATCCTGATGGGACCTGAGCGGGAATACACGCCATCGGACCTGCCTCTGCTTATGGAGGAAACCGAAGCGCTCGAAGCCCGCATGCAAGAAAAGAAGAAGGATATGCGCGACCAGTTGCTTCATAATGGCGGAACGCAGGCAGATCCGGCATATACAAAGCTGATCGAAAGTATTTTCCACGGAGATGGCCTCAAGCCAAAGGGCCCGCCCAAAGATCCAAAAGACGGTTTCAATCTGTATAGAAACCTTGAGCAGATTGAAAAGGACGCCGAATTCAGATCTGTGATCGAATCGGGTACCGGCATGCCAATGGATCTGGACACAACAAAGCAAAAGCTTAACCAGTCCCTGGCATTAGCCGGCGAAGAATCCCCCGTGGGGTTGGACTTGGACGAGAAAGATCGAGCTCGCATGGAAAAACTGAATCCTCTGCGAAAGCGCATGTATCTGTACTCGGCTCATTTCCAGGACGGCGCAATTGCTGCCTCAATGCATGAGAGCGAGCGGGCCAGAAATCAGATCCTTGAGAAATACCAGAGAGATAAAGATCTATCAAACCTGGATTTGACGGGAATCGATTTATCAGGCCTAGATCTTTCCGCCGCCGATTTTTCCCACTCATTTCTTGAAGCCACCGATCTGACTCATTGCCGTCTTGAAGATTGCAATTTTTCGGAAGCCGTATTGACGCGAGCTAGAATGGACAATACGTTCTTCAATGGAGCCAACTTCACGAAAGCCAACATATCATCGATAGATGCAGCCAATTGCATATTCGAAGGTGCGCAGATCACCGAGGCCATTTTCGACGGCTCCAGCTTTACGGACTGCGCTTTCTCGCAAGCCCGATTCAGCGATCTTCTGGCCGGCAAACTAGCCTTCAATCATTGCGATTTCAATGGTGCCACCTTCGATATGTCGATCATCAACGAGCTTAGCCTTGTTCACTGCGACATGAACGAAATCGCCGCATTCAAGCTTTCCATACAGGGCGCAAAAATAAGTCAGTGCCATTTCGACAACGCGCATCTGGATAGCTGCATGTTTTTTGCCTCGGAACTAGACCATGTGAATTTCGAGAACGTCGATTTTCTCTGCGTCGGCTTTGCGTATCACACGATTTTTTCAGCCTGCAGTTTCCGTGGCGCCAGGCTGAAAAATAGCAATTTCAGGGATATGGATTTGCAAAGCATGGATTTTTCAAACGCCCGCCTGGACAGTTGCGATTTTTCAAATGCGAACTTGTCCGGATGTGTTGGCATATCGATGAGAACACCGCAGAGCATGTTTATCAGAAGCAACCTCGATGGCGCTGTCCTAAGCGATAGCGACCTGATGTACGCCAATTTCAAAAAGGCGACGTTGCGGGGGGCCAGAATGGAAAAGACCAATTTGTTTCGTGCAAATATGGAGCAAGTTTTGGCTGACGACACCACGATGCTGGACAACAGCTATAAAGATCAGGTCAATATATACCCATTGAGAAATGTATCCGAGAGGCGGAACCAATGAATTTCGAAGCGTTTTGCGAAATAGCCAGGCTGGGTGGCGTGGTTTCCGGAGAATCCCTGGCCTTTGATCTCACCAACATGAATTTGGCTGCCGTGGTATTCGAGAATGTCGACTTCACGGCCTGCACCATACGGAATACCAACTTGTCCGAATGTGTGTTTAGCGAATGCAATTTCACTGGGGTCACACTGGCACAGGCGGATATCAGATTCGCGATATTCAATAAATGCCATGCAGTCAAATGCAGATTTGATGCGATAAAAGCATTTTCTACCCAGTTTGTCGAAACCGATTTATCTGGCGCATTGTTTTTCGGCGAGTGCGAACAAACGAATTTCAAGGACTGCGTATTGGAGAACAGCATACTGGCCTTTTCTCCAAACAAAAACAACACAATTGCCAGCAGTGCAATGGATCATTCGAGCTTTTGTGGAGACCTGGAGCAATTGACCCTGTTCCGGCTGGACCTGGGCAAGGTTCGATTCGAATGCGAACAAATGCGGCAAATCGTTTTTTTTGAATCAGAAGCAATGGGTATCGACTTGCAGCACAAAAATCTGACAGGCTCACAATTCATTGATGCTAATTTTGCCGGCGCCAACTTTAGCCACAGCACGTTAACCCAGTGCAGCCTGAAAGGATGTGCGTTACAGGAAAGCGTCTTTGTGCAAGCCGACGCTCAGAACACCTTGTTTCCCGAATCCGATCTATCCAAAGCAAATTTTCGATCAGCAAATCTCAACCAGGCAATTTGGGTGGATGCGACGCTGCAGCAGGCGGATTTGACCGGCGCGAACCTCACGATGAACGTATTTCAGCGTGCGCAGTGCCAGGAGGCCATTTTTGATAATTCAGATTTGGCTTTTGCCGACTTTTCTTACGCAACCTTAGTTGGCGCGAACTTTCGACATGCACAATTTAATCGCACTAGCATGCATCGCGCCATCACCGACGACTCCCGGCTTAAACAGCAGCCCGGCGTCATAGCAAAGGATGAAATATTATATGAAGCGGAATTATTCAGCGCCCATCTTGACTAATGGTTGGACTCACTAAGGAGAAAGCAAAATGTTCGCGAACTGTCAGCTTTTTGGGATGGACTTGGCGTTTCCCGACGTGTGCCTGACGCCACCGGCCATTCCCGTGCCCTACCCCAACATGGCGTTAGGTATGATGGCAATTCCTATTTGCTTTAACATACTGAAATGCTTCGCCCCGGCGCACAACCTGATGACATTCACGCCTATTAGCCTGGGCGATATCCCCGGCGTCGTCGGCGGCGTCGTCTCACACACTGTGATGAGCCTGAAGCGGGATCTCACGGGCGCCTTTACCGTCCTGCTGCGCTGCGCACCGGCGACAAGGCTTACCAGCATAACGCTGCAAAATACAATGAATATGATCGGTATGAGATTGATCCCAAGCCAACCCAAGATCCTGGTGTTGGCGGCTTGATGATTTAGACTCGGCAACGGTGGGCGCTAGTCTGCGGTAAACGCTGTACCATAGGTTTTTACCAGCGCCGCCTGGCTTTCATTGATCGTTTTCCTCAGTTCCTCAACAAATTCGTTGGCAACCATGGAGCGCGACGCACCCGCAGCGCGGATCAGTAATGTCTTGAGGCCGATATATGGCCGCAGCGGCCTGGCTACCAGGCCAGGGAACGTAAGCGATGTCAGCAGATACGGCTCGACCAGCGCAACGCCTGCACCATAATAAGACATCATGATGCCAGTGAGCGACAGGCTTACCTGGACGCTGACAACCGGGGCGACGCCGGCGTCGGCCAGCGCCCTGTCGACATAACCGCGCAGCACGGCTTGGGGCAAATAGGTAATGATCGAATAGGGGGCCAGATCCTTCAGATCAATTTCTTCATATTTCGCCAAAGGATGCGTTTCCGGCAGCACACAGGCAATCGCAGAATGCACCAATACCTCTGCTTCGACGGTCCTGTTCAGCGATTCGAAATTATACGCCAGGCCCAATTCCGCTTCCCCGATTGCGACCCGCTCCGCCACCTGGGGAGACGTAAGGGATTGCAGTGCCACCTGGACCGACGGCCGGGACGCCAGAAATGTCGCCACCGCCTTGGTCAGGTAACCGTTGGCAATAGGAAACGCCGCAGCAAGTGACAAATTCCCCAATCGCCCCCCGGCCAGATCCTGTACTTGCCGGTCGACCGCGTCAAGGCGCCCAAATACCGCAGCCACATCCGGAAACAATGCCTTGGCCTCCGGCGTCGGGACCAGCCTGCCCCCGGTTCTTTCGAAGAGCTGGATCTTCATTCGGGATTCGGCCTGCTTCAGCATCTCACTGACCGCGGGTTGCGAAACATGCAGTGATCGCGCCGCGGCGGTAATCGAGCCAGTGCGCATAATGGCGTGAAAGACTTCGAGATATCTGAGATTGATCATGACCGGCCCAGTAAATGTCGGATGCTGGATATTGGGAAATTCCATAAGTATAGGTTATGGAACACCCATAAAAAACGATTTGCTACTTATCCCCCGCACATCCATAATTCCTACCAGACATCGCGCCGCAACAAAAAGCGGCTTAAAACAAGAAGAGATAGGAGACCTAATGACACCACAGACCGTGGCCCGCATGCTACGTACTTTCGTTCTCGGCAGTTTGATCGCGTTCGCTGGCCCCCCCGCCCAAGCCAGCTCGGACGGATATCCGGACAGACCGGTAAAAATCATTGTCGGATACGGTCCGGGAGGAACGGGCGACCTGACGATCAGAATCATTGCGCAAAAGCTCTCTGCTTCTCTCAAGCAACCCTTTGTCGTGGAAAACAAACCCGGCGCGGGCGGGATCGTCGCTTCGCAAACCGCGCAGCAGTCCAAGCCCGACGGGTACACGCTGAACTTTATCGCAGCCGGCAACTTCGCAATGACGCCCTCCTTGTTCAAGGCATTGCCGTTCGATCCAGACAAGGACTTCGATATGGTGTCCCTGATTGGCACCTTCGGCTTCGCGCTGATCGTGAACGGAAAATCAGAAATGCATACGCTAGCCGACGTCCTGGCGAAAGCCAAAGAGAAACAAAAGGGCTTCTTTGTCGGCACCGTGTCTGTCGGCAGCGCGCAATATCTTTCCGCGCAAATATTCAAATCCATGACGGGAATAAGCCTCAATATTGTTCCCTACAAATCTTCCGCCGATGTGATTCGCGCAGTTCGCGCTGGAGATGTAGATGCCGCATTTGAAACCATCGCGCCCATTCTTCCCCATCTGCCTTCCCATGCGATTCGCGCCATTGCAGTCACGGAGAACAATCGCTTCGCAGGTCTGCCGGATGTCCCAACCCTCAGGGAAAGTGGCCTGTCCGGTTATGCGGTTTCGGCCTGGAATGGTCTGGCTGCGCCGCATGGCACGCCCCCAGCCATCATTGCCAAATTGAATGCCGCCATCGGTAACGCCGTTGTCCAGCAAGACACTAAGCAGCAATTCCAACAACTCGGCGTCACGGCGAAAGCAAATTCCCCCTCGCAAATGAAAGCGCTGTTGCGCAAGGATACCGCTTGGTGGAAAGACGTCATTGAGCAAGCCGGCATCCCGAAACAGTAAACGTAATCAACATCATCGCGATTGAACATGAAAAAAATCTACATACTTGACGCATTTCACGAAGCGGGCATCGAGCTTGCAAAGCAACATGCCCACGTTGTCAGTTGGCCCGATCCTGATATCGCCAATTGGCCTGAGCATGCCGACGGCGTCATGGTAAGGATGACGCCCATTACCAGCACCGAACTCGCCAGAGCCAGAAAAGTCAAGGTGATATGCAAACAGGGAGTAGGCGTGGATACGATTGATCTGGACGCGGCAAAACGCCACCATATCCCTGTATGCCGAACACCCGGCGTCAATAGCGAAGCAGTTGCCGAGCACGCCTTCTCTCTTGCGTTAAGCGTGACGCGACGCATCTGCCGCTTCGACCGCATGCTGCGGGCCGGCGAAGAAATCGTTCGTCCTGCGCACCTCGGATTACAGATGGCAGGTAAATCAATCGGGCTGGTTGGCATGGGCAATATCAGCACTCTCGTTGCTAAAAAATGGCTGGGTGCCTTTGACACGAAAATTATCTGCTACGACCCGTATGCTCCCGCCGACGCATGGCGCGATATCCCGCATATGCGTTGCGACCGGCTGGAGGTGTTGCTTCCCCAGGCCGATGTCCTTTCCTTGCATTTGCCGCTAACCCAGGAAAGTCGCCACATGATTGGTAGAAAACAGCTAATTGCAATGAAACCAGACGCGGTGATCATCAATACATCTCGCGGCGGGATTATCGACGAGCAGGCGTTATTTGACCTCATGAGCAACGGACATCTTTTCGGCGCAGGGCTGGATGTTTTTGAGCAGGAGCCCCCGACTGCCAACCATCCCTTACTCTCGCTTCCCAATGTCGTCGCCACGCCCCATGCGGCAGGTGGTACCCGGGAAACACAGCAGAAAAGCGCATTGCAGGTTGCCCAGCAAGTTATCGACGTGCTTAACGGAAAACCGCCAGAAAACCAGGTCGATTGAAGCAAGCCAACGTCATTCAACAGCAAGCCATAGGAACACAAATGAATCAGCAAGCCAGCGATATTCTCAAAAACAATGTGCGTGACAAACTCGATCGCGATCAACTGGTCTCTTCCATGACCGTAAGGCTGGTACGCGGCATAGAAATCGCCAGCATTGCCAGAACCGCGGGATTTGATTCCCTTTATATCGACATGGAGCATAGCAGTCTATCCCTGGATATGACTGGACAGATTTGCATCGCAGCGCTCAATATTGGAATTGCCCCGTTTGTCCGTGTCCCTGCAAAGAGTCCGGAATGGATCTCGCGCGTGCTGGACGCCGGCGCGCTGGGCGTTATCGCCCCCCACGTTACCTCGGCCCAAGAAGCCCGGGAAATTGTTTCATACGCAAAATTCCAGCCCGAAGGAGAGCGTTCTGCCGCCGGTGGATTGCCCCATCTGGCATACCGCTCGATGGCCGCGGCACAGGCCTATCCGATACTGAACCAGGCAACGATGGTGATTGTGCAATTCGAGACGGCGGCGGCCGTCGAGAAGGCGGAGGAAATACTGGCGGTGAACGGCGTGGACATGGCGCTGATCGGCACGAACGATCTGACAGCAGATATGGGCATACCCGGACAGTATGACCATCCCCTTGTTGAAAAATCCTATGCGGACACAATCGCAGCATGCCGGAAAACAGGAAAACATTGCGGTGTCGGCGGGTTGTCCTCGCGTGCTGATCTGGTGGAAAAATTCGTGAAAATGGGTGCCCGCTACGTTTCGACTGGAACCGATATTGCATTTCTGCTCGCTGCCTGCGCAGCCCGGGCCAAGCAAGTGACCGACATCCAATACCGCTGATTTGCTCACGGAGAATAGGACGCCATGCAGCAGAATACGTCACAAACGGAACCAACGTTTTCCATACCGGTTAACGCTTGCGATTGTCACACCCATGTTTTCGAGAACCCGGCCATCTATCCGCTTTCCCGGAAAAGGACCTACACCCCGGATTCAGCGCCACTGGAGGCGTTGCTTGTGCATCTGAAAAAGTGCGGTCTTGCCCGGGTCGTACTCGTGCAGCCCTCGCCCTATGGCTCGGACAACACTTGCCTGCTGGACGCCTTGCGCCGTATTCCGAAAAGCGGACGCGGCGTCGCCGTGATCGATCGAAATACCACCAACACGCAACTGCAGGAGATGCACGAATGTGGGGTGCGTGGCGTGCGCGTGAATCTACAAACGCAGGGGATCAACGACCCGTCATATGCGGCAAGGAAACTGGAATGGGCATCTTCCAGGGTCGCAGCATGGGGCTGGCACGTACAGCTGTTCACCAATCTGCCAGTGCTCGAGCAATTGCACGACGTCATTCTTGGGCTGCCCACAGACGTCGTGGTTGACCATTTCGCCCACGCGCAGGCACAACAGGGTCCGCAACAAACCGGATTTCCAATGCTGCTCGACTTAATGACCCGGGGGAAAATCTGGGTCAAGGTATCCGCGGCACAGCGTATTTCAGTGTTACCCGACTGTGCCGATGCAGGCCCCATCGCGCGTGCGTTCATAGCGGCGAATCCCGACCGCGTCATCTGGGGAAGCGACTGGCCGCACCCTGGCGCAAAACCCGGACAACCGCGTAACCCGGACCAAATAGAGCCGTTCAACCTGGTGGATGATATGCAGGCGCTCAATCGCCTGGCAGACTGGGCCGGTTCCAACCAAACCTTGAAAAAGATACTCGTGGACAACCCGAGAACATGCTATGGCTTCAATTAATGAGGCCATATTCGGCCCTAAAGGAGACAGCCAATGAACACCACAACTTCAATTCGAAATAAGATAAGAAATTGCATGGCGATGGTCTTTGCATTTCTTGCGCTCGCGTCCGAGATCGCACTGGGACAAGGTACGACGCAACCGCTGCAGATTATCGTCCCGTTCGCGCCTGGCGGCAGCAACGATATTGTCGGTCGTGCCGTAGCCAACCTGCTTACCGCGCGCCTGCATCGCAGCGTCATCATCGAGAACAAGCCAGGCGCCGGCGGGACTATCGGTTCAGAAAAAGCGGCGCGGGCAAAGCCCGACGGCAACACCTTGCTGCTGATTTCATCCACCTTCACGATGAACCCTTCCGTCATGAAACTTAGCTATGACCCAGTGGATTCATTTATCCCCGTCGCGCTGCTGGGTCAGGGACCTAGCGTAATCGCAGTCAACGCAGGGTTGCCCGTCAACTCGATCAAGGAATTGATCAACTACACGAAGCAACACCCCGGAAAAGTCAATTTTGGCTCGTCTGGCGTCGCCAGCTTCCAGCACTTTGCGATTGAGCTATTCAAATTGAGGACCGGTGCCGATCTGACCGTTGTCCAGTACAAGGGAGGTGCGCCGGCGCTAGTCGATCTGGCCTCGGGCAATGTCCAGGTTGCGTTGGGCAGCCTGATTCAAATGCAACCATTCGTCAATTCAGGAAAAATCAAGATTCTGTCTGTCGCCGGACAGGAACGCGTTGCCCTGATTCCCAAGGTACCTACCCTGAAAGAGGAAGGTATTGATGTGGATGCCACGAATTGGTGGGGAATCATGGCGCCAAAAGGCACGCCCGGCGACGTCGTTGCAGCCTTGCACAAAGATATCAATGCGGTTTTGTCTGACCCCGCTTTGAAAGATAGCCTGGCCAGCGAAGGCGCGCAAATCATTGGGACCAGCCGCCAGAATTTTACCAAGCGGATTGCCGATGAAACCGACAGATGGGCAGCGGTCGCCAAGCAAACCGGACTGGATCAATCACGCAATTAACCAGGAGACACCATCATGACATTGCAAGTATCACCTATCAACAGTATTTTTGGCGCTGAAATTGCGAATATTGACCTGACCCAAACGGTGGATGCCGCAACAAAATTACAGCTGAACGCCCTGTTTGCGGAGCATGCCGTGCTGGTGTTTCGCAATCAGTATCTGACGCCGCCCCAGTTCATCGAGGCGGGCAGGATATTCGGCGAACTGATGGACCAGCAGGTCAAGAAATTCGTTCTACCCGACTACCCGCTTGTGGGTTGCAATTCGACACGCGATTTACCTAGGAAAAATGGCAAACTCCAGGTGCGGGGCGAAAACTATCATACCGACCATTCGAATTATCTAGAACCACCCAAGGCAACGAGCCTGGTTGCCGTGGAAATTCCCTCTTACGGCGGCGATACGCAATTCGTCGACGTGCGCAAAGCATATGACGATCTCTCGGAAAACATGAAGAGAAGGATTGCCACGCTACACTCCAAACATATTTACGAGAGCAGCCGCAGCCCAAGGAGTTTTGCCAAACTGACGCCAGAGGAACATGCAGCAATTCCAAACGTAATACAACCAATAGTCATCAAACACCCTATCAGCAGTCGACCCGCCCTGTATCTGAATACGGGCAGAATGGAGGGTATAGAAGGTATGAAACCGGACGCAGGCTTTGCGCTTATCGACCAGCTCTACAAGCACGCCACGCAGTCGAAATACGAGTACCGGCATCAATGGAGAGTTGGAGATCTGGTCATTTGGGACAATCGCAGCGTCATGCACCAAGCCAACGCCGACTACGACCCCGAGGAGTATCGCTACCTGTATCGCATCATGCTCAAAGGGGAAAAACTCGAACCAGCTTTCGATTAAATGATCATGACCGGCCGGCTGATCAACCCCGGCGCACAATAACCGCATCCAGCGCCAGCGCCCCTTCGCCCACCGGCAACGCCACGATAGGGTTGATATCGATGGATTCAATCCGGTCCCGCAACGCGTCGGCCAGCGCCGACAATGCCACCAGGGCGTCGGCCAGAGCGGTGATATCGGCAGGTTTGCCGCCCCTGGCGCCTCGGAGTATCGCCGCCGCCTGGGTTTGCTCGATCATCGCCATGGCGTCTTCCCGTCCAAACGGCGCCAGGCGGAAACTGACATCCTTGAAAATTTCCACGAAAACCCCGCCAAGGCCGAACATGACAACAGGCCCGAAGACGGGGTCGCAATGCACGCCCATGATGCACTCCACGCCCCCCTTGCGCATGGGCGCCACCAACACGCCATCCACCCGCGCCGTCGGCATCCTGGCCATGACCGACTCGCGTATTTCGTCATGAGCCAAAGCAACCGCCTCGTCACCGATGAGGCCCAATCTGACACCACCCAAATCGCTCTTATGCAGAATATCGGCCGATACGATTTTCATTGCCACCTCGGTTTCCCAGCAACGGGCCGCATCCTGTGCCTCGGTGGCCGATCTCGCCAGTACAAACGGAATCACCGGGATGCCGGCCGCTTGCAGCATCGACAGGGAATCGGCTTCGTTCAAGGCGCCCGGCCCATCTGGCAAGCGCAGCAAGGTATCTTTTTTCGCGGTGCTTTTCGAGCTAAATGCTTGCCCGCTCCCATTTTTATGCATGAGGCTCGACAGGGTGCGAATTGCGGCACTGGGGTCGGCAAAGACCATGGCGCCTTTTTGCTCCAACGCTGTCCGGCGCGCCGGCGGCAGTAATGCGCTGATCGTTACAGGCACCGCAGGATACTCGGCATGCAATGCATCAACCAGAGCCTGCAAGTGCGGCCAGAGCCGGTCGGACGAACCCGCCGCTGCCAGGAAAACGGCAATGGCATGATAGTTGCCGGTAGCGAGGAGGTCGCGGCAGGTATCCTGCAGCACTGACAGCTCGGTCAACGCCTGACCGGTGATATCCACCGGGTTGTTGACCCCGGCGAACGGAATCCGGGCAAGCAACCTGGCCTTTACATCATCGGGCGGAGTCGGTAGCCTCAAGCCTTGCTCCTCTGCATCATCGGCCATGAGCGCGCCGACGCCGCCGGAAATGGAGATGATAGCCAGGTTTTTACCGCCAGGACGCTGCGGCCAGATACTCAGCGCTTGACCGATATTGAAAAATGCGTCGATCGTGTAGGCTCGAATCGCGCCATATTGCCTGAACAATGCTTCGTATACCGCATCGTCGCCGGCCAAGGCCGCCGTGTGGGACGCCGCCGCCTGCGCGCCGGCGCCGGTGCGCCCGATCTTGGTCACGACGACGGGCTTGCCGGCGCGATGCGCGGCCGCCAGGGCCCGCTTCAATTTGTCGCCATCCTTACAACCCTCGAGATAAGCCATGATCACACGGGTGCCTTCGTCTTCAACCAGCCACTGAATGCAGTCGGCAACATCCAGATCGCATTCATTGCCGGTACTGATCCAGAATGACAAGCCCAGATGCCGCTCTCGCGCCAGGCAATACGCATAGGCGCCAAAGGCTCCGCTTTGCGTTACCATGCCAATCACGCCAGGGGCGACCCGACCCGCCAGCGGCGCTGGGGAAAAGGTAGCATAGACTTGGCGGCTCACATTCATAAAACCCAGGCAGTTCGGCCCCAGTATTCTGATTTTCCTGTCACGGGCAAAGTCCCGGAGCTGTTGTTGCAGCAGAATGCCGTCTGCCCCCACCTCGGCGAAACCGGAGGTGAAAATGACGGCATTGGCAATTTGCCCGGGCCTGGCCTTTTGCAGCGCGGAGAGCGCGTGTGCCGCAGGCACGGCAATAATCACTAGGTCGATCGCCTCCGTGATCTCGCCCAGGTTCGCATAGCACGGCAACCCATGCACGGTTTGCTCCCGGGGATTCACCGGGTAGATTGCCCCGGCATACCCGCATTCAAGAAGCAGGGCCAGGGGGACCTCACCCGATTTACCGGCGGTATTGGAAGCGCCGACGACAGCGATGCTGCCCGGCGAAAATAGGGAATGCAGGGTCTGAGGTTGCATATTCATATCGGTTCAACAAGTCAACTAAAGGTTCATATCGATCACAGTGCGACCGACCGTACGGCGCGCCAGCATGTTTTCCGTGGTCTGCGCCAGCGCCGCCAAAGGAATGAGCTGACAGATCTCACCCAGGTGATCAGGGCGATAAACCGTTGCCAGCTTCTCCCAGACTTCGCGTCGCAATGGCATGGGGCTGCCCGCATTGATCCCCAACAGCTTGACGCCGCGCAAGATGAAAGGGAACACGCTGGTCGCGAGTTCGGCGCCACCGGCGTTGCCGAATGCGGTGACGATGCCTTCCGAACGCGTCGTGCTCAGCAACCAGGCGAGCATTTGCCCTCCAACCGAATCGATTGCGCCAGCCCACTGCCCGGACGCCAGCGGCCCGCTTGCGTCAAGCGCAGGTATGGGTATCACCCGGGCCGCGCCCAGTTTTTTCAGATAACTCTCGGACGACATTTTTCCGGTGATCGCCACTGCCTGATAGCCGCAATGCGCCAAAATATCGATCGCAATGCTGGCGACACCACCGGTCGCTCCCGTGACGGCAACCTCACCCTGGTCGGGTCGCAGACCGCAGCGCTCCATCCAGTGCAGCGCAAGCCCGGCGGTGAAGCCCGCGGCGCCAAGCGTGGCGGCATCCCGCAGGTCGAGTCCGGCCGGCAAAGGCAACACCCAATCCGACGGGACGCGCGCATAGTGCGCATGCCCGCCATCGTGTTCTACGCCGAGCCCGAAACCATGGACGATGACCGCATCGCCTTCTTTCAATTGGTCATCGGCAGACGCAACGATATGTCCGGTCAGATCAATGCCACTGATACGCGGGTAGCGGCGAATGATCTTCCCCTGCCCGTGCGCGGCCAGCGCATCCTTGTAGTTCACCCCGGAGTAGGCCACTTTGATGACGGTATCGCCGGGCGACAGATCGTCGATCGATAAATGCCTGAGCGTACCCTGCGCTTTTTTGTCGGTCTCGGAAACGTCCACGCGAAAGGCGGGAAACGAAATCATGGTATTTTCCTTTCTGTTGTGGAAAATGACTGCAGCACTCTTCTGGCCAAGGCGGAACGATGCAGTTCGTTGGCGCCGTCATAAATGCGAAACGGTCTCGCTTCGCGCCAGATCGAGGACACCACGCTGTCTTCCGAGACCCCCAGGGCCCCCAGCATCTGTACGCAACGGTCGGCGACCCTGCCCACGGCTTCGGACACAAAGATTTTCGCCATGGCCGATTCATTCTTTACCGATATTGCCTTATCCATATTGACGGCGCACTCGCGGGTCATCAGCCGACTCGCATGCAGATCGATATGGCAATCGGCGATCATGGCCTGCACCAACTGCTTTTGCGCCAGCGAACCGCCAAAGGCCTCGCGCTCAAGCACATAGTGCTGGGCTATTTCAAGGGCCCTTGCCGCCCGCCCGATAAAACGCATGCAATGCGACAAGCGCGCGGGCTCCAACCTTAGCTGTATGTTTTTCATCCCTTCTCCGATGCGCCCGAGTATCGCGTTTTCGGGTATCCGGCAGTTTTCCAGCAGAATCTCCGCGTGCCCGCCAACCTGGTAACCGGTGACCATGGCGATGTCCCGCGTCACCCGGTAGCCGGGGTTATCCGCATGCACGATGAACAACGTCACCCCGCCATCGGTCCTGGCCGGCACGATGGCAAAGTCCGCGGCAACGCCGCCACTAATAAACTTTTTGTGCCCATTGATCAACCAGCCGTTCCGGTCTTTTACGGCATGGGTCTGCACCATGCCGGGATCGGAGCCCGCGCCGGGAGATGGCTCGGTCATCGCGAAGCAGGCGCGTTTTTCACCGCGTGTCAGCGGCCCCAGGTAAGTCCGCTTTTGCTCCTCAGTGCCGAGCAACAGCAGCGTCAGCATATTGGGCTGGTCCGGCGCGGCGCAATTGAGGGCCAGCGGTCCCAGCATGCCGCGTCCCGCCTCCTCGAAAATTTCGGCACATGCCAGCCAGTTCAACCCAAGCCCACCCCATTCTGTGGGCAATTGGGGACCATAGACGCCCGCGTCCCGGGCTTGCTTTCTCAATGCCCGGCAAACGCTGTCCAATTCCGCGACATCGCGTTCCAGAGCCGGCTGCTCCAGTGGAATGACGGCGGTATCGATAAAGTGACGGACCCGGTCCCGAAGCGCGGATAATTGCTCATTGTTCATAAGGTTCGTGGCTCCTTTCAATTGTCGATCTGTATCCTGGCGTCTCGGACGATCTCCTGCCATTTCGCGGTTTCCGCGCGAATGCGCTGGGCAAATGCCCCGGATGTCCCGCCTACGGTATGAATGCCTTGCTCAAGCAAATACTTGCGGACCTCGGGATCGGCCAGAACCGCATTGACCCGCTTATTGAGCTGTTCGACCACGGTATCCGGCGTACCGGCCGGCGCCAGGATTCCCCACCAGGACGATGCCGTGACGGGAATATGCAGCTCCTGCAAGGTCGGAACACCAGGCAGGGCCGGACTGCGTCGCGCCGCGGCGATGGCCAGCGGCACGAGTCGCCCCGCCCTGACCTGCGCCAAAGCCGGCGCCAGGTTATCGAAACTGAGCGGCACCTGATTGCTTGCTGCGGCGATCACGGCTTCCGAACTTCCTTTATAGGGCACATGCTGCAGCCGCAAGGCGGTCTCCCTGGCCAACATTTCCGCAGCCATATGCGGTATGCTGCCGACCCCGGCGGTGGCGTACGACAGGCCGGTTTTCAGTTTGCCCAGCTTGATGATGTCCGGAACCTGCTTGATGTCGCTATCGGGACTGGCGAACAGGTAGACCGGCACATCGGTCGCCAGCACAATCGGCTGTAGATCCCTCTGGGCCTGGTAGGGCAGGTTTTTGTAGAATGCCGGGTTGGTCGCCAGGTTCGCGGTGCCCATCAACAGCGTGTAGCCATCGGGTTTGGCGCGTACGACATAGCTGGTCCCGATTTGTGTTGCCCCGCCGGCCTTGTTTTCCACAATGACCGGTTGCGATAGTAGGCGAGCCAGCCTCTTTGCGATTATCCTGGCCGCGGTATCGGCGCCGCCGCCCGCTGCATACGGAACGACAAGCGTGACCGGCCGCTCCGGATAGGGTGCGGCGCCGGCGGTAACGGGCAAGCATGCGGTGACGGCGAGCGTCAGCATTGTCATGGTGATTTTCATTTCGTGGCTCTCCGCTATGCTCAATCCAGCGTCACTTTTGTCCGCTTGATCAGATCGGCCCACCACGCTGTTTCCCGTGCGATCTGTTCGGCAAACGCCGTCGGCGTATTTCCTTCGGGCTCCGCGCCCAGTTCGGTCAAGCGCTTGCGAATATCCGGGCGCTGCAATGCCGCGACAGCGGCATCATGCAATCGCGCCACGATCGGTGCCGGTGTCCCTGCCGGCACCATCAATCCTTTCCAGGCCATGATCACGTAATCCTTCATGCCCTGCTGCTCGAAGGTGGCGACCGAGGGCAGCGCTTCGGCCCGCTTGGAACTGGGCACGGCCAGGGCCTGCAATTTGCCGCTGATCACATGAGGCAATAAGGGCGGCATATTGTCGATCATGACATTGATATGATTGGCCAGCAGATCGCTTACCGCCGGCCCCGTTCCTTTGTATGGCACATGCTGCATCTTCAGGCCGGCCATTTGGTTCAGCATTTCGCCCGCCAGGTGGGCCGGACTCCCCGTGCCGGGAGAGCCGAATGACAGCGTGCCAGGGTGCTGTTTCGCGTAGGCAATAAATTCCTTCAGGTTTTTTGCGGGGATGGCGGGATTGACCACCATCACGTTATGCTCCCGGGTCAGGGCCGTGACCGGCAACAGATCCTTGGCCGGGTTGTAGTTCATATTCTTGTACAGGCTGGGATTGATCACCGTCGGGCCCGCCGCGGCAAGCAACAAGGTGTAGCCGTCGGGTTTCGCAGTGGCGACAAAATGTCCCCCGATATTGCCGCCCGCACCGGGTTTGTTTTCCACCACAATCACCTGTCCGAGCGTGGGGCGCATGGCTTCGGCCAGCAGCCTCGCCAGGATATCGGTCGAGCCGCCGGGCGCGAACGGTACGATCAGTCTTATCGGCTTTTCAGGGTAGGCCGCATTCGCGCCCACGGGTGCCACGACGCATACAACGGTGGCAATAGCAATAGCAAAAAACTTTTTCAGCATGATTGTCTCCAATAATGATTCGCTCTCTTTGAAGCGATGCAATGACGCGAAACGCTGACAAAAGACGCGCTTAGCGACCCGGCTCGAATCCCGCCGCCCTTAACGCCAGGCGGGCGATATTGAGTTGATGAATCTGGCTGGTGCCTTCATAGAGCCGGAACAGCCGGACATCGCGATAAAAGCGCTCGATGCCGTAATCGGCGATGTACCCGTACCCGCCGAACATCTGCACGCATCTGTCCGCGACCCGCCCGCACATTTCCGAGGAAAAATACTTGCAGATAGAGGCCTGCATCGTCACGTCCTTGCCTTCGTCGCGTTCACGCGCTGTCTGCAGCACAAGCGCACGCGCGGCCTCGATCTCGGTTTTACAATCGGCGATCATGGCCTGGACCAGTTGGAAATTCATCAACGGCTGGCCGAATTGCGAGCGCTCCCCCACGAACCGCATGGCATCGTCCAGCATGCGGATGGCCGGACCAATGCAAAGCGCCGCCAAATGGATCCGCTGCTTGTTCAGCACCTTCATGGCGGTTCGAAAACCCTGTCCTTCCACGCCTCCAATCAGGTTCGCGGCAGGCACCTTGCAATCGTCAAAATAAACCTCGGAAACGGGGGAACCGGCCTGCCCCATTTTTTCGTATGGCTTACCGGTAGACAATCCCGGCGTGCCCCGCTCAACCAGGAAAGCGGAAATACCGCCGGCCGTCTGATTATCGGGGTCGGTGCGGGCCATCACCGTGAACAAGTCGGCAATAGGCGCATTCGTAATGAAGCACTTGGCACCATTGAGCACATAATGCGCGCCGTCGCGCGTGGCCCGGGTTCTGATGGCCGTGGCGTCCGACCCCGCGTCCGGCTCAGTGAGCGCGAACGATCCGGTCATGTTGCCGGCGGCCAGTTTGGGCAAATAGCGCTGTTTTTGCTCAGGGGTCCCGTCCGCTACGAGGCCCTCGGAACCAATCCCGGTGTTGGTGCCTACGCGGGCGCGAAATGCCACCGAGCATTGCGATAGTTCCATGGCGGCGAGCACCAGTTCTTCGGTGGTCATACCCAGCCCGCCGTATTCTTCCGGAATCGAATAGCCGAACATTTGCTGGGCCGCCATTTCCCGGACCACCGCCTCTGGCACTTCGTCCATGCGCGCGACCTGCGGCTCCAGGGGAACTAGACGCTCCTGGACGAAACGCCGCAGCGAGCCTAAAAACTGGATGAATGATTCGGGTTCCCGCAGCATGCTGATTCTCCTTTTGCTGGTCCTGTGGCTTGGCATCTGACATCTTGATCGGAAAAAGCATAGCAATTAATATTTGATATCGATATAATTGTTTCGATATATTGAATTTTGGACAAGAAAAATGCCTTTTCGCTTTGCCGCCACTGCCATTGATCGCAACCGTATGCGCCCGATATGAAAGCGCCCGGGACACGCAATGACCCAAGCCTTGCCACCACTGTCGTGCATGGCTTGGCTGTGCTGCAAAGCTTCAGAATGACGGAGCCGGCGCTCAGCAACAAGGAACTGGCGGCACGCACCGGTTTGTCCAAAGCCACTATTTCCCGGCTGACCTACACCCTGGCGCTCAAGGGATTGTTGTTATACGATGCGCAACTACGCCGTTACAGGCTCGGCGCGGGCGTATTGTCGCTGGCCTATCCCATGCTCAGCGGCATCGGGTTGCGACAACTGGCGCGGCCCTTCATGCGCGCGCTGGCGGATCAATGCGAAGGGTCGGTGTCACTGGGGATGTATGACAATCTGCATATGGTTTATATCGAGACCAGTCGTGGACACGAGGCCATGGGGTTTCGGCCGGATATCGGCGCCCGCCTGCCGCTGCTGGCCTCGGCCATGGGACGTGCGTGGCTTGCCAGCTGTGATGCCAGAACCAGGCAAAACGTGCTCGCCGAGATTGCCCGGGCCCAACCCTGGCAATTGACGACGCATGGCGCCGCATGGGAACAGGCGCAGCGCGATTGGGACAAGAAAGGCTATTGCCTCTCGTTTGGGGACTGGCAAGCCGATGTCCATGCGGTGGCGGTCGCCTTGCCACGGCCGATAGCGGGAGACCGGCTCGTATTCAATTGCGGCATGCCTGTGTCTCGCCTGAAAAATCGCGGCATCGAGCAAGTCGCCGCCAAGCCACTGCTAGCCATGGTCAATGACATTGATCAGCGCACGCGACTGACGGATATGCCGGATGACGTCTGAACCGACAGCCAGGGATCCGCAATTTGCCTCCACCCTGGCCCAGGGCATCGATATCCTGGCCTGCTTCCAGCCGGGCGAATTGGCACTGGGAAACAAACAGATCGCGCAACGGACCAATCTGTCGCCAAGTACTGTTGCAAGGCTGACCTACACGCTCGTGCAATTGGGCTATTTGCGCCGCGCGCCGCAAGGCAGGCGCTATCGGCTGGGACCGGCATTACTGACCATGAGCTACCCTATGCTGGCCAGCCTGCAACTGCGCCAAATCGCCCGTCCGCTCATGATGAGACTGGCCCAGGAGATCAATGGCGCAGTATCGCTCGTCATTCGCGACCGATGCAATATGGTCTATGTCGAAACGGCGCGCGCGAATGAGGCATTGCAAGCCCACCCCGACATCGGCGCCGCGCTTCCCATGCTGTCGACGGCGGCCGGCAAGGCCTGGCTATGCCAGGCGCCCGCCGATGAGCGTGCCGCCGTTCTCAATCGCTTGCGTGTGGAACAACCCGAATACTACGCGCGGCACGCGCCAAGCCTGACCGAGACCTATCGGGAATTCGAGCGCCGCGGCTACTGTTCCAACAATCTGCAGTGGACACCGCATTCTTTCGGTTTCGCCGTCCCGGTTCCCAGGCCCATTGACGCCAATATTTTCATTTTCAACTGCGGCGTCCCCGCAAGCGATGGTGCGTTCCTCGAACGCAGGAAGGCAATTCCGCCAAAATTGCAGGCGCTGGTCAACAGCGTCCAGAATATGCTCGGGATATGACATGGCGCCGGACCCGCGCGCGCACCCCCTCTTTCCTTTCTATTAAGTCAGCGTTTCGCATTGCTTAATAGACTTGCATACAAATGTACACATATCATGGAAACTGCGGGAGGAATACACAAGCACCATCGAATAATCCAAATAAACACAGGAAGAGACATGCAACACAAACGCATTATCAGCAAGATGCTGCTGGCCGGCATGCTGGCGCTATCGACGGCGGCGCAGGCGGCAGATTATCCGAGCAAACCGGTCACAATCGTGGTCGGCTTTCCTCCGGGAACGTCCACAGACGCCGTCGCGCGTATTCTTGCGGACAAGATGAGCAAGGAACTGAAGCAGCCATTCATCGTGGAAAACAAGCCCGGCGTCGGCGGCAGCCTGGGCGCCGGGCTTGTGGCCAAGGCCAGGCCCGATGGACATACGCTGGTGCTTTCCGCGACAGCACCGATGAATATCAACCCGCATGTCTACAAGTCCCTGACCTATGATGCCGCCAAGGATTTCGAACCGGTTGGGCAAACCACGTGGTTGCCTTACATACTGGTGATCAATAAGACAAAGGGCATCAAATCATTCGCCGACATGGTGAGCTACGCCAAGGCGCACCCGGACAAGCTCACTTTCGCTTCCATAGGGAAAGGCACCACCAGTCATTTGCTGATGGAATTGCTGATGAAGGAAACAGGCACAAAGATGGTCCATGTCCCCTATTCCGGCAGCACGCAATCGCAAACCGATGTCATTGGTGGTAATGTCGATATGACCTTCGACACCGTAGTGTCCGCCATGCCGCACATCAAGTCGGGCAAACTGACCGGGCTGGCCGTCAGCGTCGCCAATCGCGCCAAGCTGGCGCCGGATATTCCGACTATTGAGGAACAGGGCATCCAGCATTTCAATATGGGCGCATGGTTGGGTATTTTTGCCCCCAAGGGCACGCCGCGGGAAATCGTCGACAAATTGCATGCGGTCCTGAATAAGACATTGAGCGACAAGGCAACCAATGATAAATTGGTTGCGCTGGGCTCCGAGGTCGTCATGAGCGATTCGCCTGAGGCGTTCGGCAGCATGGTCCGACAAAATTACGAAAACTGGGGAAGAATCGTCAAGCAAGCAGGAGTCGATCAGAAATGAAATATAGCGCAACCGAATGGGAAACCCGCGTCAATCTTGCCGCATGCTACAGGCTCATGCCTCTTTTTGGCATGAGCGATCTCGTTTACAACCATATCACGGCGCGCATTCCCGGCACCGATGACGAGATCCTGATCAACCCCTATGGCTACATGTACGAGGAAATCACCGCATCCAGCCTGATCAAGATCAATGTAAAGGGCGATGTCCTTGACAATCCGCATACGGATGGCACCGGTGTCAACCAGGCCGGCTACGTGATCCATAGCGCGGTCCACGCCTCACGACACGACGTCGGCTGTGTGATCCATACGCATTCCCGCGCCGGCATGGCGGTGTCCGCCATGGAGTGCGGGCTGCTGCCGATCACCCAGACATCAATGCGTTTCAAGGATATTGCGTATCACGATTATGAAAGTGTGGCGATCGATATGGACGAACAGCAACGCCTGGTCGCCGATCTCGGCGCGCAAGACGCAATGGTGCTGCGCAATCATGGCCTGCTAGTGGCCTCGCCCTCGATCGCCGAAGCCTTCAATGCCATGTATTGGCTGGAAATGGCTTGCCGCGCCCAGGTCGATGCCATGGCGGGCGGTGCCAAGCTGCGAATGCCGCCACAAGCGGTGATTGACAGGACCCACCACCTGTACCAGCCAACCGTGCGGCGTCCGTTTGGCATCATGGAATGGCCGGCCATGTTGCGCTACCTAGACCGGCGTGACGCCAGCTATAAATCCTGAGCAGAATATGCATTACGCAGGTCCGAATCCGCTGTTCGATTTACGCGGCCAGGTCGCGCTGGTCACCGGCTCCACCCGAGGCCTGGGCTACGAGATCGCCATGGGCCTGGGCCACGCCGGCGCCCACGTCATCATTCATGGCAGGAACCGGGAACAAGCGCAGGCCGCGAGCGCGAAGCTGGTAGCGGCAGGCACCGCGAGCTCATGGGTCGCCTTCGACCTGAATGACAGGGCGGCGGCCACCCAAAGCTTCGATCGCATCCGCAAGGAACGGCAACGTCTTGATATTCTGGTCAATAACGCCAGTATCCGGATGCGGAAAAGCCTGCAGGATCTGAACCCGATTGACATCGAATCCATTATCCGCACCAATATCCTGTCCAATATAGAGATATCCCGAGCCGCGATTGCGCTGATGCGACTGAACAATTATGGGCGCATTGTCACCATCAGCTCCATTGCCGGCAAGCTGATCCGGCTCGGAGATTTCATTTATCCGGTGACCAAGCAAGCCCTCAATACCCTGGTCAAGTCGCTGGCGATCGAATATGGCCGCGAGCATATCCTCAGCAACGCCATCGCGCCGGGAACTTTCGCGACCGAGTTCAATGCGGCGCTGATCAAGGACGCCGGCAACATTGCAAAAATGGAGCAGCGCAACCCGCTGAAACGCTGGGGCCTACCGGCGGAAATCGTCGGACCCGCGGTTTTCCTGGCCTCCCCCGCGGCGTCTTATGTCAACGGGCAGGTTCTGACTGTGGATGGCGGCTTCTCTATTTCCTTCTAGCGATTGGCCAGCGACGGGCGACGAACACTAATCTGCCGCGCCCGCACGCAAGTACTCCCCGACCGATATCCGAATGCCAGAACCCCATCTGCCCCCATCTCTCTATTCCGGTCAATGCCAACCGTCACGACACCGCAAGCCATAGAAAAAACCCCAGGAGCAAATGCCTCCTGGGGATGAGTACTACGGAGCTGACGCAAACCTAAAGACCTGGAATAAAACACCTCGGCGGCCGAACGTCTAAATGAGCGGATGGATAAACCTATCCGCGCACTCAGCCCCGGGAAACGGATCTTCGGTTTTTTTCTATCGGCACAGCAGCCGGCTCGCGCTAATCTTGCAAGCCAGCGACCCTTTGAATCTTACCTTTTAGAAACGGTGTTGCATACCGATGCCGATCAGGGTGGATTTGAGCTTGACGTTTTCCGTATTGTCAAACTTCAATTTGCCTGAACCATAGGAAGCAATCGCGTACACGCTGGTGCGCTTGGACAGGTTATGCACATAGGCCAGGCTGAAGATATTCAGCTTGCCTTTTACGCCGTCAAAGGCATCTTCGGCGTTCTTGGTCGCGCTGCCCTGGTACGAGAACAGGACTTTGCCTTGATCGCCCACGGGGGCCGTCAAGCCAATCATCCAGGCCTGCTGGCGATAGCCTTTGGTCTCGGCATAGTTCATGCCGTAAGCCGAACTATTGGGGTTATTCACCGTAGTGAACGCATTCAACGCGCCGTTCAGCCCTGTGCTGCCAGCGCCATTCTCAACGATGATGTCATTGGACATTGAGCCGCGTACCTGGCCATAACCCAGGTGCAATTTCACGACATCAAAATCGTAGGAGCCGAAAAGATTCCACATATGCGTGGTGCCCTTGAGCTCGCCGTTCGATCCTTCGAAGTCGGTACGGAAGCGATCATAAGACGCGCTGACTGTAATGGGGCCGTTATCGTAGCCAGCCCCAAGGGAAATCCAGTTGGAGGTATTGCGTTCTTCGAAATCGTTAAAGCCGTCGCTGCCGGTCGTTTTGGTATTCTTGCCCGCGTAGACTGCGCCGAACTTGAAGCCGCTGAAATCAGGCGTGACATACTTGATCGAATTGTCCATCCGCGCGAAGGTGGAGGCGCCGAACGCGCCCTGGAGTACGCCAGCCTGCATGAAGCCAACGCCGAACGGATCGATGGGCGCTACGATATCGGCAGCCATATTGTATTGCCGCCCCAGGCTCAATGTTCCCCAACTATCGCCTTTCAGGCCGACATAGGCCTGTCGTCCGAACAGGCGGTTACCCAGCGTAGATCGACCATTGCCCATATTGAAGCCGCTTTCCAACTGGAATATCGCGCTCGTGCCATTTCCCAGGTCTTCGGCGCCTTTCAAGCCCCAGCGATTGCCATTTTTTACGCCGTCAATCAGGCCGACATCACGGGTCTTGGTCCAGGCATCGCCTTGGGTGACTTTGGTCTGTTGGTAGCCGATACCGGCGTCCACCAGGCCATAGAGGGTTACGGAAGTGGCGGCATGCGCCACACCGGCGAAGCTGGCCATCAAGGCCGCAGCAAGCAAAGTTCTTTTCATCGAGTTAAGTCTCCTCTGGAAATTATTGGAATTTTTCTATCTGAAATACTGCATCGTCCGATTCAGATTCGATGCACTATACATAACGGTAATAAACATGTAAATATTCTTAAAAAATCATTAATCAATATTACACATGAACTTGGCAGTGCGGGACCGCGTGATGATCGGCAATAACCGGGGCCAGCGGCGGGTTGCCGCCGATGACGGCAGGAAGGCAATAAATTCGCCACTCAGGGAAATATGATTGTAATCAGTCGGTTATCAAACCGTCTGACCACCTAGCGAGAAGGCGTGCGTGGCCAACACACTTGTGTTGCTCATCAGAAATGAGACGTGTCGACCACGATGCTTTGGCTGTGTATTCACTGGGGTTTTCCTGTATTACAGGGTATTCCCCCATCGACAGCTATTTGTAAGAAATACGCAACATGCTGAAAGTGTCATGCCTTTGGCCGCAGTATTAAAGTTCCCGCAAGCCGCTTCAGAATGCCAAAGATTGGCCGTGTCATGTCGAAAGCTTAGCGAAAAAACTTGACCACTTCAGTTCTCGGTAGTGTTGCTTCCGGCGCATCCCTTGCAAGAGGTCTATAGCCCCGAGCCCGCGTATATGCGGACTTGTTGCTAGTTTGAATATTTTGATATAACATACATCAAAATATCAATAAGGAGACAATATGATGCCCTTTCCTTCCCAAGGGATGCGTCAGGACGAGATAGAACATGCTTTGGATGCATTTGCCGATAAAGACAAAGACTGGAAAAACGGCAGGGTTCCGATGTATGTGTTTCGCGGAAATGCGGATGCCTACCACGTAGGCAGAAATGCATTTTTCCGTTACTTCTCGGAGAATGCACTTGGCGCCAATCGCGCGTTCACTAGCATTAAGACGATGCAGGAAGACATCATCCATAAATGCATTCACCTACTGAACGGCAATGCCGCCATGCATGGTTCAATGACTTCGGGAGGGACCGAAAGCATTTTTCTGGCAACGCGGGCCGCACGAGCAGAAAAGCGCCTAAAGCACGCGCTAGCTAAAGGCGCAGGTAATATTGTTCTGCCCGAAACCGCCCACCCCGCCTTTGCCAAAGCGGCGCAAAGCATGGATTTGGAGGAGCGCCGAATTCCAGTGCTCGAGAATGGGCGGGCTGACGTCATGTCAATGTCGATGGCAATAGACGATGAAACAATAATGATGGTCGGTTCGGCTCCCTGCTTTCCTTACGGGGTGATTGATCCTATCGAAGAACTCGGTGCATTAGCCTTGAGCAAGAACATCTGGCTACATGTCGATGCTTGTGTCGGAGGGTATCTGGCTCCGTTCGTGCGGGATATTGGCTACGCTATTCCCAAATTCGACTTGGGTGTACCCGGTGTTGCATCATTGTCGGCGGATCTGCATAAATATGGTTTCTGTCCCAAACCGGCGTCGACTGTTTTTTTCTCCGATGAGAAGCGCCACGCAATGGCAGGCTTCGATCTCGATGTATGGCCATCTGGACGCTTCATCACCCCTACGCTTGTCGGAACCAGACCTGCTGGCGGTATCGCGGGAGCCTGGGCGACGCTGCATTTCCTGGGTGCCCAAGGCTATCGAAAAATAGCCGAAAAAATCATGACAATGCGCAACGAGTATATCGCCGGCATACAGGCCATCCCTGGCTATCGACTTATCGCTGATCCCGACCTGGCAATTTTGGCCTTCCATAATCCAGACATTGATATGGCTCAGGTAGCGGCACTCATGCTGGAGTCGGGATGGCTTCCAAACATGACTCAAAAACCCATGGGCTTGCATCTTATGCTGTCACTATTGCATGACGCCGCAAGGACGCAATACTTGTCCGATCTGTCCCGCAGCTCCGAGACCGTACGTCATCGTATGGCAATGGGTGGGCGTGGCCCCAGGGAATCAGCCAAATATTAATCGTTGTTTTACATAGTTGTTCTTCATCAAGGATAAATTATGATTCGCCCTCACTCAATTTCCAGACGCGACGCATTAAAGCTGGCCATGAATTTTAGCGTTGTCACATTTGCAAGCACGAGTTCGTTAATTTCCCGCAACACATTGGCGCAACAGACTACCGCAGTGCTTGGCCACTTCGGCTCGGCCAATCCCCAAGTGTTCGGCAAGGCAAGCGGCACTTTCGCCAAATCATTCGGGCCAGCCGTAGCGACCAACTTTGTATCGATTTCCGCCGGCTCACAGGTACTAGCGGCTATTGCAGGCAATAGCATGGATATATGCAATATCGGATCAAGTCCTATGGTGGTGGGCTTTTCGCAAGGCGTCAAAATGTCGATGGTCTATATACAGAAGTACATTACGGACAGTGAATGTCTTATTGTGAAAAAAGATTCGGGCATCTCCGATGTAAAAGACTTAAAGGGCAAGACAATCGGCTTGCCCTTTAATACGTCGGTTCATTTTGCGCTCGTTGCAGCATTGGAGAAAGCCGGCCTCTCACCGGCTGACGTCAAACTGCTCAATATCAAAGCCGACGCTATTCAAGCCGCGTGGAACCGTGGAAATATCGATGCCGCATATATCTGGGTTCCGGTCATCAATGATCTTCTTGGCAATAATGGAACGATATTGTTGCGCACAGGAGACCTTGCAGACTCGGGCGTATTGGTATTTGACGGCATCGTTGTACGCGATGAATTCAAGCAAAAGCATCCAGATTTAGTATTGGCATATTTGAAAGAATACGCGCGTCTATGCGATATATATCGAGATAATCCAAACGAAGTGGTTAAGGTACTTTCTCCATACCTCAATCTCAAACCGGAAACCACATTCGCATATACCGAAACATTGCATTCGATTCCTCCTGCAGAACAAGCCACAGAGAAATGGATGGGGCTACCTGGGGCAAAGGACACAGGCGTACTACGCACGCTGCGCATGCAGGCTGAATTCCTAAAGTCCGCACGCCAGCTCGCACAAGTGCCAAAAGACTTCAGCCGCTTTATAGATGCGTCATTTTTGGCGCAAATGATCTGACTGGGATCCCTATGGCTATTGAACAGATAAACATGAACTCCGAAGAACGCATAGGGACAGCAAAATTGCTTATCGAGCGCGTATCAAAAAGGTATGGAGGTAAGGAAAATGGGGTACAGGCACTGGATCCGATCGATTTGGCCATCAACGAAGGCGATTTCGTTTGCGTCGTCGGCCCCTCGGGGTGCGGAAAGAGTACCTTGCTTAACATTATTGCGGGATTTGAGTCATCTACAACCGGGTCGGCAACGCTTGGCGGTAGGAGAATCACCGCTCCCGGCGCCGAAAGAGGTGTCGTGTTCCAACAAGGCGCATTATTCAACTGGCTATCCGTTCTGGAAAACGTATCGTTTGGCCCTAAAGCACTGGGAAAATCCCTCGCACAGGTCAAACACACCGCGCAACACTATCTTGATATGGTAGGGCTGTCCGACTTCGCAAACCGTTATCCATATGAACTGTCCGGCGGTATGCAGCAACGGGTCGCGATCGCGAGGGCTCTCGCCAATGAGCCTGAAATTCTGTTAATGGATGAGCCTTTTGCTGCGCTAGACCATCAGACAAGGGAACTGTTGCAGGAAGAGATACACAGCCTTTGGCAACGCACGGCTAAAACTATTCTTTGGATTACACATAGTATCGACGAGGCGCTTTTCCTTGCCACACACATTGTCGTCATGAGCGCCAGGCCAGGGAGAATCAAAGCAGCGTATCGTTCCGGCTTCGCTTCGGACACAGATCCAATGGTTACCACCACCGCTGCCTTTGTCGAAGCAAAGCGTCACATTGTGTCTCTATTACGAACGGAGTCGATTGAAGCACAGAGGCCGGAGACGTTGACATGAGTAAAAGCAAGACTTCGAATAGTCGTTGGGCGGGCCAAGGATCAAGCGTCCACATCAAGCTAAGCGCAGCGTCGTTTATCGTGATGTTTTGCTTGTGGATCGCATTAACGGATTCAGGTCTGTGGCCTCCGATTATCGAGCCAATGTTTCTGCCCTCGCCATGGGCTGTTGCCAGAACATTCTGGGAGCTTTGTATCACCGGTTATCAAGGACACACCCTGCTGCATCACTTTCTAATTAGTCTCATGCGATTTAGCGTTGCCTTTTCCGTATGTATTGCATTAGGTGTCCCAATAGGATTATTAATGGGCATGTACAGTTCCTTTCGGGCGGTACTCGACCCTCCTATCGAAATAACGCGGCCGATTCCCAAACTGGCGCTACTTCCACTATTCATCATTTGGTTCGGCATTGGAGAATTATCTAAAATCATTTTGATTATCGCCGCGATTTTTCCACTTATGACGATTTCCTCAATGCAAGCGGTACGAGCGATCAGCTTGCGGAAAATTCTGGCCGCGCAATCGCTGGGAGCCTCTTCTTCTATGGTTTTTAGACGAGTCATACTGCCGGCAAGCTTGCCCGGCGTTTTCACTGGCATTCGACTATCTATCGGCATCGGCGTAACCATGCTGGTCGGAGCGGAAATGGTGGCAACCAGCGACGGCATCGCCTGGATGGCGCTGACCGCCGCCGATTTCATGCTCACGGAAACCGTCCTGGTTGGTGTGCTCATCATGGCACTCTTGGGTTACAGCCTTGATCTTCTGTGCCGAATGCTGGAGGCCCGTCTGATCCACTGGAGCGGACGTGATTAAGGCCGGTGATTCGGCAGCGTTATACGCTTAATGGCGCTAGCCCGAGTATCGTTCACGCAATTGTTCGCATAACTGCTCGGATCCGTCCCGCAAATCCTGGCGAATGGCGCAAGCCAGCGTACCTGCATCGTTATGCTTAAGCGCTTGCAGGATCGCGGCATGGTTCGCGCCGCCTTTCCAGCTTAGGTCATTGGCTGGATACAGAAGGCGTGACATCGGTCCTGTTCTTAGCCAGAGAGACTCCAAGATAGCCAACAATACCGGCATATTGCAAAGTCGATAAATACTAAAGTGAAACTCACGATTACATGACAAGACAGTCGCGTAATCCGCGTTTTTCTTTGCTTCCAGCAATTTTGACTGCAACCGCTCCAATTTATCGATCTTGCTCGCTGTCATTTCCGGCAACGCCGCGACTGCCGCCATGGGCTCAAGCTCCAAGCGGATCGTTACCAGTTCCCGATAATCCGCTTCTGTCAGAAAGGGTACAAGCAGACTGCGCTGCGGACCAGGTTCCAGAAATGCCTCGGCAGCCAAACGATTGAGTGCCTCGCGTGCTGGAGTGAAACCGATATTAAGAAGCGAGACCAGGCCCCTCACTGTAACGCGTTGCCCTGGCGCTAATTCACCCGATGCCAGCGCTTCACGCAACGACTCATAGGCCTGGTCACCTAGCGTCTTTACACGGACTACCGGAGCAAGGCTCAATCTGGAAAGGGAGGACGATGACCGAGGGGTACGATCAGATTTATTCATGGCACCAACTTTACGTACGAAACACGATCAAGATTATATGGGTGAGCAATGGCTCAGACTCTCGCGAATCCGATATTATACGTTGAGGCAACGAAGAGTTTGCCGCGCTATCCGGTTTCCAGGCAGCAAATTACCCATAAAAAGCAAATCTATGCCGTTCTTCCGAACACTACGCCCTGCCGCGCAAAACCGCAATATCCCGTTTGGGCGGAGCCCCGAACAAACGGCTATACTCGCGGCTAAATTGCGAAGCGCTTTCGTAGCCCACCTGGAACGCGGAGCTGGCCACATCCCGATGTTCGTTCAACATGAGTCGTTTTGCCTCGTTCAGCCGCAGCCACTTCTGGTATTGCAAGGGACTCATGCTCGTGAGCTGGCGAAAATGATGGTGGAAGGTGGAAACGCTCATCTGCGCACGCGCGGCAAGTTCCTCCACACGCAGCGGTTGCGCATAGTGTATCTTTAGCCAGTCTATGGCTTTTGCAATGCGGTAGCCTTGCGTGTCGACCGACACGATTTGCCGCAGCCGGGCTGTCTGGTCGCTTTGCAGCAGCCGGTAGTGGATCTCGCGCTCGATCAGTGGTGCCAGCACGGGAATGGCATCGGGCTCGGCCAGGAGCGTCAGCAAGCGGACAAACGGTGCCAGAATGGCGGGCGTGGCGCTGCCGAGCCCAGCGCTTGACCCTGCGGTGCGCTCGCGCTGCGCAGTCTGTCCGCCTTGGGCGATCAAATCGGCCAGCATATGCGGATTCAGCCTCAGGGCAAGCCCCAGACATGGCCGCGCCCGGCTTGCTTCGGTCACCGCGGAGATGGCGGGCAGATCCAGGGAGGTAATGAGAAAGCGCGACGTATCATAGGGATACGCCACGCTGCCGATCCACATCTGCTTTGCCCCCTGCGCCACCAGCACCACGCTGGGCTCCACCATGCAGACGGAGGGATGGGAAACCGAGTCACGCCGAAAGAAGCTCAGGTTGTCGATGGGCGTGGCAAAATCCCCGGTATGCGTCGCCCACTTGGCGATCATCCCGGCAAGCGCCGCCTGCGGGGAATCGTCTTGCCGTTTGGCTGGATTAGTTGACATAGGTGTTCAAAACCTCCGACAAGCACTTTATCTTATTCTCCGCATCATGTTCGAAATAAAATGCCGCATCCAGAGAATTAGGCAAGAAATCTCAAGAAATACGCAATTTTTTACGCGACGGCGGTGAGAAAATACAAGTTCAACTTGGAAAGGAGTCTCACATGCTTGTCAATGCCTACGGCGCCCACGCTAGCGATCAACCACTGGAACCCCTGCAAATTGCGCGCCGCGAACCGGGGCCGCACGATGTGCAGATCGACATCGCTTTTTGTGGCATTTGCCACTCGGATCTGCATCAAGTGCGTGCCGAATGGGATGGTACGCAGTTTCCCTGCGTGCCGGGCCATGAAATTGTCGGGCGCGTATCCGCGACAGGCGCGCATGTCTCGGGTTTTCAGGCCGGCGACCTGGTCGGCATCGGTTGCATTGTAGACAGTTGCAAGCATTGCGACGAATGCGAAGCCGGACTTGAAAACTATTGCGATGGCATGATTGGCACCTATAACTTCCCGACCCCGGACGAACCGGGCTGGACGCTAGGCGGCTACTCCCAGAAGATTGTCGTGCACGAGCGTTATGTCCTACGCATCAACCACGCCGAGGATCAATTGGCGGCCGTGGCGCCGCTGCTATGCGCAGGCATTACAACCTACTCCCCGCTGCGCCACTGGCAAGCCGGGCCGGGCAAGAAAGTCGGCGTGGTCGGCATCGGCGGACTGGGCCATATGGGGATCAAGCTGGCCCATGCCATGGGCGCGCACGTCGTGGCCTTCACGACCTCGGAAACCAAACGGGAAGCGGCAAGGCAACTGGGCGCGGACGAGGTTATCGTATCGCGCAACGCCGAAGAGATGGCCGCGCACGCCAACAGCTTCGATTTCATTCTGAATACAGTAGCCGCGCCCCACGATCTGGATGCGCTGCTGGTCCTGCTGAAACGCGACGGTACCATGACGCTGGTCGGCGCACCGGCAACGCCGCACCCATCGCCAAACGTTTTCAATCTGATCACCAAACGGCGCTCGATTGCCGGTTCAATGATCGGTGGTATTCCTGAAACGCAGGAAATGCTGGACTTTTGCGCCAAACACGGCATTGTCGCGGATATTGAGATGATTCGTGCGGATGAAATCAACCAAGCCTATGAGCGCATGCTCAAGGGCGACGTCAAGTATCGTTTCGTCATGGACATCGCGACGCTGCAAAACCAGGATGCCGGCAACGCCTGACCATAGAGCCACAATGCGGCCTTACCGTCGGGCGATGCGTCGCCGGCCGCGGCGCATCGCGCAGACGCATTGACTCGCCGGACTATTTATCCCCAGCCTGGCGGGTCGACCGGCAAGCCCCGAGGCAAAAAACCCGCTCCCGGCGACTGCTCCGATATAACAAATGAACCGAGACGCGCATCCCTTGCTGCGCACTGGCATATCACCCGCGACCTAATCGGCCTTCGCCCCGGACAGCTTCACGATCTTGCGCCACTTGGCGAACTCCGACGCATTGAATGTCTTGAAGGCCGCTGGATCCGAGGCCACGGGCTCGGCGCCGATTTTCTCGTACTGCGCAATGATCGCGGGTTGTCGCAGGGCCTGGCTGGCCGCTTCCCAGAGTTTATTGACGATGGCATCGGGCGTGCCTTTCGGCGCCCATAAGCCATACCAAGTGCTGACATCGAATTCTGGCAGATTGGCCGCCTTGGCTACCGTGGGTACGCCAGGCAAGGCCTCGACAGGCTTTAGTGTGGTGACCGCGAGCGCCTTCAACTGCCCCGATTTAATGAATGGCATTGCGGATGGCATGGAATCGAACATCAGATCCAGCTGATTGCCGATCAAATCGGTAAGCGCGGGAGAGCTGCCGCGATAGGGAATATGCTGCATGTCGATGTTCGCCAGGATTTTCAGCAATTCCCCCGACAGTTGCTGGGACGATGCATTCCCGGCGGAACCAAAATCCAGCTTTTTGGGGTTTTGTTTAGCGAACGCGATAATATCGTTAACACTATTGAACGGCGAATTCTTCGGCACCACCAGCACCAATGGCACCGATACCAGTTGCGTGATCGGCTTGAAGTCGCTCATGGCATCATATTTCATGCTTGGGTAAACGCTGGGATTGATCACTTGCAGCGATGCATTGGCCAGATACGTATAGCCGTCGGGCTTGGCCTGGCTCACGTATTCGGCGCCGATCATGCCGCTGGCGCCCGATCGGTTGTCGACAATGATCGACTGCTTCAGGACTTTCGACATTTCCGCGCCGGCAATCCTGGCCACGATGTCGGTCGGCCCGCCTGGCGGATATGGCACCACCATCTGCAAGGGCCGGTCGGGATAGCTGTCCGCCGCCTGCGCGGCGGGGGCGACCGCCATGGGAATGGCGATCAGTGCCAACGTGCCCAGTATTCGTTTTACGGTGCTTGGTTTCATGATGCTTGTCTCCTTGGGGTTATTTTTTAAGGTTGTTTTCTACTCGATTTTGACAGCCAGTTTCCCCGCGATGGTTCTGGCATGCAGGGTTTCCAGCGCTTCCGGTATCCTGTCCAGCGAAAATACCTTCTGGATCCGAGGATTCAGTTTTTCTTGCGCTACCCATCGGAACAACGCATTCATGACGGCGGACATCATCGTTGCGTGTATCCTGCGCTCATCGGCCGGCGTCCAGCCTATGTACTGCCCGTAGAAAAAACCGTGTAGGGTCAGGTTCTTGACCAGCACGAGATTCATCGCGACCTCGGGCAGCGCGCCGCTGGCAAAACCGATACTGAGCAGATGGGCGTTTTGCGCGGTTGCTCGCAATGCGTGCGCAAACAGCGGCCCGCCTACCGGGTCGAAGACCACGTCGACGCCCTTCTCCGCCGTAATCGCCTTGACATTGCTGGCCAACTGATCGCTGCCGACCAGGACGTCGGAAGCGCCGGCTTGCGCGGCAACCTGGCATTTTTCGGCCGTGCTGGCGCAGGCAATGACCCGGCAGCCCATTGCGCTGGCCACCTCCACGGCGGCCAGCCCCACGCCGGAGCCCGCGCCCAGCACCAGGACCGTTTGACTGGGCAGGATGCGGCAGCGGTGCGCCAGCGCCAGATAGGCGGTCCCATAGGAGATGGGGACCGGCAACGCAGTCAGGTCATCGATGCCATCGGGAATCGGATAGACCGTGTATTGCGGCAATTTCACATATTCCGCATAGGCGCCCCAATCACAAATGCAAACGACCCGCTGGCCTGCGGACAAATGCTTGACGGCGCTGCCGGTTTTCTCTATTACCCCCACCGCCTCTGTGCCAGGTGCAAATGGCAATGGCGGCTTGCGTTGATATTTCCCCTCGATCATCAACCCGGTGGCATGGCTGATGCTGGCATAGTTCACCCGGACGACGACATCGTCGGGCAGCATGATTTGCGGCGCCGCCGCCTGCTCAATGGACAGGACCGCTTGGGGGCTTCCGAACTGTTTGCATAGCAATGCTTTCATGTCAGGCTCCCGCTTTCTGCTGGACGACGCGAGCACTCAGGAGCGCTTCGATTTCCCGCGGATCAAAGTTAAATGCCTGCAAGGATTCCAGCGTATGCTCGCCGATATCAGGGGCTTTCGCCAGCGTCGGCTTTTGCTTCAGGCCTGGCGCGAACACATACGGCAGGGATTGCCCGGGCATCTGCTCGAAATACGCCACTGTCTGGTTGAACGCCGCCTGGGGATGGCCGACCACCTGATCATAATCTCGCACCGGCGCATGCAAGACATCATGGCGCCGGAACAGATCGACCCAGTCATCGACGGTGCGTGTCGCGATAATCCCATCCAGCGCAGCATGCAGCACCGCCCGGTGCGCCATGCGCGCGCTGTTATTGCCAAAACGGGCATCCGTCAGCCACTCGGGCTTATCCAGCGCCTTGCACAGGCGCGCGAAATGGTCATTATTCAATGCCAGTACATTCAACTTCCCATCTTGGGCGCAGAAGACACCGTTGGGCGCGCTCACCGGCGTCTTGACGTCCACGGGATTGAGCGCGTGTTCGATAAAATTGGAAAGCTGGAACGCCGCGCAGGCATCGAATAGGTTCAACTGAATGTGTTCGCCCCCACGCGCCCTCGAACAGTCGCGGCGATACAGGGCCAGGATGGTCTGCTGCGCCGCATACATGCCCGAGACGGCATCCACCATCAGGATGCCGATCTTTTGCGGGTTCCCCTGCTCATCCGTATTCGCGGACATGATACCGGTCTCCGCCTGCATCACCGAATCGGTGGCGGGCGCAAGGGCATAAGGCCCGGCAGGGCCATAACCGCTTATGGACACATAGATGATGCCGGGATTGAGCGTTTTCAGATCCTCGTAGGCCAGGCCGAGTTTCTCGACGACACCGGGTCGGAAATTTTGAACAAAGACATCGCATTGCGCAGCCATTTTGCGGATGGCCTCGAGCCCGGCGGGTTCCTTGGCATTGATGCAAATCCCCTTTTTACCGACGTTGTAGCTGATCGACAGCGCGCTTTGGCTGGCAGTGCTGGTGCCGACATGTCGTGCCCAGTCGCCTTCCGGCGGCTCGATCTTGAACACCCGGGCGCCGTTTTGCCACAGGATATTGGCGCAATACGGACCCGCGACGCCCTGGCTGATATCAAGCACATTGAGCCCGGAAAGACATGTTGTTTCGTTCATCATTATCACTTTCTATATGCAATCGCCCTATGCTACGAGCTGGCGCCATACGTGACAATGTGCTAAAACTACTCACCAGTGTTCATTAATGATTGACAATCAAGTGGATCTGAACCTTCTGAACCTTTTCGTGCAGATCGTGCAAGCCAAATCCCTGGCCGAGGCCGCAAGGCGCACCGGGATGACGCGTTCGAATGTTTCCATGCGTCTGAAAAAACTGGAAAAATCCCTGGAGACGCAGCTTTTCAGAAGAAGCACGCGAAGCATTGAACTGACCCAGCAAGGCGAGCTACTCTATGAAAAAAGCCTGAAGATCCTGGAAGATGTCGAGGCGGTGAGCTCGGACATCCGCCATCTTTCAAAAACCATGAAAGGTTATATCCGGGTGCGCATTCCGACCGGATTCGGCCATTTATATCTGTCGGACATCTTTATCGATTTCATCCGCGACTATCCGGATATCGATCTGAAAATTCTGATGAACGACCGGTTGGACGATCTGATCGAATCCGAAGTGGACTTTGCGATCAAAATTACTTCCCATCCCAATAATGAATACGTCGCAAGGAAAATCTGCGATGTGCACTGGTGTTTGTCCGCCGCCCCCGACTATCTGCGACGGCACCCGGTCGTGACGCCCGCCGACCTGCCTCGCCGGAAAGTCGTCACGCCAACCGCGATGGGCAAAACGTTTCTCCTGAAATTGATCCACGACCGGACCCTGATCCGGCAAAAGGTTTCATGCAGCCTGCAATCGGGCAGTTACATGTTTTTGCGCGACGCGGCGCTCAAAGGCATGGGCATCGCCCTGCTGCCTCGTTACGTTGTCCACGAGGCACTGAGCCGGGGCGAACTGGTTGAGGTGCTTGAAGACCATCTTCCCGAAGGCGTGGGCAATGCCATGTATTTCCTGACGATCCCGCACAAGTTCACGTCAACCGCCCCGCGGCAACTGATGGATTACCTGGAAAAACGCATTCTCGCCCTTGTTGACGATTGGCACAAAACGGCGCGGTGAGCGAAGGCGCTGCCCTGTACGCCCTATTGACGTAGCACTGGGTGGGAAAGACGACCGGGAGGGGTAATGCAGATAGTGGGCTTTTCAATGACCACGGTATGGTATCTAGATAATCTAGACGATATGTTTACTAAATATAGATGGCGGCTTTTTACGCTGGATGACCGCAGTACTTCATCGGTAAACGCAAAGGTGGTGTAACCGCAAATTGTGGCGCCTCCGACAGGAATCGAACCTGTATCAAGAGCTTCGGAAACTCTTATTCTATCCATTGAACTACGGAGACTGCTAACCCAAGTCCGCTATTTTACCCTATTGTGCAGATTCCTGTAAGCAGATGACAGTATACTTCGAATGATATTTCTGCCGAAAAAAGACACTTTCGCCCGTTTGCGGGCGTAATCACGTACAAAACGGGACGACAATCGTTATAATCCAACATTACCAATTATTTTCGGGGGAAAGAGTCATGGTCCGGCAGTGTGCGTGTCATTTTGTTTCTTTGTCCCCATTATTCAACATTGCAATGACCTGTAGGATGTATCTATGAGCGATCAAACAGAACACCACGAAGAACACGACGAACACTCAAGCCCAATCAAAACGCCAAAACAGCTGATTGTTGTCGTTGTCCTCGCGTTCATACTCCCTGTTCTAATTATTATCTTGCTGGTCAATGTTGTCAGCTCTTCCAGTGTTGCAGGCGCAGGCAGCGATTCGCTTTCCGAGGAAGCGACGGTCGCCCGCATTGCCCCCGTGGCCAAATACAATACGGCGCCAGTCATTGTGGCCGCCGCGGACGCAGGTCCGAAGAAGCTGAAGTCAGGCGAAGAAGTTTACAAAAGCCTCTGTATGGGCTGTCATGACACCGGCGTGTCCGGTGCTCCCAAATTCGGCGATTCCGGCGCATGGGCGCCCCGCCTGAAAGCAGGCCAGGAAGAAGTGGTCAAGCTGGCGATCCATGGCCTGAACGCCATGCCTCCTAAAGGCGGCGACCCAAGCCTGAGCGATCTGGAAGTTGAACGCGCTGTTGTTTATATTGCCAACCATTCCGGTGGTGCATTCAAAGAACCCGCCGCCCCTGAGGGCGACGGTGCGGCTGCGCCAGCCGAAGGCGCTGCTCCCGCCAAGGAAGCGGCTCCTGCCGAAGGCGCCACACCTGCTAAAGAAGCGGCTCCTGCCGAAGGCGCCGCACCTGCTAAAGAAGCGACCCCTGCCGAAGGCGCTGCGCCTGCTAAAGAAGCCGCTCCGGCCGAAGGCGCCGCGCCAGCCCAGCCCTCCGCTGAAGGCGCGGCTGCTGGCGCCGCCGCTGGTGCCACCGCGGCCGCGGCCGGCGACAGCAAATTGGCTGAAGGCGAAGCGCTGTACAAGCAAATCTGTTTCGCCTGTCATGACGCTGGCGTGGCCGGCGCGCCAAAATTTGGCGACAAGGCCGCCTGGGACGCACGCATCGCAACCGGCATGGACAAGCTGTATGATGCGGCCCTGCACGGCCTGAACGCCATGCCTCCCAAAGGCGGCTCATCAGCGCCTGATGATGTCGTGAAAGCCGCTGTTGATTACATGGTTAAAGCAGTGAAGTAAGCCTGACCATGACACGCGAAAAAGCCCGTTTTTTAACGGGCTTTTTTATTTACCAATGACTTTGTTCGCACAATGGGCCGCGTCAGATTTGCGGCCCATTGTTCATTACGGTCACCGCGCGGGCTTAGGCACAACCCGGCTGATTTGCTCGTCGCTCCACCCCAATTCTTCCCGCAGGATCTCTTCGGAATGCTGGCCCAGCATTGGCGGGGCGCAACGATACTGGATGGGCGTATCGGAAAAGCGAATCGGGTTGGCCGTCAAGGGCGTCACGCCGGCCGCGGGATGCGGTAATGTGACTTTCATTTGACGGGCAACAACTTGCGGGTCGGCATACACCTGGTCGATCGTGTTGATCGGCCCGGCCGGGATATTGTTACGCTCCAGGTCGGCAAGCCAGTCGTCACGCTTGCGCGTTTTCATGACGGTCGCCAGCAAGGGAATGAGTGAATCGCGGTTAACGACGCGCCCGGCGTTCTTCCGGTATCGCTCGTCATCGGCCAATTCAGGCATGTTGATCAGCTTGGAGAAGGCGGCAAATTGCGAATCGTTGCCCACAGCAAGGATCAAGTGCCCGTCTTCGACCTCGAAAACCTGGTAGGGCACCAGATTCTGGTGCGCATTGCCCGCGCGTTTCGGCGTCTTGCCCGAAGTCATATAGTTCAGATTCTGGTTTGCCAGCATGGCGACCTGGCAATCGAGCAAGGCCATGTCGATGTATTGCCCCAGGCCGCTGCTGTGACGCTCATTGATGGCCGCCAGGATGGCGACTGTCGCGTACATGCCGGTCATGAGATCGGCAACCGCCACGCCCGCCTTTTGCGGTCCGCCGCCGGGCAGGTCATCGTGCTCTCCGGTAATGCTCATCAGCCCGCCCATGCCCTGGATAATATAGTCATAACCCGGACGGCTGGCATAGGGACCGGTTTGCCCGAAACCGGTGACAGAGCAATAGATCAGGCGAGGATTGATCCGCTTCAGGCTGTCGTAGTCGAGCCCGTATTTTTTCAGGCCGCCCACCTTGTAGTTTTCAACCAGGATATCGGCTTTTTCCGCCAATGCCAGAATGGCCTGCTTGCCCTGCTCTGTCGCAAAATCCAGCGCCAGGGAGCGCTTGTTGCGGTTCGCAGACAGGTAGTAGGCCGCCTCGCTGGTGTTTTCTCCATCCTGGTCGCGCAGGTACGGCGGCCCCCAGCCGCGCGTATCGTCGCCGCTGCCTGGACGCTCAACCTTGATGACATTGGCCCCAAGGTCCGCCAGGTTCTGGGTACACCACGGGCCGGCCAGAACCCGCGTAAGGTCCAGGACCCTGATGTTCGCCAAAGGCGCCATACGCTCTGTCATTTTCTTTTTTCTCCATGTTGAAGGATTCTCAAAACAAATGGGCCCCGCATGGCGTCCGTCATATGCAACGCTCGCCTGCCGGCCCATCGTCGCTACATTTTACTCTTATTCTGAAGCATCTCTTTCAGGCGCATGAGCCGCTCCTTGGGTGTCATGCCGCTGAACGGGTCCTCCAGCATTTTCTTGCCGGTTTCCAAGCCCATTTCGCTGATAAAACGCGAGGGCTCCCGGATCAGGTCTTCACGCGCCTTGCGCCTTTTTTTGCACCACGTCAGCGTCAGATGAAACTGCGCCCGGGTAATGCCGACATACATGAGTCGCCGTTCCTCCTGGATGCGAGTCTCCAGAAGCTCCGCGTCCTTGTTCGCGTCGCCGTATTCATCATCCTTGCCGAAATGCGGCAACAGCCCCTCTTCCACACCAACCATATGCACATAGGGATATTCCAATCCCTTGGAAGCATGAATCGTCGTCAGCCGGACCGCGTCCGGATCCTCATCGTCCTCGCTACGCTCCAGCATGGTGATCAACGCAATATGCTGGACCAGTTGCGCCAGCGTCAGACCGTCGTCCTGGGCCTTGCGCTTGAGCCAGTTCACGAGCTCCAGCACATTCTGCCAGCGCGTCTGGGCACCCCGCTCTTCCTGCGTATCGTATAGATATCGCTCGTAATCGATATACTTGAGCAGTTCATCCAGCAGATGGCCGGCGTCCTCGGCCGGCGTCGCCGCCGCGCCATCGGTTTTGCCGCGGCCGGCGCGCCACTGGATGTTGCGGATAAAAGCGGCAAAGGTTTTAAGCGGCTCCAGTTGCCGTGCGCCGATGCGGGAAGCGGCTAGCTCATCGTCCACGGCCTCGAACAATGCGCAATTCAGATGCGTGGCCAGATCACCAAGCGCCGTCAGCGTAGCCTGGCCGATACCGCGTTTGGGCGTGGTGACCGCGCGGATGAACGCCGGATCGTCTTGCTCGTTGGCGACAATACGCAGGTAGGCAATAATGTCACGCACTTCGGCTTTATCGAAAAAACTTTGCCCGCCGGCGATCACATAAGGAATGCGCAGTTCCCTGAAAGTCTGTTCGAACAGCCGCCCCTGGTGGTTGCCACGATACAGGACCGCATAGTCCTTCCACTGGGCATTGCGCTCAAAGCGCGATGCGGAAATACGCATGCCAACCGATTCGGCCTCGGCCTCTTCGTTGTCCATGACCACCACTTGTATCGGTTCTCCCTTGCCCAGGGTGGACCACAGTTTCTTGCCGAAGATATTGGGATTGCGGCTGATCACCTGGTTGGCCGCATCCAGCACCGTGGCAACCGAGCGATAATTCTGTTCCAGTTTGATAAGCTTGAGCGCCGGGTAGTCCTGGGGCAGCTTGGCCAGGTTTTCGATGGTGGCGCCGCGCCAGGCGTAGATCGCCTGATCATCATCACCCACGGCCGTGAACATGTCGCGCAGACCGGTCAATTGCCGCACCAGTTGATACTGGCAGACATTGGTATCCTGGTACTCATCGACGAGCATGTAGCGGCAGCGCCGCTGCCAGCGCTCGCGCACCTCCGCGTTCTGGGCCATGAGCGCGGCCGGAATAACGATCAGGTCGTCGAAATCAACTGCCTGATAGGCGCGCAAGGTGGCGTCGTAGCTCCGGTACAGTCTGGCCGCGTCCATTTCATCGGGTGTCTCGGCGAGGCGCTCGGCGTCATCGGGCATGATCAGACCGTTCTTCCATAGCGATATTTGCTGTTGTACGCTGCGCAATCGGCCCTTGTCTGTGGTCGCCAGCAATTCCTGGATGACGCTGAGCGCGTCGGTGGAATCCAGGATGGAAAAACCTGGCTTGAGCCCGGCCTGCACCGCCTCTTCGCGAAGAAAGCGCACCCCGAGCGCATGGAAGGTGCTGATGGTCAGCCCCTTCAGCCGGGGCTTGGTGACGCTTTGGCGGATCCGCTCCGCCATTTCCCTGGCGGCCTTATTGGTGAATGTGAGCGCGATAATACCCTTGGCGTCATAGCCGCACTCATTGATCAGATAGGCGATTTTCTGGGTGATCACACGCGTCTTGCCGCTGCCCGCCCCCGCCAGGACCAGGCAAGGGCCATTCAGATAAAGCACGGCCTCGCGCTGCGACGGATTCATCGATTGAATGGCTTCGTTCATCGCCTAGATTTCCAAAGGATCCACTTCGACGAAGTAACGCATCCGCTGCTTCTGCGCCACGGCCTGGACCTGCGGCAGCCAATGGCTGAGAAATAGCTGCAAGAGGGGTCGAGATGCGGATTCGATCAGCAGTTGCGCCCGCTCCACATGCGCGATGCGCACGATCCGCAGCGGTACTGGATCGTACAGGGTCAGGGCTGTGGGTTGCGTATCCAGTGGCGGCAGGTTTGCCGCGGCTTCGCGGATTTGCTGTAAAAAGGCGATCGCTAGCTGTACGTTTTTGGCCTCGGAGGTGACCAGCGCCTGAAAGGTAAAGGGCGGCAGCCCGGCTTCGCGGCGTTCCTGCAGCAGGTCTTCGGCAAAACCCGGATAATCGTTGCGGATCAGCGACTGGTAGACGGTATGGTCCGGATAGCCGGTCTGGATCAGGACCTCGCCGCCTTCGGCGTGGCGACCGGCGCGCCCCGCCACTTGCAGCAACTGGGCAAACAGCCGCTCGGGCGCACGGAAATCGGCGGAAAACAGCATGGTATCGGCATTGAGCACGACGACCAGGCCCAGTCGCCGGAAATCATGCCCCTTGGCCACCATTTGCGTTCCCACCAGAATATCCACCAGCCCGGCATGCACTTCGTCGAACAGGCGCAAGGCGCTCCCCTTGAGCCGGGTACTGTCGGCATCGATACGCTGAATACGGGCCTGGGGGAAGATATCCTGCAGGAATTCCTCGACTCGCTGGGTGCCGCGCCCCAGCGGCTGCAGATCCTGATTGCCGCAATCGGGGCAGATGGCGGGCACGCGGCTCTGGAAACCGCAATGGTGGCAGTGCAACTGATAGCCGCCGGCAGGCTTGCGATGAATAACGGTATGGACCGAGCAACGCGGACATTGACTGACCCAACCGCAGGCGCCGCAATGCATGACAGGCGCATAACCGCGCCGATTCAAGAAGACCATGCATTGTTCGCCGCGCGCCAGGCGCTGCCGGATCGCTTCCAGGGCGCCAGGATCGAACCCCTGCTCCAACCTGGCCTTGCGCGTATCCACCAACTTGATGGCCGGCAGAAAGCGGGTCTTGGCGCGCTGCGTCAGACTCAGGCGTGTATAGCGCCCGCTTAGCGCATGTTGCCAGGTTTCAAGCGAGGGGGTTGCCGACCCCAGCACAAGCGGAATCTGGTCCTGGTGCGCCCGCCACACCGCCAGGTCTCTGGCCGAATAGCGCAATCCTTCCTGCTGTTTGTAGGACGCGTCGTGTTCCTCGTCCACGATGATCAGGCCCAGGTCGGCCATGGGCGCGAAAACCGCCATGCGGGTTCCCAGCAACACCCGCAGTTCGCCGCGCTGGGCATCCGCCCAGGTCTTGAGACGCTCGCCGTCGGCAAGACCGCTATGGAAAACGCCGATTTGGGCAGGCTCCAGCCATTGGCCGAAGCGGGCGCGCACGGCGGTTTCAAGTTGCGGCGTCAGATTGATTTCGGGCACCAGCATCAGCACGCATTTGCCCTGATGCAGCACCGAGAGCGCCGCATGCAAATACACTTCGGTTTTGCCGCTGCCGGTGACGCCATGCAATAGGAAAGGGGCAAATCCGGTTGCGCCGGAAATTTGCTGATTGGCGTATTCCTGTTCCTGGTTCAACACCAGTGTCGTGGCGGCCACCGGTGCCACCGGCTTGCGCTTCTTGCGATCCGCCCTGGCTACCGGCCCGCCCGCGGAGCGCTTGCCCAGATAGGCGGAAGGTTTGCGCAAGCCGTTGGGCAGCACGGGCAACACCACTTCACCCAGCGGGCGCTGATAATACTTTGCAGCAAAGGTCGCGAACGCCAGCCAATCTTCACTGAACGGCGGCAAGTCATCCAGGACCAGGTCCACATCTTTCAGTTGCGCGGGGTCCAGGTCCGGTTTTTCGGGTAGATCGATGACCACGCCCACCAGCTGTCGCGAGCCGAAAGGCACGATGACCCGCTGCCCTTTCTGTACGGGATACGTGCAACGATAGTCGAATGCCTCCAATCGTGGAATATCCAACACCACACGAACCCAGCTCACCTGCACAAGAATTTCCTAATAAGCGAAGTTGATAGACGGAAAATAGGCGTCACTTGAGCATTACCTTTAAGTTACAAGTTAGCGTCAAAACTTAAAGTAGTTTTTCAACTATCGGTCTTAACGTTGCTCAGTGAAACTACTTATTAATATAGGCCCTCAGGCCTGTGGATAACTTTGGGGAAAACTTCGTTGCAAAAAAACTATTGAACCTTGCGAGCGAATCAAAAATATTTCAATCTACGACATAGCAGAAATAAGTTATTTATTTTCAATAATTTAAAACGAAGTTTCGTAACATCCGTGAAGTCCAAAAAAAATCAATGCCTGCTTGACAACTGTGCACAACTCAGATTCAGCCATGCATTTTTTTGCTGTAATTGTGGACTTCATCTACCAAGATTGCCACATTTTGAGGCGGGGTGAACTGTGAAATGCCATGCCCCAAATTGAAAACATGTCCGCCATTTTTGACCAGCCCGAAGTCATCAATGACGCGATGCACTTCCTGGGTAATGGCCGCTTCCGTACCGAACAGGACCATGGGGTCGATATTGCCTTGCAGTGCAACACGGTCCTGCGTGCGCTCGCGGGCACGCCTCAGGCCGACGGTCCAGTCCACGCCCAAGGCGTCTGCACCACATTGGGCAATATCTTCCAGCCATAGTCCGCCACCCTTGGTAAAGGCAATGACGGGGACGGCGGCACCGTGTTGCTCGCGAATCAGTTGACTGATGACGCGACGGGTATATGCCAGTGAAAAAGCCTGGAACAGGCCATCGGGGAGGACGCCTCCCCAGCTGTCGAAAATCATGACGGCCTGCGCACCGGCGCGAATTTGCTCGTTCAGGTATTCGGCCGTGGCCTGGGCCGTGACTTCCAGGATGCGATGCAGCAGCGATGGCTGCGCGTACATCATGGTCTTGATCTGGCGGTAATCCGAGGAGCCTTTTCCTTCCACCATATAGCACGCCACAGTCCAGGGGCTGCCGGCGAAACCGATAAGCGGGACCTGCCCATCAAGCGCCTGGCGGATTTGCGTCACGGCGTCGAAGACGTAGCGCAGTTGGTTCATGTCGGGAACGCTTAGCCCAGCGACGTCGGCCTCGGTGCGCAGCGGACGGGCAAACTGCGGGCCTTCGCCAGCGACAAAGTCCAGGCCCAGTCCCATGGCGTCTGGCACCATGAGGATATCCGAGAATAGGATGGCCGCATCCAGAGGAAAGCGCGCCAAGGGCTGCAATGTGACTTCCGTGGCGAACGCGGGGTTTTTCGCCAGCCCGAGAAATGACCCCGCCCTGGCGCGTGTCTGATTGTATTCAGCCAGATAACGGCCAGCCTGACGCATCAGCCAGATTGGGGTATACGGCACTGGCTGGCGCTGCAACGCGCGAAGAAATACGTCATTTTTTAAAACCGGGAAAGCCATCTGTAACCTTTTATAGGAAATAATATTCTTACCGGACAGATTGTATCGTACCTGCTATGGGAATGGCCGGGTAACGGGACCTTGGTCCCGAACAGATTAGATGACGCGGTCACGGAAATCATCTGCGTTGATCCGATGCTTGCGCATCAGTGCCCAGAAGGCCCGACGGTGCTTGCTGGAATTTCTGGCGGCCATGGCAATATTGCCGTTGCTGCGGGCCAGCGCGTGGGTCAGATAGGCGCGTTCAAATTGCGCGACCACGCGCGACTTGAGCTGCTGAAAGCCCCCGGGATGGCTGGCGATCTGCTGGCAGCATACCAATGGCGCTTGCACCGCAAGACTGTGCTGGAGGTCGCTGGCACCAGGAGGCGAACCGCGGTAGACGGGCGAACCGGAAGGAAAATGAGAGGTCAAATGGGGGGACAGGCCGCTGCCGACAAGACCGCGGCTCGGCACGGCCCCGCCAAGGCGCGCACCATGACTGGTGGCCCCATGACCGGCAGCGCCGGAGACCGCGTCCAGCCGTGCCGCGGCCGATAGCGACGATAACCCCGGTTCGGCGACCGAGGACGGCGACGTCGCGAGGGATGGGCTTTGGCAATGGCGATAAGCCTGGCGAGGAGAGATTCGCAGCACCCTGAGCAACCTGACCCGGATTTCCTCCGGATCGCAAGGCCAGAATGCGAAGTCGCTGACGCCCAGCTGCAGCAAGTCCAGCATGCCGATCGGCCTGAGGGAAAGCCCCAGGGCCAACACCGAGCGCTGCTGGTCCATGCGCGTTTGCTGCAAGAGAATACGGGTCCATACCAGCGAGGCCGGCGATACCGGTAGGACAATGGCGTCAAAGCGGCGCAGGGGGTAGACCAGCGCCTGCAGGCAATCGGGTGACGGATAGCCTTCGTCCTGGGCGGATCCAGACACGGGCAGGTCAACCCGGCTCAGATGCAGGCGTGACGTGTGCTGGCGCTGCGGCGCAAGCAACGGGTCAGTGGCGGACTCGCAACCCGGGATACATAACAAGGCGCAATCCAGTCGTTCTTTCATATTCTTATCCTAGAGGGTGGAATAACAGACGGACAGGATAAAACGGCGTTTTTTCCGCCGCAATTCGCAAAAATCACATATCCACAGCGCTTTAAGTCGTTGTTTTTGCGGAAAAACAACTAAATTGTTGCAGCGCATGACCATTGCTGCCAGGTCGCTTGCTTATTACTAGGGTTAACCCTATAATGGTTTACATCTAAGTATTAACCCTAAGTTTAACTTTTTAAGAGCCGACTACCATGAACCTTTCAATGAGAAATGCCCTTGCTTCCAGCGACGCCCCTGAACTTGCCTTCAGCGATTCCATGGAACGTGAACTGATCTACAAAGCAATCAACGACGAGCGCGCCATGAGCTTCACTGGCCTGATCAAATCCGCTGCCGCCGCTATTTCTGCCGCTTGCATCATGATGTTCGAAATGGTCAAGGAAACAGAAAAAGCGATCGATGACGCCGAAGAACACTCCGAAGGCGGTTTTAGCTGGTAATTTCAGCGACTTGTCCTGCATTGAGGACAAGAACGGCGTATTCAACGCGCCAAATCAGGTGATTGATCGGCAGTCGCATTGCCGCGGACAGGCACAATAGCGCGAAAGCGCCCTCCTGTCCGTTGCTGTGGCGATTCACCACACGACCCACCTGCCTGCTCAGGTCGACAGAAGAACCACGCACACGAGGCCTCGCCCCAAGCGGGATGGTCAATTGCGTTTTCCTGGCGTTTTTCAGAACCGCCTCGCCCCACGGCGCCCACCGCCGCATCTTCAACCCCCTATTCCCATATTCCGCACAGGACTCAGCCGATAGCGGCCAGCGACGCCGAGCGCGCCATACCTTGCTTGCGTATTGCATTCGCCGCTTGCGCATGACCTGATGAGCCGCCGTGCCCGACGGATTCGCGGAATGCCAAAGAGAATCGCCCACGCCTGATATAAACTTGGCTTGCACAACTTCACAAAGATTTCGCGCGCGTGCCTTGCTCAATGCTGTGTTGAGCCATGAGGCACGCCCTGCACCCTGGGTAATGATAATTATGATCAGGTGCCAGGACCCGCGTATGCGCCTTAGCCGCCGGACCAGCGCCGAATCGACGTGATTGTCCAAAGGTGGCTTTTGGCGCATGTCGGCTTGCCCGGCCGGCTTAGCCGGACAAGCTGTGGCGGCTTAGTCGACCGAGATATTGCCCTTGCGGATCACATCGCCCCAGATCTTGGTTTCATCGCTGACAAACTTGGAGAACTGTTCAGGCGTATTTTGCTCGGCAACGGCGCCCAGCCCCTCAAGTTGCTTGATGACCTCTGGCTTGGCCAGGATCTTTTCTACCGTCGCGTTAATTTTATCGATGACTGGCTTTGGTGTGCCTTTGGGAGCGACCAGTCCGAACCATGACGAGACGTTAAACTGCGGATAGCCGGATTCCTGCAAAGTCGGCACATCGGGGAATGCCGCCGAGCGCTTGTCCGTGGTGACGGCAAAAGCCTTGATCTTGCCGGCCTTGATCTGCGGTACGGCCGCTGGCATGTTTTCGAATACGACGTCGGTCTGGCCACCGATCAGCGCGGTCATGGATGGGCCGCTACCCTTGAAGGGAACATGCAGCATATCGATGCCAGCCTGCTGTTTGAAAAGCTCGCCGGCCAGGTGAATAGATGTGCCCGCGCCCGAGGAGCCATAGTTGACTTTGCCGGGATTGGCCTTGGCGTAATCCACGAATTCCTTGACCGAGTTATAGGGCGTATCCTTATTGGCCACCAGGATATTCGGCACTTTCGCGACCAAAACGATCGGGTCGATATCTTTTGCGATATTGAACCTGGCGTTTTTGTAGAGTGTCTGGTTAATCGTCGTTGTTACCGCCATCATCATGATGGTGTAGCCATCGGCCTTCTGGCGGATCAGTTGGTCTGTGGCAATATTGCTGCCCGCACCAGGCTTGTTCTCCACGACAAAACTCTGCTTGAGTTCGTCGCTCAGACCTTTGGCAATGATTCGGGCCAATACATCTGTGGTACCGCCTGCGGAGAATCCGACCAGCATGGTGACGGGCTGGGATGGATAAGCTTCTTCAGCCTTGAGGGTGTTGGCTGCTACCAGCAGGCCCAAGCCTGCCACCGCGGAAAAAGCACGCGGAAAAAATCCTGTTGGGATGATTTTCATTTTCTTATCGCCTATACTTTGAAATGAATATGTTGTATGAGGTCTGTCATGCCCGGCATTTCAAGACCGAACATGCGGCATGCCCCTTACAATCGAACCACTAATTATAGAGCACTCATGCAAAACCAAAGCCAGACTCGCCCAGGCGGAGACATTCTCGTAGACCAACTCGTCCAGCAGGGCGTCGATCATGTTTTCTGTGTCCCGGGCGAAAGCTATCTCGCCGTATTGGATGCATTGCACGACGCAAGCATCAACGTAACGGTCTGCCGCCAGGAAGGTGGCGCTGCCATGATGGCGGAAGCCCACGGCAAATTGACCGGGCGGCCTGGTATTTGCATGGTAACCCGTGGCCCCGGGATCTCTAACGCCATGGCCGGCATCCATATCGCCATGCAGGACTCTACCCCGCTCATCGTCTTTGTCGGCCAGATTGAAACCGGCATGCGGGAACGGGAAGCCTTTCAGGAAGTCGATTACCGTGCGGTCTTCGGCACCCAAACAAAATGGACCACAGAGATCGATGACGCCGCGCGCATCCCCGAGCTGCTTGCGCGCGCTTTTCATGTCGCCATGTCCGGACGTCCCGGCCCGGTTGTGATTGCCTTGCCTGAAGACATGCTGGTCCAGCAGGTCGCCGTCGCCGACGCACCGCGGGTTGAGCCCGTGGAATCGGCGGCGGCACCCGGACAAATGGATGCGCTTGCCCGTCTGCTGGAGCAGGCCCAAAGGCCGCTGGCGATACTGGGCGGCTCCCGCTGGACGAAAGAGGCCGTTGGCGATTTCGCCGCCTTTGCGCAACAGCACCAATTGCCCGTGGCCGTTCAATTCCGCCGGCAACACCTGTTCCCCGCCTCGCATCCCAATTTTGTCGGCGACATCGGCCTGGGCATCAATCCAAAGCTATGCAAAATGGCGCAAGAGGCCGATGTCATCCTGCTGGTGGGAGGCCGCATGTCCGAGGTACCCTCCCAAAGCTATACGCTGCTGAATATCCCGGTGCCGCAACAAACGCTGGTCCACGTGCACCCCGATAGCCAGGAACTGAACCGGGTATATCAGGCATCGCTCGCCATCAACGCCACACCCGCGCAATTTAGCCAGGCTGCCCGTGCCCTGGGTGCCGCGGCACCGAACCCGACTCGCCAGCAGGCCATCGGCGAAGCGCACGACGCCTATCAGGCATGGAGCGATCCTGCCTCGGTCAATCCCCCCGGCGCATTGCAAATGAGCCAGGTCATGACCTGGCTGGAAGCCAATCTGGAACCCGACGCCATCCTCACCAATGGCGCGGGAAACTACGCCACATGGCTGCATCGCTTTCACCGCTTTAATCACTTCAACACCCAATTGGCGCCAACGTCGGGTTCGATGGGCTATGGCGCGCCAGCCGCCGTCGGCGCCAAACGCGTCATGCCGGATCGCCAGGTCGTTTGCTTCGCCGGCGACGGATGCTTTCTCATGCATGGACAGGAGTTTGCCACCGCCGTGCAATATGGGCTGAACATCATCGTCCTGGTTTTTGACAATGGCATGTACGGCACGATCCGCATGCACCAGGAAAAGCACTATCCCGGGCGTGTTAGCGCCACCAATCTGCAGAACCCTGATTTTGCGGCCTATGCGCAAGCCTTTGGCGGCCACGGAGAGCGCGTGGAGCGCAATGAAGATTTTGGACCGGCATTCCAGCGCGCGGTGGCTAGCGGCAAACCCGCTATTCTGCATTGCCTGATCGATCCCCAGGCGATTACCCCCAGCGCCACTCTGGATCAGTTGCGGGCCGCAGCGGAAAAATCCCAAGCCGCCTAAGCGCCGGCCCGGCGGTTTTCCGAGGCGCCTGCGGCATGACGCGGGTTCGGTGGCGAACCCCAAGCTTCAGGCCCCAAGCCCTGGCAATGCGCCAATCGTACTTCCAAAAACAAAAGACGCCCTGAAAGGCGTCTTTTGTTTTATCGCAACGACTGCGGCAAATGAAATATCAGTGACGATTTTTCATATTTGCCAGGCGACGTGCTGCAGCCACCTGTGCTGCCAGCATTGCCAGCTCGGCTTCCACTGCCGCGATGTCTTGCTTGTCTTTCGCGCTCTCCAGTGCCTCGAGGGCCTGTTGACGGGCTTTCTCGGCCTTGGCTTCGTCAAGGTCCGCCGCACGGATTGCCGTGTCGGACAGCACTGTGACACCGAAAGGCTGCACTTCCAGGATACCGCCGGCAATGAACACCAATTCTTCCGCGCCATCTTCGCGCACGATTTTCATGGTGCCCGGACGAACTTTGGAGATCAGCGGTGTGTGGCCAGGCAGAACACCCAACTCACCCGATTCCCCGGGCAGGGCCACGAACTTGGCTTCGCCCGAGAAAATGGATGCTTCAGCGCTGACGACATCTACTTTGAGTAAAGTAGCCATAGCTATTCCTTATTTTAAGCCTTTCGCTTTTTCAAAGGCTTCATCAATTGTACCGACCATGTAGAAGGCTTGTTCTGGCAGTGCATCGCACTCGCCTTCGACAATCATCTTGAAGCCGCGAATGGTTTCGGCCAGTGGTACGTATTTGCCAGGAGAACCGGTAAAGACCTCGGCAACGTGGAACGGCTGAGACAGGAAGCGCTGGATCTTACGCGCGCGGGCAACAGCCTGCTTATCTTCCGGAGACAGTTCGTCCATGCCCAGAATCGCGATAATGTCACGCAGTTCCTTGTAGCGCTGCAGCGTTTGCTGGACCGCGCGGGCAACTTCGTAGTGTTCCTGGCCAACCACTTGAGGGTCCAGCTGACGGCTGGTGGAATCGAGCGGGTCAACCGCAGGATAAATACCCAAAGAAGCGATGTCACGAGACAAAACGACGGTCGAGTCCAAGTGCTGGAAGGTCGTTGCAGGAGACGGATCGGTCAAGTCATCGGCTGGCACGTAAACGGCCTGGATGGACGTAATGGAACCGGTTTTGGTAGAGGTAATACGCTCTTGCAGAACACCCATTTCCTCGGCCAGCGTAGGCTGGTAACCCACGGCGGAAGGCATACGACCCAACAGCGCGGATACCTCGGTACCGGCCAGGGTGTAACGGTAGATGTTATCAACGAAGAACAGGATATCACGACCTTCATCACGGAATTTCTCGGCCATTGTCAGGCCGGTCAGCGCCACGCGCAAACGGTTGCCCGGAGGTTCGTTCATCTGACCGAACACCATGGCCACTTTGTCCAGCACGTTGGACTCTTCCATTTCGTGATAGAAGTCGTTACCTTCGCGGGTACGCTCGCCCACGCCGGCAAACACGGACAAACCGGAGTGCTGCTTGGCGATGTTGTTGATGAGCTCCATCATGTTAACGGTTTTGCCCACACCGGCACCACCGAACAGACCCACTTTACCACCCTTGGCGAACGGGCAAACAAGGTCAATCACCTTGATGCCTGTTTCCAGCAGCTCGATCGATGGCGACAGCTCATCGAATTTTGGCGCAGCCTGGTGGATTTCACGCTTTTCTTCGCTGGCGATAGGGCCGGCTTCGTCGATAGGGCGACCCAGCACATCCATGATGCGGCCCAGTGTACCTTCGCCGACAGGAACGGAAATAGCAGCGTTGGTACGGTCGACGGCCATGCCGCGACGCAGACCGTCACTGGAGCCCAGTGCAATCGTACGCACAACACCGTCGCCCAGCTGTTGCTGAACTTCCAGTGTCAAACCTTTCTCGGCGAACTTTGATTCGTTGTCCGCCAGGACAAGGGCTTCATAAACTTTTGGCATGTTGTCGCGTGGGAACTGAATATCCACGACGGCGCCGATGCACTGAACGATGGTACCGTTACTCATGTCGATTCCTTACTTAATAACGATTGAAAGATGCCGGGTCGCGCAACCTGTCGGTTACACCGCCGCGGCACCCCCCACGATTTCTGAAATTTCTTTGGTGATGGCGGCCTGACGGGTTTTGTTGTAAACCAGTTGAAGGTCGCCAATCACTTTCTTCGCATTGTCCGATGCAGCCTTCATCGCCACCATCCGTGCCGACTGCTCTGACGCCATATTTTCTGCTACTGCCTGATACACCAGACCCTCAACGTAACGGGCCAGCAAATCGTCGATCACCGACTTGGCATCGGGCTCGAAGATGTAGTCCCACTGATAGCTGGATTCAATTGCGCCTTCCTTGTCTTCCTGCTTGGCAACGCCAGCGGCGAAAGGATCGGCCAGTCCATCCGGCAACGGCAACAGACGCATGAACGTCGGTTCTTGCTTCATGGTGTTCACAAAATGCGTGGACGCCACATACAATGCATCGATCTTGCCATCGAGATAGTCGTCCAGTTGCACTTTGAGCGCGCCAACCAGTCGATCCAGGTGTGGCTGGTCGCCCAGTTGCACTTCGTTCGACACCAGATTGCTGCCGATACGGGTCAGCAGACTCAGGCCTTTGTTTCCCAGCGCCGTGGTCTGTACCTTAATGCCCTTGGATTCGAACTCTTTGAGGCGAGACAGCACCAGCCGGGAGATATTTGTATTCAAGCCACCGCACAGACCTTTGTCTGTCGTGACCAGCACTACACCCACCGCCTTGATATCCGTACGCTCTTCCATGTACGGGTGGTGGTAGTCAGGATGCGTTTGCATCATGTGTGCAGCGATTTCGCGTACTTTCTGGGCATAGGGACGGCCGGCACGCATTCTTTCCTGCGCCTTGCGCATTTTGGATGCTGCCACCATTTCCATGGCCTTGGTGATCTTGCGCGTGTTTTGCACGCTCTTGATCT
>JBEBPQ010000005.1:0-177622 GCA_040395835.1 Advenella kashmirensis
TGTTGTTGTTGTTGTTGTTGTTGTTGTTGTTGTTGTTGTTGTTGTTGTTGTTGCGCTCGAGCGCGCATGCGCGCGGGTAATGGCAAGTGTGAAAAGGAACGGCATGTCGCCTGATTATGAAAAACGCTTAACATCACTATTGATGGCGGATGATCGTCGTTGCTGGATTCTGGCGCAGGTTCGCGACCTGGCGCTGCCCGATTGCTGGATCGGTGCAGGCTTTGTCCGCGAAATGGTGTGGCATTCGCTGGCGGGGCGGGATGCAAGGCAGCGTAGCGGTGATATCGACGTCATTTGGTTTAATTCCGATGATATTTCAATTGAAATAGATGAGAATATTGAAAACAGACTGAGGCGGATTGATCCAGATCTGCCATGGTCGGTGAAGAACCAGGGCCGAATGCATAAGCGCAACAACGACGGACCTTACGCGTCTTGCCGGCACGCCGTTTCCGCCTGGCCGGAAACCGCCACCGCTGTTGCCTTGCGCCTGACGGCATCCGGCAAGCTGGATCTGCTTGCGCCGTATGGCCTGGCCGATCTCTTCCAGGGCATATTGCGGCCAACGCCGGCGTTCAGCCGGAACAAGCGCGCGATTTTCGAAGCGCGCTTGCGCGACAAGGCATGGTTGGAAAAATGGCCGTTTCTTCGCGTGGCTCCAGGCTAGCGGGTGTCCGCTGATCGATTGCGCTGTGTTTGGTCGTGCGCGATACCTGATTTCGATGCTCAATATATTTGATATAATTCAAATGAAATAAAATATAGATAAGGTATTGGCGCAACGATGCAGGGCGTACCTGGTTTTCAAGGTGACGATTGCGTCCAAAAGCAAGATGCGGCTTTCGTCATTCATCGTGCAATGGCAGAAACAACCGCAATGCGTTTTTTTTTCGCAGACTGGACTCGCCGCTTCATCATAATTCCAGTCATCCACGACTAAATGGAGCCGTCTGCGGCACCGCTTCCGGGTTTTTCAAATTCAGCCTGTGGTCAGGTGGGCTACCGCGTTTTTCAATAGGATTTTGCCCGCCAAAATAAAAAGCGACAGTGCACGCCGAACGCCCGGTTTATCGAACTTAAAGCCGGGGTTTTGTCAAGCAAATAAAAGGGAAAAGATGTTATGCGGCAAGCGCTGTATTCAGTTGACCTTCCTGGGGTCGCATGCTAGTATTTTTTGCTGGCAATCGCAATTGTGCCGGTAGTTTGTGAAGCACTTGCAAGCGTGTCCAGTCTTTTAAGAAAAGTCAATGTAATAGCACAGTACGAAAAGGTTATTCTATGTTTTTAAGTATGTATGAACAGGAACGGCTGATGGTGTACACGGCTGGCAAACTGGCTCTGGAGCGTAAGATGCGGGGCTTGAAATTGAATTTGCCGGAAGCCACGGCCTACATCACCTCCTTTCTTCTTGAAGGCGCGCGCGATGGCGAATCGGTGGCCGATCTCATGGAAGCCGGCCGCCATGTGCTTACGCGTGACGATGTCATGGAAGGCGTGCCTGAAATGCTTGGGCAGGTCCAGGTTGAGGCCACGTTCCCCGATGGCACGAAATTGGTAACGGTAACCGGGCCAATTTCATGAAAGAGAAACCGAATCCATTTGAGAACCCCGATCCTGTTCCGGCAGATGCGGGGGCGCCGGCTCACGCCTCCGACGATCCGGGGCGCGACTACCCCGAGGCCGATGCCTCGGACGATGGCCAGATTCATTCCTCGGGCGTGAGCAGCCCCAGCTCGCCCCGGCGCGCCGGAACGGGCGAGCGGCAGGCGCCGCGTCGCGAGCTGGAAGGCAAGGACGATCGTTCCGTACCGCTGGTGCCTGGCGAGATACTGTATGGCACGGAAGATGTAGAGATCAATGCCGGCCTGGCCGTGACAACGCTCAAGGTCGTCAACGGCGCGGACCGTCCCATACAGGTAGGCTCCCATTATCATTTTGCCGAGGTCAATGCCGCGCTGGAATTCGAGCGCGAGCAGGCCTGGGGCAAACGTTTGAATATTTTGTCCGGTGGATCCGTACGGTTCGAGCCCGGCGCCGTGATCGAAATCGAGTTGGTGGATATCCAGGGCCGGCGCATTGTGCCTGGCCTCAGAGGATTGTGTGGAGGTAAATTGGATGAGTAAGGTTTCACGGTCCGAGTATGTGGCGTCATACGGCCCCACGAAAGGTGACCGCATCCGCTTGGCCGACACGAATTTGCTGATCGAAGTCGAGGACGACCTGTGCGCCGGCGGCAACGAAGTGGTGTTCGGCGGCGGCAAGTCGATTCGGGAGTCCATGGGGCAGTCCTGTGCGACACGGGCCGAAGGCACGCCGGATCTGGTGATCACCGGTGCGGTGATCCTTGATCACTGGGGCATCATCAAGGCCGATGTGGGGGTGCGCGACGGGCGCATCGTGGCGATCGGCAAGGCGGGCAATCCCGACACCATGGATGGCGTGCACCCGGCGCTGGTCATCGGGCCGTCCACGGAAATCATGTCGGGCAACGGCCTGATCATGACCGCGGGCGCGGTCGACACGCATGTGCATTATGTGGGGCCGCAAATGCTGCAGGTGGCGCTGGCCTCCGGCACCACGACAGTCACGGGCGGCGGCTCGGGCCCCACCGAAGGCTCCAAGGCGACCCTGGCTACGCCGGGTGCGTGGTGGATGGAACGCATGCTCGAGGGATTTGAGCCATGGCCCGTCAACGTCCTCTTCCTGGGGCGCGGCAACACCGTGTCTCGCGAGGCGCTGTGGGAGCAACTGCGCGCAGGCGTCGGCGGCTTCAAGGTGCACGAGGATTGGGGGGCCACGCCCGCCGTCATTGATGCGTCGCTGCAGGTCGCCGAGGAATCGGGCGTGCAGGTTGCGATCCATTCGGATACGCTGAACGAAGCCGGGTTTGTCGAAGACATGCTCAAGGCCGTTGCGGGGCGCACATTCCACTCATTCCACACGGAAGGCGCGGGCGGCGGCCATGCGCCGGATATCATCCGCATTGCCGGCGAGCCGAACGTGCTGCCGGCCTCGACCAATCCGACCCGCCCATTTACTCGCAATACGGTGGACGAACACCTGGATATGGTCATGGTGGCGCACCACCTGAATCCCCAGGTGCCCAACGACCTCGCCTTTGCCGAAAGCCGGGTGAGGGCGGGCACGATCGCCGCCGAAGATGTCCTGCAGGATATCGGCGCGATTTCCATCATGTCGTCCGATGCCCAGGCCATGGGGCGCATTGGCGAAGTCGTGATGCGCACCTGGCAAACCGCGCACCGCATGAAGCAACTGCGCGGTCCGTTGCCGGGTGATACGCTGGCCGACAACCACCGTGCGCGGCGCTACGTTGCGAAATATACGATTTGCCCCGCGGTCGCGCATGGTCTGGAAAAGCATGTCGGCTCCATCGAAGTCGGTAAAATGGCGGACCTGGTGCTGTGGCAGCCTGCGCTTTTTGGCGTGCGTCCCACGGTGGTGTTCAAGGGTGGCATGGTCGCGACCGCGGCGCTGGGTGACCCCAACGCGTCGATTCCCACGCCGCAGCCAGTGCTGGAGCGCATCGGGTTTAACGTCTATTCGCCGGCGGCGGCATCCACCAGCGTGGCCTTTGTCTCGCAGGTGGCGATCGACGACGGTCTCGCGGGTCGCCTCAATATCAAGCGGCCGCTTGTCGCCATTGAAAACTGTCGGCGCCGCACCAAGGCCGATCTGCCGGAAAACGCGGCCTTGCCACGTATCGAGGTCAATCCCGACACCTATGCCGTCAAGATCGACGGTGAACTGATCGACCACGAACCGGCTGCCGAAGTGCCCATGGCACAACGGTACTTCCTGTTCTAAGCGATTTATCCTATGTCGCACAGTGCAGCGCTTTTATTGCTCGCGGACGGGCGTTTGCCGGCAGGCGGCTACGCCCATTCCGGCGGCCTTGAGCCGACTGTGCAAATTCAAGGCTTGACGCAAGTCGCCGACCTGGAGCGTTTTCTCGAGGGGCGGGCGGCGACGACCGGCCTGGTTGCGGCATCGTTTGCCGCCGCCGCTTGCGCCGCCGCGCATGCGCAGGCGCAGTCCTTGCTCAATGAGCTCGATGCGCAGCTGGATGCGCGAATGCCATCCAAGGCGACGCGCGTGGTTTCCAGAACGCTGGGCCGCCAATTGCAGAGGGCGATCACGAGCATCCGTCCGATGCCGCTGGTCGATGGCCTGAGGTATGACCTGCATCAGCCGATCGTCTACGGCATGGCGGCGGCGGTGTTCGGTCTGGAACCGAAGGATGCGGCATATGTCGTTTTGCATGAATCGGTGGCGGGGCCCGCCTCGGCGGCGGTCAAGGTGCTCAGTATCGATCCATTCGCCGTGCACGCGGCGCTGGCGCGGCTGACCGATCTGCTGGATACGCTCGCGCGGCAGGCGGCGGATCATGCACAGTCGCCGCCAGACGAGCTGCCCGCGCTGGGGTCGCCTTTGCTTGATATCGCGGCGGAACAGCATCGCACGTGGGGAGTGAGACTGTTTGCATCATGAACCAGGACCTTTCTCAACACCACGCCGGCGCCATGCGGGCGCGGGCCGCAATTAGCACCAAGCTGGCCTTCGATCGCGCCGGAGAGCGGGTGAGCCGGATACAGACCTTGCGCTCCAATTCGGCGCTTGTGTTGCGGCCGACGCAAGCCGCGGGGCCGGAGCCGCTGGTACGCCGGGCAGATGGGGTTGCGCGCGTGTCGCTGGTGGCCGGTGCGGCCGGGCCATTGGGCGGCGACGATTTTGCGTTGGATATTTGCGTAGGGGCCGGCACGACACTGTTGCTGAACGAAATCTCTTCGACGCTCTTGCTGCCGGGCGCGCGTGGCGGACAATCCCGCATGCGTATCCATATCACGGTGCAAGAAGAGGCGTCGTTCGTGTGGTTGGCCGAATCCGTTATCGCGGCGCAGGGGTGCGAGCATGTCCACGAGGTCCGTGTTGATCTTGCGCCCGGCGCGCGCATGCTGATACGCGATGAATTGCAGCTTGGCCGGCACAAGGAGCAGCCGGGGAACCTGATGCAAGACCTGCATATCCGGTGCGACGGGAAAACGCTGTTCCGCCAGCAACTGAGACTGGGGCCTGCCGCGCCGAGATGGCGCAGCCCCGCGGTGATGGGTGGCCACAAGTGCGTAGGCAATGTATTGGTCATCGATCCGCAGTGGCGTGAAGCCCCGCCGGCGGCCAGGGTGTTTGCGCCCGACGCCGCGCTTATGCCGCTGGAGGGGCCCGCCGTGGCTATCAGCGCGCTCGCGGCCGACGCCTGGGCGCTGCGCCAGCGACTGGATCAGGGAATACAACTGCTGGGCGATCCCTGGTCGCCCACCGCCTCGGTTGCGCCCCGATAACGACGGGCGGCCGCAAGCCGCGCAAGGCGGCACATTGATTCAGCCATTCTGAAATTTGAAGGTATACACCAAGGAATTGACCATGAACAAGCAAATAGGAAATAGCGGTAACAGCGCGAACACGCGCGCGCTGCGTCTGGGTGTCGCAGGACCGGTAGGCACCGGGAAAAGCTCCATTGTCGCCACGCTGTGTCGAAGCCTGCGCCAGGAGTTCCAGATCGGCGTCATCACCAATGACATCTATACCGATGAGGATGCGCGCTTCCTGCGTTCCGAAGGCGTGCTCCCGGTTGAGCGCATCCGGGCGGTGGAAACGGGCGCATGTCCGCATACCGCCATTCGCGATGACGTGACCATGAACCTCATCGCCATCGAGGATCTGGAGCGCGACTTTGCGCCCCTGGATATTGTGCTGGTGGAAAGCGGCGGCGATAACCTGACTGCCACGTTTTCTCCCGCGCTGGTGGATGCCCAGATTTTTGTGATCGACGTTGCCGGCGGCGGAGATGTGGCGCGCAAAGGCGGTCCGGGCATCGGGCGCGCCGATCTGCTGGTCGTCAATAAGGTGGATCTTGCCGAACATGTCGATGTGGATGTGGTGCAGATGCTGGCCGACGCGAAAGCGGCCCGCAGCGGCGCCCCGGTGCTGGCGCATTCCAAGAAAGATGCCAAAACCGAGATCGAGCTTTGCGATTGGGTAAGGCAGTTGCACGCCGCGCACGTCAACGGCACGCATACGCCCATCGATCCGGGCCCCATGGCGCCGCATTTTCACGCGACGCCGGAAGGCGGCTACGTACACGACCATGCCCACACGCACGGTCATAGCCATGATCATGGCCATGACCATAGTCATGACGGCGGGCATTCGCACGAACATCGCTAAGGTATTTTTGCGGCAGTGGCGCTGTGCTATGCTTTGGCTTGGGTACGAAAAGCCAGGCATGATCGCGCTTGCGAAAAGACGCATCGCTTGATCCATCGATCTTGCAGATGCGCATTCAGGAAAATCAGTAAGTATCAATGACATTTTAAGAGGTTTATATGCGTATCCTATCGAAAAATTGGAAAGCGGCGCTGGCCGCCGGCTCGGTACTCAGTCTGGTCGCCAGCAATGCGTTGGCGCACCCGGGAGAGATGGGGCATGTGCACGACAGCATGTTCATGGCGGGACTAATGCACCCGCTGACCGGTGTCGATCATTTGTTGGCGATGCTGGCCGTAGGGCTATGGAGCGCCCTGAGCCACCAGAACATGCGCCAGGTGATTGCGGCGCCCGCGGTCTTTCTTGTCATGTTGCTCGCAGGGGCGGTAATGGGCATGATGGGTGTACACCTGACCATGGTCGAACCCATGATCATGACGTCGCTGCTGATCCTGGGCCTGCTGGTGGCGGCGCGCAAGGTCGTCAGTCACACCTTGGGGCTGGCGCTCGTCGGACTGTTCGCGGTTTTCCACGGCTTGGCGCATGGCATGGAGCTGCCCGCCGGCTCATCTGCCATCCCATTCATTGCCGGCTTTATGCTGTCGACGCTGGGCCTGCATATCGCGGGCATTATCGGCGGCATGCAACTGAAACGCCACAGCGTCTGGTTCTCGCGCATGCTCGGCGGCGGTATTGCCGCCTATGGCGTCCTGCTCTTGGCAGGGGCTTAATGATCCATCGCGCTACCCGCCTGCTCGGTCCTGCCGGGCCGGCTGGTTCCTCGCCATGACAAAAAATCGCCCGCCCGCCCTTGCGCATTTGCGTTTCCAGGAGCGGGCCGCCGAGCTCGGCGGCCTGGACCGGCAGGCGCTTTTCACGGAAATCTGGCGATCCAACCTGTGGGGGGCGGACAGTTCCCGTTCCGGGCTGGGGTCGGAGCTGGAAGCAACCGCCGCCTTGCGCGCGGAACTGCCATCACTGTTCCGGCAATTGGGCATCCGGCGCCTGCTGGACTTGCCTTGCGGCGACTTTAGCTGGTTCGGCACGATGGCGGGCGAACTAGAGGAATATATTGGCGGCGATATCGTGGCGGCGCTGATCCAACGCAATGCCGCGCGCTTCGCCACGCCAGACGGCAACTTGCGCTTTTGCCATCTGGACTTGCTGGGCGATGCCTTGCCGAAGATGGATGCCGTATTGTGCCGGGATTGCCTGGTCCATCTTTCCAACAATAATATTGCCAGGGCTCTGGCAAATCTGCGCCGCAGCGGCAGCGAATATCTTATTGCCACCACCTTCACCGAATGCGATGCCAACCTGGATATCGAGGATGGCGATTGGCGAATGCTCAATCTCGAGCTGGCGCCGTTTCACCTCCCGCCGCCCGTGGCGGTCCTGTCCGAGGCATGCACGGAGGCGGGCGGCGCTTATGCGGACAAGTCGCTAGGCATATGGCGGCTGCAGGATGGGGCGCTGAGCGAGTCAGGGCGCTAGCGGCATGGGGCGAAAGGGGGTTTGTACGCTATACCTTTTCAGAATCGCGGAGACAATCACGGGTTGGTGTGTGGTGCCGTTGGCAAAGACCGCTTCCCGTTCATTGAATAGCGCCTGCTATTGACGAATCCATAACTGTCCAGTTATGATACAAATATATAACTGAATAGCTATGAATAATTCTACCCCTCATGCTCACGAGCTCGTTTTCCGAACGCTGGCCGATCCGACCCGGCGGGCGATCTTTGAGCGCCTATGCCGCGATGGTGAACAAACCGTCGCAGCCATCACGGCGAACGCGGGTGTGTCGCAGCCCGCAGTATCCAAGCACCTTGGCATCCTGAAACAGGCGGGGCTGGTCCTGGACCGTCACGAGGGGCGCCAGACTCACTACAGCGCCAGGCGCAGCGCGCTTGCGCCGCTGATCGACTGGACCCGCCAAATGACCGGATTCTGGGAAAACCGGTTCGACGATCTTGAAGCCCTCCTTAAAAGGATAGACCAATGACCAATACGCTGCCTGAAACATTGTCCCTTGTGGTTGAGCGCGATATCCCCCATCCGCCGGAGAAGGTCTGGCGCGCGCTCACCGTGCCGCAACTGATTGCCGAATGGCTGATGAAGAACGACTTCGAGCTTTCCATCGGCCACCGTTTTACCTTGCATGGCGAGTGGGGCGGCGATGTCGCTTGCGAAGTGCGGGTTATCCAGCCCAACAGGGAGTTGTCGTATTCATGGGATTTTGTCAATGACAATCCTGATTTTGACCTGAGAAGCATTGTTACTTTCACTCTGAGCGCGACGGATATGGGCACGCATCTGCGGGTCGAGCAATCCGGCTTCCGGCCGCAGCAGAAGCAGGCATATGGCGGAGCGAAAGCCGGTTGGCCGCAATTGCTCGAAAAGCTGGAGCGGACGGTGGGCGGCAAAGGCGGCGTCTAGCGCCAGACAATGGCCACGGCAACCCACACGTTTTGCGTTCGCGCAGCCCGTGACCCAGGCGGAACCGGCTTCGGACAATCGAAGTGCGCAAGATAGGGGCAAGTGCGGTTGAGCCGGCGTAGTCGAGGCCGGGGCGTGTCGCTGGCGCTTTCCCCGGCTGGCGACCGGGCAAGGACAATCGCCACAGTCATGAGATGTTAAGCTTATCCATGCGATGGTCGATGGTCGACCCATCGTTTTTGGAAAGGAGACTTCGATGATTGTCTACACCATGGTCGGCACGAAAGACTTGGACCAGGCGGTCCGGTTTTATGACCCTTTGTTCACCCAGATGGGCATGATTCAGGTATGGCGGGATGACAATAGCGCATCCTGGGGCAACGAGGCGAATAAACGGGCACCCAGATACAGCGTCGGCTATCCATTTGACGGCGCGGACGCGAGCGTGGGCAACGGTGTCATGACGGCGTTCCAGGTCCCGGAAGCGGCGCAGGTCGATCGGCTCTACGAGATGGCGATACAGGCGGGCGCGCGTGGCGAGGGTGAACCCGGTCTGCGGCCACAGTATGGCGACGGGTTTTATGCGGCGTACCTGCGCGACCTGGACGGCAATAAACTGGCTTTCGTTTGCTATATGGCATAGCGTCATGTCAAAAAGCCGGTGTCGGCGCTACAATCGCGATTTGCCTTGTTGATTCCAGGAGCCTGCAGTTGACCGCGCCGCCCCCCACGCTAAGCAATATCAGGATGATGCTCTACTTCCTGTTGTCCGGGTTCATCCTGAGCCAGGCGTACCGTACGGTCGGGGGCATTCTTTCCGTGCCGCTGAAAACCGAGTTCGCGCTCGATAGCGACACGCTTGCCGGTATTATCGGTTCATTTCACATTGCATTCGGATGCCTGCAACTGCTGATCGGCATCTTTGTCGATAGCTTTGGCATCCGCAAGACCATTCTGTACTTCTCGCCGCTCACGGTAGCGGGCGCGGTGCTTTCCGGCATGGCCAGTTCCTCGCATATGTTGCTATGGGGCCAGGTCCTGATCGGTTTTGGTTGTGCGCCGGCATTCCTGGTATGCATTGTCCTGATGTCGCGATACTTCTCGGGCAAGCAGTTCTCCATGATGTATGCTTTTTCACTGGGGGCAGGCAGCCTGGGCCTGGTTTTCACCTCCACGCCAACCGCCTGGCTGGCCGATCATTTCGGCTGGCGTAGCTGCTTTTATCTCCTTGCTGCGCTGAGCCTGGGCACCTGGCTGCTCATTTACTTCGGCGTGCGCAATGTGGACCGGAATCTGGATGCGTCGTCGCTACCCTTGAAGCAAAAAATCATGCTGGCCGTGCGCTCCATTTCCGGCTACAAGGAATTGCTCACCATCCGCGAGACACCGGGGATCCTCTCCCTGGTCTTTGTGAACTACGCCGCTTTTCTCACGTTGCGCGGCCTGTGGCTGGGGCCGCTGCTGGTGGAACGCCATCAGGAAAGCCTGGTCTTTGCCGGCAACCTGGCGCTGATTCTGTCGATCCTCTCGGTGTTCAGCCCAATGCTGTTCGGCAAGATTGACCCGGGGCCGGGAAAACGATACACCTATCTGTGCATTGAGCCCTGGGCGCTGGTCATTGGGTTTATCGTGCTGGCATTCAGCCACAATTTGTGGGTCAGCCTTGCCGCCATCGTCGTGATCGCGGTTGGCGCTAGCAATACTGTTTGGCAGCTTGCCGATGCCAAGGAAGTGTATCCGCAAAACATGCAGGGCAGGGCCATGGCCCTGTTCAATACGGCGCTGTTCATGGGGGCGTCCTTCATGCAGTGGGCCTCGGGCAAGGCGCAAGTCGTCTTGAGTATCGCCGGTCAGGACGTGTTTACCTCAGCTTTCCTGATGTGCGCCATTGTCCTGTCCGCGGGCATTATTTCCTATACCGTTCTGCGCCGCTAGGCGCGGCGCCGGGGCTTGTGCTTGCCCGGCAAACCGCGCCGGCAAACTACAGCTTGGCCACGGCGACATCGGTGGCCTTGACGAAGGCGATGACCTCGGAGCCGACCGTCAACCCCAGCCGCTCGATGGAACGCGAAGTGATGACTGAAGTAATGGGGCCGGCGGGCGTATCAATGTCGACTTCCGATACCACCGGCCCGGCTATGATCTCGGTGATTTTTCCCTGAAACTGGTTGCGCGCATTGATCGATTGAATGGACATGGGGTCTCCGTAAGATAGATATAACCATAAAACATACATGACGGCGGCATGCCGCCATGAGATGCCATGCGTTATATGGTATGCAGTCCGCGGGCCATTTCAAAAGAAATCTTCCAAGTATCGATATCACCAAAGGAAATTACAGACTGAATTTCAAATGTGATATAACGGAGGCTGATGTCCGATATGAATGTTTTATATTAAGAGGCGCGCGAATACTGGCTTGCCGGGCTTTGGACAAAGAAAATTATTGAATATATAAAGGCGAAAAATATCGTTAATGGTTTCTTTTCGCTGTCCTATACTTTTTCGTTCATGCAGTTTCATGATGCGGCGATGCGCAACCGGCGCGGCCGCATCATGTCGAATCATTCAATCAGGAGATTCTTATGAACGATCGCCTTACCACCGTGCAAGCCTCCCGATCCACCGCTGTCAAGGCGACGCTGGATTACCCTGTGATCGATACCGATGTCCATGTCAACGACTACACCCCCGCGCTGGAGGAGTATGTCCAGCAGTATGGCGGCGGCGAATTGGTTGACGCCTTGCGCAAAGTGCTGGGCTCCCGCTTCAATACGCGCAGCAACGGCAAGGATTGGTATCAGCAGACCCAGCAGGAGCGCCGCTACCACCGCACCCTGCGCTCACCCTGGTGGGCGCGCGTGACGCGCAATACGCTGGATTTGGCAACGTATACCTTGCCGGATTTGCTGGCCGAAAGGCTGGCCGAGCAGGGCGCGGATTATTCCGTGCTCTTTCCCAACGATGTGCTGGCGCCACTGGGCGCGGGCCGGCATCGGCAGGCATTGCATCGCGCCATCAACCATTATCACGCCGATCAGTACCGCAAGTACAGCGACCGGCTGACACCTGTTGCCGGCATTCCCTTGCACACGCCCGAAGAGGGGATCGAGGAACTGGAGTTCGCAGTCAAGACACTGGGCTTGAAGGTCATCAATATCGCCGGCGGCGTAAAAAGGCCGATTCCCGCGGTGGCCGACAAGTATCCGGCAGCCGATCATCCGGATGTCGCCAAATATGCCAACTATACCGACTTCTACGGGATCGACAGCGAGTATGACTATGATCCGTTCTGGGCCAAAGTGGTCGAACTCGGTGTGCCGGTGACCACGCATTACGGCAGCCAGGGGTGGACCGGCCGCCATTCGATCAGCAACTACATGTATAACCACATCGGCCATTTCGCCGATGGGTCGCAGGCCTTCGCCAAGGCGTTGTTTTTCGGCGGCGTGACCCGGCGTTTCCCGGGACTGCGCGTGGCCTTGCTCGAAGGTGGCGCCGACTGGGGGGCGCATGTGTTCACGCATTTGCTTGATCGATGGGAGAAACGCAACCACGTCGCCGTGCAAAACTACAATCCGGCCAATGCCGACCTGGACCTGCTGGCCGATCTGTTCCAGCGCTACGGCAACGATCTGATCAAGGACCGCCCCCTGGACAAAAGCCGATTGCTGCTCGATAGCCTGGGTGTTTCGGCGTTGCCACACAGTCGCGATCCCAATGACGACGAGATCGACGATTTTGCGCAGGCGGGCATCGCATCGCCGCAGGACATCAAGACGCAATGGGTCGATAGTTTCTATTTCGGTTCGGAGTCGGACGACCGCACGGTGGCATCGGCATTCAACGCCAAGCTCAATCCGCTTGGCGCCAAGATCAATGCCATCTGGTCTTCGGATATCGGGCACTGGGATGTCCCCGACTTGACCGAGCCCTTGGCCGAAAGCTGGGACCTGGTGGAGCAGGGTGTCATCACCGCCGCCGACTTCAAGGCGCTGGTCTTTGACAATCCTTACCGCTTCTACACCCAGGCCAATCCGCAGTTTTTCAAGGGCACCGCGGTCGAGAAAAAACTGGGCCCATCGCCGGCCTGAGCCCGGCTGCCAGTCCTGGTCCGTTCCCTGTTCCATGCGGCGTGTTGCCGCCGGGAGCTGGGCGGGCGGGACGCCGGGCCTGTTCATCATCCAACGATCCAAGCAGGAATATTCATGATGCAATTCAAACCATTTCGCCGGCGCGTTCTGACCACGCTCGCCGCCGGCCTGGCGCTGACCGCGGTCGCGGGCCCGGCGCAAGCCGAACCCCTGGCCACCGTGCGCATCGGCGTCGCGACCGCGGGTGGCGGCAACCCGATCTCCTGGGGTGGCTCGCCCGGATCGGTGGCGCGCCTCAATGGCTGGCTGGAGCAAGCCTTCAAGGCAGACGGCGTCAAGGTCGAGTGGCTGTTCTTCAAAGGCGCGGGCCCGGCCGTGAACGAAGCCCTATCCAACAAGCAGATCGATTTTGCCTACCATGGCGACCTGCCTTCGGTGGTAGGGCGCGCCAATGGCCTGAAAACGCGCATCCTGCTGGTCAGTGGCGCCCGCAATAATCTATACATCGTGACGCCGCCCGATTCGCAGATCAAGTCGATCGAAGACCTGAAAGGCAAGCGGGTGTCGATCTTCCGCGGTACCAACGGCCATCTTGTTGCGAATAACCTGCTGGCGGCGCACGGACTGCAGGAGCGCGATATCAAGGGGATCAATCTAGATACGGGCAGCGCCCAGGCCGCGCTGGCCTCCAAAGGCGTGGATGCGGCGTTTGGCGGACCGGAGTTCTTCAAGCTGCGCGACCAGGGGTTGGTGAAAATTGTCTATTCCACACAGGGCCAGGACCCCTCGTTTACGCGGCAGGCTCACTTGCATGTCAGGGATGCGTTCGCCACTGAGCACCCCGAGGCGGTGCAGCGCGTGGTCGATGTCTTCGTGCGGGCGGCGGCATGGGCCTCCGACGAGACCAACCGCGACGCCTTGTTCAAGCTCTGGGCGCGCAGCGGCACGCCTTACGCGTCCTATGCCGCCGAGTTCAAGGACCAGCAACTGGCCATACGCAATTCGCCCCTGATCGACGAGTTCATCATCGGGCGCTATAAAGCCGTGGTCCGGGACGCGCTCAAACTCAAGCTGATCCGGCGCGAGGTATCGGTTGACGATTGGTTCGACGCCAGCTTTTTGCAGAACGCGCTCCAGAAACAAGGCCTGACACATCGCTGGACAACGTTCGACGTGACGGGCCGGCCCAAGCCGCAGGCGCAAGTGGCCGCCTCGGGCAACGGCGGCTAGCCGGGAGATCGCCATGACGCCAACCTCTTTGCCTACCCTGACCCGGCAAGCCGCCAACGACATCGCCAACGACCCCGCGGGATCGCGGGACCGCTTCCGGCTGTTGCGTCATGTCGGCGACCGTCTGCTGCCCTGGTTGCTACCGATTGCCTTGCTGGCGCTCTGGGAGACTGGCGCCAGCCAGGGCTGGATTTCGCCGCAGGTATTGCCGCCGCCGGCGTTCGTGCTGCAGACGCTGGCCGATCTGTTCGCCAATGGCGATCTATGGCTGAATGTCGAGGCCAGCATGCGCCGGGTGCTGCTGGGCTTTGCCGCCGGCGCATGTCTTGGCCTGTTGCTGGGTTGCGCCATGGGCCTGTCGCGCCGGCTCGAAGCGTACCTGTTGCCGACGTTCAATGCGCTGGTGCAAATCCCGGTGCTGGGATGGCTGCCCTTTGTCCTGCTGTTGGTGGGCATTGGCGAGCCGCTCAAATATATCCTGATCGCCAAGGCGGCGCTGGTGCCGGTCACGCTCAATACCCTGCAGGGCTTTCGCCAGGCGCCGGTCGCGCTGCGCGAAGTGGCCGAGGTCTACGGCTATACCCGCCGCCAGGAGGTGGTCGAAGTGATACTGCCGCAGGCAACCACCACGTTGTTCACCGGCTTGCGGCTGGGCTTTACCAAGGCGTGGCTGTCGCTGGTCGTGGTGGAACTGGTTGCCTCGAGCGAAGGCTTGGGGTATCTGATTGTCTATGGGCGCCAATTATTCCAGCTGGATCTGGTCATGGCTGCGGTAATCGTGGTCGGCGCCATCGGCTATCTGATCGACAGACTGCTGGACATTGCCGAGGCCAGGGTGGCTCGGGCACGTCCGGTTGTCGCGGGAGGTGCGACATGAGCGCGGCGCTGCCTGTTTCCGCGAATGCCGCCGCGACCGAAACCGCGGCACCCCTGAGCGTGCGCGGCGACCGTCGCTGGCGCGGCCTGGTGCTGCCGGTGGTGGCCATCGCGCTGTGGTGGCTCGGCTCCGCCTCGGGAGTGGTCAATTCCGCCTTGCTGGTCTCTCCTGGCAAAGTGCTGGACACCGCCATCTTGCAGTTTTCCACCGGTCAGGTATGGACGGCGCTGGGGGCCAGCCTGGCCCGGGAGCTGACCGGCTTTGCCATCGGCACCGCGAGCGGCCTGGTCCTGGGTGCGCTGCTGGGTTTTCTGCCTTTGTTCAACCGTATCGTCGGTCCCAGTTTCAATACATTCAAGCAAATTTCCCTGTTTGCCTGGATTCCGTTGATCTCGGTATGGTTCGGGCTGGGGGATGTGGCCAAGGTCGTGTTTCTGTCGCTGGCGGCGCTGGTGCCCGTGGTGGTCAATACATGCGATGGCATTCGCAATACGCCGGCCAGTCTGCTGGAAGTGGCCCGGGTCTATGGCTATACGCGCTGGCAAACAATCAGCCGGGTCGTCTTGCCTGCGGCCGTACCCGCGATCTTCACTGGGATCTATCTGGCGCTGATCTATTCCTGGCTGGCCACGATCGGCGCCGAATACTTATTGGTCGCAGGGCAGGGCATCGGCAATACCCTGATCGAGGGCAGCGAACACTTCCAGATGGATTTGGTGATCTTCGGGATGGGGGTCATCGGCCTGGTGGGCTGGCTGATGAATGCGCTGGCCCGCAGCGTCGAACGCCGGATCGCCCGCGGCCGCGGCCTACTTTAATCGCCTGCGGTTGGAGCAGCTGTCAGGCAATGCAATACAAGGAGTCTTTCAATGGCGCAATATCAATTCAGACGACGCGCGGATGATGCGGTGGCGGCTGCGGACGGTCCCGCGACGGCCTCGCCGGCCGCGCAGCACGGATCCAGGCCGGCCAACGGCCTGGAAATCATCGGACTGGGCAAGCGGTATGCCAGCCCACAGGGCAGCGGCGGCGTGTTACAGGTACTCGACAATATCAACCTGAGCGTGCCGGCGGGCCAGTTTGTCAGCATTGTGGGCGCCAGCGGTTGCGGCAAGTCCACGCTGCTGCGCCTGGTCCTGGGGCTGGACAATGCCTTCGACGGACGGATACTGACAGGCGGGCAGGCTATCGATGGTACCAGTCGCGAGCGCGGTATCGTGTTTCAGGACCACCGCCTTTTCCCCTGGCTCACGGTCGAGCAGAATGTCGGCGTGGCGCTGCGCAATGCGCCGTTCAATGCCGCGCAAAAACGCGACCTGATCGCCGAACATATTGCCCTGGTTGGCCTGGAGGGGTTCGAGCAATCCTATCCACACCAGATCTCCGGCGGCATGGCGCAACGGGTGGCGATTGCGCGCGGCCTGGTCAACCGCCCGCGCATCCTGCTGCTGGACGAGCCTTTCGGTGCGCTGGACGCGTTGACCCGCTCGCGGCTGCAGGTCGAACTGCAGCATATCTGGCAGAAAGAGCGGATCACCATGCTGCTGGTGACGCATGATGTCGATGAGGCGGTATTCCTGGGAGATCAGGTCGTGGTCATGCAGCCGCATCCGGGGCGCATCCGGCGCACCGTGCAGGTCGACCTGCCGCGTCAGCGCAATCGCAGCGACCCTCAATTTATCCAGTTGCGGGACGATGTGCTGAGCGATTTCCTGGATCTGGACCCGAACCAGGTCGACCGCTCGCCGCGTCTGGCGCCGTCGCCGGCTTATCCCCGCTCGCTGGCCGAGCTGGGCATGGCCTGGTAATCTTTTTTCCTTGCATGAGTCAAACATGGGCAATCCCCCGAAACAAATCAAGCTGGGCGCATTCCTGATGCAGACCGGCCACCATATCGCCGCCTGGCGGCATCCCGAGGCGCAGGCCGATGCCGGCACCAATTTTGCGCACTATGCCGATCTTGCGCGGCGCGCCGAGGCCGCCAAATTCGATGCCGTTTTCTTCGCCGATTCGGTTGGCGTGCGCAGTGCTCACCTGCCTTTCCTGGCCCGCACCGCCCGCGCCGATCAATTGGAACCACTCACCGTGCTGCCGGCGCTGGCGGCATTGACCGAGCGCATTGGGCTAATCGCCACCGCGTCGACCACATTCAACGAGCCCTATAATCTGGCGCGCAAATTTGCGACGCTGGACCTGATCAGCGGCGGGCGCGCGGGATGGAACCTGGTGACCTCCAGCAGCGAAGCCGAGGCGCAGAACTTCAATTACGAACGGCATCCCGATCATGGCCAGCGCTATGAGCGGGCGGCGGAGTTTCACGATGTCGTGGTCGGCTTGTGGGACACCTGGGAAGACAACGCCTTGCTGCGCGACAAGGCTTCGGGTATTTTCTACGACACGGAAAAACTGCGGGTGCTGAATCACAAGGGCAGGCATTTTTCGGTGCGTGGGCCGCTTAACGTTGCCCGCTCTCCGCAAGGACGCCCGGTGGTGGTGCAGGCCGGCGCATCCGAGGCGGGGCGCGAGCTGGCCGGACGCACCGCCGAAGTCATCTTCGTGGCGCACCAGACGTTCGACGAAGCCAGGTCGTTCTACGCCGATATCAAGGATCGCGCGCAACGCCATGGCAGGGCGGCCGAGGATATCAAAATTATGCCCGGTATTTTTCCGGTCGTCGGCCGCAGCCTGGCCGAGGCCGAGGAGAAATTCGAACAGTTGCAGGAACTGATTCATCCGGTCGTGGGCGTATCGCTTTTGTCCAATATGATCGGTGTCGATTTGTCCGGCTACCCGGTGGACGGCCCGCTTCCCGAGTTGCCGGCCACCAACGGCGGCAAGAGCCGCCAGCAATTGCTGGCAGATCTGGCGCAGCGCGATAATCTGACCATTCGCGAGCTTTATCTGCGGATCTCCGGCGCACGGGGGCATCAGCAGGTGGTGGGAACGCCAGGACAGATCGCGGACCAGTTGCAGCAATGGTTTGAGGAAGGCGGGGCCGATGGTTTCAATATCATGTCGCCGTGGCTGCCCGGTGGGCTCGATGATTTCATCGAAGGGGTATTGCCCGAGTTGCGGCGCCGCGGCTTGTTCCGTACTGAATACGAAGGACGGACCCTGCGCGAGAACCTCGGCCTGAAGCAACCGGGCGCGCAGGGGACCGTTCGCTGAACCGGGCCGCAATGGGCCAAATGACGCCTAGCGTTCGTGGATGGCGGCGAAGCGTTGCGCCAGAAAATCAACCAGCGCGCGCACCGAGGGCAGCAAGCCGCGCCGGGTCGCAAACACCGCATGAATAATCTCGCGGCGCGGCGCCCATTCGGGCACGATCCTGACCAGCTCGCCGCTCTCGAGCTCATCATTCACCATCAGCAACGGTAGTTGCACGATCCCTACGCCGGCCAGGGCCGCCTTGCGCAACGCGATCATATCGCTTGTGATAAAGCGCGGCGTGTGGTGCACCGAGGCCTGGGCATCATCCGGTCCATATAGTGTCCATTGGTAGGAGCGCTGGGCGCTGCCCAGGCCCAGGCTGGGCAGGTCGTTCAGTTCGGCGGGCGAAGCAGGGAAATGGTAGGCGTCGATCAGCGCCGGGCTGGCCACCAGGCATTGCTCGCGCTCGGACAGCACCCGCATGACCAGTTCGCTGTCCTGGAGCGGCGGCGGACGTACCCGCAGCGCGACATCAATGGCCTCCCTGACCACATCCACCTGGCGGTTGGTGGCCTCCAGATAGATGGTGACCAGGGGGCACTGCGCCATGAAATCGGCCAGCATGGCGCCGACATGCTGGTGCAACAGCGTTACCGGACAGGTCAGGCGGATGGTGCCGCGCGGTTCGGCCCGCGACTCATCGATCGCTTCCTGGGCTGCCTCGGCTTCCACAAGCATAGCCTTGCAATGGTCGTAATAGGTCCGTCCGATCTCCGTGATCATGAAATGGCGCGTTGTGCGCTGGATCAAGCGTACGCCTAGCCGCTCTTCCAACCCCGCGATGCGCCGGCTGAGCTTGGATTTTGGCATGTCCAGCGCGCGGCCCGCCGGGGCGAAGCCGCCGTGGTCCACAACTTGGACAAAGTAGAAGAGATCGTTCAGGTCTTGCATGGCGATTTTATCGTTCACAAAATAGAACTCAGAGAGCTATTTTACCAGTCTACTCAAAATATCGTATCGCCCATATGATGTATTCCATCACGCAAATATTGCGGAATTTTCGGAGAACATCATGAAAAAGATTCTTGGCGTCTACAGTGCCCCTCGCCCCCACTGGGTTGGCGACGGTTTTCCTGTACGGTCCCTGTTCTCATATAGCGGCCATGGCAAGCAATTGAGCCCCTTCCTGCTGCTGGATTACGCCGGCCCCGCCGACTTCACGCCAACCGACAAGCCACGCGGCGTGGGCGAACACCCCCATCGCGGTTTCGAGACGGTGACCATCGTTTACAAAGGCGAAGTGGCACACCGCGATTCCACCGGACAGGGCGGCGTGATCGGCCCCGGGGATGTGCAATGGATGACGGCGGGCGCCGGCATTCTGCACGAGGAATTCCATTCCCCCGCCTTCGGCAAAACCGGTGGCGAGCTGGAAATGGTGCAGCTCTGGGTCAATCTGCCAGCGCGCGATAAAATGGCCGAACCGGGCTACCAGGCTATCGTCGATCGCGATATTCCCGTGGTCGCGCTGCCCAATGGCGCGGGTACGGTACGGGTCATCGCGGGCGAGTATGAAGGCAACAAGGGCCCTGCGCATACCTTTACCCCGATGAATGTCTGGGATATGCGGCTTGCCCAGGGTAGCTACAGCGCGTTAACGTTGCCCGCCGGCTGGGCTACGGCGCTGGTGGTCCTGCACGGCACTGTCCAGGTCAATGGCTCCACCATCGTCCGGGAAGCCCAAATGATCGTGCTGGACCGCGAAGGCGAAGACCTGTCGATCGAGGCCAATAGCGATGCCACGCTGCTGCTGCTCAGCGGCGAGCCTATCGACGAGCCGATCGTTGGCTATGGTCCTTTCGTCATGAACAGCCAGGAAGAAATCGTGCAGGCGATTGGCGATTTCAACAGCGGCCGCTTTGGCGCGGTTGCCCACCCTGCCTGATTTACCCATCCGATTCCCGGCCACCCGTCGGGTGGCCGGCCTATCCCGGCGCCCGGCGCCGATTTTCAAAGCGAGGAAGCAATGCGTAACCCTTATGTTCGTCTTGATAAAGACAATGCAGCAGTATTGTTGGTGGATCACCAGGCGGGTTTGTTGTCACTGGTTCGGGATATCGATCCTGATCGATTTAAGAACAACGTGCTGGCGCTGGCCGATCTGGCCAAATATTTCAAACTGCCCACCATCCTGACCACCAGTTTTGAAACCGGCCCCAACGGCCCCCTGGTACCCGAGCTGAAGGCGTTGTTTCCCGATGCGCCTTACATCGCGCGCCCGGGCAATATCAATGCCTGGGACAACGAGGATTTTGTCAAGGCAGTGAAGGCAACCGGCAAGAAGCAATTGATCATTGCCGGCGTCGTGACGGAAGTCTGCGTGGCATTCCCCGCCCTGTCCGCACTGGAGGAGGAGTTCGAGGTGTTTGTGATTACCGACGCATCCGGCACATTTAATGAATTGACGCGCCAGGCGGCGTGGGATCGCATGTCCAAGGCCGGCGCGCAACTGATGACCTGGTTCGGCGCCGCTTGCGAGTTGCACCGGGATTGGCGCAACGACATCGAAGGGCTGGGTACCTTATTTTCCAACCATATTCCCGACTATCGCAACCTGATGACCAGCTATAACACGCTGTCCAGTCAGAAGTAATCCGGCATGGCTGGCGTCTGCGACCCTCACGGGCGCCGGACGGCCGGTATGCCCCGGGTCGCGACGCGGCCCCCGGCAAGGGGCCATAGCGCCAGCAGGGTCGCCGCGCCACCGCAGGCCAGCAGGGTGTTGCCCAGGGCCTGCGCCCAACCAGCCAGTATCATGCCGGCGCCGATCAGCAAGTAATACATCAATCCGAACAGCGCGCCCGCGGTGCCCAGCCGGCCTGCATAGCGGCTCAACGCCTTGCCGAGCAGATTCGGGATGGCAATGCCGAACGCCAGCACAATCAGCAGCATTGGCGCCAGGAACCACAGGCTGTCTTGCCACAGCCTGACCAGCAGGCCGCCCGCGAGCAGCAGCATGGCGGCAAGGCGCACCAGTTGTGTTTCCGTCAAATTGGTCCGCAGTAGGCGCCGATTCAGCCATGCGCCCAGCGATGTCCCCAAGGCCAGCAGGACGCCGCTATAGCCATATAACGCCGGGTCCAATCGCAGGCGCTGGAACAAAAACGGACCAAGCGCGTAGTAACTGAACAAGGCAATGTTGAAGGCGGCCACCAGCAAGGCGCAGCGCCACACGTGCGCATCGCGCGCCATGCTGCGCAGCGTCTGCAGCAGCGGCGTGGGCGCCAGGTTCGCGGGCAGGGTTTCCGGCAACGCACGGGCGCAGCAGGCCAGCAGCAAAGTCGCCATGAACAGCAAGCTCCACATTACGCCCGGGTAGCCGGCGACAGCGACAAGCGCCGCGCCGGCAAACAGGCCGATGGCGGGACTGGCCGCCAGGACCATGCCTACGATGGAAAACACCTGGGCCAGCGCGGTGCCGCGAAAGCGGTCGCGCAACATGGTTTGCGTGACGACGGATCCGGCCGAGACACCCAGCGCCGCCAGCGCCTGGGTGAGCAGCAAGCCGGCGAACGTCTGCACCAGCAACGCCGCAGCCGACGCACAGGCATAGAGCGCCAGACCACAAAGCAGGGCGGTGCGGCGCCCGATGCGGTCGCAGGCGCAACCCCATGTCATGACACCGACGGCGAACGCCAGGAAGTACACGGTCAATGCCTGCGACGCCGCTTCCGGCGCCACCCGGAACACCAGCGCAAAATCGGCCAAGGCCGGGCTGTATAGCGTTTGCGCAATCTGGGGAAACATGAGCAGGGCAATGGCCAGGGCAATAAAACCTTTGTTTTGCATAGCAATGACTTGATTGGGAAAAAGGGGTTATTGTTGCGGTTCCGGCGTTGTCCGTGTATAAATAAATAGACATAAAATATGTAAAATAGGACAAATTTCCCCATGGCCATCCTGCCCGCAACGGCAAGCTTCAATCCCGACGCCTACCAGGCCGCCGTGATTGGGGTTGCCACGTCCTTCAGCAAGCACGATTCGCGGGCGCACCAACATCTGCGCGGCCAACTCCTGTACGCCAGGCGCGGAACCATCCGGATCACTCTCGCGAACCAGTTGTGCCTGTTGCCGCCGTCGCGGGCCGCATGGATCCCGCCAAGCACGGAGCATCGTGCGGTGATGCGGCAAATCGTCGATTATCGGTCCCTGTATTTTCTGCCTGCGCTGTCGGCGCGGTTGCCGACGCAAGTATGCATTATCGATGTCAGTCCGCTATTGCAGGCGGTACTGGAGCCCATTGCCATGGCCGAATTCGATCAGGACTGGTCGCAAGGCCGGCATAGGCATTTGCTGGGGTTATGCCTGGATGAAATCGCCGGCGCCAGGCGCGAACCGATGTTGCTGCCGCTGCCCACAGACCGGCGGCTGGCCAAATTGGTGGCCAGCCCCGACCACCAGTTGCCGCCGCCGCTGCATGTGCTGGAACAAGAGGTCGGCGCCAGCGGCAAGACAATCGGCCGCATCTTCCAGAAAGAAACCGGTATGAGTTATCAGCAGTGGCGCCAGCAATGGCGTTTGATCCGCGCCATCGAATTGTTGGCCGCGGGTCACACGCTGGCGTATACGGCTGCCGCCCTGGATTTTTCCAGCGATAGCGTGTTTATCGTGTTTTTCAAAACGATGCTGGGTTGCACGCCGCGGGCCTACTTCAAATAACCGCATGTCCGAATGGATGACGTAATCGGGCCGACGGGGTTGCAAAACGCGCCGATTTTGATCGGTCCGTGCCCTCGTGTTACCGTATAGGCTGGCATAAGGGCGGGGCGCTTTCGACGCATCCGCGATTTATGGCAAGCCAAGACGGAATCCAGCAACAGGAGGTAGCATAGTGCTTGAATCAACCGCGACTGGTTCGCAGAAAACCGCGGCCCTTGCACGCAGCCCGAATCGCGTGCCTTTTCACCGTGCCTTTTTAACGTTTTTGATCCTGCTGCTGTATGGCATGCTTTTTTTCGGTGCCGCGCATGCGCAAAGCAACACCCCGGCGGATGCCAAGGCATCCCCCGCCTCCCCGGCCCAGTTGGCCGATCTCCTGGAAAATGAACAAACCCGCAAGCAATTGATCGAACAATTGCGCGCGCAGGCACCGGCGCAAGCGGCATCGTCGCCCGCCGTCGAAACCGCGGATGATTCCTCACTGCCGCGTCGCGTCGCCGACGGCACACAGGTGTTCCTGAGCAAGCTGCTGGACGACGTCGGGCAGGCCGCCGCCGCGGTCAGCGCCATGGCGCGAGGTGAATCTGCCGGCGGCATTGGCATGGCCGACTGGAAAACCGTCCTGTTCAATTTCGCCCTGGTGGTCGCGGCCACGATTATTGCTTTCGTGATAACACGGCTGCTTGCCGCGCGCTGCTTTTCCTTTATCAATCATTGGGCCGGTCAATCGCCGCCGGCTGCGACGCCGCGCCGATTCGCGGGGCCCGCGACATGGCGCAAGATCATCGCGGTGCTGGGGGCCTTGTTGATAGATATCGTCGCCATTGTCCTGGCGGGCGTGGTGGGCTATGCGGTGGCCATGTCCCTGGCGGGGCCCGGCGGCGTCATCGGCACGTTTGAATCCTTGTTCGTCAACGCGTTCATCGCGGTCGAGGTCGCCAGGGCCTTGGTCAGGACGGTCTTCGCCACGCGCTTCCCACGCTTGCGCCTGTTCGAGATGCAGGACGATGTCGCCCGCTACTGGAACAACTGGTTGAGCTGGCTGGTGGCCGTGATCGGCTACGGCATGCTGGTGGTGGTGCCTGTGACGACGGCGCTATTTACCGCCGCTTTCGGCAATATGATCGGCCTGTTGATTATGGTCGGCATGTATATTTACGCGGTCCGGGTGATCTGGCGCAACCGCGCGCTGATCCGCGAGCGACTGGTGCAGCGCGCAGCAGTGGCTTCCACCGCGTTCTTCGGCACACTGATGCGGCTGCTGGCGCGCGTCTGGCATCTGCTGGCGATCATCTACTTTACCGTGCTGCTGGTCGTCAGTCAGGTCGATCCCACGGAGGCCTTGCCGTTCATGGCACGGGCCACGCTGCAGAGCGTGCTGGCGATTGCGCTGGGGCTATTGGTGTCCGCCGTCCTGACCGCGATCCTGAGCCATCCGATCCGTCTGTCGGACGACATGCGCGGCCGCCTGCCGCTGCTTGAGGCGCGTCTCAATTCCTATGTGCCGGCAACCCTCAAGGGATTGCGGCTGGCGACGCTCGTGGTGGTGTTGCTGATTGTCCTGGATGCCTGGCACGCTTTCGATCTTTCCGCCTGGGTGATGTCCGGTTCCGGGCGCGCCACCATCAGCATGATCGTACATGTCGCCATTATCCTGCTGTTCGCCGCGCTTGCCTGGACCGTGATCGCAAGTATCATTGAAAGCCGCCTCAGCGGCACCGGCACCCGGGCGCCCAGCGCGCGGGAAAAAACGCTGCTGGCGCTGTTTCGCAATGCCGCGCTGATCGTGATCATTACCATGACGATCCTGATCGTGCTCTCGCAGATCGGTATCAATATCGGGCCGTTGATCGCTGGCGCCGGGGTGGTAGGGCTGGCTATCGGTTTCGGCGCCCAGAAACTGGTGCAGGATATCATCACCGGGATCTTCATCCAGCTTGAGAACGGTATGAATGTGAACGATGTGGTCGAGGCCGGCGGCGTATTCGGCACGGTAGAGAAAATGACCATCCGGTCCGTCGGCATGCGCACCATGGACGGCGGCTACCATCTGATTCCGTTTTCCTCGGTCGATGTGGTCGTAAACCACATGCGTGATTTCTCCTACCACATGGGCGAATACACGATTGCGCATCGCGAGAATGTGGACGATGCCATCCATCATCTGCACGAAGCCTTCAGGGAATTGATGCAGGACGAGGTGCTGGCGCCGGAAATTCTCGAAGACATCACCATCCCGGGCGTGACCGCCATCAACGAGCGTGGCGTCACGATACGCGTCTTGATCAAAACATCGCCGGGCATGCAATGGGCGGTGCAGCGCGGCTATAACCGGCTGGTCAAGAAACACTTCAATGCGGCCAATATCGAGCTGCCTTATCCGCATACCGTGGTGTACTTTGGTCAGGACAAGGATGGCAACGCGCCCTCGGCCAATGTGAACCTGGGTCGCATGGCCGCGCGCAAGGCGGCGGGTCGCGGGAAGGCGGTGGCGGCGGGACATACGCCGCGTCCGCTGACGCCGGCAAGCCAGAGCTCCGAGGATGTCCTGGGTAATGAGCTGGAGCAGCGCGTGCCCGATGAAGAAGAGCCCGAGGTTGGCGATACCGCGCCCAAGCCGACGGGGGCCGCCTGAAGGTTGTCCGCGGCGCAGGCCTGCGCTCGGCCTGCCGGCAATAGCCATTGCCATGGGATTACGTAGTACTATCTCCAAGTCTGCAACCCGTCCAGGAAAAAAGGTTCGCCATGCTTCGCTTGATGCTGCTTCGTCATGCAAAATCCGATTTCGTCCCCGGTCTTCCGGACCATGAGCGTCCGCTGACGGAACGAGGCTATGACGAAGGCGATCTGATGGGGCGTTATCTTGCGCGACAGGACTTGCAACCGGACGCCGCCATTGTTTCAACGGCGACCCGTACCCGGCAAACCTGGCAACGGGTCGCTGCGGAGCTGGGAACACAGCCTGTCCAGATCGTCCATGAATCGAGGATCTACGAGGCGGCGGTGGGCGATATCGTACGCGTTGTCAGAACGATGGAACCCGGTCCGCAAGTGGTTCTGCTGATCGGCCATAACCCGGGCATGACGCTGACCGCGCAATATTTTTGCGATGGGGACAACGCGGCGGGGCTGGCCCGGCTGCAAGAGGGATATCCGCCCTGTGCGCTCACTGTCATCGATTTCGCCATTGATCAATGGCAGGACGTGTCGCAGGGTAATGGCATGCTTGAGCGGTTCGTCACGCCGGAGATGGCGCGGCGGATGTAATCGGGTGTGCGCCGCCGCGCCTGGACCAACTTATCGGGACCAAGCCAATGCGTCAAGTTTGGCGGCAACGGTTTGGCAAGCGATAGCCAGATCATTGACGCGCCGTTCGTCGATATTCAGGTTTCCCTCATATTCGATCAAGTTACGGGTTTGATGGCATTTATCCAGAACTCGCCAGACTTCTGTGCCAAGACCAAGGGTATGGGGTAAAAGCTGAAATACGATGTATCGGTTACTCGCGTGGTAGCCATGCCAGCGTAACGCCGCCAGGCAAGGCCCATGCGCCACGTTATAGGCCAGGTCGCAACGGTTCGGCCAACCTTGAATAGACAGGGGTGGCAGTATTGCGTATACCCATCATAGGTATGATTATGCCCTTATGGGTATATGCAATCCGCGGCAAATCCTAGCTATTTTGGGTTTTATCGAACCCGTTTGGGCATTGATTCAACAACAACTCGCATCACGCCGGCCTGACGGCCAATCGCATAGCGGTGCGCCGCTCTACCGGCAAGCCGATGCGGCCTTCCAGCGCCAGCACGCTTTCCAGGCGTGAACCCGGCAGAGTCAAAATTGCCTGAAAGCCCAGTTTGGCGTACCAGGGGGCATTCCAGGGCACATCATGGAAGGTTGTCAGTGTGAGCCCCGCAAGACCATGTTTTGCCGCGTACGCATATGCCTGGCGCACCAGTTGCTTGCCGATGCCCTGGCGCTGATGATCGGCGCGCACCGCCAATTCCCAGATATGCAGCTCGTCGTCGAATGCCTGGGCGCAAAGAAAGCCCAGGCATTGGCCCGGTTCGGCCTCGGCCAGCCACGATGTGCCCGACGCGATAAATTGCAAATGTTGTTCCGGCGACAGCACGCTATCGTCGGCGATCCAAGCCAGGCCGGGCGCGTCCCTGAACCGCCCGCTGGCGGAGCGCTCGACCGCGGGCATCCTGGCAGCATCGTCTGGTGTGGCGGCGCGAACCCGTATTTCCATGTCTTCTATCCATCTCGTAGCTATTGATTGTTCCGCTCCATCTTACACTGGTGCACGGCGATTGCAGGCCGGCTCTGGATAAGCAGCAGGTATTGCCTGCTTCCGGAAAACACTAGGCAGGGCGCAGATATTTCGGTATGATTCATTTAAATATATTTATGTATACAAAAATATATTTAAAATTTACCTGAGGAGGAAAAATGAACAGACGCAATTGGGTGGTGTCGTGCACGGCCATGCTGGCCGCATTGGCCGGCCCGGCCGCGCTGGCGCAAGATACGAATGCCTGGCCCGAACAGCCGATTACCCTGATCGTGCCGTTTGCCGCCGGCGGCGGCACCGACAGCATCGCCCGGGAGTTTGCCACCGAACTGGGGCAGATCCTGAAACAGACCATTGTGGTGGAAAACCGCGGCGGTGGCGGCGGTTCGATTGGCGCCGCGCGTGTCGCGCAGGCCAAGCCCAATGGCTATACCTTGCTATTTGCAACGTCCACCTTCGCGACCAATGCCGCTTGGGAAAAAAGCAAGCTGTACGATCCCATCAAGGATTTCACGCCCATCGCCCTGCTTGGCAGCGGTCCGTTGATGCTGGTGGCGAATAAGGCGCTGGGCTTGACCGATGTGAACGCATTGCTTAAGAAGGCCAAAAGCGAGCCGGGCGCCGTGAATTACTGCTCTGCCGGACCGGGCAGCATCAACCATCTGTCGGGCGCCCTGTTTACCCAGCGCACAGGCGTGGAGATGTCGCATGTGCCGTATCGCGGCAGCGGCCCGGCCGCCCTGGACCTGATGGCCGGGCGCGTGCAGGTGTTTTTCTCTACCATGCCGACCATGCTGGAACAGGTCAAGGCGAATAAAGTCAAGTTGCTGGCCCTGACCTCGAAGACGCGTTCGCCGCTGTTTCCCGAGGTGCCTACCTTGCAGGAGTCCGGCGTCAAGGATTTCGATATCAATACCTGGTGGGGCGTGCTGGGGCCGGCCAACCTGCCGCAAGCGGTGGTGCAAAAGCTCAACGAGGCCGCCAATAAAGTGGCGACCGGCAGGCTGGTCAGCAACCGACTGACGCAGGAGGGCGCCACCGTCAAGGTCGGACCGCCGGCGCAATTCGAGAAAATGCTGGCGCAGGAATTGACAATGTGGCGTTCCGTTGTCGATACAATACCCCAGAAGTAGTTTGCGCCCGGGGAACCGGGCTGCAAGCCGGATCTGTGCAACCCAGTCAGTCGAGTCATCGCCATGCCAATTTCCAAAGACAATACCCAGTTCAACGCCGCGTATCGCGATATCAAGCAGAAAATCCTCAGCGGTTTTTTCAGCGGCGACGCGCGCCTGCGCGAAATGGAGATTTCCAAGTTGATCGGCATGGGCCGCACGCCGGTGCGCGAGGCCTTGAAGCGCCTGGAGGATGAGCGCTTGCTGACACACGAACCCCGGCGCGGCCTGGTGATCACCAAGATCGACAGGCAGGGCGTAACCGAACTGTATGCCATGCGAGAAGTCCTGGAAGGCGCCGCGGCCGAGTTCGCGGCAAGGCATGCGACCGATGCCGAGATCGATAATATGGCCTTCATCCTTGAACAAAGCGAGGACGCCGAAGATCCGGTAAAAATGAATCTGCTGTTCCATGAAGCGATTTACGGCGCCGCCCATAACCAGCACCTGATTCGTACGCTGCAGTCGATTACCGATACCACCTATCTGCTGGGCCGTAGCACGCTGCAGTCGCCGCAACGGGCGCAGAAGGCCATTGTTGAGCATCGCCAGATACTGGACGCCATCGGGCGCCGCGATCCGGAAGCGGCTAGCGCGGCTGCCAAAAACCATATACGACAGGCCTTCCTGGAACGCCTGAAAATGTTGCGCGAAGCATAGCCGCGTCGGCAAAGCCAGGTCCGGGCCGCGCAATTACAGAGGATTTGAAGACAATCATGAACCCGCAACTGTCCAAGATAAGCAAACGTGATTTTCTACACTATGCCGCGGCGCTACCGTTACTCGCCGTGACTGGTGTTCGTTCCGCGGCGGCTGCCGGTGGCTATCCGGCCCAGCCTGTCTCGGTGACGGTGCCCTATGCGCCTGGCGGCCAGGGCGACCTGTTCGCCAGGCTGCTGTCGGAACCGCTGGGTCAGGCGTTGCTGCAAACGGTCGTGGTTGAAAACAGGCCGGGCGCCTCCGGCATGCTGGGTACGCGCCAGATCATCCGCGACAAGCCAGACGGCTACCGCCTGCTGCTGGGGCAAACCGGCGAAATCGCGATCAACCCATTGGCCAATAAAAATGCCGGGTACGACGCGCTGAGGGAGCTCGAGCCCATTGTGTTGGTCGGCGATTCGCCGCTGGTCCTGCTTACAGCGAAAGGCTCGACATTCGCCACGCTCGAGTCGTTGGTCGAGCAGGCCAGCAAGGCGCCCGAGTCTGTTACCTACGCGTCATCGGGCACCGCGACGCCAGGCCATCTGGCGGCAGTGGCGCTGGCGCTGGGCACCCGAACCCGGATGACCCACGTCCCCTACAAGGGCGCCGGCCAGGCAATGACGGACGTCATTGGCGGGCAGGTGGATTGCTTTTTCTCCAGCCTGTCGGCCGCCATGGGGCATATTAAAGCGGGAACGGTCAGGCCCCTGGCGATTACCTCGCTCAAGCGCCAGGCTGCCTTGCCAGATACGCCTACCGTGGCGGAAACGCTCGTGCCCGGCTTCAACTACAGTTTATGGGGCGGATATTTTGCGCCCGGTAAAACACCGGCGGACATCATTGCGCGATTGAACCAGGAAATCAACAGGATCCTGGCGTTGCCCGCCATTCGCGAACGCTTGGCCGCCGACGGCGCGGCGGTGCCGGCCAATACGCCGGCCCAGTTCGCGGCCTTCGTCACGGCCGAGATCGGTAAGTACGGTGAACTGATACGGTCCGCCGGTATCTCCCTGACGTAGATTATTCAATTTATTTTTTGCAAGAACAGGAATGTTATGAAAATCGTAATTCTACCCGGCGATGGCATCGGCCCGGAAACCATGGCCGTGGCCGAACAAGTGCTGAATGCCGTTTCCAAACGCTTCGACCTTGGGCTGGAACTGCAGCATGATGTTGCCGGTCATGCCAGCCTGGAGCGGCATGGCAGCACGGTGACGGCGGCGTTGCTGGAAAAAGTCAGGCAGGCCGACGGCTTGATGCTTGGACCCATGGCGACCTATGAATTCAAGGATGAGTCCAAGGGTGAAATCAATCCCTCAAAGTTCTTTCGCAAGGAATTGGATCTGTATGCCAATATCCGCCCGGCTCGTACCTACCAGGGCGTGCCAGCTCGGCTGGGTGAATTCGATCTAGTCGTGGTGCGCGAGAATACCGAGGGCTTTTATGCCGACCGCAATATCGAGTCCGGTTCCAGTGAAATGCTCATCACGCCCGACGTTGCCATTTCCCTGCGCAGAATCACCCGCAAGTGCTGCGAGCGTATCGCGCGCGCCGCCTTCGAGCTGGCCATGACGCGCGGCAAGCATGTGTCCATTGTGCATAAGGCCAATGTCCTGAAAATTGCAGATGGCATGTTCATCGATATTTGCCATGAAGTGGGCAAAGATTTCCCCGAAGTCGTGATCGACGACTTTATCGTGGATGCCATGATGGCCCATGTGGTGCGCGCACCCGCGAAATTCGATGTCATCGTTACCACCAATATGTTCGGCGATATCCTGTCGGATCTGACTGCGGAATTGTCGGGCAGCCTGGGGCTGGGCGGGTCTCTCAACGCCGGCGACAAGTATGCGATGGGCCAGGCCGCGCATGGCTCGGCACCCGATATCGCCGGGCAGAATATTGCCAACCCGGTTTCACAGGTGTTGTCGGCGGGCATGCTGCTCAATTGGTATGGCCAGCGCAATACCTTGCCCAAATTCGTGCAGGCGGCAGAGGCTATCTTCGAGGCCATTGCGGCCAGCGTCGCGTCCGGCAACGTGACACGCGATCTGGGCGGTAAACTGGGAACGCGCGAAACCGGCGATGCGCTATTGGCGCTGTTGGTTGACCGCGAGCAAGTCGCCTGAAGCATGGCGGGTAAATAATCATGTTGTCTTTTTCTGAACAGGCCTGCGATTGCCATGTCCACGTGATCGGCGACCGGGCGCGCTATCCCATGCTGCCCGCGCGTCCCTATACGCCGCCCGTGGCGGATATCTCTGCCTTGCGACGGCATCTGGACCGGCTTGCCCTGGGGCGCGCGGTGGTGATCCAGCCCAGCGTTTACGGCACCGACAATCAATGCCTGATCGACACGCTGCAGGCGATGCCGGACAGCCTGCGCGGCGTGGCCGTCCTGGACCCTGACGTGCGCGATGCCGATCTGGAGCAGCTGGCGGCAGCGGGCGTCACCGGCATTCGCATCAACCTGGAGAGCACAGGCGGCAAGGATCCGGGGCAGGCCTTGCAAATCGTCGAGCACTGGGCTGGCAAACTGGCGGGATCCGGCTGGCATATCCAGTTGTACGCGCATCATGAAGTCGTGGAACAGGTTTTGCAGCGACTGTCGTCGCCTTCGCTGCCGCTGGTTATCGATCATTTTGCCATGCTGCCACCGCAGATGCCGCAAGAGGTTTTGAAAAAAACACGGCTGTATGCCATGCTGGCCCAGGGGGCACTGTATATCAAACTGTCCGCCGCCTATCGTATCGGCGACCCGGTGCAGGCCCGGCAGATCGCGGCGTTGGCGCATACGTTGTTGCAGGCCAATCCCGAGCGCATGCTCTGGGCCAGCGACTGGCCGCACACCAATCGCGAACCGGGCAAGGCGCCCGACGCAATCAGCCAGTATCGGGCCATCGATCCGCGCGCGCTGATACAGGAGCAATTGAGCTGGCTCTTTACCGATGCCTTGCGCCGCAAAGTCCTGGTCGATAATCCGGCGCGGCTGTATCACTTTGCCGCCTGACCGACACGCCGTCGACGGCGCCCGCCGGCTGTGGTAAATAGCGATCACGCAGGTGGCAGCAGGGCGAATATCGCTTTCATATCACGGGTTTCCTGTCCCGGGCTGCGCCCGAACATCCGCTTGAACTCCCGGCTAAATTGCGAGGCGCTTTCGTAGCCAACCCGCGCCGCGGCGCCGGCGGCCGTCACATCGTCCCGGATCATCAGCAAGCGGGCCTGGTGCAGGCGAATCGACTTGATGTATTGTATCGGTGAAGCCTGCGTGACCGACTTGAAGTGCACATGAAACGAAGGAACACTGAGTCCGACCTTATCGGCCAGCATTGCCACGTCCAGCGCTTGCGCGTAGTCGCGATGGATGAGCCGCAGGGCCCGCGCGATACGCCCGAAGTGTCCGTGGTTGGCCAGGGCCGTGCGAATCGCCCCGCCTTGTTCGCCCACCAGCACGTGAAAGCACAGTTCGCGCACAATGGCCGGACCCAGCGCCCGGGCTTCCAGCGGCGAAGACAGGGTTTGCAACAGGCGCAGCGTCGTATCCGCGAGCCGCGCATCCAGCGGGGTGGAGACAATCCCTTTCGGCGCAACCCGGGTCGCTTGCTGACTCTCATCGAGCAGCATGACCAGATCCGCCGCAGCCGCCATATCCAGGCGCACCGAGATTGCGAGAAACGGTTCCTCGGGACTGGCCTCGGTTTCAGTGGCAAAGGGCAGGGGTACAGACAACACCAGATAATGCTGGGCATCGTAGCGATACACTTGGTCGGCCAGGTAGCCGCGCTTGTATCCCTGGCAAACGATTACGATACCGGGCTCATATAGGGCCGGCGCCCTTGCCAGCGAACGGTCGGCGCGCATGAAACGCACGTCGTCCAGCAACGACTGGGTATAGCCTTCATTCGGGGCCAGTTGCAGGATCAGATTCGACATCTGCCTGGCTATGCTCGGGTCCATGGCAATATCCGGAAATGGGAAACAGGCAATCATTATGGCACCGATGCGATCCGAATATCGATACCGAAATAGGAATAGGCAAGGATCGAAAAGGATTCCGCCTGTTCGTGCATCCCTACGGTAAATAGAATGCTGCTATCGCTTCAACAATGATCAATGGAGAAAGGAACCATGGAAGCACTAGCAACCGTATCGAAAGTCATTCTGCTGACTGGAGCCAGCAGCGGGATCGGCGAAGCCGCCGCGCGCCGGTTGGCGGCACAAGGGCATCGCCTCGTCATCGCGGCAAGGCGCATTGACCGCCTGCGGACGCTTGTCACAGAACTGGCAACGCAGGGCGGGCAGGTCGACTGCCAGGAAGTCGACGTGACCCGGCTGCAGGATATGCAGCGCCTGGCGAACTTTGCCCGGAACAAGTACGGCAGGATCGATGTCATGATCAATAACGCCGGCGTGATGCCGCTTTCTCCGCTGGCGGCTTTGAAAGTGGACGAATGGGATCAAACGCTCGACGTCAATATCCGTGGCGTGTTGCATGGCATTGCGGCGGTATTGCCGATGATGCAGGCGCAAAAGCAAGGCCATATCATCAATGTCGCATCCATCGGTGCACATGCCGTTTCCCCGACCGCCGCCGTTTATTGCGCCAGCAAATACGCCGTCCGCGCCATCTCCGACGGCTTGCGACAGGAAACCGATGTCATCCGCGTCACGGTGGTCAGTCCCGGCGTGGTCGAATCGGAACTGGCCGATCACCTGACCGACGATACCGCGAAGGCCGCAATGCGGGCGTTTCGCCGTATCGCGCTACCCCCGGACGCCATCGCGCGCGCCATTGCCTATGCCATCGCGCAGCCGGATGATGTCGATGTCAGCGAGCTGATCGTCAGGCCGACCGCCAGCCCGCATTGAGGGCGGCGCAACGGCACCCGGCCTCGCCAGCATTGGGCATCAATGCTTGTCCAGCAGCATCCGCAGCGCCGGGTCGCGAAGCGCGAAGATATCGAACAGGCCCAGCGCTCGCAAGGCGGGCAGGGCATCGACCATATCCTGCTCGGCAATCCTTCTCTGTCCAGGATCGCCGTTGGTGTCCGACCATAAGCGGGCGTTGGCCAGAAACGCGCCAACCGTGCCTTTGCGGATGGCGACGCCGTGGCGTTCAATCTGGTTTGTAGAATCTGGAAGCAGGTCTTTTGCGCGCATGATATTTCCTTGAGAATGGGGTAAGACGATTGTAATCACGCTGCAAATGGCCTGGCTATGCTATAAAAGACAATCAATACCAATTTAAGGCCATATTTGATGGGACAACCGATGATCGCACCCAGTATGGCGCAGGCCGAAGACGGGCCCGTCATCGTGACCGCGGTGCTCGAAGACAAGGCACTGCGCCATACTCGCAGGCATCGCCATGCGCGCGGGCAGTTGCTCGGCGCCTCTCATGGACTGCTATCGGTGCAAGCCATGGACCATTTATGGGTGGTGCCAGCGACCCACGCAGTCTGGATACCGCCGCAAGTTCCGCATGGGCTGCAATCGCACGGACCCTTTTCCGGCTGGAGCGTGTATGTTTCCGGCAAGGCTTGCGCTACGCTGCCACAAGCGCCGCGTGTATTCGAGGTCAGCGGGTTGCTGCGGGAGGCGGTGGCAAGGGCGGCGAGCTGGGCCGCCGGAGACCTGAGCGATGCGCAGCAACGCCTGGCCGGCGTGATGCTGGATGAAATAGCGATAACCCCTGCCGCGCTGCTGGGACTGCCGATGCCCAAAGACGCAAGGCTGCTTAAGATTGCCCATGCCTTGGCGGCGCAACCTGAGGCACATCGCGGCCTGCAAGCCTGGGCCGACTGGGCGGGAATTGCGCCAAGGACGCTGAGCCGGCGCTTTGTCGCGGAAACCGGGTTCACGTTTACCGCATGGCGGCAACGCGCGAGATTGTTGAATGCGTTGGAACAGCTGGCTGCCGGCCAAGCGGTCACCACCGTGGCGCTGGCGTCCGGCTACGATAACGTGAGTGGATTTATCGCCACGTTCCGTCGGGTGTTCGGTGTCACGCCGGGTCAATACCGGCGCTCGCGATAAGGAAGCGGGTGGCTGCATCACCCTGGCGTCATATCGGCACGAGGCGCTGGCCGCGCACCAACATGTCGCAGAGTCATGCCTGGATATGGTTTATGGTTGTGCCGCCAGAAATCCGGCCACGGCCCGCTCGAAATTTTCGGGCTGATCCAGCATGATGAAATGAAAACTGTCGTCGATTCGCTTGAACCGGACGTTGCGCAACCCCCGATAGGCGTTCTCATAAATGGCATCCACCGTCGCCGGGGGGATGCCGAACGTGGTGTCATAGGCATAAACCACGGTTGCGGGCGCCTTGACTTGTGCCAGTTCCGGCCGCAGATCCGTGATCATCAATTCATGGGTGGCATTGGCCACCGTCAGGGGATCCGATTGCCTGCCCGCCTGGACAACCGCCGGCCTTGCTGCTTCGGTCTTGACCAGAACGGCAATCGCGGCGGCCTGTGACGCTTCCGCCTGTTCCCGGGGCGCGGCCAGCATCGCCTTCCTGATCATATCGGCGCGAGGCCGCATGCCGGCGCTCGTGGCCAGTGGGTCGAACAACAGGCTGTAAAACGGCAACGCATCGACAATCATCAATCGACCCACTTGCTCAGGATGCCGGGCGGCCAGCATCAAGGCGACTTCGCCTCCCAGGGAATGTCCAATCACCGCGGGCGTGCGGATGTCTTTACTGCGCAGATAATCGGCAATGGCCTGTGCGGTGGGCGCGGCCACTGTCCCGGCAGACCCGGTCGCCGGTGCCAGCCCGGCGAAACCGGCGATCTGGATCCGGTGCAAGCGGTGGGTCTTAGCGAGTGTCGCGGCCAGCGTGTCCCATACCTTGGGCGAGGAAGCCAGTCCCGGAATCAGCACGACATCCGGTCCGCTGCCTTCGACCGTCACGGAAATCCATTGTTGGCCAGGCACGGTATCCTGCCCGACAGCAGTATTGGCGATAGCCGGGAAACGGGACGCGGAGAGGCTGACGCCAAGGATTGCCAGCAGATGACGCAAGCGCATAATTGTTCTCTTCTCGAAAAAGGGGTCGGGCCATTGAGGAAACAACACGCATTGTACCTGCCCCGGGCGGCGCCACGCCGCGCCAAACCCAGCCGCGCTTTTGTCTCGGAAATACGACGGAATGCGATGATATTACGAATGTAATCCCCCTATCTTGTCCGGTCGGCCGTTTTTATGCCGGCAAGGTGATTAGTCAAGACATTATTTTGATAGAATGAGAATTATTATTATTTGCATTCAATTATTGTGACTTGATCGCGAAAATCGCAGCAGCTGGGGTCCGCAGGTTCCTTGGCCGGGAACCTGTTTGACAAAATCAGCGCGGGTGAACCGGCAATGAAGTGCCTGAACGATTCGTTTCCACTTGTACCTTGAAAGACATAAGGGCGGGGTATCAGCAAGGTGTGATTTCGCTTGTCCGCACTTGTGCGGGCGTCTCGCCGCTTGCATGCATCTTTCTGTAGCCCTGACTGATTTTAAGGATTCGCTTTATGTCCAACCGACACGGTGCTGCGTCGCCCACGCGGTGCATCGCATCGCTCACGTTCGTCGCCGCCACGATTGCCGCCAACCCGATGGCGCAAGCCCAAACTGCGCAGGGCTCCCCCGAAGCCACCGCCAGCACCCCGCCCGAAGCTGGCAACGGCGATATCACCACACTTTCCCCCATCATTGCTACTGGTCTTTCCCTGGAAACGGAAGTCACCCAGGCCTATGCGGCCGGCGGCACCAGCGTTTTCAAGACCGGCCAGTCCTTGCGCCAGACGCCACATCCGGTCACGGTATTGACGCGGCAGGCGCTGGACGACCAGATCCTTCCAGACCTGCACGACGTCATGCAGGCCACGCCCGGCGTGACGGTTGATTATTTTGATTCGGAGCGGGTCAATTACTATTCGCGCGGCTATCAGATTGATGCGATTCAACTGGACGGTATTACGATGCAGAATTCGGGTTCCGCGTTCCTGCAGCCCGACACCGCCGTGCTGGATCGCGTGGAAATCGTGCGCGGCGCGGGCGGGATGCTGCGGGGCTCGGGCAATCCGTCAGCCACGGTGAACCTGGTGCGCAAGCGTCCCACCCGGGACTTCCGGGCGTCCGCCGCGCTGACCTTCGGTTCCTGGGACCGCCGCCGGCTGGAGGCCGATCTGTCGTTCCCGATCACGCGCGACGGCAACGTGCGCGGCCGCCTGATCGCGGTGACCGATGATCGCGAATTCTTCCAGGACGTGCGCAAGGAAAAGCGCAAGCTGTTCTATGGCGTCGTCCAGGCCGATATCACGCCCGCCACCGTCTTCACTGCCGGATTCCAGCATACGGACCTGAATGCCACCGGCGCCTGGGGCAATCTGCCGCGCGGCTTCAATGGCGAAGACCTGGGCCTGTCGCGCAGCACCTATCTGGGCGCCGACTGGAACCGCTGGAATCGCTGGAACCAGCAGTTCTTCGCCGATATCGAGCACGCGTTCAATGATGACTGGAAAGCCAGGCTCTCTGCCTCGCATACCGTCTATCACCTGAAGGACTTCAAGCAATCATACTTTGCACGGGTGCAGAATCAGTCCAACCCGTATTTGTTCAGCGTGACCTCGGCCGAATACGAAGGCGCGGAGAATACCCAGGATAATTTTGCGCTAACGCTGAACGGCGCCTTCCAGGCTTTCGGCCGGCGGCACGAAGTCGTCTTCGGCGCGGAAAGCATTCGCAGCAAGGATATCTCCAGCGCCGGCTTGGGGAACCTGTATCCGACCGTCGTGGACATCCGCGATTGGGATCCGCATGCCAACAGACCGCCCGAGCCGTTTGTGGATAGCAATGCCCAGCGCAACACCACCTACACCCGCCAGCAGGGTGTCTACGGGACATTGCGCATGGCATTGGCGGATCCGCTCACGGCGATTATCGGCGGCCGCCTGAGTTGGTGGGAAAACCAGTCCAAATACGACTCGTCCAAGGACTACAGCATCAAGCGCGAATTCACGCCCTATATGGGCCTGGTGTTCGATATCAGCGACAGCCTGAGCGCCTATGCCAGCTATACCGAAATCTTCAGTCCGCAGTCCGAGCGCACGGCAACGGGTACGATCCTGCCACCGGTGCGCGGCAAGGATTACGAGCTGGGCATCAAGGGCGAATTGCTGGATGGCCGATTGAACGCGGCGCTATCGCTGTTTCGGATCACCAATACTGGTAAGGCGGTGGAAGACGTCGCCTCGCCGTTCCCTTGCGTACCCTATTACACCAGCAGCTATTGCTATGCGGCTGGCGGCAAGACGCGCAGCCAGGGATGGGAACTGGAAGTGGCTGGCGAGATCATGCCAGGCTGGCAGGTGATTGGCGGTTATACCAACACGCATACCAAATACATCCGAGACGCGGTCGATGCCAATGTCGGCTTGCCCTTGCGCTCCAATGATCCCAAGCATATGCTGCGCCTCTTTACCACCTACACGTTCAACGGCGGCAGCCTGGATGGCCTGACGCTGGGCGGTGGCGTGCAGGCCCAGAGCTCGACCTATCACCAAAGCGGCAACGTGACCGCCAGGCAGGGTGGCTACGCGGTCTACAATGCCATGGCCGGGTACCAGATCAATAAGCATCTTCGCATCCAGTTGAATGTGAACAATATTTTCGACAAGACCTACTACAGCAAGGTGGATGCCACAGGTATCAGCAACTACTATGGCAATCCGCGCAATGTGATGGTGACGTTGCAGGCGAAGATGTAAGCGCGGACGTAGCTTGGGATCGCGCGCAAACCGTCTGGCTCAGGCGGTTTCTTATTGCCCGGCCAGCGGATCGCGACAATACGGGTCCGGGAGCGAGTTAAGGCGGCGTTCCCTGCGCTGGCCCGTCCCGTGGTCCGGACAAAACGTATAATTGCAATGGCTTGGGCTTTTCGCATCATGGCATTTGTCGCGGGAGCGCCTCGAAAGACACGATAAGGAGACATCATGAAATACCTGACCGCGGCCTTTGCCGTGTCCGCCAGCCTGTTCCTGGGAACCAGCCAGGCGGCCTATCCCGAGAAACCCATCAAATTCATCCTGCCGTATCCGGCCGGCGGCACGACCGACTTGGTTGCCCGTACGGTTTCGCAACATATGGCAACCCTGCTCAAGCAACCTGTCGTGGTGGAAAACAAGCCCGGGGCAGGGGGCAACATCGGCATGGCGCAAGTGGCCCGGGCCAGGCCCGATGGCTATACCGTGGGCATGGGCGCCATTTCCACCAACGCGGTGAACCCGTATCTCTATAAAGACATGCCTTTCAATCCCGAAAAGGACTTCACCGCGATCTCGATGCTGGGCACCTCCACGATTGTGCTGGAAGTCAATCCGCAGACCGGCGTCAAGACCGTGCCGCAATTTATCGAGTATGTGAAAAAACATCCCGGCGCCATCTACGGCACGGCGGGTACGGGCACTTCCATGCATCTGGCGGCGGAACTGTTTGCGCAAAAGGCCGGCATCAAGCTGACCCATGCGCCCTACAAGGGCAGCGCGCCCGCGTTGCAGGATATGCTGGGCGGACGCATCAATATCATGTTTGACAATCTGCCTGCCTCGCTGCCGCATATCAAGAGCGGCAAGCTGACTGCCCTGGCCGTCGCCGGCGTCAAGCGCAATCCCCAGTTGCCGGATGTGCCGACGATCAACGAGGCAGGGTTGCGCGATTACGCCGTTGATCCCTGGTTTGCCTTGTATGGCCCGGCTGGCATGGACGATGAGGTGGTCAAGGTACTGAACGAGGCTGTCGAGCAGTCCCTGGCGGACCCGCAGATTAAAAAGGTGCTGGAGAATGCGGGTTTCAATCCTGAATCGTCAACGCCGGATGCCCTGGCCACCTATACCGAGGCGGAGCAGGGCCAATGGGGCGAGATTATCAAGACGATTCCGCTGCAAGCGAAATAGGCTTTGAGCCCTTTCAAGCGATAGTTATCGCAAAAAGAAATACTTATATCTCTATAAGCGATAGGGCGTGTCGGAACTAAATCGCGTGATTCCGGTCTTTAGTTATCCTGCCTGGCTATGCCGCTACCGTAAATGAGCGGTCAATGCGCAATCGCGGTGCGCTGCAGCCGGCACGCCGGCGCAGGACTATGTCGATGCTACGGGTTCAAGACTTCTCGGAGAAACAATGAAATCATTCGCACTTAAAACATGGGTTGCCGTGGCGGCGCTGTCGCTGGCTGGCGCGGCGTATGCCGAGACCGCCAAGTCCAATAAGGATATCGTGGTCGACTTCTACACCGGCGTGTTTGAAAAACACCAGGTCGCAGAATATTCGGACCGCTATATCGGCGATAAATACATTCAGCACAATCCTTATGTACCCGATGGTAAGGCGCCTTTTGTAGAATACTTCACGAAGAAATTCAAGGAAAACAGCGAGGCCAAGAGCACCATCAAGCGCGCGATCGCCGATGGCGACCTGGTTGCCTTGCATGTGCACTCTCAGGAAAATGCGCAGGATCGCGGCAGGGCGATCGTGGATATCTTCCGCGTGGAAAATGGCAAGATCGTGGAGCATTGGGATGTGATCCAGGAAGTGCCGGAAAAATCCGCCAACGACAATACGATGTTCTGATTGAGCGGTTGAATAGAAAAAAAGCAATGCCCGGTGCATTGCTTTTTTTGACCATTCATGACAGCAGCCTGGTTTTCGTCAGTTTTTTCGTGTCGGAAACAGATCGCGGGCCAGCTGCAATCGTTGCCGCAATGTACCGTCGACGGCAGGGTCGTCAAGCATGGCTCGCACCTGGCGCCTGCCGTTCTCGTGGGTCATTACCAGGTTGAACATGGCGGCATCGCTTGCCCTTTCGTTATCCGTCCGTTTCAGAATCGCAATATAGGCCTGTGGCAGGCGGGGGTCATCTTTCAGGCGGCTATTTGCGACGATTCCCAGATGCCGGATCTCTGCGGGATCGTCGGCGGCTTCGATAATATTGACGATCTGACTTTTCCCGGGCGCTCCGGTCGCCGCCAATGCGTCGATCACGGCCAGCCGCTCTTCCGCGCGATGCGCCCGCGGATAGGCTTGCGCCAGCGCCAGGGCGACCCGGGGGCTGGCGTCGGTATGTTTTTTTACCTTGCCTGCCGCAACGCTGAATTCTACCTCGCTGCGCGCGGCCGCAAGATCGCGCAATGCTGCCTCCAGCAATCCGTCTGTCTTGCCGGCGCGCTCAAGCGTACGCGCCGCATTTCGCCGCGCTTCGTCATTTGTCGATTGCAACAGGGCCTGAAGCCTGGCTTGAACCGCTTTCGGGAGTACCCTGCCGTCAAAGACCAGGGCGAGATCGCCCGCGAAGCGATCATTCCCGGTTCCCAGCAGCGCTTGCTGCACCAGGGCCAGGGCGCCTTCGCCTTGTCTGCCGATGGCAACCGTAGTGGTTGCGCGCATGCCGGCGTTGTGGCTTCGTTCCAGGAGCGCGAGCAGTCCCGGAGTCAGTTCGACCGGATGCGCGGGCAACATAGCGGCCAGGTTCGCCAGATTGGCTTCAAGCAGCAATTCGCGCGGTTCCAGCAGGAGCTTGCCGATAGTGTCAAACAGCGCCTGCGGGGCCGCCACTGCCTGGCGCCTGATCTTTGCCTGTGCGGCGATCCTGGCCAGCACATAGGTGATCTGTGTCCGCGTGCCGTCATCCTTGGCGGCGACAAGGCGCCGGGTCAGTTCGGGCATCGCCGCATTGCCAAGCGCGACCATGCGAGTGACGGACGCGTCGAATTCGGTTTCGCTTTCTGTCGCCGCCATGGCTTCAAAGGCGCGCTGAATGGTTTGCCCGGCGGTTGCCGCGAACCCCAGGGGCTGGCCGGCCAACAGCAGTGCCAGCAAGCTAGCCGCTAGCGATGACCGTTTGATCAACGCGGTGGGTGTCCTGGAAAAGGCTGGACATGGTGTCATGAGAAGTATGTGATAAAAGGGAATTCATGGAGCGATACGCATGGCCGCCGGCCTGTCAGACCGTTTCCGCCGCCGCGGCCTTGCCGGCCAGATATGCCAGCACCTCGGCACGGGCGCCACGAAACACGATGCGCTCCTCGTGCCGCTGGCGCTGGGATGCGTACATGGGGTCGTAATATTCCGTGAGCAGGGCGGCAACCCATGCGCGATGTCGGCTCGGATCGCCGTGCTGTTCGTCATGTTCCAGCGCGTGCTGCAACAGGGCCGACAGCCGCTGGTAGCGTTCCAGGCCCAGCCGCCGCGCGATACCCGACAGGCTCTGGTGCAAGCGCGCCGACAGCGCCTGGCGGGCATCGGCTTCGTTCAGCATGTGACACAGCTCGGTGTACAACTGCACCACGTATTCATCGACGATGCGCGTCACGCGCGCCTCCAGCGGTTCTTCCAGCCATACCATTGGGCTGCGCCGGGTTTGCTGGTGCAGCCCCAGCGGCAGCGAAAGGCTGCCGATATGGCGGCTTTCGTCTTCCAGCACGAAGTGCGCCATGCCTTGGGCGCGATGCCGCAGCAGTTGGATCGCCAGCGTGTTCTCGAAATCGATTTGCGCGGGCTGGGGCGACAGGCGTTTACCGAAGCTGGAGCCGCGATGGTTGGCAAAGCCTTCCAGGTCCAGGCCATTGGCCAGCAGGGCGATGACCTCGGTCTTGCCACTGCCCGTCAAGCCGCCCAGGATGGTGTAGCGGCATTCATTGGCGGCCGATGCCAATGCGTCGATCAGGAAGGTACGCATGGCCTTGTAGCCGCCAGCCACGCGCGGGTAGCGGATGTCGCATTCCTCGCGCAGCCACTGCTGCACAATGCTGGAACGCTGGCCGCCGCGAAAGCAATACAGGCAGCCGTCCGGGTTGGCTCGTGCGAATTCTGCCCAGCCGGCAAGCCGCTGCGCCTTGATCTCTCCCGACACCAGCCGATGCCCCAGCGCCAGGGCCTTGTCCGGCCCGTGCTCTTTGTAGCAGATGCCGACACGGCGCCGTTCTTCGTCGTCCATCAAGGGCAGGTTCACCGTGTTGGGAAACGCCCCTTTATTGAACTCGACGGGTGCGCGCACGTCCATCATGGGAATGTCGGTAAGGAACAGGGTCTGCAGGCCTATGAAATCGGATGGCATGGGTCGGAGTATGGGTAGAAGAAGGGATTGCGCCTCGTATTATCGCAGAGAACGGCGCCTGCGGGGTTGCGGCGGCGGTTTGCACGCGCCGCGGCGCAATGGGGGCATTGTTTTGGCCGAGGGGCGGGCTGGTGGATACCTGCCGTTTTGCTGGGACTGACTGTCTATTGTTGAGTTTAACGCAAAAGTATTTGGCTCCCACAGGGATTAATCTGCGGGCGCGAACCGCCTACACTGCTTGCATCGATGACTTTTCCGAGACAGCCGTCGCGCCCTTGGTCTTGTTTGCCTTCACCCCGGCCGCTTCGCATGCGGGGCAGGATAGACCGCCGTTGCGCAGCCAGTGGCATGACGCGTTTTTCAGTGAAGTCGCCCTTTTACACATTTGCTTACCAAGGAGTATTGTTATGCGCATCCCTAAATTTGGCGTTGGCACCTTCCGACTGACCGGCCAGACTGTGATTGATTCTGTCCGCAACGCATTGACCCTGGGCTACCGGGCCGTGGACACGGCCCAGATCTACGGCAACGAAGCCGAGGTTGGCCAGGCGATCGCAGAGAGCGGCGTCAAGCGCGACGATCTGTTCGTGACCACGAAAATCTGGACCGACAACTACGCCGGCTCGAAACTCATCCCCAGCCTGCGTGAAAGCCTGGAAAAATTGCGTACCGACTATGTCGACCTGACGCTGATTCACTGGCCCGCACCCGGCAATGGCGTGGCACTGGCCGAGTTCATGACAGCCCTGGCCGAAGCCAAGGCCCAAGGCCTGACGCGCGAGATCGGTATTTCCAACTTCAATATCGAACTGACCCGGCAGGCCATCGAGGTGGTTGGCAAGGGGCAAATCGCCACCAACCAGATCGAGTTGAGCCCGTACCTGCAAAACCATAAGCTGACCGCATTCCTGCGGGAACAGGACATTGCCGTGACTTCGTACATGACACTGGCCTACGGCAAGGTCCTGAAGGATCCCGTGCTGGCCCGGATCGCGCTCAAGCACAAGGCCACCGTGGCGCAGGTGGCGCTGGCCTGGGCGTTGCAATTGGGCTATGCAGTGATTCCATCTTCCACCAAGCCGGAAAACCTGGCCAGCAACCTGCTTGCCCGCGATCTGCGGCTGGATGAGGAAGACATGGCGCAAATCGCCGCGCTGGAGCGCAATGGCCGCGAAGTGAACCCCGAGGGCCTGGCCCCGTTGTGGGACTGACGGAGCGTTTGCCATGACCGCAACTCTGGCTCGCCTGACCGATGGCGGTTTCAGCATCGGTATCGAGGCGCCCCTGGACAATGACTGGACGCCGGCAGGCGAGCAACGCCGGCGCCAGGCCGGCCGCCTGCCCGGGGAACCGGACCTGAGCCGTCACGCCGAGCTGGCCCAACTGGCCGACAAGCTGGGCTTTCGGGCCCTGTGGGTGCGCGATGTGCCGCTGTATGATCCGACTTTCGGCGATGCGGCCCAGGTGTTCGAAGTCTTTTCCTATCTGGGTTACCTGGCCGGCATGACCCGCGATATCCTGCTGGGCACCGCCGCGGTGGTGCTGCCAATCCGCGAGCCCCTGCTGTCGCTCAAGTCCGCGACAACCGTGCAGCGTCTCAGCGGCAACCGCCTGCTGCTGGGCGTGGCCAGCGGTGACCGGCCGATTGAATACCCGCTGTTCGACCGCGAGTTCGAGGACCGGGGCAGCCGGTTCCGCGAGCAGATTTCCTTGCTGCGCGATGGCGGCAAAGCGTTGCCAGCGGGCCTTGCCGTCCTGCCGGCGCAGACCGACCCGCTCCCCTTGCTGGTGGCGGGCCTGGCGCAGCAAAGCCCGGATTGGGTCGGCGCGCACATGGACGGCTGTCTGGCCTATCCGGGGGCGCCCGATGATCACGCACGGCGTGTCGCCGCCTGGCGCACCGTCGCCGGCGACAAACCATACGCCAGCTTCATTCACCTGGATCTGGACGAGCGCGCTTCGGCGCCCCTGCGCCGCTGGCGTTTCGGCCTGCAAGGCGGGCGCGATGCCCTGATCGCCGAATTGCAGGCCTTGCGCGCCGCTGGCGTCGATCACGTCGGCCTGCATTTCCGCCGCAACCAGCGGCCGCTTGACGAAACCTTTCATGAGATCGCCGAGCATGTTCTGCCTGTTTTCCATACCCCATCGGCCGGCACGCGTGCCGCAGCCAAGGAGATTTGCCATGTCTGATCAAGTTTCACTGTTTCAACCGTATTGCCTGGGCGATCTCGCACTGCCCAACCGCATTGTCATGCCGCCGATGACGCGTTCGCGCGCCAGCCAGCCTGGCGATGTGCCCAATGATTTGATGGCCGCGTATTACGCGCAGCGTGCCGGCGCCGGTTTGATCGTCAGCGAAGGCACTTGGATTTCGCCACTGGGCAAGGGCTACGCCTGGACCCCGGGCATGCATACGCCGGCACAAGTCGCCGGCTGGCGCAAAGTGACGACAGCCGTGCATGCCGCGGGCGGACGCATTTTTGCGCAGCTGTGGCATGTCGGCCGCCTGAGCCACACCAGCCTGCTTAACGGACAAGCGCCGGTTTCCTCTTCCGCCATCCAGGCCGAAGGTGTCAATGTGTTTGTCGAGGAATCAGACGGCAAGCCCGGCTTCGTGCAAGCCTCCAAGCCGCGCGCGCTCGATAGGACAGAGATCGCGCAGATTGTCGAACAATACCGGCAAGCGGCGCGCAACGCCATGGCTGCCGGTTTCGATGGCGTGGAGCTGCATGCCGCCAACGGCTACCTGGTTAACCAGTTTATTGACTCCAATGCCAATGACCGTAATGACGAATACGGCGGTTCGGTGGAAAACCGTCTGCGCTTCCTGGCCGAAGTCACGCAGGCATTGATCGAGGGCGTGGGCGACAAGGCCAGGGTCGGCATCCGCCTGGCGCCGCTGACCACGCTCAATGGGTGTGTCGACGCCGACCCGGAGACCACTTACTTGGCGGCAGCCAAGTTGTTGGGCGAGCTGGGCGTGGGCTACATCCACATTGCCGAGGCGGACTGGGATGATGCGCCGCTGATGCCCATTGCCTTCAAGCGGCAATTGCGCGACCTGTTCCCGGGCACGCTGATCTATGCCGGCAAATACACTGCTGAGCGCGCGCGTGAAGCGCTGCAGCAGGGCTGGGCCGATATGATCGCCTTCGGCCGTCCTTTCGTGGCCAATCCCGATCTGCCCGAGCGCCTGCGCACAGGCGCAGCGTTGAATCAGCACGATCGTGATACGCTGTTTGGCGGCGGTGAGCATGGCCTGACCGATTATCCGGCGCTGGAAAGCATCGAGGCCTGAATCATGACGACACGCAACATAACAGACAAACCGCTGTTTGCCGGACGGGGCTTTCGTGTGGATTATGAAGGCCTGTCCGCCGATAACGTGTACGCCGAAGACGGCAACTCGGTACGCTATATGATTGTGTCCGGACCCTACGCGGGCGCCGGCGGCGAGGCGCCCTGCGCGTGGCGGCAACTGGACGAGGGCGTCTATGTGATTTCGTGGCAGGAGGCCAGTGGCGCAACCGTGGTACATATCGACGATTTCAGCCAGGGGCATTCCCAGTCATTTTTCACAGCGCCCGATCTGACGTTCCATCGCTTGCAGGGGGCGCTGCGGCCGTTGTAAACAAAAGCGGCTGGCGGCTGGTTTTGACCGCATTTGCCGTCACCGACGGCCATGGCGAATGTGATCGGACCGGGCTTTCACCGTCCCTGCATGATAATGCGCAGGGACGGGTTGCGGTAATAAGCGCCGGTAACCGTGGTACATTGGCGCTTGCATTGCCGGAGCCTTCATGACGTTTGTCATTGTCCTTTCCGTGGTCATCTGCGCAGGCGCCGTGGCCTATATCGCTTCTCTATTTATCAGCGACCATCATATCCTGACGCGCGGAAGGGACGTGCGGGCCCGCGTAGAAGAAGCCAGGCACCTGGGCGCCAATGAGAATGGCGCCGTTACCCTGGCCTACCGCCTGTCATGGCGCGAGGGCGCAGCCACCAAGCGTGTGGAGGGCAGGGAGACCATCCCCGCCCGGCATGCGCCGCGGGTCCGGGTAGGAGACGAGGTGGATATCAAATACCTGGATGACAACCACATCCTGTTTATGTTCGACAAGTAGATCAAGCAATCGTCATATATACTTCGATATCCCTATGATTGCCCCGATGTTTATATTGCTCCGATGACACCTACGCGCCCCTCCCCTGTGCAAACCTGTCCTTGCGGCAATGCGGCTGGCTACGAAGCTTGCTGCGGCCGCTGGCACCACGGCCCGCAGCGCCTGATGGCACCGGACGCGCCAACCCTCATGCGTTCGCGCTACGCGGCCTTTGTGCTGGATGAGTTGGACTATCTGCTGCAAACCTGGCACGATAGCACCCGCCCGGCATCCCTGGAACCCAATCCGCCCGGCATGAAATGGCTGGGCCTGGATGTGCGCCGCCATGCCCGACAGGATGACAATCATGCCACGGTCGAGTTTGTCGCTCGCTCGCGCCACGGCGGGCGCGCCTCGCGCCTGCACGAGATCAGCCGGTTTGTGCGCGAGGATGGGCAGTGGTTCTATGTCGATGGCGATTTCGTGGCAAAAGGCAGTCAAGGCGCGTGATCGAGGGCAAGGTGCTCAAGGTCGTTGAGACCGCGTATTGATCATTATCCCGTGGAAGATGCGGAATGGCTCTTGCCTGGTGGCGAGGTGATCCGTCTTGCAGGCACGGCAAGCGCGACCGGCAGTCTGCCAATTTGCCATCCCTGCCTCGCCCACGCAGTGCGATCTTGCGGCTTTAACGCGTTAGTTTGCGGCTTGCTGCGTCTTGTTGTCGGGCTTCAAGAGTGTTTTCCAGCGAATAATCTCGCTGTCGATCAGCTTGCCAAATGCCTGCGGTGTCGAGACCTTGACTTCGCCGTCGATCACGGCCAGTCGCTTGGCGACCTCGGGGTCGGCAAGACTTTGCTTGAGTGCGCTGTTGATTTTGAGCACCACATCTTGCGGCGTTCCGGCAGGGGCCAGGATACCCCACCAGACCAGCGCCTCAAAATCCTTGATGCCCTGTTCGGCAATGGTCGGCGTATCGGGAGCCGATTGCAAGCGTTGCTGTCCCGATGTACCCAGCAGCTTGACCCGCTTGTTATCGAGCTGCGTCTTGATCTGCGACAGGCCGGTGAAAGTCAGATCGACATTGCCGCTGGCGACATCCAGCAACGCCGGACCGGCGCCGCGATACGGCACCGTCATCAGATTCAAATCCGTCGCATCGCGAAACAGTTCAGCCGCCAGGTGGCTGGCCGATCCCGCACCCGAGGTCGCGATCGAAAACTGGGTGGGCTTCTTTTTTGCCAATGCCAGCAATTGCGGGATATTATCGGCCTCCAGCGATGATCTGGCGGCCAGCCCCATGGCGTAGGTAATCACCAAGCCGACTGGGGTAAAGTCCTCAGGTGTCCGGTAAGGCAATTTGGGCAACAGCGTGGGATTGGTCGCGAAACTGGGGCTGACGATCAGCAGCGTATAGCCATCTGGCGCCGCTTTGGATACCGCTTCCGTGCCGATCACGGTATTGCCGCCGCCGCGATTATCGACAATCACGGGTTGTTTGACGACCGCGGCAAACTTGTCGGCCCAGGCGCGGACGATAAAATCGCCACCGCCGCCCGCTGCGAAGGGAACGACAATGCGTATCGGTTTGTCGGGGTAGGCGCTTGCGGGAGCTGCATGCACCGGTATCGCAAACAACATCGTGCCGAGCAGGGCCGCTGTTGCGTTAATCAGGCGTCTCATCTTGTCTCTCCAGCTACAGTGAACGTTGCAAATGGGTAGAGCGATTCGATTTATTGGAATTCAATTGAATACTATTGTGCACTAATGTGTATTTAAAGTAAACTCCTAATATCAAGCCTGGGCTATAGGGAAATTCTCGATGAAAAGTCCGATCGACGTTTTACGTAGCTATCGTTCTCATGACGGGACATTGCATGATGCCTATTCAAGTCGCGGTACAGGCAGACAGGACACGGTTTTTATCGTCCAGTCGGAAGACACCCTGACATGGCGCGAATTCGGCAGGCAGTACGAAAGGCTCGCATGCGCCCTGGCGGTGCGCGGCATCTCGCGAGGCGACCGGGTTGCCGTCGTGGGACGCAACGATGTGGCGCATCCGCTGGCCCTGTTCGCGCTGGCGCGGCTGGGCGCGATCATGGTGCCGCTCAACCCCGACTATAGCGATCGCGAATTGCGGCATACCTTGTCACATGCCGATGTAAAAGGCGTAATCGCCGACGCGGGCTTGCTGGCGCGGATCAATGCGGCAACGCAAGGCTTGGCGACAACCCCATGGCTGATGCATTGGGGGCATCCGGACAGTCAGGATGCGCGTGCCTTGCAACACGTCATTGCGACTGCCCCGGACCTGCCCCTTCAAAAGACGGGCCAGGCTTCGGACACGTGCGTGATTATCTATACGTCGGGGACCACCGGTTTTCCGAAAGGCGTGATGCACAGCCAGCGCAATCTGCTGCTCGCGGGAGAGGCCAACGTGGCCCGGCTGCATCTGCAGCCCGATGACCGGGCCATGATCATACTGCCTTTCTTTCATGTCAATGCGTTGTTCTATTCTGTCGGGGGTGTACTGGCGGCCGGCGCCAGCATGATCATCGAACCGCGCTTCTCCGCCTCGCGTTTCTGGCACGTTGCCGCCGATAAGGGGGCAACCATCGTCAATATTATCGAGGCGATCGGAACCATACTTTGCACCCGTGAGCGCAGCGAATACCGGTCCGACCATCGCCTTCGCGCCGCCTATGGCGTGCGCAAGAAGTCCGTGCCGGTATTTCAAAACGAATTTGGCATTACACATTTGTATTCGGGTTTCGGCATGACTGAAATTCCCGGCGTCACCTGCAATCCCTATGGGGAACCCAATAAGCCTGGCAGCATGGGGGTCATCGGGCACCACCCCGACCCGGCGCAGCCGTGGGCGCAATGCCGGGTGGTCGATGATGACGGCAATGAGGTCGGCGTGGATCAGGTTGGCGAACTGTGGGTCAAATCGCCCATTGTCATGCAAGGCTATTTCCGGGATCCGGAGCAAACCGGACAGGCTTTTCACGACGGCTGGCTCAAGACCGGCGATCTGGTCAGGCGCGATGCCGACGGTTTTTATTTTCATATCTCGCGCAAGAAAGACATTATTCGGCGCCGCGGCGAAAACATCGCGGCCGCCGAGCTTGAAATGGTGATTGCCGAACACCCCAAGGTTTTCCAGGTCGCCGCGCTGGCTGTGCCGTCCGAGCTGGGCGAAGACGATATCTTTGTCGCGGTGGTGGCCAGGCCGGGCGCAGATCTGGCCGAGTCCGACATCGCGGCATGGTGCGCACCGCGACTGGCCGCCATCAAGATGCCGCGATATGTCGTCTTGCTGGACACCTTGCCCCTGACGCCCACCCATAAGATCGCCAAGGCCGTATTGCGCGACGACTTGCGGTTGCGCGAGAAAGCCGTCGATTTTCAGGCTTGAACGTGGCGCGGCGCAATACCGGCCGCGACCGGAGAACCCGCCGACAGGATGCATGATGCAGCCTTGGCTTAACGATGCAAAGGATATTGACGCATGGCTAAACGTAAGCAGCTCAGAACCGATATCAGCTGGAGCACCGAGGACACCATCACGATCAAAGGACTGGACCTGTGCCGGGATATCATGGGCAAGGTCTCGCTTGGCGACATGGCCTTTCTGGAACTGACCGACCGCCTGCCTGACCAAAGGGAGTCCCGGGTCTTCAATGCCCTGGCGGTGATTCTGGTGGAGCATGGCATGACACCCAGTGCGATCGTGACCCGCATGACCATTTGCGGCGCGCCCGAAGCGATGCAGGCGGCCGTGGCGGCGGGCCTGAATGGCTTGGGCAGTGTGTTTGTCGGTAGCATGGAGAACGCGGCGCGCTTGTTGCAAACCGCGATGCCCGATCCCACCGCGGACGTCGATATTCCCGCGCTTGCCAGCAGGATCGTCGAGCAGGAAAGGCAACATGGCCGGGCGATTCCCGGTATCGGACATCATATTCACAAACCCGTCGATCCGCGAGCGCCCCGCCTGTTCGAGATCGCCAGTGAGAATGGCTTCGCCGGGCCCTATGTGGCATTGATGAACGCAATCGCGGAGCAGGCCGGTGCGGCGCTGGGTAAAAACCTGCCCGTCAATGCGACCGGAGCCATTGCCGCCGTGGCCAGCGAGTTGCGGATTCCCTGGCATATTGTTCGCGGCATTGGCGTAATGGCGCGTGCCATCGGACTGGTCGCGCATGTCCTGGAAGAGTTGCGCGACCCCATGGCCAGGGAAATCAAGGCCATGGTTGAAGAACAGGCAACCGCGCACCATCGTTGACCGCATCGGCAATATACGCGGGCGGTTGCGCCGGCAAGACGGATTGCGAGCGCGGCCAGCCAAACCGTCAGGATTTTCCCGCAGCGCACGCTTGCCGATTTTTTTGTCGCCTGCCGCTTACCTCGATTTGGAGTGTTGACTACTGATGAATAACGCCAAGCCCAACCCTGGCACTGCGTCCTCCGCCGCGCAAGACCTTTTGCAGGCGCGCTACCGGCACCAACTTGTGGCACCGGAGGCATTGAACACGGTCATCTCGACGATGCTCGGTCATCGCTCGGTCCGTGCCTATACCGACAAGGCGCTACAATCCGATACGCTGGAACTGCTGGTGGCCGCCGCGCAGTCCGCATCGTCATCGTCCAACCTGCAGACCTGGAGCGTGGTTGCCGTGCAGGACCAGGCCCGCAAGGACCGATTATCGCAATTGGCCGGAAACCAAGCGCATATCCGTGGCTGCCCGCTGCTCCTTGTCTGGATTGCCGATCTGTCGCGCTTGAAGGCGCTGGGCGCAAAGCACAAGGTGGCACATGATGGCCTGTCGTATCTGGAGGCTTTCCTGGTTGCGACCATCGATTCTGCGCTCGCCGCCCAGAACGCGGCGGTTGCCGCCGAATCGATGGGGTTGGGCGTGGTCTATATCGGCGGAATGCGCAACCAGCCCGAAGCCGTGGCCAAGGAGCTTGGCCTGCCTAGCCACGCCTTCGCGACCTTCGGTATGTGTGTTGGCCACCCGGATCCGCTCAAGCCCGCTTCTGTCAAGCCGCGCCTGCCCCAGGCGGCCGTCTTGCATAAAGAGGTGTACGATGCCTCCACGCTGGATGACGCGGCGCAAAGCTACAACACTATCATGGACGATTTTTACCGGAACCAGGGGATGGTCCATAGCGGGTCATGGGATTTGCATTCCTTGCACCGCATGCGCGGCGCCGAAGCGTTGGCCGGGCGTGATCGCCTGGTGCAGGCATTGCACAATCTGGGATTCGAACTGCGCTAGCCGTGTTGCAACCAGGTCCTGGGTTTTCTCCGGCATGCAGGCCGATTGGCTTTGCAATGCCGGTTGCAGGCGCCCCAGCGGCCGCGGGCCACCATCTTAGGCGCCGGCCTGATGCGATAGCCGCATTTGCGGATGGCGATGGAACAGCAGCGCCAGGACAACACCGGCGGCGCTCACCAGCGAGCAGAAAACGTACACTGCGGCTTCGATGCCCCAGAAATCCGCGATCCAGCCCAGCCCCATCATGGGGATCATGCTGCCGACATAGCCGATAACCAGATACGTGGCCAACAGGCCCGACCGGTTATTGGCCGTGGCCAGCACGTTGATCATGTTCATGCCGGCCAGCATCGACATCCCATGCCCCTGCGCGGTGAATATCACGCCCAGGATGAACAGGATGGCCGAGCCGGCCCACAGGTTCACCATCAATATCGCATTGCTGAGCACCAGTCCCAGCAGGCCGGCCGTGCCGCACCAATGCACGGGCAGGCTGCCTGCCAGGATCTGGGAACCCGCGGAGGCGAACAGGATCAGGGCGATTGTCGTGCCGCTGACCACCGGACCGTGCCAGGGCACGAGCTTATCCAGAAACAGTGGTGCCATCGACGCATACAGGCCAAAGACGCCAAAGGCCAGGAAGGGCAGGCAGCAGGTCAGGACAAACGCGCCCGACGCGCCGGCGCCCGGCCAGGCCAGTTTCGGCAGGATATCCTGCAAGCCCAGGCGCGCGTTGCTGGCCGGCTTGGTGCTGTCCACCGGCAATGACAGGCTGAATAGGGCGATCAGGCCCAATGTGCCCAGCAGCAAGGTTGGAATATAGGTGGTCATCAGGGGATCCGGCCCCCATTGGCCAATGATGCCGCCCACCAGCGGTCCCAGGCCGAAGCCGAACGCCATCAGAAACCCAGTCATCATAGCCACCCGTTTCACCTGGCCGGGTCGCGACAGCCGGGACAGGCCGACTGTCGAGCTGGTGGTGACCATGCTGGAGGCGATGCCGACGATAAAACGGCCCACGATCAGGCTGATCATATCCCAAGCAATCAGGCTGATAGCCGTTCCCACGATGACCAGGAACAGCCCAAACTGCATCATTGGCCGAAAGCCGACGCGGTCGGGCAGGCGTCCCAGAAAAAGCAGGCCGCACATGGCGCCGGCCATGTAGACGACGTAGATCAGCGAAATATCGCTCGCTTGCAATTGCCAGGCTTCTTTGTATAGCGCATAAAGCGGACTGATGAGGGCGGTGCCCATCACGCCCACGATCATGGCGAAACTCACCCATGCAAAGGGCGATCCTTTCAATTTCATAGTTTCCAACTGTGTGTTGCTAGGTACATGGCTGCCGCACGCGTGCAGCGCAATCCGCGGGCTTCCTGTTGCCCCCGCGGGCAGGACAGGTCGTGGCGGAAAGCTGAGCCATGCCCGTCGCAAGTATTGGCGCCGGCGCAGGTCGCGCTGCTTTTGTTGACGATTCAAGCAACATTTTAACGTGTGGAAGCGGTCCGACTTATTACATTGGGGAGGTTGGCTGGAATATGTGCCGGCTGCTTGGCCGTTAACGCGCTTAGCGCGACGCCTTCTGCTGAGAAGTTTTCTTTTCTCAACCATTGTTCTATTGCCAGTTTTCTTTCCGGCCACTCATGCCGAAGCAATGAAAACCAGGCAATATCCATGGTTTGACCTTTGACGACGATAGCATTCCGCCAGATTCCTTCCGGACTAAATCCATAGCGCAAGGCGGCCCGTGATGACGCGAGATTGTTTGCACAGCAACGCCACACGAGGCGTCGATACCTCAATGAGTCCATGGCATATCGCATCAGTAAATAGACAGCCTCGGTGGAGCAACGGCTGCGTTGCATGATTGGCGAGAACCAAATGCTGCCTATTTCTATTGCACCATCGTTTTCATATATATCGCATAAGGAGAGCCAACCAGTAACTGTGCCTGTTGAAATATTTCGAACAGCCCAAAAGGGCTGGCGATCTCGTTTGGCAAGCTCTTCGACTTGTCGAGAGAGAGCGGGCTTGTTTTGAAATGGCCCGTATCGGAGGTAGTTGAAACTGGCATCGGCATCTTGGGATGCGTGCCATAAGTCATCAACGTGGGCAATCGAGAGAGGTTCAAGGACTACATCGCTTCCCGTATGGATAATTTTTTGCGGGAACGGCCTGGGCAAGGAGGGTATATTGTTCGTTGAACTATTTTTCGCGTCCATTCTGTTGGCTTTTCTGTCAGAGTCGATGCTTAAGTATGGAAGTATTCTCGCACATTCCTATTTACTCAAGCATGACCACGACAGGAAAATCAGCAGAAAGACGGACAGAATGGCGTGATAGAAAGTATCGGGCCATCACGACTGTACTTTAATATTCTGCTCGCGAATCAGCTGTGTAAATGCTTTTCTCTGCTGCTCGATAAACGCATTGAATTCGTTCTGGTTCGAGGCGAGCAACTGGATATTCTGCTCAGCGAACTGTTGCTTGAGCGCAGGTTGCGCCAGCACTTGCGCCATGGCCTGGGCCAGGGTGTCCACGATCGCCGTGGGCGTATTCTTGGGGGCGAACAGACCGTGCCAGGACGAAAACTTGTAGCCGTGCAATCCGGCTTCGGCCATGGTCGGCGCATCGGGGAAGGCGGGGGACTTTTCACCGGAAACCCCCAGCAATTGCAGCCTGCCGGTTTTGACCAGCTGCGTGGCGGCCCCGTCCACCATGATATCGACTTCGCCAGCGATAATATCGTTCAGCGCCGGCGCGCTGCCGCGATAGGGCACATGTACCAGTTCGATTCCCGCGTTCGCCGCCAGCATGGCCATGGCGAGGTGGCTTGGCGTGCCCGCCCCGCCTGACGCATAGGTGAATTTTCCCGGGTTCGCCTTGGCCTGCGCAATCAAGTCCTGCACGTTCTTCAGGCCCAGCTTCGGATTGGCCACCAGCAGCAGCGAAACGCTGGTGAGTCTGGATACCGTGACAAAATCCTTATCCGGGCTGTAGGAAAGCTTGGGTAGGACGATCTCATTGATCACCTGAGTTGCAATATCGCCCAGCAGCAGTGTATAGCCGTCCGCGGCTTCGCGCGCGACCGCCGCCGCGCCGATGGACCCGCCGGCGCCCGAGCGGTTTTCAATGACGACCGACTGTTTCAGGGTTTCAGACAGCTGCTGCCCCACGGCCCTGGCCAGCAGATCCGAGTTGCCGCCGGGCGGGAACGGCACCACGATTCGTATCGGTTTGTCATTCGGCCATTTGCTTGCGCTCAGCGCGATGTTGGGTGCACATGCCAGTGCGGCCATCCATCCCATGGCCTGGCGTCGGGTAATTTTCACGGTGTCTCCTTGTTTTTTTCGGAAGTAAAGGTTGCGGGCGTCTAGCCTGGGGAGCCCACGGCGCGGGAGGGGTCGTCCAAAGGCGGCGGCGGGTAGTGGACGCCGCGCTGTCCGCCGAAATGCCGGTCGCCCTTGCGCGCCGGTTCCGGCGCGGGGAATCCTTGCAATGTTCCGTCGCGGATCCAATCGGTATCAATGCCCCAGGCATTATCGATCAGCGCCTGTTCCAGTTTGCGCTGCACCTGGGCGAACTCGTCGGCGCCGGCAAGGTTCTGCGTTTCCGCCGGATCGTTCTCCAGGTCGAACAATTGCACGTGGTTGCCCGCCGGATACCAGATCAGCTTGAAGCGTCCGTCGTGCGCCATGCGGGTGGCAAGCACGTTCTCGCGGCATTCGCCGAACAGCACCTCGCGTGTTGCCTCGCCAATCATGGAGAGTCCATCGACAGACGCCGGCACTGGCAGGTCGGCCAGTGACAGCAAAGTCGGCATGACATCCTGCAGGCCGACCAGACGATGGTCGATATGGTTGGCCTGCACGCGCTGGCTGCCGGCCGCGCCGACCAGGATCATGGGCACCTGGGCCGAAGCCTCGTAGAAAACGCGCTTGGCCCACAGGCCGAAGTCGCCCAGCATATCTCCGTGATCACTGCAGACCAGGATAATCGTATTGTCCAGCACCTGCTCTTCGCGCAAAGTGCCGATCAGCACGCGCAACTGATGGTCGATATGCGTACAGAGCGCATAATACGCCCGGCGGATCGCCCGCAGTTCGTGATCGCTGAACCGGGTCGGCCAGTAGTCGCGGGTCGCCTGCAAGGCCGGCGGCAACTGCTCCGCGGCCCAGTCCGCCCGCACCGGCAGGTCCATGCGATCCACATCGTACATATTCAGGTACGCTTCCAGCGGCGCCAGCGGCGGGTGCGGGTGCGTATAGGACACATGCCAGAATGCCGGCTTGCCGGGGTCGCGGCGCTTGATCATCCTGGCCGATTCCCGCGTGATCCAGTTCGTGACATGCATCCGCTCCTGCAGATGCCATGGCCGGAACAGATAATCGTTGTTGTTCATCCCATGCAGGAACTGCTCGCCGGCATGCCCCTGGTCGGCCAGGTACATATCGTAGTCATCGGTGGCGCCAAGCTGCGGGCGACCTTCTTCGGCCAGCCAAATGTCATCGAAGCCAATCCGGTCGCGTTGCGGGTGCACATGCATTTTGCCCACGCCGAACGCCTGGTAACCGGCGTCCCGAAAGCATTGCGCCACGGTCGGCAAGGCCGGCATAGCCAGCGCCGGCTGGAACTCCCTGTCGCCATGCGTGCGCGGCGCTGTTCCAGTCATTACCGTGCGCCGCGCCGGAATACAGATCGGGCATTCCGAATAGGCGCGTGGAAAGCGGGTGCCCAGCCGCGCCAACTGATCCAGCGTCGGCGTCAGAATCACAGGATGGCCGGCGGCCCGCATGACCTTGGCCGGCCATTGATCCATCATGATGAACAGAATATTGGGTTTGTCATGCATATGCGATACGTCTTTTAAAATGTCTTCTCTAGGTTTGTTTTCTGCCACGTGCCACTGGTTTGGCGTCGGCGGCCAGAATACCGACAGCCGACTGTTCCACGATTCGCATCACCTCGCGGCAGGCCGGGGTTAGCGGCTTATCCGAGGCCACGCGCAGAACGATATTGCGCTTCAACGCCGGCGCAACAATCTCCGCCACCTGCAACCGCCCTTGCTCCACTTCCGTGCGCACGGCGCTGATCGCCATGATGGCGTATACGCCGGCGGTGCGAATCAGCTGTTTCTGCAGATCCAGGGTATCGCACTCGGCCACCACATTCAGGCTGATCTTGCGACGATAGGCCCAGTGTTGGAGCAGACCGTGCAGGGCATAGCGACCGCCGGGCACCAGCAAGGGCAAGTTGTCCAGTTGCGCAAAAGACACCTTGCCCTTGCGCGTGACTGGATCCCCTGGCGCGCCCACCAGCACATGCGGCACGCTGCCTATCGGGATTTCCCGGCTGCGATAGTCCCGGGCATTCGTGGACAGCAGCGCCAGATCCAGCGTGCCTTCCTCGATCCGTTCAGCGAGCATGCCACTGAGTCCCGAAGAAATCTGCAACTGGATACCCGGAAAGCTTGCCCGCACCGCGGTGAACACATCCGTGATCAACTGTGGCGACAGGGAGGCCAGCACGCCCAGACGCACCGGTCCCGCCGCCTTGCGGGAATCGCCCCGCGCGTCCAGCACCATCCGGTCCGCCGCCGCAAGCCATGCCACCACTTGCGGATAAAGGCGTTGGCCGACCTCGTTCAATCGCACTCCCCGGGCACTACGTTCAAATAGCCGACCGCCACATGCCTTCTCCAACGCGGCGAGTTGCCGGCTCAGCGCCGGTTGCGCAACATCGCGAACCGCAGCAGTCAGGCTGAGGCTGCCCAAATCGGCTATCTGCACGAATAGCCGCCATTGTTCCATATTGGGTTGATTCAAGCTATAACTCCGAAGGCATAGGTAATATGCCAATTATAATAATTAATGACGATTAGAATATATCCCCGTTTTGCCTCCATAATCCCGATAATATTGTCTGGAATCATTCACCCAACAGGACGACGCAACATGGATAACGGGGTTCAGCGCAAACGCATCGCTTTCAAGGCCATGCACCAGCAAGGCTGTTTTATCATTCCCAATCCCTGGGACGCGGGCAGCGCCAAGGCGCTGGCCAGCATGGGGTTCCAGGCGCTGGCAACGACCAGCTCCGGCTATGCCTGGTCAATGGGTTGCGCCGATGGCGGTACGGTGCCGCTGGATGAAGTGCTGGCCTATCTCCGGTCCATCGTCCAGGCCACGGATCTGCCGGTTTCGGCCGATTTCGAAAGCGGTTATGCCGTGGATGCAGAGGGCGTGGCGCGGCATGTCGGCCTGGCGCTGGAAACCGGTATCGCCGGGCTTTCCATCGAGGACGCGTCTGGCGACGCGGACTCGCCGTTGCGCGCCATACCTGAGGCGGTGGAAAGAATCCGGGCCGCCAGGCAGGCGATCGATGCGCAAGGCGGGGAGGCGCTGCTGGTCGGGCGCGCGGAAAATTTCATTGTGGGGCGGCCGGACATTGACGATACCGTCCGCCGCCTGCAGGCCTATGCCGAGGCCGGGGCCGATTGCCTCTATGCGCCCGGCATCAAAAGCCGCGAGCATGTCGCGGCGGTCGTGAAGGCGGTGGCACCCAAGCCCGTCAATATGCTCATCGGCACAGAGTCTGAATGGACCCTGGCCTCGCTGGGCGAATTGGGGGTGCGGCGTATCAGCGTTGGCGGGGCATTGGCGCGTGCCGCCTGGGGTGGGTTTTTGAGCGCCGCCGGCGATATTGCAAAGCATGGCCGTTTCTCCTCGCTGGCGCAGGCGGCGCCAGGCAGGACGCTGGATGGGTTTTTCTCGGGGCGCACGGACCGGCTGGTCTAGCACGACAGCGATTGGGGCACGATGCCTTTCCGGTCGATACGCCTGCGGCCTAGCGACCGGACGCGCTGCTCCAGTTCACGTCCTGGAAATAATTGCGAAGGTGATCAATAAACAGGCGCACTTTGTACGGCAGGTAACGCTTGCTCTGGATCACCGCGTAGATATCCAGCCCTTCGCATTTATAGTCTGGCAGTACGACTCGCAGTCGCTTCTGCCCAATCAGTTCTTCGACCATATAGCGCGGATGCATGGATATGCCGTAATCGCGCTGGGCCAGGTGCCGCAGCGATTCGCCCAGGTTTGAGCTGAAGTTGCCTCCCACCTGGACCCGGTGCAGCTTGCCCCCGGCATCGGTGAATTCCCATGACGACGTGGGTGCCTTCAACATATGCACCAGGCAATTGTGCCGCTTCAGTTCGCCGGGATGCGTCGGCGCGCCGCAACGCGCCAGGTAAGCCGTGGTCGCCACCAGGACTTGCGGCACGACGGCAATCTTGTAGGCGATCTGGCTCGTGTCTTTCAGGTGGGGGGCAATCCTTACCGACAGGTCCATGTTCTCCGCGATCAGATCGCTCCTGCCATCGTCCAACTGCATGGTGATCTGCACGTCAGGGTACCGTTCCAGGAAAGCCTGGATGGCCGGCGCCAGGTGAACCGCGCCGAAAGAGGGCGGCGAGCCCACGCGGATGCGGCCGGTGGGCCGCTGCACCGAACTGCGCACCATATCCTTCAACTCGGTGAGCGCACGCGATACATTGTCTGCGTTACGCAGCAGGATTTCGCCGCTTTCCGTCAGGTTGACACGCTTGGTGTTGCGCTGCAGCAGCTGGGTTTCAAAAGTTTGCTCCAGCCATGCGATTTTCTTGGAAATAACGGATCGGCTGGTGCCTAGCCGCTCGGCCGCTTTGGTAAAGCTCAGGCCTTTGGCCACTTCGACAAAGACTTCCAGACATTCGACAGTATTCATCTTTAATTACCGACAGTGTTCGCAAATTGGAAACATTGATTTTGCCATCTTTGCCTATGCATGGGCAATTGTCGTGCCTAGAATGGCCGTAATTCTCAACCTTGCCATTTGCCACGATCAATACCCATGACGATGCCCGAAATCGACTACCACCTGTTTGGCGCCCATGTCCGGTTCGGCGCCGGTTGCGCCCAGGGCTTGCGCCAGGAGCTGACGGCACTGGGCAGCAAGCGCCCTGCGGTACTGATGCAGTCTCGCATGGCGGCGTCGGAAAAATGGACGGCGCTGCGCCAGACCCTGGCCGGGATACCGTTGCATATCTTCGATTCCGTTCCCAGCCACGGCAGTGTGGCCTGGGTTGAGGAGGCCGCGGCAGCCCTGGCCGATGCCCAGGTGGACAGCATCGTGGCTATCGGCGGCGGCAGCGTATCCGATTCGGCCAAGGCGCTGGCCATGTTGCTGGCCGAAGGCGGGCGCCTGCAAGCGCATGTCACACATTTCACGCCGCCTTCGACTGTTGTCATTCCGGCCCGGACCAGGCCCAAGCTGCCGATCATCGCGCTGCCGACAACGGCATCGGCCGCGGAGGTCACGCCGTCCTTCGGCGTGCGCGAAGGCGAACACAAGCTGCTGTTCTGGAACCGGCAACTGGCGAGCACCACGGTGCTGATAGACCCGCAATTGAGCAGTGATATTCCACTGGCGCTGATGCAGTACACGGCGATGAACGGACTGGCCCATTGTTTCGAAGGCATGTATTCCAGGCAGGCATCGCCGCTTTCCGACGCCATTGCACTGCAATCGATCGAGCACTTTGCCAGGGCGCTGACCGCCAGTGAATTGGGCCAACGGGAGCAGCGCTGGCGTCTGCTGCTGGCCGGGCATTTTTCCGGCATTGTGCTTTCCATGGCCAAGACCTGTCTGCATCATGCCATCTGTCATGTGATCGGCGCCCGGCATCGGGTCGGGCACGGGCAGGCCAACACGATCATCTTGCCACACGCGCTGCGCTTTAACGAATCCGTGGCCGGCGCGCGCCTGGCGCCCGCGCTTGCTGTGTTGAATACGGTAGCCGGTACCGCGCATGCCGGTGTCGCCGATTGGGTTGCGGATGTGATCGGGCATCTGGGCCTGGCCTCGACGCTGGGCGAAGCCGGCATCTTCGAGCAGGATTTGCCCATGATCGCGGAACAAACCATGGGGGAGCGCGGGCTCGCCGTGAATCCGCGCAGGGTTGTCCATGCCGAAGAGATCCTGACGATTCTGCGGCAGGCCGCGTGATACCGCCTGGCGATCAAGACGGACAAGCGATACATCATTTCCCCGCCGATAGCGCGAATCAACCTGATAAAGACTAGATAGAGGAATTGCAGATGAGAATCGAACCAAAGCCCGGCAGCCTGGGCGCCACGATCCACGACTTGAATTTGTCCGAGCCCTTGTCCCCGGACGACTACAAGGCGATAGAGCGCGCCCTGGGGGAACACGGCGTGCTGAGTTTTCCGCGGCAGCAACTGACAGCAAAGCAGCTACGGGACTTCTCGGAAAACTTCGGCACGCTGGAAATCAATGTCGCCAATCTGTTTCATGATGCGCAGTATCCGGAGGTCATGATTCTGTCGAACATGAAAGAGGACGGGCAGCCGATTGGCCTGAGCGACGCTGGCCAGGACTGGCACACTGACATGTCCTACAGCAAGACCATAGCGTTCAGCAACGTGCTGTACGGGATCAAAATTCCGTTCCGCCACGGAAAATCGCTGGGCAATACCGCCTTTTGCAATATGCATGCCGCGTATGAAGGCCTACCCGACGCACTGAAGTTTGAACTTGACGGCATGACCATTACCCACGACTTCAACAAATTCTGGGAGATGATGCGCCGCGAGAAGGGCAGCTCGCGCCCGCCGCTTACCGAGGCGCAACGCAAGCGCAAGCCGCCGGTGTCGCATCCTGTTTTCCTGACGCATCCGATCACGGGTCGCAAAGTGCTGTACGCCAATCCCGGCTACGCCATGCGCATCAACGAACTGCCCGAGGCGCGCAGCGACGAGATCCTGGCCTTCCTGTTTGCGCACCAGGTACAGGAGCAATATTGCTATCGGCATGAATGGGACGAAGGCGATGTATTGATGTGGGACAACATGGGCACCATTCACAATGCCATTGCCGACTATGGTCCCGATGAGCATCGCCTGATCAAGCGCTGCCAGGTCATGGCCGACAAATACTTTCCCGAGCAGTACTGACGCCTCAGGCGCGGCGCCGGTTGCGCTGCGCAGACAATCATAATTTTATCCGGAGACAATAATGAAATTGATGAAATCTCTTGCCCTCGTCGTCGCGGCGATGCTGGGCCTGGCCAATAGCGCCGCCAGCTATGCCGCCTATCCCGACAGGCCGATACGCATGGTTATCGGGTATTCGGCCGGCGGCCCCACGGATGTGATCGCGCGCGTTGTCGCCAAGCAGATGAGCGAGAACCTGGGCCAGCCCGTGGTCGTTGAAAACAAGCCCGGGGCCAGCGCCCATATCGCCGCGGCCGATATCATGCACTCGGCCCCCGATGGCTACAAGGTGCTGGTCACCTCGCTCACGCTCAATGTCAATCCCTTGCTCTATCCCGATCGCTATAACTACGAGGCCACCAAGGTGTTCGAGCCGGTGACGGATTTCGCCAGCCTGCCCATGGTGGTGGTCACCAATTATGACTCGCCCTATAAGGATATGCAAAGCCTGATCGCCGACGCCAAGGCCCATCCGGGCAAGCTGACTTTCGGATCCTCCGGGTTCGGCGGCTCGGCCCATCTGACCGCGGAAATGCTGGCGGCCCAGGCCGGACTGAACATGGTCCACGTACCCTTCAAGGGTAACGGCCCGGCGTTGCAGGAAATGATCGCCGGGCGCATTTCCTTTATGTTTTACCCGAGCATCGGTATTGCCGATTATGTGAAAGACAAGCGATTGCGTATCCTGGCGGTGGGCACGCGCAAGCCGCATCCCGATTTTCTCGGTATTCCCACGCTGGAAAGCATGGGCCTGACCGGCTTCGAGGAAGCGGCTTCGTTCGTGGGCATGCTGGCGCCGGCCGGCACGCCCAAGGATATCGTGGCCAAGCTGAATCAGGCGGCCGTGGCCGCTGTCTCCAAACCTGAAGTGAAAGCGCAGCTCAAGCAGCTCGGTGCCCAGGTTATTGGCGATTCGCCGGAAGCCTTCCGCACCTTTCTGATCGCCGACAAGGAGCGGTGGAAGTCCGTGATCAAGCACGGCAACGTGAAGCCGGAATGAGGCTGGCGACATGATGGGATCGAACCTGAATGACTGGTATAGCATCGAATGCCTGCGGCAGGCGGCCCGCGCCCGGCTGCCGCGCGGCGTATTCGAATTCTATGATGGCGGCGCCGAGGACGAAGTCACGCTGTTTGACAACTGTGATGCATTCCGGCGCGTGCGCCTGTTGCCGCGGGTGCTGCGCAACGTCTCGCGAGTGGATATGGCAACGCGCCTGTTCGGCCAGCCCGTGGGTTTGCCGATCGCCATTGCGCCCACCGGCGCCGTTGGCTTCGGCTGGCGCGGTGGCGATATCGCGTTGGCGCGTGCCGCGGCCGATCATGGCATTCCCTATACGTTATCGACATCGGCCACCACCTCGATCGAGGAAATCGCGGATCAGGCGCCAGGCCGGTTGTGGTTCCAGTCCTACATCCTGCAGGACAAGCAGCGCCTGGCGCAGCTTATCGATCGGGCGCATGCTGCAGGGTACGAAGCGCTGGTGATCACGGTCGACTTGCCGGTGGGCGGCAAGCGCGAGCGCGACCTGCGCAATGGCCTGAGCTTTCCCATGAAGCTGGGCCGCGGCAATATCGGGCAATTCATCAAGAAACCCCTGTGGTCGCTTAACATGCTTTTGCAAAAACCGCCCGTCATGCCCAGCCTGCAAGGGCTGGCCGCATTGAAAACCGATAGCCGGAAAATGCAGGGCGTGGCCGGCATGAATTACGACCCGGCTTTCGATTTTTCAGCGTTGCGCGCCTTGCGCGATCGCTGGCCGGGCAAGCTCATTATCAAGGGTGTGGTCAATCCGCTGGATGTCGAGGCGATCCTGGATATCGGCGTAGACGCGCTGGTGGTTTCCAATCATGGCGGCCGGCAATTGGATACCGGGATTGCCACGCTGGACGCCTTGCCCGGTATTGTCCACGCCGTGGATGGGCGCGTGCCGGTGCTTCTGGATGGCGGCATCCGGCGCGGCAGCGATATTTTCAAAGCGCTGGCGCTGGGGGCAAGCGCCGTGCTCTCGGGTCGCGCCACGCTGTTCGGCGTGTTGGGCGGCGGTTATGAAGGCGTGGACCGGGCATTGACGATCCTGGGCGACGAATTGAAAAGAACCATGCAGCTATGCGGCGTCGCGGCGCTCGAAGACATTAATGCGGCTTTGCTGGCGTCACCGCCTGTGACGGCGCCAGCGTACACGGGCAATCATAAGGAACGAACAGCATGAATCACGATAGCGCGATGCAGCAATGTGAAAACCAGATCCTGCGGTTTTTCCGTTACCTGGACGAGCGACAGTATGGGCATCTGGTGTCGTTGCTCGCGGCCGATGCCGCCTGGCATCGCCAGGGGAAAATACTGCGGGGCGGAGCGGAAGTCCTGGCGGCGCTGCAGCAGCGCTCGCCCACCATGAAAATTGTCCATATTATTACAAATGTAATTATTGATCGCTGCGATGCGCAACATTGCGCCTTGCACGCCTATATGGTGGTGGTCCGGCATGAGCCAGGGCTCGACACCGACGCGCCTTGCCCCCTGGAAAATATCGACACCATACGCAGCATCGCCATCCGGATGAGGCTCGAAGGGGAACAATGGAAAATCACCGAAATCAAACCCGGCAACGTGATCTTTGCCGTGAACGCATAAGGAGCAAGACAAATGAGATGGCTTCGATACAGCCTTGACGGACAAACGCGCTATGGCATGCTGGGTGACGACGATGTCATTACTGCCGTGAACGGCGACCCGCTGGGCGGCTATGACACCACGGCCACCCGGTTGCGCCTGGCCGATGTGAACATCGAGATTCCCGTGATACCGCCGACCTTCTACTGCGTGGGGTTGAACTACATCAAGCATATCGGCACTGAAGGGCTAAGCATTCCCAAGAAGCCCGATGTGGGGTACCGCGCCAACAGCGCATTGATCGCCCACGGCGCGGATGTGATCATGCCGGCCGACGCCACGCGTATCCATTACGAGGGAGAACTGGCCGTGGTGATCGGCAAAAAAGTGAAGAATATTGCTGTCAATGAGGTCGGCCAATGCATCCTCGGATATACCATCGGCAACGACGTCAGCGAACGCAATTGGCAGTCGTCGGACCGCACTTTCTGGCGTGCCAAGAACAGCGATACCTTCAAGCCCATGGGCCCCTGGATCTGCACCGAGGCGGATATCGCGGCGATGCAGACCGTGGTGTCGGTCAACGGCGTGGAAAACACAAGGTTCGACACCGCGGATATGCTGTTCGGCATCGAGGAGTTCATCAGTACAATGAGCCGTTACCTGACATTGCATCCGGGCGATATCATCTGGATGGGGACAGACGGACATTCGCCTAATCTGCAACCCGGCGACCAGGTGGACATCACCCTGACGGGCATCGGCACGCTGAGCAACCGGTTCGTTGCGCAGCAACGCGGATGATGCGCGCGGCGTGGTACGAGCGCAATGGTACGGCCGAGGCAGTCCTGCGAGTGGGCGTCAAGCCGACGCCGGAGCCTGGCGCCGGCGAGGTCCGCGTGCGGATCCATTGCTCGGGCGTGAATCCTTCCGATGTCAAGTCCCGCGCCGACGGCTGTCCCGTAAACTGGGATTGCATCATCCCACATCGCCGAAACACCGGCTGCCGGCTTAATCTGCACGCATATTGCCCTGCTTGACGACTTCCCCGAGGCGCTTGCGCTCGCTGCTTGCAAAGCGGGTGAATTCGGCGCGACTGCCGCCGCCGGGTTCGATACTGCTCTTGGCCAGGGCATCGCGCACTTCCTGGGTTTGCAGGGCCTTGTTGACGGCGGCATTCATCTTGTCCAGCACATCGGCCGGCGTGCCCGCCGGCGCGTAAAGCCCTGCCCAGTGGCCAATGCGAATGTCAGGGAATCCGACTTCCTTGGTCGTGGGAATATCGGGCGCGCTGGCCATGCGTTTTTCCAGAGTGGTGGCCAGTGCCTTGAGTTTGCCGGCTTTGACCAGCGGCAGCGTAACGATGCTGGCTTCCGATGTGGCATCAACCTGTTTACCGACCACAGCGGTAACGCCTTCGGAACCGCTCTTGTACGCAATGGGCTCGACCGGCAGGCCGGTGGCTTCCTTCATCATGACGGCCACGAAATGCGGCGTACTACCGTTGCCCGCCGTTGAAAACGTAATGCGATCAATCTTCTTGGCCCTGGCATTGTCCACGAATGCCTTCAGATCCTTTGCCGGGTTGTCCGGGCGGGTAACAATGACCGACGGGGTCACGCTCAACAGTGCCACCGGCGTCAGCGCCTCGTCCTTGTAGGGCTGGTCGGAGCGGATCAGGCTATTGGTGACGGTGCCGTTGCTGCCCACCAGATAGGTATAGCCGTCAGCAGGGGAGCGCGCCACATGCGCGGAACCGATCACGCCGCCGGCGCCGGCACGATTTTCCACGATAACGCTTTGCTTGAGCTCCGTGCCCACCGCCTTGGCGATAAGGCGCGCCACCAGGTCATTGGCGCCGCCCGCCGAGAACGGCGCCACGAATATGATTGGATGATCCGGCCACTCGGCAGCCCGGGCATTGAACGCAAGCGTAGATAGGGTTAGCGCCAGTGCGGCGGTCAGGGTTTTTTTCATGGAGTCATCTCCTTTATATAAAAATGGTTAGCCCGGCCCGTGGCGACCACGGGTTCAAGATAAACTTCTAATATAGGGAAAGGGACTGACTGGGACCTGAAATAACAAGAATTGCGCAATAGGCAATCGCTGATGCGTTTTCATCGGCATTGTCTTTTCCGCGGTGTTTGCCGCTTCTGGCGATTTCGGCTATTGAGTCACGTACCATCTTCTTATTGAAATCCATGCAAGGTTTGGTGTTTATGAAAAATACGCTTGCAATCCTGGTCTTTGGCGCATGCCTTGGCGTCACGCCGTCTGCCGCCATGGCCGATGTTTCACCAGGGAACCAGCGCGAAGCGGCATCGGCGTTCCAGGCTGTTGATACCCAGGTGCGCCAAACCCGCCAGCAAGGCGGGCTGCCGCGCTGGTCCGATCCGGGGCAGGCCAGGGCGCTTGGGCGGTTCTGGGATATCAAGACAACCTTGGGCGCGCCGCCATATCGGTCGGCCGATGTGCCCGCGCTGCTGGACATCGGTGATCGCGCCGGCGCTGTTTTCAAGACCTATGTCCTGTTCACGCCAAAAGCGGGCACTGTACCGGATACTGCGGCCAATACGACGGAATATCAAGACGAGATTTCCCGCGCAGGCGCCTATCTGGTCTATGTGCAAGCCGCCGCGTTGGATGCCCTGGCCGATTTTGTACGAACACTGCCTGCGGACCAGATGAACGCGGCGCGCCGTGCCGGATTGCGGCAGATGCGGCTGGGAATCACTGAACAAGTCACGGGCCTGACCCTGATGCTGCGCTCGCCAAGCTTGCGTGTTGAGAACCGCGAGGTCTTGCTGGATGCGCTGAGCGAGAACGCCGGCACGCTGGCCGCCGCGACGCCTCTGGCAGATCGCCAGGCCATGACAGCGCAAGTGGATGCATTGCTGCCTGGCTTGTCGGATGCCGAACGGAATAAAGTCCTGGCGATCAAATCCGCTTTTTCGAGCAAGCATTGCACGGGGCTTTGCAGCGCGGACGCGCAATAGATCAGGTAGATATCAGGGCCGCCTGGTTGGCACTGGCCTTGATGACAATTGCCGAGTTGCGATCGTTCGCAGCATTCCTATCGCCTGAAAAAAAACAGCGGCGTACGCCGCTGCATCCATCACTACGACATCGACCCGAGGCCGGGTCTGTCAAAATGCTCAACCAGATAATCGATGAAGAGTCGCGTACGCATGGCCTGATTGCGTTGGCTCGGATAGTAAACAAACAGATCCGCGTCCGGAAGCCCGAACTCGGGTAGTACACGCCTGAGTCGCCCACTATCGAGGTATTTCGCCAGATCCCATTCAGAGCGTATCAATATGCCATGGCCATCCAATGCCCAGCCAAGAACAATATCTCCATCATTGCTCGATAGCATACCCTGAACTTTCACAACTTCACTATGATCCTGGTGAACAAAGCGCCATATGCCATAGGCGTCATCGTTCTGTCGATGGATAATGCATCGATGATGACTCAAATCTGCCAAATTTTTAGGGGCGCCATATTGTTCCAGGTACAACGGTGAGGCGCATAAGAACCGTCGATTGGATAGGATTCGACGGGCGTTAAGGCGCCTGTCGGCCAATGCGCCAAAGCGTATGGCCAGGTCAAAGCCGCTTTCCACCAGATCGATAGGGCGGTCGGTCACTTCCAGTTGCACCTCTATCTGGGGATGTTGTTTGGCAAAGTCCGAGACTAACGGCGCAATCGTGGTTCTGCCGAATCCCAACGTCGCATTCACTCTCAGCAATCCGCGTGGCGTGCGACCGGAAGAAACGACATCTTCCATTTCGCGAATCTCTCCAAGAATCCGGCTCGCATGCAGGACATAGGTCTCGCCTTCGCTGGTAAGGCTCAGGCTGCGCGTCGTTCTATTCACCAAGCGAACCCCGAGTCGCTTCTCTAGCGCGGCAAGCCTCCTCGTCACGGCGGGTGGCGTCACATTCAGTGCGCGCGCGGTCGCTGCCAAATTTCCCACGCGGGCAAGCATCACGATAAATTCAAGGTCCGAGTGCATTTGTATTTATTTAAAGTAAATTATTAATTTATTTTAAATTAATTATGGCTAATCAAAACCAGATTAACCTGATGAATCTCTTATTCATACCGGTAACTCTCTGCCGGGATCAGGACTGCCATGAAAATCGTTGAAATTCGTGAAAAAACACTGCCAATCAGTTCCCCCATTCGCAATGCCTATATTGACTTTAGCAAAATGACCTTGAGCCTGGTTGCTGTGATTACAGATGTAGTACGGGATGGTAAACCGGTCGTGGGATACGGCTTCAATTCCAATGGACGCTACGGGCAGGGCACACTCATGCGCGAGCGCTTTATACCCCGGCTGGTAGAGGCAGATCCCGGCACGTTGATCAACGACGATGGAACGAACCTGGATCCGCACAAGATTTGGACGACCATGTTTATGAACGAGAAACCGGGCGGGCATGGAGAAAGGTCGGTCGCGATGGGAACAATTGATATGGCCGTCTGGGATGCGGTTGCGAAGATAGAAAACAAGGCACTATTCCAGTTGCTGGCAGACCGGTATGGCAGTGGAGAACCAGACCGCAAGGTCTTTGTTTATGCGGCAGGTGGCTATTATTATCCCGGCCAGGATCATGAAAAACTCAAGGATGAGATGCGTAGCTACATTGATCGCGGCTATACCGTGGTCAAGAAAAAAATCGGCGGTGCTTCGCTGGATGAAGATCTAAGAAGAATCGATGCCATTCTGAGTGTGTTGCAGGACGGTCAGAAACTGGCGGTTGACGCCAATGGTCGCTTCGATCTCGATACTGCTATTGCATATGCAAAGGCGTTGGCTCAATACGATCTATTCTGGTACGAAGAGCCGGGAGACCCGCTGGATTTCGAATTGCAGGCGGCGCTGCGCAATTATTATCCCAATCCCATGGCAACGGGTGAGGATCTGTTTTCGATGCAGGATGCGCGCAATTTGATACGTTATGGTGGCTTGCGGGCGGACAGGGACTGGCTGCAATTTGACTGCGCGTTAAGTTACGGGTTGGTCGAGTACTTGCGTACTTTGACCATGCTGCATGAGCATGGCTGGTCCGCTTCACGGTGCATCCCTCATGGCGGACACCAGATGTCGCTGAATATCGCAGCGGGACTTGGGCTGGGCGGCAATGAATCTTATCCTGACCTATTCCAGCCCTTTGGCGGATTCCCCGATTCCGTCAAGGTTGAAAACGGCCATATCACTATGCCGGATTTGCCTGGCATCGGGTTTGAAGGCAAGTCGGATCTCTACAAGGTTATGCAGGCGCTTTCGGCGTAGGGAGATTTATTCTCAACGACTAAAAACATAGGAGACATATTATGCATGCAGGTTCAGTAAAAATGAAATGGCTTTTCCCGTTGATCGCAAGTGCGCTGGCAATAGCCGGAGCATCGCCAGCCGCCGCCGATTATCCCGAAAGAAATATTACCCTCGTTGTGCCATTCGCCGCGGGAGGCCCCACCGACAAAATCGCCCGTGACCTGGCCGAAAGCCTTAGAAAATCCATGGGGCAGCCGATTGTTGTCGAAAATCGCGTTGGTGCGGGCGGAACGATTGGAACCGCGCGTGTTGCCCGGGCCAAACCCGATGGCTATACTCTGCTGGTTCATCATATTGGTCTTGCCACAGCCCATTCGCTGTATAAGGATCCTGGGTACAAGATCGAAGATCTTGAGTTTTTGGGACTGATCAACGAAGCGCCCTCTACATTGATCGCGAAACCGACCATGCCTGCAGAAGACTTGCCTCAGTTGCGCAAGTATATCGAAGATCATAAGAGCGGAATTAATCTTGCCAATGCCGGTGTAGGTTCTGCCTCTCACCTGTGCAGTCTTATGTTGCAGGACGCGTTGAAAAGCGAGATGACTTTTGTCCCATATAAAGGCACGGGGCCAGCTATGACCGACTTGATGGGAAACCAAATTGACATCATGTGTGAGCAAGCGACAAATAGTGTCCCGCAAATAGAAGGAAAAACAGTGAAGGCGTATGGGGTAAGTAGCTTGAAACGATTGAATTTGCCTGCGTTGCAATCGCTTCCCACTTTGGATGAGGCGGGACTCAAGGGATTCAATTTCAGCGTATGGCATGGTGTTTATGCGCCGCATGGTACACCTGCGGGGGTATTGGATAAGGTAAATGCGAATCTACGCAAGGCGCTGAAAGATCCGGATTTGATCAAGCGCCAGGAGGCCATGGGTATTACGATCGTCACTGACGAGCGCCTTTCCCCCGCAGGCCATAAAGCATTTTTCAATAAAGAGTTTGCTCGGTGGGCTGCCGTCATCCGAGAGGCGGGGGTGCCAGCTCAGTAGCAGAAACCTTATCATTGGGACAGAGAAAGGCCTAGTAGGGAATGTCAGATCGCTTGCCTTTCTGGCTAGCTGTACTTAGGCCAGCCATGCCTCGGCGAATTTTGCCCGTCTTGAGCCAACTGTCCTGTGGCCTTTGTTTTTTCTGCAAGCGCTGGACGCGTGCATGGTTGCCGGCCCCCGCGCGCTGAGAATCACGACAACTGCTTCACAATATGCTCCGACAGACGCATCAGGCGTGGCGTCAAGTCTTCGTGCAACAGCTTGCGCGTAATCATGAATGAGGGACCACTGATGGAAATGACCACCAGATCGGAGCCTTCGGGCCAGCGAATGGCGGTTGCCGCCGCATTGACATCGGTGTTCCATTCGCCGATGGATAGGCAATAGCCTTCGTTCCTGAAGCGTGTGATTTCCTTGCTCAGGGCGCCAAGTTGGTTGCCATTGGGTTGCAGGCCTTCTTTCATTTGCAGGGTGGAGAGCAGATAATCCCGTTCCTGTTCCGGCAAGGCTGCCAGAAAGGCCCTGCCTATCGACGTGCTGATGATCGGCATGCGCACGCCGCGACCCATTTTCAGTGTCATGGTAGTGTCGCTTGAACAGGCTTCCAGATACAGCATGGCAAGGCGGTCGCGCGTTGCCAGCGAGATGAGCGCGCCGGTCGCGTCCGCCAGCGCTTGCATGTGCGGCCGCGCAATATCGGCGATCCGCAGGTTCGATAGTGCCGAATAACCCAGGGCCAGCACGGAGGGGCCTACCAGATACTGCCGCTTCTTTGTATCGTGCCGCAAGTAACCGAGTTCCACCAAGGTTTTGGTCAATCGCGACACGGTGGACTTGGGCAAGCCGGTGTAGGCGGTCAGCTCGCTGTTGGATAACCCGGGCTCTCTTGCCGAAAAGCATCTGAGGATTTCCAGGCCGCGCGCCAGCGCAATGACATTGGACGATGTGAAATTTGTCTCTTGTTCCATGATACGGAACAACCCCCTTATTATTTTTGATGAATGGAACGAAATCGCAGATATACTAGCTCAATATCAATGAGCAGTCAGATTAATAATAAATAAACAGGCAACTTGCGACGGCGGTGGGCCGGCGCACAGGGGGCATTCAATTATTTTTTTGGTTTGCGCGCATACAAGCCGGTATGCGCGTATTTACTTTTTATAAAAACAGGGAGACAGCAGTGCAAACTCAATTGAAATACATCAAAACGGGATTGCTGACGACGCTGTGCGCAGCGACATTGTCCGCGCCGGCAATCGCCCAGGTGAAGATCGGTGTGATCAATAGCCTGTCGGGAAATTTCGCCGCGTTCGGCCAGCGCTACAACACGGGTATGCAGGTCGCATTGGAGGAAATCAATGCCAACGGCGGCATCAATGGGGAAAAGCTCGAATTGATCTCGCAGGATGACCGCTCGGACGCGCAGAGCGCGCTGGCTGCCGTGGAGTCACTGAATAAACAAGAGGTTCCGCTCATTATTGGTTCATACGCGTCGGGCATCACGGGACCGATCTCCAAGGTGGCCACGCGCCAGAAAATCCCGCTGATCGTGCTTGGCAGCGCCGATGATTCGATCACCAAGCCAGGCACTGACTGGGTATTCCGCGCGAAGCACAACTCGACGATCGTGGCGAATGCGTACTTCGACTATTTCGATGATCTGCGCAAGCACAACGAAGGTCTGAAAAAAATCGCAATCATGTATGGCAACGGCGCCTGGCCGACTTCGGTAAGCGAGGAGAGTGCAAGGCAGGCCGAGAAACGCGGCTATGAAGTGGTTGGCAAGCAGGCCTATGACCAGGGCACGACGGACTTCCGGCCGATTCTGAACAAGTTCCGCTCGGCCAACCCGGACATTCTGCTGACCAGTTCCTATGCCGACGATGGCATTGCCATTGCACGGCAAATCAAGGAGGTGGGATTGAATGCGAAGGTCGTGGGCATTGATACGGCGTCTTCCATGATCAGTTTTATCGAGCAGGTCGGCAAGGCCTCGGAAAATATCGTCTCGGCAGTGAGCTGGAGTCCCGACGTCAAATACGAAGGGACGCCTGATCTGTACAAGCGCTTGAAAGCAAAGGCCAAAGAGGAACCCTCGTTCTACGAGGCGGAAGGCTACCTGGCCTTGTCGGTTGCCGCGGATGCATTGCGCCGGGCCAAGTCAACCGACCGCGAGGCGGTTCGCGACGCGCTGTCGAAAACAGACCTGAAAACACCCGTTACCGACGTGGTGTTCAAGAATTACGATGGCTTTAAAGGGCAAAACCCGATTAAAAGCGTCATCATTCAAATCCAGAATGGCAAGCATGTTACGGTTTTTCCCGAGAACCTGGCTTCGCAAAAAGCAAAGTTCTCCAACGAATAGCAAATACCAATCATAAAACCGCATGCCCTCCGTGTTTCCGGCATGCGGCGCTATTTTCGGCGAACGCTTTTGATTTCCTCACTTTCCGCTGACCCGATACGATCAGCCAAGAGTCTTTTATGTTCGATTACATTTCCTTTTTCCAGAATCTGTCCAACGGAGTTCTGATCGGCGCGGTCTACGCCTTGATTGGCGTGGGCCTTACGCTGGTCTTCGGCGTGATGCGCACCATCAATTTCGCGCATGGCGATTTTGTCGTGCTTGGCATGTATTTTGCCGTCGTGCTCAATGGCGTTTTCGGCTGGGATCCCTACCTGACGCTGGTTTTCGCCATTCCATTGGGCTTTCTGGCGGGCGCGTTGATACAGCGCATGATCCTGACGCGCGTGATCGACGCCAAGCCTGAAACCATGATGCTGGCCACGCTGGGTATTTCATTGGTCATCGGCAATCTCCTGCTGCTGATATTCGGCGGCGAACCGAAATCTGTCAACGTCTCCTATGCTTCCAGTACGGTGGCGCTGGGCGATATCAAAGTGTCGGTTGTCTTGCTGTTTGCCGGGCTGGCCACGCTGGCCGTCATCTGCGCGCTGTATTTCCTGCTGAACAAGACAGAGATAGGACGGGCCATCAGGGCCACAGCCGAGAACCGGCTGGGCGCGGAGCTGGTCGGTATCAATACAAAGAAAATACAGGCAATCGTTTTCGGGCTGGGCATGAGCCTGGCCGTCACGGCGGGGGTTGCCATGATTCCCTTGCTTTTCGCGTCGCCCGTGACAACCGGCGCCTTGTTCACGCTAAAGGCATTCGTGGTAACCGTTCTGGGAGGCCTGGGCAATATCGGTGCGGCGATTGTCGGCGGCCTGGTTCTGGGCATTGTTGAAATCATGGGCGCTTCCTATCTGGATTCGGCCTATCGCGATGCCTATGGGTTGCTCATCTTCCTCGTGGTGTTATTGGTCAAGCCCGAAGGGCTCTTTGGGAAATCGGTGAAAAGAGTATGAACAAGCATATCCTGTTTCTTATCGGCCTGGCGGTCATTGGCGCGCTGTATCCGCTGGCCTCTTCGGCCTACATCACAGTCGGGATCACCGTGCTGCTTTTCACGGGCTGGGCCACGTCCTGGAATATCCTGGGCGGATGGGCCGGCCAGCTCAGCCTGGGGCACGCCAGCTTTGTCGGACTGGGGGCATATTTCGTCGCCATCGGCGCGTCGCAATTCCAGTTGGCACCGTGGTGGTCCATTCTGCTCGTCATGCTTGTCGCACTTGTAATGGCCTTTATCTGGGGCAAGCTGACTTTCGGCCTGCGCGGCCCGTATTTTTCCCTGTCGACCATTGCCATCGCGGAAATATTGCGCCTGGTCGCCATTAACGAGGGCTGGCTCACGGGTGGCGCGTCCGGCGTGTTCATCGACACCCTGGCCGAACCGTTCGGCATTGATTTGTTCGATAAAACCGCGCAGTACTATTTGGCGCTGTGCTACGCGGCGTTCACAATTGCCATCACGATATTGATCTCCACGCGCAAGTTCGGGTATCAGCTCAAGGCGGTGCGGGACAATGAAGAGGCGGCCATGGCCGCGGGCATCAATCCCAGCGCCATCAAGCTGAAGGCTTTCATGCTCTCGGGCATGCTGACCGCGCTGGGTGGCGGCATCTACGGTATCTTTTTGTCCTTCATTGAACCGCATATTATTTTCAACTTGCTGTTTTCCATCCAGATTGCGCTGACCGTCATCATCGGCGGGCGCGGCACGATCTGGGGACCAGCGGTCGGCGCACTGGTGCTGGTGGTGTGCGGAGAGGTGTTCAGGACAACGTTTGCGCAGGCCAATATGTTGCTGTATGGCGCGCTGATATTGGTCGTGATTCTCGTTATGCCGCGCGGCATTGTCGGCGAGTACGCGCATAAACTGATAAGGAGAAAATATGCAGACCGTGCTTAAGACGAACAATATCAAGGTACAGTTCGGCGGTCTGGTGGCGGTCAACAATGTTTCCCTCTCGCTTGGCAAAGGCCAGGTCCTAGGCCTGATCGGCCCGAACGGCGCTGGCAAATCCACGCTGTTCAATGCCATCACCGGTTTTGCGCCCGTCGCCTCGGGCACCGTATCGTTCCTGGACCGGGACGTCACCAGGCTGCCGCCCTTTATCCGGACGCGGATCGGCATGGGGCGCACGTTCCAGACGGAACGTCCCTATGAAGACCTGACCGTGCTGGAGAACGTGCTGGTTGCCGCTTTCCTGAAGCATCCGAAACGCAAGGATGCCGAGCGTGTGGCGCTGGCCTCGCTAGAGAAAGTGGGATTGTCGGATCGCGCCAACCAGCTTTCGTCGGACCTGAACCTGGCGCGCCTGCGCCGGCTGGAACTGGCCAAGGCGCTGGCGCTGGAGCCGCAGGTGCTGTTTCTTGATGAAATCATGGCAGGACTGAATCCGCCCGCCCTGAAGGAGATGATTTCCCTCCTGAAAGGGTTGACCGCGACCGGTATCTCGATTGTCATGGTCGAGCACATTATGGAAGCCATCATTCAACTGGCGGATCATGTCATTGTGCTGGCCAGCGGCAATAAGATCGCGGAGGGATCCGCGCAAGACGTGATTAATGATGAAAAAGTCATCGAGGCTTATCTGGGGACAGACTGATGCATGAGCAGAATCGTGAAGAATGTGTATTGAAAGTCGACGGCGTGAACCTGGGCTACAGCACCTTGCAGGTTGTGTTCGATGTCTCCCTGGAAGTCCGCAAGGGCGAGCTGGTTGGCCTGGTGGGCGGAAACGGCAGCGGCAAGTCGACCATCCTGCGCGCGGTTTCAGGCATGATCAAGCCCTGGCAAGGCAACATCCTGTTCAAGGGCGAGGCAATTGCCGGGCTGCAGCCGCACCAGATGGCGGAGCGAGGCCTGGCGCATGTGCCCATGGGGCGCCAGCTTTTCCCAAGCCTGACCGTCAAGGACAATATCCTGCTGGGCAGCTACCTGCCGCGCCTGCGGGCGAACCGCGAGAAAAACCTGGAAAAGGTCTTTGCCCTGTTTCCCGATATCAGGCAGTTTGCGAACGCCGAGGCCGGGTCGCTGTCCGGCGGCCAGCAGCAAATGGTGGCGATTTCGCGCGCGCTGATGCTGGAGCCCGATCTGCTGATCATGGATGAGCCCAGCCTGGGCCTGTCGCCTTTGTATGTAAAACAGGTGATGCATGCCATACGCAAGGTGGCCGACCTGGGGTTTCCCGTTCTTCTGGTAGAACAGAATATTAAACAGGTGTTGCAGTTCAGCCATCGCACCTATGTGCTGGAGAACGGCCGCCTGGTGCTGGAGGGCAATTCGTCGGAACTGGAAGGCCACCCGATGATAAGAAAGGCCTATTTGGGGTTGTAGATCTACATTTGAAATTTTAATCATCTGATGATTTTGGAGACAGACGTAATGAGTGATTTGCCGTTAGATCCTTTCGGTAAAGGCGGCCTGGAAGGATTTGCAAAAGATTTCCGGGAAGGAAAAGTGACTTCGGAGGCCGTAACCCGCAGTTATATCGAACGTATCAAAAAACTGGATCCCAAGCTGGGCGCGTACGAGGCGACGGCGTTTGACAGCGCCTTGTCCACGGCCAAAGCCATGGACATGTTGATCCAGTCCGGCACCGATCTGGGGCCATTGATGGGTGTGCCGATCGCGGTAAAAGATGTTTTCATCATCGCCAATATGCCCCGGCCCAAAGTGGGCTCCAATACTCAGGTGCCCGACGTGATCGGATCGAAAGAGGGCACATTTATCCAGGCGCTGCGCAAGGCCGGCTGTGTCTTCCTGGGACAAACCAAGGCGGTGGAGTGGTGCCTGGGCATTACCGGACATTCCGCGCCCAGAGGCACGCCCTGGAATGTCTCGGATGCCGAAAACCATCGCGCGCCCGGCGGTTCCAGTTCGGGTTCCGGCGTTGCCATGGGTGCGGGTCTGTGCGCGTTTGCCATCGGCACCGACTCGGGGGGATCGGTGCGTGTGCCGGCGGCCTTCAACGGCGTGTTCGGCATCAAGACCACGGCGGGTTTCTGGCCAGTGGACGGCGCGTTTCCGCTGGATCCCCGGGTCGACTCCATCGGCCTGATCACGCGATCGGCGAAGGATGCGCTGCTGGCATTCAATACCCTCACTTCGATTCTATTGGGCTATGAATATCGGCCGCGAGCCTCGGGCGCGCGCGTGGATCGCCTGACCCTGGGCGTGCCCGCAAATCATTTCGGCGACAATATGAACCCGGACATCGGTCAAGCGTTTGACCATGCCAACCGGCATTTGCAGGAAAAAGGCTGCCTGTTCGAGACGTTGACGGTTCCCGAAGCCCCCGAGCGGGCCGGATACTTTCCGGTTTCCATGCCTTCCGCCTTGCTGGCGACATTGGGCAAAGACAATTTCCTGGCGCAAAAGCATTTGATGGACCCGGTAATTGCCAAGCGCGTGGAATCGGGGCTGGACGCCAAGGCGTATGCATTCCTGGCCCTGGAAGATAAGCGGACGCTCAGCCGGCAAGCCGTCGAGGCGCGATTTGTCGGTTTTGACGCCTGGGTCAGTCCCACGACCACCGACTACCCACCGATGCTGTCCGAACTGGAGGACCCGGTCAAAGGCATGCAACTTGCCCTGGGCATGACGCAGAATACACAGCCGGCCAATTATCTTGGACTATGCGCCGTTTCCCTGCCATTGCCGGTCGATGGCCTGCCTGTCGGGTATCAGTTGATGGGTGCGCCGAACACGGATCACAGGCTGCTGGAAATCGCGGTGCAGATCGAGGCCGCATTCTCCGAATTGCCATAATGTCTCGCACCCGATCGTTATCCAAGTGAACGCGCCCGCGCACATGGTCAATCGCTTGGATAACGGTCCGGCAGCCAATTGGCACCGTAGGGCGCCAATTGGTTTGATGTTTGTCGAACGCTACAGGCTGATGCCTTCTTTTTCCATGGCGGTTGCAATTGCCGGGTATGCGGCAAGTTTTCTAACATACGCGGTATATCCTGGGTACCGGTCGGGCATATCGATGCCTTTGTTGTTACCCCATCGGTAAAACACCAGGAGATACGGATCGACGATGGTCAGACCATTGCCAACCGCATAGTCGCCGGCAAGCTTGCTTTCAATGGTGTTGAATGCGTCAACGATCCTTTCCCTGGCTTTTGCCTGAATGGCCTCGAATTGTCGCGGGTCGTCAATAAATCGCTCGGGCCGGAATAATCCACCGAAGCATTGGCCATGCACTTCCCCGGATAACCAGCACATCCACTCCATCACCCGAATCTGTTCGATGGCCGATTTTCCCATGAAACCGAGTTCGGGCACCCGCTGGGAAATGGCTGCTGCGATAGCCGGCAACTCGGTGATGACTTCGCCATTCATGGCGATAACCGGAACGCGTTGCTTGGGATTGATGCGTGTAAATGCCTCGGTTTGTGTTTCCAGCCTTGATATCGATAGTTCAATGGCTGTAAAGGGCAAACCGGATTCGTGCAGCAAAGCGTGGGGCGCAAGGGAACAGGAACCCGCAGAGTACCAGAATTGTATGGCTGTCATCGTCATGATCTCATCGTTAATTAGGCAGATCGGTCTATCTTAATTGTGTATAATGGCGTTGTCAACGTAAGGCTGAAATAAAATGAAGGGACCAAAGGAGCGCAGGGGCGCAGGGCGGGAACAGGTGTTGTCCACGGCAACACGCCTGTTTACCCATCGCGGGGCGGCGAATGTGGGGATCAATGAAGTGACTGCCACCGCGGGGGTTGCCCGGATGACGCTGTATAACAACTTCCCATCCAAGGAAGCCTTGATTGCCGAGGTCTATCGGGATATGGCAAAGAAAATATTGCAGGACTTGACCGACATCGTCATCACAGCGAACAGCGAAGAGGAAAAAGTCCTGTTTCTATTTGAGCACTTCTGTGAAAAAAAGCAGGGGCGCAGGGGCTGTCCGATGATCCACGCCAGCCTTCAGGCGGAAGAAACCATCGGGGAAGTCTATGGCATCGTCCAGTCCTACAAGCGCCAGTTGCGCGGGTTTATTTATGATCAACTGGATGAGACGCGTGCCTGCCGCGATGAGCTGGCAGACCAGATTTTGCTGCTGCTAGATGGCGCGGTGACGGAGTCCTATCTGAAAGGCGCGGTGGCGCCCGTGGCCGCAGCCAGGCGAGCCGCGACGATTTTGCTTCGCAATATGCCGTAGGCGGCCCGAGTTTTCGCAAGCAAGCATTGACCGCCATATCGAAAGGCGAAAACAATGCAATCCGGCCTCTGTGGATTGCCCGCGGCCGTGGCCGCGCCGCCCGGCGTGCTGTTTTCTACACGAATTGCGGCAGACGCAGCATTGGCCATAGGGCCGGTAGGCAGGAAGCCAAAGGATTGCCCAACATGAGATGGGTTAACATATCAATCACAATCAAGACAGGAGTCGGCGCAATGGCGGAAAAATTCAAGATCGGCGACCATGTGCGCTGGAATTCGGAAGCGGGGTGGGTGTCGGGAAAGATCATTCGCATCCACACCCGTGATTTCAATTACAAAGGCTACACTCGCCATTGCTCGGAAGACGATCCGCAATATGAGATAAAAAGCGATAAAACCGACCATATCGCCGCACATAAAGGCGGTGCCTTGACGCGCATCTAGCGGCGCCAGTGCCATGCGGTTTGACAGCGCGCGGTTTACGCCTATCCGTGCCGGAACTCGCATCTAAAACGCCACGAAGCCGCGCTTGCTCCTGCTTGACTTCACTGTTGAATCGCCATGCCGAATACGCCACGTACAAGATCGATCCTCGCCCAAAAGACCCATGCCGCGGTCGCGACGAAAAGCCAGTCTTTTAATGACCTGTTGAATGACATTCGCCATTGCCGGGTTTGTCGCGACCAGCCGCGCTATGGCATGCCGCTGGCGCATGAGCCGCGGCCGGTCATACAGGTATCGCAGACCGCGAGTATCTGCATTGCCAGTCAGGCGCCGGGTACACGGGTCAATGCCAGCGGCATTCCCTTCAGCGACGCCTCGGGCATCCGGCTGCGCCAGTGGATGGCTATCAACGAGGCGGACTTCTATAATCCATCCAAGGTTGCAATCATCCCCATGGGGTTCTGTTTCCCGGGCCTGCGCGCCGACGGCACGGATCTGCCGCCGCGCCGGGAGTGCAAGGAAATCTGGCGGGAATCCTTGTTCGCGCAGTTGCCGAACCTGAGGATCGTGCTGGTGATCGGGGGCTATGCGCAGCGCTGGCATCTGGGGGCGACAGCCGCCCGCCAGGGGGTGACACACGCCGTGCAAGCTTGGCGGGAGACGCGCCAGGCGACACCATCCTTGCTGGTTTATCCGTTGCCGCATCCTTCCTGGCATAACAATAGGTGGCTAAAGGTGAACCCCTGGTTCGAGGCCGAGCTTCTGCCGGTGCTGAGGGCGGATACTCACCAGGCGCTGTCCGGCGATCTGCCACACCGTGCGCCTGGCATGCCTGCCCGGGCTTGACGGACCGTGCGAGCACCTCCTTGCCTACAGCCCGGCCAGCGCCTCGTCAATAACGGCGCGTCCCGCTTCCGTATAGTCTAGCGCCAGCGCATGGCGGCGCCCCGCCTCGTCCATCTTCAGTAGCGATTTCCTGATAATACCCACGATCTTGTCTTTATTCTCCTGCCGGAACGATTCGAACTGGTATTGCAGGAAGATCAGGCAGAGCGCGTTTTCCATGGTCTGCACGTCGGCATCCTGCTTGATGCCACGCTTGAGTATGATCGTTTGCACGCGTTCGATCGTATCGTCGTTGTAATGCAAATCGCGGAGTATGGCGGATGCCATCGCGGCATGGTGCTGCGCCTGCGCCTTGCGCCAGCTCAGGTAGCCGATACGGCCTTCAGGATAATCATGCCGGGGAATTTGCCAGCGACCGATATGCTGGCAGCGCGATGCGAGCAGCAAGGGCTCGGCGGCGGCCGGATCCAGGACTTGAACCCAGCCGGTGAGCTTGTCCGCCAGGAATAGCTCTCGCGGCCAGTCCTGTCCTTGCCAGGAGAAAGTGTTCGGGTCGGTTTTATTGACGGCGTCGAAGGCGTCATAGGCCTGGGCCAGCCTGGGGTAGGTAGTCATGCTCGGATCTTCAAAATGTCATTGTTCGGGGGCGCCGGCCTGATCGGATTCTCAAGGAAAATGGCGATATTGGCAGTATTGGCGATAGGACCTGGCTTGCGCTGACCCTCACCGTTCGCGTTGCCTGGAACGGGGTTGGGAACGCCTGCCGGCACGTCTCTGGATGATAACGCAATCAGGGCGAACGCGGCGCCTGCGCGGGCAGGCCCGCAACACAGGAACAATGAAAAGCGCGGGCCGCAGCGCCGCTTGACGTCGTCTGCCCCTTGGCCTGGTCTTGCGCAGGGCTGCACCGGTTCGAGCTGCCAGTGGGCGGTCAAATCGAGAAAAAATCAGACTGAAAGGTAATTCACCGGACTGCCGGGTAAAGCCGATACCGGCGTCCATTTCTATACTGTCCCCCACACGTTCATATTCATATCCAGCCGTCATGACAGGCAGGCCAGACCCGCCAAACAGGGCAGGACGAATAATAAACAGGAGCCAAACCCCGGAACAAGCTGAGCGGCGAAACCAGCCCGGCGCAAGTGGCTCCAGTCACGGAATTTTCGGAGGCAGTGCATGGGCACCGTTGAAAACGCGCCAAGCGGTGGCGCGAGCAAGTTTGTCGGCCAACGGGTCGAGCGGTTTGAAAGCATTCCGCTACTGACGGGAAGGGGGCGCTTCGGCGACGATCTTGCGGTCAAGCCGGGGACCCTGCATGCGGCCGTATATCGTTCGAGCTATCCGCATGCGCGGATCAAATCCCTGGATGTCTCGCTGGCGGAGAAGATGCCCGGCGTCAGGGCGGTGCTCACGCCAGGCGACGTCCGGGCCTGGTCCAGGCCGTTCATCAACGGCGTGAAAATGCCCATGGAGATGTGGGCGCTGGCCATGGATAAAGTGCGTTATGTCGGTGAGCCAATAGCGGTTGTGATCGCGGAAAGCCGCTATCTCGCCGAGGACGCATTCGATGGCATCAAGATAGAATTCGAGGCATTGCCTCCGGTCAGCAGCATAGCGGGTGCGATGGACGGCGATACGGCAATATTGCATGAAGCGGTAGGGTCCAATGTGCTGCATGAACGGGAGTTCACCTATGGGGACCCGCAGGCGCGGTTCCGCGATTGCGCGCATCGCTTGTCACTGACGGTCGAATACCCGCGCAATTCCTGTACGCCGATTGAATGCGGAGTCGTGATCGCCGAGTATCTGCCGGGTGACGGCGGCTATGACGTGAGCTCGAATTTCATGGGGCCGTTTTCGATGCACGCGGTAATGTCGCTGGCGCTGAATGTGCCCGGCAATCGCCTGCGGCATCGTTCCGCGCCAGACTCCGGCGGCAGTTTCGGTGTCAAGCAGGCGGTCTTTACCTCGGTCGTGCTGATGTGTCTTGCTTCCCGCAAGGCGGGAGGCGCGCCGGTGAAGTGGGTGGAAGATCGCCTGGAGCACCTGAGCGCGGCAACCGCGGCGAACGGCCGCAAGGCCACGATCCAGGCCGCGTTTGACAGTGACGGCCGGATCCGCGCGCTTGACCTGGATCAGATGGACGACGTTGGCGCCTATCTGCGCGCGCCCGAACCGGCCACCTTTTACCGTATGCACGGGATATTGACCGGAGCCTATCGCATTGCCGATCTGCATGTGCGCAACCGGGTTGTGGTGACGAACAAAATGCCTTCGGGACTGGTACGCGGATTCGGCGGGCCACAGATCTATTTCGCCCTGGAGCGCATGGTGCAGCGCATTGCGCAACACTTAAAGCTGGATCCGCTGGATGTCTATCGGCGAAACTTTATTCAACCCGACGCTTTCCCATACCGGGCGGCGGCCGGAGCATTGCTTGACTCGGGCGATTATCCGAAAGCCATGGCGGCCGCCATTGAACAGGGTGACCTGGAAACACTCTTGCGCAGGCGAAGCGAGGCGCGTGCGCAGGGAAGGCTGTACGGCATTGGCTACGCCGCGATTGTGGAGCCGTCCATTTCAAACATGGGCTATATCACAGTTGCGTTGACGCCGGAACAGCGGGCCAAGGCCGGTCCAAAGAATGGCGGCATTGCAGCGGCCACAGTCAGTATCGATCTGCTCGGCGGGGTGACAGTGATTATTGCCTCCTCGCCCGCGGGACAGGGGCATGTCACCGTTTGCGCGCAAGTCGTGGCCGATGTCTTTGGCCTACAACCCGCAGAGATCAATGTCAATGTCGATTTCGATACCGATAAGGACGCCTGGTCTGTCGCTGCCGGCAATTATTCCAGCCGGTTCGCCGGCGCGGTGGCCGGTACGGTGCACCTGGCGGCAACCCGCCTCAAGGGGAAAATGGCCGATATGGCGGCGCATCAGTTGCGCTGCGACGCCTCGGAGATCGTTTTCGAGGGCGGCAAGGTGTTCCGGCAGGCCCGGCCCGACCAGGCGCTGCCCTTCGCGCGCCTGGCCAGCAGCGCGCACTGGTCGCCCGCCGAATTGCCCGACGGCATGGCGCCGGGCATGAGGGTCACGGAGTTCTGGACCCCGGAATCGCTGGGGGCACCCACCGAGGACGACCGCGTCAATACTTCGGCCGCCTATGGATTCGCATTTGATATTTGCGCGGTGGAGATTGATCGCAAGACCGGGCAGGTCCGGATTGACAGATATGTGACCGCGCACGATGCCGGCAAGATACTGAACCCGGCCATGGCGGACGGGCAGATCCGGGGCGCCTTCGCGCAAGGGCTGGGCGCGGCCTTGCTGGAAGAGTTTCGCTATGGCGATGACGGAGGTTTCCAGTCGGGCACCTTTGCCGATTACCTGGTACCGACCAGCTACGAGGTGCCGGACCCGGTGATCGTGCATCTGGAAACACCCAGTCCCTTTACTCCGCTGGGCGCAAAGGGCCTGGGCGAAGGCAACAACATGAGCACACCGGCATGCGTGGCCAATGCCGTGGCGGATGCCCTGGGGCCGCTTGGCGGCGATCCGGATATCCGTTTGCCCCTGACGCCGAATCGTGTGCTGGCATTGATCGGTTTAGACGATCCCGCGCCGTCCGGTGATATCCAGGTGCAGAAGCCGGTCAAAAAAACCGGACGCGGACATGCGCTGTCCGCTTCTGGCAGCACGCAAATTCCCGCAACCCCGGACAAAGTGTTCGACGTGCTTATGGACCCGCAAGCGCTGGCCAAGGTTATCCCCGGCTGCCGCGAACTGCAGCGCATTGGCGATAACCAGTATCGCGCGGATGTCACGATCAGCATCGGCATGATCAAAGCGCGCTACGAAGCCACGATTTCATTGAGCAATATCCAGCGACCGCATTCGCTGCATTTGCAGGGCGCTGGCATTTCGTCTCTTGGCGGTGCGGAAGGCGGCGGCGATATTGTGCTTGAGGCCAATGAACGAGGGACGTTGATGAAGTACCAATACGAGGCCGAAGTGCAAGGCAAAGTCGCCGCCGTGGGCGGCCGCATGCTGGAAGGCGCCGCCCGCATGGTGCTGGGCCAGTTGTTCGAGCAGCTTGGTCGCCAGGCATCGGGGCAGGGGGCGGACAGCGGCAAGGGCGGCGTTTGGCGTCGGATCATGCGATTTCTTAGGATAACGAAATGAAGCCACAGGCATTCGAATACAGACGCGTCGACACCGTAGACCAGGCCCTGCAATGGCTGCACGAAACGGGGGACGGCGCGCGCATCCTTGCCGGCGGGCAGTCGCTGGTTATCTTGTTGAACATGCGGCTGGCCCAGCCAGCTTGCCTGCTGGATATTTCCCGGTGCGCCGAGTTGAACTACCTGCGACAGGAAAAAGGCCGACTCCGCATCGGCGCCAGCACCACGCAGGCTCAATTGCAATACTGGCCCGGTTTGGCCAAGGCCGTTCCTTTGCTGGCCGAAGCCCTTCCATTTATCTCTCACTACCAAGTCCGGAACCGGGGAACGGTAGTGGGCTCGATCGCGCATGCGGACCCCAGCGCGGAGTTGCCCTTGTGTCTTGCCACGTTGGGCGGCCAGGTGGTCCTGCGTTCCCGCAAGGGGAGTCGTGAACTGGAGGCGATGCAGTTCCAGCAAGGCATGCTGACCACCGCCAAGAAAACAAATGAAATGCTGACGGAAGTGCGCTTCCCGCTGGCGCAAGCCGGCCATGGTTATGCCTTTGACGAGTTTGCCTTGCGGCGTGGCGATTTTGCCATTGTGGCCTGCGCCGTCGATGCCGGGCCCGACCTGATACGCCTTGGCGTTGGCGGCGTGGCCGATAAGCCGGTAGTGGTCGAATGGGCGCGCAAGGACCGGGCGTCATTTCCGCAAAGACTGAATGACCTGGCCTGGCAACTGAATGCCCAGGATGATCAGCATGCTTCGGCGGCCTACCGGCGCCATCTGGTGCGGGAACTGGGGCGAAACACAATTGAAACGGCGCTTTCCCGCTGTGCAGATAAAGAGGATTAGACCATGTCCGAACAAGAGACCAGGCATCGTATCGACGTCACGCTCAATGGGGTCGCCCGTAGCGGCCACGCGGAAAGCCGGATGCTGCTGTCGGATTTCATCCGGCATGAGCTTGGCGCCACGGGCACCCATGTGGGGTGCGAGCACGGCGTATGCGGCGCTTGCACCGTGCAGATTGACGGCGTGGCTACGCGGTCCTGCCTGTGCCTGGCGCGCCAGGCCGATGGCTGCGAGCTGCGCACCGTGGAAGGATTGGGCAACGCAGACGGGACGTTGGGCGTGTTGCAACTGGCATTCAAGAAACACCATGCGTTGCAATGCGGTTTTTGCACGGCGGGCATTCTCATGTCCTGTGTTGATTTTCTGCGCCGATTCGCCGACCCGACCGAAGAGCAGGTTCGCGACATGCTGTCCGGCCACCTGTGCCGGTGCACCGGCTATACGCCCATCGTAGCGGCCATTCTCGACGCCGCCAATCAATTAAAAACTGAAAAACCGGAGATTTCAAATGCTTGATCTGGGAAGCACTTTTATCCAAAGTGTAGAACGCAACCCCAATGCGCCGGCGCTGGTGGCCGAAGGCAGGCGCCTGAGCTACGCGCAATGGTTCGATATTATCCGATCCGTCGCCGGCGGTCTTGAAGCGCTGGGCCTGCGGCACGGCGATCATCTGGTTGTCGTCATGCAGAACCGCTGGGAAATGGCAACCGTGCATTGGGCATGCCAGTTGCTGGGGGTCATCGTCACCCCGTTGAACTGGCGCTCCAAGCCGGAGGAGATCGACTATTGCGTGACCGACTCGAACGCCAAGATGATCATCTACGATGATTCATGCATTGACGCCATTGGACAGTCCGAGACCCTCTCCCGCATTATCGGGATGGCCGTGGGGCACGCCGCGCCCGGCAGCCGGCGCTTCGATGAATTGCTGGCGGCAGCGCCGATAGCCGGCATCTCGCGCGCCAGCGCGCAAGACGTGTCCCTGATGCTCTACACCTCGGGCACGACCGGCAAGCCCAAGGGCGTGCCGCGCCGGCATCGCCAGGAGCGCGCCGCCGCGCTGGCCCACGTTGCGCAGAACCTCTATGCGTACGGCGAATGCACCTTGGGCGTGATGCCGCTCTATCACACAATGGGTGTGCGCTCTTTGCTTTCCATGGCGTTGCTGGACGGGTGCTTTGTGTGCATGCCCAAGTTCGATGTCAAGCTGGCGCTGTCGCTGATCGAGTCCGAGGGCGTGACCAACCTGTATCTGGTGCCCACGCTTTATCACGATATGCTATCGCATCCCGATTTCGCCGCGACCGACGTCAGCCGGGTGCGCAAGCTGGGCTTTGCCGGCGCGCCCATGTCCGAGGCGCTATTGCGCCGTATCGACAAGGCATTTGCGCCTGATCTTTTTGTGAATCACTATGGTAGTTCCGAGGTCTACACCATGGCAATTACCCAGAACGCGCGGCTCAAGGCCGGGTCCTGCGGACGCGCCGCCCTCAACTGTCGGTTGCGCGTGGTCAAGCTGGGCAGTTGTGATCCCGACGATCGCGTTCAAGCCATGGAAGAAGGACAGATCATCGCCCATCTGGACGGCGACGAGGCCTTCGAAGGGTACTGGAACCGCCCGGATGCCAATGAGAAGTCCCTGATCGGACGTTGGTATTTCACCGGCGATATTGGTTACTACGACATCGATGGCGAGCTGTTCGTCAGCGGCCGCGTCGATGACATGATCATCAGCGGTGGCGAAAATATTTCTCCTGTGGACATTGAATCTGTGATTTCCCTGCATCCGGCCGTGGACGAGGTGGCGGTTGCCGGCGTGAAGGACGAACGCTGGGGACACCGGGTGGTGGCATTCGTCAAGCGCCGGGCCGGCGTGGATGCCGACGAGCTGGACCGATACTGCCGAGCCACCGACCTGGCCAATTTCAAGCGGCCGCGCGAGTACGTGTTTGTTGCCGCGCTGCCCAAATCCCCTGTTGGAAAAATTCTGCGGCGCAAGCTGGTGGCTGGCGAATACGAAACCGATGCCAGTTGCGAACCCACCGCCGATACTACTCACTGAACTTTAAATAAGGATTGTCGAATGAGTCAAATCAAACACCCCGCGCATGAACTGCTGGATAACCTGGACGGTTTTCGCGTCGAAATCGACGCGGCCAGACACCGTGCGGATATCGTTCTGGATCGGCCGCCGTTCAACATTATCTCCATGCTTGAGCGCGAACAACTGCGCCTGGTTTTCGAGGCGCTGGATGTCAATGATGACGTGCGCGTTATCGTACTGCGGGCCGAAGGCGAACATTTTTCGAGCGGTGGCGACATCCGCGGCTTCCTGGAGGCGTCGCCCGAGCATGTTTCCAAGCTGGCGTGGAATATCGCCTCGCCCGAGCGTTGCTCCAAGCCAGTGATCGCCGCCAACCGCGGTTACTGCTTCGGCGTGGGTTTCGAGATTTCGCTGGCCTGCGATTTCCGTATCGCCACCACCACCACGGAGTATGCCTTGCCGGAGCAGAAACTGGGCCAGATACCCGGCTCCGGTGGTTCCGCCCGCTTGCAGAAAATGGTCGGCATTGGCCGCACCAAGGATATTGTCATGCGGTCGCGCCGTATTCCGGGGCAGCAAGCCTACGACTGGGGACTGGCGATGGAGTGTGTGGACAGCGACCAGCTTGAGGTGGCGACCGACAAGCTGGTTGCGGAATTGGTGAAGTTTTCTCCGCTGGCCCAGCGCACCGCCAAGAAACTGCTCAATGACAGCGAAGACGCCTCATTGACCGCCGCCATCGAGCTGGAAGGCCATTGCTATAGCCGCTTGCGCAGTTCCGAGGATTTCCGCGAGGGCGTTGAAGCTTTCCACGCCAAGCGCAAAGCCAATTTCACGGGTAAATAACACAGCGCGCATGCGCGCAGGGAAGGGGCGGGCATGCCGGTTGCAACAAGAAAACGTCGATCGCCATCGGCGTCTTACAGGAGACTCATATGCAGACACGACAATCGGAGGATGGGCGTCACCATGCCCATAAGGACTCAGCGGCCCCCGGATGGATTTCCGGCTTGAGGGGCTTGCCGGCCGCGTTGAATTTGAATTCAGTCAGCGCCGGGCTGGTTGCCGCGATCTTTGGCTGCTCCGGCCCCGCGCTCATTGTCATCGGCGCGGCGCAGGCCGGCCACTTGAGCAACGGGCAAACCGTTGCGTGGTTGCTGGCGATCTATTTGCTGGGCGGCATCATCAGCCTGTTCATGGGCATGCGCTATCGCATGCCGATTACTGGCGCGTATTCGATACCGGGTGCAGCGATCATGGCTACCGCGTTCGCCACCTTCTCATACCAGGAAGCGGTAGGCGCGTTCATCATGGCCGGCGTGCTGGTGCTGATCCTGGGCGTCACAGGCGTCATAGGCCGGATCATGCGCTGGGTTCCCATGCCGATTGTCATGGCCATGATTGCCGGCGCAATGATCCGCTTCGGCATTGCCGCCGTGGACGCGGTCAGCGCCGCGCCCATGATTGCCGGCCTGGCGGCGCTCGCTTTCTTTCTGACCGGCAGACTGACAAGCCGGATTCCGCCCGTGCTTTCGGCGCTGATTGTCGGCCTGATCGCGACTTTCGCAACCGGCGGACTGCAGACGGGTAACACAGAATTGGCGTTTGTGATGCCGCAGTTCACCGCGCCGGTGTTCACTGTGGGCGCTTTCTTTGGCATCGCGGTGCCCCTGGCGGCCCTGGTGATCGGCGCGGAGAACGCCCAGGCGATCGGGGTGCTGATGGCCGAAGGCTATAAGCCCCCCATCAATACCATGACTGTCATCAGTGGCATCGGGGGCATTGTCGCGGGTATGATGGGCGGGCACAATGCCAATATTGCCGGACCCATGACAGCCATTTGCTCGTCGGAGCAAGCCGGAGAGGATAAAGACAAACGCTATGGCGCCACGGTTGTCAATGGCATCCTGTTTGGTGTTTTCGGCCTGGTGGCGGGTCTGGCCGTGCCGTTCGTGATGGCATTGCCCAAACCGCTGATCGGAGTGGTCGCGGGCCTGGCCATGATCGGTGTGTTGCTCAGCTCGCTGCAGGGCGCCTTCGGGCCGCGTTTGGGTAACCAGGTCGGCGCTTTTGTCGCCTTCGTGGTCGGCATGAGTTCGCTGAACCTGCTGGGTATCAGTGCGCCGTTTTGGGCGCTTGTATTCGGCGTCATCACTTCATTGCTCTCCGATAAGCTCGCGCTGGAAAAGCGGGACGAGGCGGAATCGCATTCCGAAAGACTGCCGAATGTATCCGCCGAGCGCGGCGCGGCTTGATGCTTGATTTGCCAGATTGTTGATATAATTCAATCATCTGGCGCGACAGGCGGATTCGGCCTGTCGCCTCCCGCACGGGCGGGTGTTCACATTCGGGTACCATGTCAACGGCGATTAAAATATTCCAAGGCGCCTTTGGCCGCGTATCTTTGCTCGACATGAGCAAGCCGCTGGTCATTCATGCCCATCATCACTGTCACGCCCTGATCAAGGTTAGCGGCGTGGACAGCTCGTTCTGGGTCAAGGGACGAAGCCAGCCATTGACAAAAGACAGCGTCGTGCTGATCAACGCCTGGGAGCCGCATGCCTACGAACACACTCCCAGCGGGGAAGGGCGCTGCATCCTCATGGCGCTGTATCTCGAGACCAATTGGCTCAGCAAGGTGCTGCGCTCGCTCACAGTCAGCGGACACCCGCAGTTTTTCCCCAAGCCCTGCGCCGCGCTGCCGCTGGGCGCGCGCATGCTGGTGAATGCCCTGGCCGAAGAAATGCTGGTGTCTCAGGAAATTGCATCCGACATACTCGAAGGAAAGATATTCGATTTGTTCATGACCACGGCGGAACGCCATTCCTCGTTGCGAGACTCTTCGCAACTGCTTTTTAGCATGCGCTCAAATACGATGGATCCGCGCATTCGACGTGCGGTCGCGAGGATGCGGGAGAACCTGCAGTATGGAGAGAATTTCACCGAGCTGGCGGCGGAAAGCGGGCTATCCCGCGCGCATTTTTTCGAGCTGTTCCGCCGCAGCACCAATCTGACGCCGGCCGTATACGCCAACGCGCTGAAGGTGGAATCGGCAATCGCCGATCTTTGCAAACCTGACACGCTTATCGGCGATATTTCCTACAACGTCGGTTTTTCCGCGCCTGGGCATTTCACCCGTTTTTTCCGGCAGCACCTGGGCATTACGCCGGGCGAATATCGCCGGGTTGTCGATCTGATGGACGATGACATGGGTTTGCTGCTGTAGCGTACCCTGTTTGTACAGGCAATGATTTCCTGCCTCTCGTTACCCTGCGGTAGATGGCCTTTTTTACGCGATGCGCGCCGCCCACATTGTCGGAATAAATGTCAATGCCTTCCGGCGCTGGCCGGTTGCGTTGCCGCCAGGAAGCCAAGTGTTTTTTCCAGGAAGCCATCGCGGTCTTCGACGTTTGATAGATGCACCGTGTCCATGACATGAAAGGTTGCGCCAGGGATGGCGTTTGCAATAAGCTGGCCATGATCCATGGCGGTGACGGTGTCGTTGCGGCCGGCGATAACCAGGGTGGGCAGCGGTATCCGGGCAACGGCCTGGCGCAGGTCCGTATCGGCAATCGCCGCCCATGAGCCGGCAATGCCGTGCCGGTTGCTTGCCAGCAACATGTTGCGGAATTCGTCCACGACCGGATCGGGCTGCGCCAGCATCGAGTGGGGAAACCAGTTGCGCAGAAAGGTCTCCGCGGTTTCCTTCATGTCCCTGGCCTGCAACAGCTTGTGTATGGGGGCCTTCCATTGTTCGGTCGATCCCAGGAAAGCCGAAGTGTTGCTCAGGATCAGGCGGTCGAACCGGTTGGCGGCATGCACGCCGAGCCATTGGCCCACGATGCCGCCCAACGAAAGCCCCAGGTAATGGCTACGCTGGATATCGAGCGCATCCAGCAGTTCCACCACATCCTGTCCCAGGCGCGCCATGGTGTATGCGCCGGAGGGTACACCGGATGCACCATGTCCGCGCGCATCGTAGCGAATGACAAAGAAGTGGCGGGAGAGTTCGTCGATGACATTGTCCCACATATGCAGCGTGGTGCCGATGGAGTTGGAAAGGACCAGCGCGGGATGGTCGCGGGAGCCGTCAAGTTGATAGGCGATGCTGACATTGTCGGATGTGGTCAAGAAGTGAATGGTCATGGTGCGCTCCTGAATGGATGTTGATGGATGATTGCCGGATTGACGTCTCATTCGTCAACATCATAGGAGACTACATTTAAAATAAAAATTACATATTTTCTAAAATCATTGTAGTTTTTATGGACAATAAGATGCGAGGCCTGGCAGGCTGCCAGGAATCCTGGCTATTGCTGTTACCATCGAGTCATTCCTGCGATTCTTGCGCGGGCATTCGAATAAAGGAGACTCAAATTCCTGATATTGCGCGGGAATTATTTCATTTACCATTATTGAAGATTTCCTCGTTTCCAAAAAATGGCAATTCCAGTAATATAACCACGCGCGCCTGACAAGGCGCATCGTATCGCAGTACTTGGCGGCAGTAATCCTGGATAACTCGAATGTCGGAGACCTTTATGAGTGGAACCTATGATTTAAAGCGCAGTGGCGAGCAGTTCATGTTCAATTTGAAAGCCGGAAATGGCCAGACGATCCTGACCAGCGAGCGATACGCATCCAAGGCGAGCGCGCAGGACGGCATCGAGTCCGTCCGCAAGAATTCCCCAATTGATGAGCGCTACGAGCGCAAGGTCGCCAAGGACGGTTCGCCTTACTTTAACTTGCTGGCCGCCAACGGAGAAGTCATCGGGCGCAGCGAGATGTATTCCAGCGTCGCCGCCCGCGATAACGGTATTGCCTCGGTGAAAACAAACGGTCCGGATGGCGTCGTAAAAGACAATACGTGATCGACCCTGCATCGTTTGCTACGATGCAGGTGCAACGGCAGGAACGAAACGCAAAAGGCACTGCTTACGGCATGGGCGTCCGGTTCCCGAGGCGGTAAGGTTGTTCCAGGCATGGGTGAGAGAGGAGGCGGCAGCCATGCAGCAGGGGTGATATGGCTGCGGCAGGTCTGGACTGGATCGCACCCTATGCAGGTGTTGGCTACCCGCGCTATCGCACCTTGGCCAGACGCCAGGCATCCGAGTCCCTGAGTTGTTCCACCACGTGTCGCAGAATGCGGCCGACTTCGCGCGCGGCACGCGACATGGGGCGCTGGGTAGTGGTGGCCAGCGTCAGGCCGCGCTCGATCGGCGGATCGCAGATCAGGCTGGCCTGCAAAAGACCGTTGCGCACTTTGGACTCCACCGCAAAATAGGGGATGATCGTGTAGCAGCCGCCCGTGGCGGCCAGTTCCGCTTGTACCGGAATCGAGTTGGCCTCTATCACCGGATTAAGCCGGATGCGGCGCTTTTTCGCTGTCTGTTCCAGCACCATTCGCAAGGGACTCGGGGAAGAGGGCAGGGCAAGGGGAATGCCGTCAAGCTGATCGAAAGCCACCGACTTGCCACGCGTTAATTTATCTCCGTAGGCGCTGATCAGACAAGCATCGACCTTGGAGAGCATGTCCTGGTTTTTCGGTACACCGGGTCCGTAGTGAAAATTAACCGCCAAATCTATCTTGCCTTCGTCAAGCCATTCGTTAATCTGTCCGCTATAGCCCTCGAACAGGCCCAGGTTCACATTGGGAAAGCGCGCCCGGACTTCCTTGAAAAGGTCGCTGGCGATCACCGAGGCGACAACAGGCAGCAGGCCAAGCCTGACTTCCCCTGTCAGGGTCTCCGTCAGGTTTTGCACCAGACCGATCATGCCATCCACTTCTTCCACCACCTTTTGCGCTCGCGGCAGCAAGGCCTGACCAAGATCGCTCAGCATCATGCCGCGCCCGGTGCGGTGAAAGAGCCTGCCGCCGCATTCGGCTTCCAATTGGACAATCTGGCGGCTGACCGCCGACTGTGTGGTGTCCAATGCGGTGGCGACCTTAGTCAGACTTCCCTGCGCGGCAATGGCGAGGAAAAGTCGTAACGCGTGGGTTTCCATACGGGTGTCCCTTGATGTTTTAAGTATTGGACCATCGGCTGTTGGCGAGCGCGGCTATGCGAAATCTGCAAATCTGGTTCGCGCGGGGCGCGATTGCCTGGCCAATGGGTTTCCTACACACTTGCTGTCATGCGTGGCGCATTTCACATCTGCAATGAGGATGATAGCACTTACAAGAGGAGACAAAATGTTGAGCGTTGATGACAAGAATCAGTGGCATGGCAATCCGTTCGCGTTGACCGATAAAGTGGCGGTGGTCACCGGGTGCAATACAGGGCTTGGCGCTGGTATTGCAATTGGGCTGGCGCGCGCGGGTTGCAATATCGTGGGTATTGATCTGGCATTCGATCGGCAAACGGAAACCGCCGTGACCAAAATGGGTCGCCGCTTTACCGGCATTGAGGCTGATGTCTCTGACTTCGGTGGGCTGGCGACATTGATGAACGAGGCCGCCGGCGCATTCGGAAGCATGGATATCCTCGTCAATAACGCGGGAACGAACCGTCGCGCCGATGTGCTGGAATTCAGTGAAAAAGACTGGGACGACGTGATGAACCTGAATATCAAGTCTGTGTTTTTTCTTTGCCAGGCGGCGGCCAGGCACTTCATTGCCCGCAAGACGCCAGGCAAGATTATCAATATTGCGTCTGTCCTATCGTTCCAGGGGGGGATTCAAGTGCCGTCCTATACCGCATCGAAGACGGCGGTGATGGGCCTGACACGCCTGCTGGCCAATGAGTGGGCCAGCCTGAATATCAATGTCAATGCATTGGCGCCGGGATATATGGCAACCAATATGAGCCAATCGCTGCGCAATGACGAGGTGCGCTACAAGGCGATCCTGGACCGCATTCCCGCAGCCCGTTGGGGTTCGCCGCAAGATTTGGCGGGTCCTGCCGTGTTTCTGGCCTCGCCGGCGTCCGATTACGTCAATGGCTTCACCCTGGCCGTCGATGGTGGCTGGTTGGCCCGATAGCGCTGCCGGCCAGGCTTGGCCTGATCGGAAAGCGCCCTGGCCTGTGCTGTGAATGGATAAATAAAAGGATAAGCAATGAGAATCGATAGATGCAAATTTTTGCTGGGAAGCCTATGTTTCGGACTCGCCATTTTGTTCGGCCAAGGCGTGTCCGCCCAGGCGGCATATCCCGCTAGATCCGTCAAAATCGTTGTGCCGGTTCCCGCCGGCGGCCCCATGGACGCCATTGCACGCGCACTGGCAATGCAGCTCGAGGCAAGATGGAAGCAGCCGGTGGTTGTGGACAACCGGCCCGGCGCAAATGAAATCATTGGCGCGACGCTTGTCGCCAAGGCCCCCGCCGATGGCTACACCCTGATGCTTGCCAGCGATTCCACATTATCGCTGAATCCTGTGCTGTATTCGAAACTACCCTATGACGCGCAGAAGGACTTTACGCCTTTGCAAAGAGTGGCCGTGTCGCAGATGGCATTCGTCGTACCTGGCAATATGCCGGTGGATTCGTTCGCGTCTTTCGTCGCCTATGCCAAGGCCCGTCCCGGCAAGGTGCCCTACGCGTCGACCGGACTGGGCAATATCACCCATTTGTCCATGGAGTGGTTGATGCATCAAGCGCAGATCAGCATGCTGCATGTGCCGTATAAAGGCCTGTCGCCGGTCATTGTCGGTCTGATGGGAGACGAGGTGCAGGCCACGTTCGGTTCAGTCTCCATTCTTGCGCCTTATGTCGAGAGCGGAAAACTAAAAGCCCTGGCCATATCGGGAGCGCATCGCGCCAAGGCGTTGCCGGACGTGCCTACCTTCAAGGAACTGGGCTATCCCGACTTCGAGGCCAGTTATTACATGGCCATGCTCGCGCCTGGCGGCTTGGCGCCGGCATTGCGACAAAAGATCGCGGCCGATATCCGGGCGGTGACCGCCGATGCCGAGTTCAGCCGGAAGTACATGGATGCCTATGCCCTTGACCCGGTCAGCGAGACGCCCGAGCAGTTTCTCTCCTATCTTCGCCAGGCGCGTCCGTTGGTCGAGCAAAAGGTCAAGCTTTCCGACGTGAAGCTGAACTGAACTTCGCTTTTTTCCATATTTCGCAAGCCTTCAATTTTTTTGGTGTTGATTTTCATGATTTCATTTACGAATAAAACCGTGCTTATCACGGGTGCTATCGGCGGTATTGGCGCGGCCGCGGCCAGGCTATTTTACCGGGCCGGCGCCAACGTGGTCCTAACCGATCTTGACGAGGCGGGGGCGAGCGCCGCCGCCCAGAATCTGGATCCTGGCGGCCTTCGGTGTAAAAGCTTCCGCCTGGATATCTCGGACCATGCCGGATGCCGCCAGGTGGCGGAAGCGGGCGCCGCACAGTTCGGGGGGGCAATCGATTATCTGGTCAATTGCGCCGGCATTTACATCTATCGTGAGAACCTGCTGCGCGACCTGAGCCCGGTCCAATGGCGAACCATGCTGAACGTCAATCTGGATGGCTGCTTCAATATTTCACAGGCCGTGATCCCTTATTTGTCCGACAGCAGCGCGATTGTCCTGGTGTCTTCCGTGGCCGCGCACCGTGGCAGCCTGATGCACGCCAGCTACGCAGCGGCAAAGAACGGAGTGATAGGCTTGGCGCGCAGCCTTGCGCTTGAGCTCGCGCCGCGCACCCGCGTGAATGCCATCTCGCCCGGTCTCATTAACACGCCGATGGCCGACGCCATGATCACGGCCAACGGCGAAGCCGTCAAAGCGGCGATTCCGCTTAAACGGTTCGGAGAGCCCGAAGAGGCGGCAAGCGTGATCGCCTTCTTGTGTTCGGATCTGGCCAGCTACGTGTCGGGCAATGTCATTCATGTCAATGGCGGCATGTACATCGGTTAAGCGCAATTGCCAAAAAGCGTTTTCACAATCATGTTTTTAACAAGAGGACAACCCATGAAACTTCTCGGTTCTCATGCCAGCCCCTACGTTCGCAAGGTACGTGTGGTTCTTGCCGAAAAAAATATTCAGCACGAGTTTGCCATGGCGGATGTCATGTCGCCGGACTCGCCAATTTTTGAAACCAATCCGCTGGGGAAAATACCCTGTCTGGTACTGCCCGGGGGCGAGGCTTTTTATGGTTCCCAGGTCATCGTGGAATATCTTGACAGCCTTCCCGGCGCGCCGGCGCTGATTCCTGGCGAAGCCTTGCAGAAAGCGCGCATCCGGCGCTGGGAGGCACTCGCCGACGGCGCGCTGGACGCCGGAATTCTGACGCGCTGGGAAGCCGTTCAGCGCGCGCCGCAACACCAGGACCCGAGTTGGGTGGAACGCCAGACCCGCAAGATGAACGAGGCGCTCAAAGCCATGTCGGAAGGACTGGCGGATAAAGCATTTTGCGCGGGCAGCACCTTCACGCTGGCCGATGCTTGCGTGGGCTGCACGCTGGGCTGGCTTCTGTTCCGGTTTCCAGGCATGGACTGGCCGATCCGATATCCAAACCTGCAACGCCTGTTCGAGCGCCTTTCCCAGCGAACGTCCTTCGCTACGACCCTGCCTGCCTAGAAAAGGCGGGCGTTGTATTTTGCGTCTTGCGTATGTCCTACAGCGGTGCCGCCTGCCATGTTTTTCATCGCTGTCTTTACCCGCTTATTCAATTTCTCGAGCCTGAAATTATGTCAACCATTGCCTTGCCTGAACTTCACATCAATTATCTATTGGATGAACCACAAGCCAACGAGGGTTTGCCGGTCCTGGTGCTGTCCAATTCCCTTGGCACGACCCTGGCCATGTGGGACCCGCAGGTTGCGGCGCTGAGAAAGCACTTCCGGTTGCTGCGCTACGATACAAGGGGGCACGGCGAGTCTTCCTGTCCCTCGGGGCCATATAGCATGCCGCAGCTTGCCCAGGATGTGCTGGGACTTATGGATCGCCTTGGTATTGAACAGGCGCATTTTTGCGGTTTATCGATGGGGGGCATGATTGGCGCCTGGCTCGGCATCCATGCCGGCAGCCGGTTCAGCCGCCTGGTCCTGTGCAATACCAATGGTTTTACCGAACAACCGGCGTTCTGGGACAATCGTATCGACATCTTGCGCGAAGACGGGGTTGGCGCGATCGCCGACGGTGTAATGGCGCGCTTTTTCTCGCCGGAGTTTGCCAGCAAGCAGGCGCCGGTGGTGGCTGAATTCAAGGCGCAACTGATGGCGACACCTGTGGACGGGTATGCCGCTTGCTGCGCCGCCATTCGGGATATGGACTTTCGTCGCGATCTCGCCAAAATCAATGCGCCGACGCTGATCATCGCCGGCGCCAAAGACGAAGCCTCGCCGCCAGACAAGGGGCGGTATCTGGCCGAGCATATTCCGGGCGCCAAGCTGCAAGTACTGCCAGCCGCCCACCTTTCCAACGTCGAAGCTCCCGAATCTTTCAGTCAGGCATTGATCGATTTTCTTCAGTCATCGTAAGTCACCAAGCGCCATCGGCAGCGCCCTATGCCGCCATCAACCATCGGACGGAACAGTTATGACAGTTTTTTCGGACTACGCCAGGAAATATCAAATGATTCATATGCGCCGCGAAGACGGCATTCTGGAAATGCGGTTTCATACCGACGACGGCCCGTTGCAATGGAGCCTGACGCCGCATGGCGAGCTTGAGCAAGCCTTTCTGGATGTTGGCCGCGACAGGGAAAACGAAGTCGTGATATTGACAGGCACAGGCGACCATTTCAGCGGCCCGCGGGTGGGTCCGGAAGGCCACAATCATAAACGGAACCCGGTCACACCGCAGGAATGGGATCCGATCTATTGGGAAGGCAAGCATCTGCAGATGAATTTGCTCAATATCGAGGTGCCGGTGATCAGCGCCGTCAATGGACCGGCGTATCGTCACGCGGAAATCCCATTGCTCAGCGATATCGTGGTCGCATCGGAAGATGCGGCCTTCCAGGATTCCGCACATTTTACGGGTGGCCTGTTGCCAGGGGATGGCGTGCATATCGTGTTTCCGTTGCTGATGGGGATTAACCGGGCGCGGTACTTTCTACTGACCGGCCAGACGCTTGATGCCGGCCAGGCGCTGGCGTTCGGCCTGGTCAATGAAATCGTGCCTAAGGAGGCAGTATTGCCGCGCGCCTGGGAGTTGGCGCGCCAACTGCTGCGGCAACCAACGCTGCTGCGTCGCTATGCGCGCGTTCTGCTCACACATGACATAAAGAAAAAAATGCACGACTTGCTGGGCTACGGACTGGCGCTGGAAGGGTTGGGCGCATCGCTAAGGTCCGAGCCGCTTGTCGATAGTGCGTCACTACAAAAGCAATGAGCGGTTCGGCGCTGGTGTTGCCGTGGTCAGATCAGGGTGTGGACGAATGCTGGTTCCAGGGCATCCGCAGCAGCAAGCGAGCCAGGCCGCAGAAACCCGTGGTGCCGGCAAAGACCAGGCCCGCCCCGACAAAACCCGACAGCAACAGGAACCACGGCGTGACCCAGGCTCCCAGCAGGGTGCCCAGAAATACCATGGACCCGGCGGCGATCTGTACTTGTCGTTGCAGTTCCAGCGGTTGCGCGCGATCCGTCACCACTGGCAGTCCGGCTTGCTTCCAGGCATCCAGACCACCTTCCAGAAAGTAGCCGTCGCATGAAATGCTTGCGGCCAGCGCCTGCGCGTTCATGCGCGTGCGGTTGCCGGAACGGCAGTGGAAAATCACAGCGCTGGCCTTGTCGAACAAAGGGTTGCCGTGGGCCAGCTGATCCATGGGCATGAGGGTGGCTCGCGCAATATGCTCGCGCGCGTGCTCGTCACTGGCGCGGATATCGATCAGCATCGCGCCTTGCTCAATTAGCCGGCTGGCGGCCTGCGCGGAAATGGCTTTCAGTTGCATGGTCATCCTCGTAATGCATGTTAACTGCAATAAATCGTTTTAAGCGTCGCCAGAAGCGTCCTGACATCTGGATCCTCGATGCGGTAGTAGAGCGTTTGCGCCTCCCGGCGGAACGCGATCAGTCCTTCCTCGCGCATTTTGGCCAGATGCTGTGAAAACGCCGATTGGCTTAGCGGCACATATTCATGAAGGGCGCCGACGGGCAACTCGCCATGCTCAATAAGTAGGCATAGCACAATCAGCCGGTGCTCGTTGCCGACTGTGCGCAGCAGGGTGGCGGCCTTGGCCGCGGCTTCCAGCAGGGATTTTTGTTCCATGGTCTTCTTGATGTGGTCGTCTTTATTTCGTATTTATCTAATTTAGAATATTCTAATATAAAAATCGAAAATTGACAAGCGTGATCACCTGTCCACCGCGCCTGCTGCGTGGAAAACCGCCGGCGCACTGTTTTTTCCATAGATGCGGAACTGCGGGAATGTAAAACGGAGTGCAGGCATTATGCGGCAATGGCTCAATGCAGTATAGGCATGGCGATCAATGAAATACACACCGTCAACCAAAGGCAAAGGCAAAAAACGCAGCCAGAACAGTGCTTTGCAGATGCTGTTGCTGGTAGTCGCTGCGATCTGGGCATCGCTTTATGCGTTCGTTTATGTGAGTGTTTTCATGCCCACCGGGCAGTTGGTCCACAAGATCATGGACGGTGCGACCAGTATTCGCATCAAAGATGAAGGCGGCGATGAGCCGAGGCTTATCCTACCGGGAAAACGGCGCGACTAGGTTTGTTCGCGTCCCATTCAACACGATTACGGTCCTTCCTGGTGCTGGGGAAGTGTATCGGCCAGGCAAAGCCAGGGTTGTTTGCTGGAGGTCCAGATATGGCAGGTTGGGCTGTAGTGTGCTGGCTCGTCCAATGAACCCAAGGCAATGCCAATCGTATTGGCGCTTTTTCTCGCGGAAAATAGCGTTGAGCCGCATTGGGCGCAGAAACCGCGTCGTAATCCACTATCGCCGTCAAACCATCGCACCGGGCCGGTAATGGCGATGCGATCCAATGGCACCATGATCCGTGGATAGAACGCCGATCCGGTCGCCTTCTGGCAGCGGCGGCAGTGGCAGGCCCTGATATTCAAAGGCTCGGCGTCACTTTGATAATGGCATCCACCACATAGGCAACTTCCCGCGATCCTTGTCATCTGTCATACCCTCCAGCTTATTAACCCTGTTATTCGATCACTGTATCAGATCAACGAAAGGCATCATGCCGCCATTGCCCTTGTATCAACGCTCCGGCTGTCCGGTCGGTCGCAGGCGTTTTTTGGCTCGCTGTTCCAGCATCACCGCCTGCAGCGCCTTGATCACGGTGTCGGGGGCGGCGTTCTGGCTGCAGGTGTTGGCGGCCAGATTCGTGGTCTCGAATGGGTCTTCGCTCAGGTTGTACAACTCGAACTCGGCCGGACCGCCTTCCGGCTGCAACGTAATGCTTTGGTCGGGATCGCCCGGTCCACCCCAGAATTTCGGATTGCTATAGTAGCGCGAATATTTCCAAAGCTGTTTTTCGCCGTTCGCATTGCTCAGATGCGTAATCACGGTTTCCACATGGCTGGGCTCGGCGATGGGGGAATACGGGTTACCGCGTGGATTGACGTCGGTCAGGCCTTCGCTGACCTCGTCATCGGTCATGAAATAGAGGGCGTCGTCGCAGGTGCCAGTGGCGCCGCCGCTGCGGACCAGCTCGGACAGGTCCGCGCCCACCAGCGGATGCACTTCGGAATGGCTGGCGCTGAGCGCGGCGGCGACTTGCTCCTGGTTTATGCCGGCCAGGCCCAGCAGGGTCGGGATGATGTCGACATGGCTGCTCAATGCGTCACTGTGATTCTGACCGCTGAACAAGGTCGGGTTGGAGATGATGAATGGGATATGCACGGTTTCTTCGTAGGCGTTATACCATTTCTGGTGCATGCCGCCATGCGCACCCAGCATATCGCCGTGATCCGAGGTGTAAATGACAATGGTGTTTTCGAAGAACCGACTGTTGCGCAGTCGCTGGTAAACCTTGAGGATTTCCTGGTCGACCACGTACTGCAGGTAGTAATACATCTGGAAGTACTGTGGAATGGTTGGGTTGCGAAAGAACATCTCGCCGTATTTTTCGGCATAATCCTTCTGCGCGCGAGGTTTGGTGGACAAGTCCTCGCAGCGAGTCGGGGGCAGCGGCAGCTTCAGGTTCTTGATGAAATCCGGAAAATCATAGCTGTAACCGAAACCCAGCAACCATGGCGTGCCAAAGAAGACAATGTCGTGTGGATTGGTGAAGGAGGCCACCGTGAGCCAGGGTTGGTCGCTGTTGTCCTGTTCCAGCATGTCCAGCAGGCGAATGACTTGATCGGCAAAGCCCGGGTCGCGGTTGACGCCCGCATTGGCTTTGTCCGAGCCATGCGGGTCGGGACCGATCCAGCCATCGAAACCATACTCGTTCAGCTTATTGGCGGCTTCATATAGCTGCTCCGCGCGCGCTATTGGCGTGCCGTCGTCGCTGGTGCTCAGCATGACGTTGACACTGCCGGGCAGAATGATGTCCGGGTGCGACAGATGCCATTTGCCGCGGTAAAAACTGCGGTAGCCGCCGGCGCGGAAATAGTCTCCCATTGTGGGCACGGTGTTGGGATCCAGGTAGAACATGCTCGGGTCGTACCATTGCTTGGCCATGCCCGAAGTCTGGGTAACGCCGTGCAGGGAAGGGTATTGGCCGGTGTAGATGCTGGTTCGGCTGGGGCTACAGGCGGTGCTGGCGGTGTAATGCCGGTGCATCTCCAGGCTGTTTTCACGCAGCGCGGCAATGCCGTGCAGATACGCCTGGCGAAATTGTCGGACGCTCTCGTCCTCATACGCCGGCGGGTAGCGTTCTTCGTCGGTGGTGATAATCAAGAAATTGAACTGCCCATTGTTCGCTGCCATGACCAGGATCTCCTCAGTACACAAGTGGTTAGGGGGTATAGACTTGATGATTGCGTGGTGGTCGATTGAATAAATCTGGGTATCGGGCGGCGGCATTTTTCATAGCGCCGATTACGTGGCTCCGTCAGTTCGCCTTGCCGCTGCGGGAGGCTGTGTCTTGACAATGGTGGATCTTGTGATGTGGTTCGGGAAGCATGGCGCGGCGGTCCATTCCGAGCGTTGGCCCACGTAACGGACAATCGCCCTGTCGCAGTGGCGCGCTGGGTTGAGCTTCCGCGGCTTGGTGTTGGTTGGCATGGTTTCTGTTCGTCCCAACTTCAAGTACCATGCTCAGGACCTGCAGACATTGACAATACCATGGGCCGCATTCCAATCTCGGCCTGGCATCAGGGCTCTGGCATGGGAAGAGCCGTTTCCGTGTATTATGCCATATGTAATTATAGTTTGCGACACGAAAAAAATTGCAACCGTAATTTTGAAATTATTGTGTTTGCCAGGGCGGAATCATTACGCCATTGAGTTGGAGCTTTTCAAAAAAAGCATGTGCTGACTGGATTTTGAACGCGTATCTCCGGTAGCGGCCAGGCTTGATTCTCTCTAGAAAAATGTTATTAGTTTCTTGATTTGTCTTTTCTATAGCTATGATCAGGATCGATGACATATTTTTCTACTTGTGTTTGTAGCTCTGTGCTGTGATAGAGGTCAAGGCACTTGAGAAATGCGAATTTGACTCCTTTGACTTCCGCTTCCGCCAATGGATTTGTGTAATCGCGCGCCAGATATTTTTTGATTAAGGCATCGCGAGGCATGGTGCTTTGGTCCATGTCAAAGTATGTCCAATCACGCAATGCGCTAACGCTACTGCCGATATCGTTGCCCGCCGCGTCGTTTTGGTAAGCATCTGCCAAGCAACTGGCCAACACCATGTCTTTGTAGTTCTGGGCGTAAGTACGCGTTGCCGCTTCCGGCCCTGATTGCGATGGTTGCTTGGCCCAGGCATTTGCCCCCAATAAGGTGGCAGTCGTGAAGATCGTTGTGAATAGACGATAGATCAAGGCAAACTCCAGAAATTTGCTTGTTCGGTCCTGTATGTGGCACCTGGTTCATTAAAATAGCAATGGTCGTAACAACCGCTACCGTTCCAAATGGTAGCGTGACCTTCCGCGTCTTGCCAACCTTGGACTTCGAATAGGATAATCCCTTTTTTGGTCGCCAATGGACCGCCACCCGAAGGGGGATAGGTGACGACTTCCGGTTCTCCCCATTGTCGGCGCAAATAAGCAATTAAATCCCTGACTCGATAATAATATTGCTTATGGTCTCGTCTTGTGGTGGTTTGGCCCAGAATACTGGGAATCAGAAAACCTGATTGATGGACGAACATTACATTGATTCCAAGTCCGAGGCATGCGATTTGCCAATTTTCCCAGGAATGCAAGGCAGTGGGGCGTCGTGCCGTAGCGCTGGCGCTGCTTCACTTTTTACGCCGGGCCGCGCATGCCTTTTCCTGGGGATATACCCTATAATCCTCCCTAATATTGATAACAAATGGAGACTGGGAATGAAGCCTTTAGCAATAGCGGCTACGTTGATCGTGGGCGCCAGTATGGTTGGTTGTGCCTCTACACGCAGCGACAGTGGCCCGCTGAGCATCGCCAAGCAGGGCAGTTTCTTCGTGGGTGGCAAGAACGTTAAATCGGCAAGTCTCTCGAATTTGCCCGCCTATGCGCCGTCCGGCACGATCGCCGTGAACCAGGTGTATGTGCGCTATCAGGAGCCGGTCAATGCGAAAAAGACATCGGTGGTGTTGATTCATGGTTGCTGCCTGACGGGCAAGACCTGGGAATCGACGCCGGATGGGCGCATGGGCTGGGATGAGCTGTTCGTGCGCAAGGGCTTCCCCACGTACGTGGTCGATCAGGCCTCGCGGGGCCGGTCCGCGGCCGATCCCTCGGCCATCGTGGCGGTCAAGAGCGGGCGCCAGGCGGCCGACACGTTGCCGCAGGTGTTTGGCGCGGCGCAAGAGGGGGCCTGGCAGATTTTCCGCTTCGGTCCCAAGTATCCCGAGGTCTTCAAGGGCATGCAGTTCCCGCTGGAGGCCCAGGGCGAGTTCTGGAAGCAAATGGTGCCAGACTGGCTCAATGCCTTGCCCAAACCCAATCCCACGGTCCCCGCGCTGTCGGAGTTGGCCCGGAAAATCAACGGCGCGGTGCTGATCAGCCACTCGCAATCCGGCATCTATCCCTTTGAAACGGCCAAATTGAATCCAGCCGGTATCCGCGGTATCGTGTCGATCGAGCCCGGCGCCTGCCCCGCGGCAGACAGTGACATGTCGTCGCTCAAAGGCATTCCAGTGTTGGTGCTATGGGGCGATTACGTGAACCAGTCGACCCGCTGGGCGCCGCGCCTGAAGGCATGCAAGGAATTTGTCGCCGCCGCGAACAAGGCGGGCGTCAAGGCGGAGAATGTCATGCTGAATGATCTGGGCATGCCGGGCGCCTCGCATATGCTGATGCAGGACAAGCATAGTATCCAGATCGGGACCTGGCTGGCGGACTGGATTGACCGGAACGTACAAAGCTGATTGTTCGCGACGCCGCCAGCCCGGCGAACGCGCATCCATGCAAAAAGCGGGTGGATGCGCGTTGTCCCGCTACGCTCAGCCGGCGGTCTTGGGTGCCGGTGTATTGAGCAGTTGCTGTTCCCACAGATATGCGATGCCGCTGCCGCTGAAGTGATCAATGAGAATCTCGGTCAGCGCATCGGTATGCTCGGTGCGTGCCCAGTCGCGCTGCCATTCGCCCGCGAGCGCCATTACTGTCATTACGTTCGCACCGGCCGCGATCATCCGCTGGACGGCAACTTCGTGAGATTCCTTTGAAATGCCGCCCGACGCGTCGGTGATCACGGTCACGTCCCAGCCCTCGCCGGCGGCCTGAATGACGGGCATCGCGACGCAAACCTCGGTCCACAGGCCGGCGATGATCAACTGCTTGCGACCTGTCGCCTTGACGACGTTCACCACCTTCTCGTCCTGCCAGGTGTTCACCCAAGTGCGATCAATGACTTCCTGGTCCGGAAAGACGTCGGTGATCTGCTTAAAGAGCAGTCCGCCGCGCTCCGCGATCACGCTGGTAAGAATGGTGGGAACATTGAAGGCTTTTGCCAGCTTGGCCAGCGCCGTCGTATTGTTGACCACCATCTGCGGTTCGTGGCTGTTCAGGTTGGCGAGTTGATAAGGCTGGTGGTCGATCAGAACCAGCACCGAGTCTTCGGGACGAAGCAGCGAGTCAAGGCCGTTGCGGAATGTCATGAATCTATCCTTTGTGTGATAGGGGTTTGGGAAAAGGCATGCGCTGGTTGCACACTGCCTGCCAGCATTCTGGCATTCCCGCTTGCGGTACGGTAGCCGCGCCCCGTGCTACACTGTGTCGCGAAAAGGGGAACGCCGAAATGGACATCGAAGAACTGCAGACATTCGTGGAAGTGGCCGATGCCGGCGGCGTTTCGCCTGCCGCGCGCCGCTTGGGCATTTCCAAATCCATCGTGAGCCGGCGCTTGCTGCGGCTGGAGGCGGAGCTGGGCGTCCAGTTGTTGGCGCGCACCACGCGCGGTGCCGCGCTCACCGAAGCCGGCGCCATCTTCCGGGACTATGCGGCCAGAGCGTGCGCCGAAATCGATGCGGCCAGGGAAACCATCCTGCCTTCGGGCGAGCTTTGCGGGCGCTTGCGCATTGCGGTGCCCATTTCCTTTGGCACTACACATCTGGCGCCCGTGCTCGCGCAAATGGCGCGCTTGCATCCGCGGCTGCATGTCCATGCCGCCTATAGCGACCGCTTTGTCGATCTGGTGGCGGAGGGGTTTGATTGCGCGATCCGGATCGGCTACCTGCAGGACTCGGACCTGATCGCCAGGCGCGTCGGGCCCATCCATGGCAAGCTGGTGGCAAGCCCCGGCTATATCAAAGCGCATGGCGCCCCGGAAACACCGGATGCGCTTATCGAGCATCAGGCGCTGATGCAGGGCGCCGAAGCCTGGCAGTTCCTGGATGGCAATAAGGTCATTACGGTTCGTCCGCAAGGGCGATTCAAGGCCGACAACGCCGCGGCGCTGGTCGCCGCCGCATTGGAAGGCGTTGGCGTCGCATGGCTACCCAATGCCGTCACCGACCCACACGTGGCGTCGGGCGCGCTGGTGCCGATCATGACCCACTATCCGCCACCGCCGGCCGGGGCGTATGTCATCCGCCCGCCCAGCCGCCATCCGTCAAGGAAGGTACGCGTGCTCACTGAACTGCTGATCGCGTGTTGCGAGGAGGCGGGAGCGCCGTCAGCCGGAGGATCGGCGGCGCCGAGCCGATAGCGCCAGAAAGGACAGATGTCGGGATACGCGCCAGCGGATGGCTGCCCATGTTGATCACGCCAAGTCGGCCACATTACGTGTCGCGACTGGCTCGCGTATCCCGGGCAGGCGCATTGTCCATCAACCTCAGGATTGTGCCGCTTCGGGCAGTTTGGCGATGACCTTGATCTCGAACTGGAAACCCGACAGCCAGGTAACGCCAACCGCCGTGGCCGTTGGGTATGGCGCGTCGCCCCAGTATTCCGCCGCTACGGCCCAGGCGCGCTCGAAATGCTTGTCCGGGTTCACCATGAACACCGTCACATCGACCACATCGCTGAAGCTGCAACCGGCTGCGGCCAGGATGGCATTGAGATTGCGAAAGGCCAGGCGCACCTGCTCATCCAGGTCCGGCTCGGGCGTGCCGTCGAGCCGGCTGCCGACCTGGCCAGAGACAAACAGCAGGCCGTTGGCGCGGACGGCGGGGGAATAGCGGTGTTGCTCGTAAAGGGCATGGCGCTCGGCGGGGATCACAACGTCGCGGGTAGTCATAAGCGGGATTCCTTCAAGAATGGTTAGGGAGACAATGCATTGTAGGGATCCGGCGCTTGTGGATAAACCGGCAATTCGCAAAAGGATTGTTTGGCATGGACAAACAATGGCGGCGGGAGAAACGCAATTTTTACGATGCTTGGCAGAAGGGTCTGGTAACGGGCGGTGGCTCCGGTACATGGGATGGCTTTGTTTCTGCTGGCGAACCCGCAGCGATGAACGGGTTTTGGGGTCTGCTGAAGCCCATTCAGCTATCGTGCTTGGAGGCGCAGCTGCATTATGATTGGTATCTATTTTCTTTTTGCACTTGTTTCTGTTTTTCTGTATGTTCTCTTGAGACGCGTCAATGTGGTGGCCAGGATTGGTATCTCGGCGGCGATGTTTATCGTCCTATGTGGTATTTTCATGTTGATCATGAAAACAATCAATGATCATGCGCTACCGGGTTCTTCCATCGTCACGCCGAAAATGCTACAAAACCATAAACAGTCCTAAAAATAGGTGTTAAATATGAGAGGGATCGCTAAGTCATTTTTGGTTCGCCATGGAAATAAAAACGTTTTATAGAGCAACATTGATATTGCCAATAGTGCTTCCCTGGATTTTCCAGGTTTTTGGCTCTACTGGGTTGGGCCGGTTTTTGATGTTGACACTGAATTTTTCGGGCATTGAATATATCGTTATTTGCAATAACCATGTTTTACCTTATTGGGAAATACCCATCGACTAGAAAAATCAAGCACTTGTTCTGGTGGTCTCCTTGTGTTTTTGTGATATTCGGTATTTGTGGATGGTATATCGCTTTATACAAGGAGACATTGAAAAATCCTTCGATAGTATGGTCTTTCGATGGCGTCTTTGTTTATTTACTCTATGACCTGCCCGTAGGTTATGCGTATTGTCTTCTGATTGTGTTATCGCTTAATGTTTTAGAAAATTTCGGTTGGGTGAGAGCCAATTCCTGACTGAGCCCCGAACAGACGGCAGCTAATGTTTACATACTGAAAATGCACTATAAGACGTTTTATCGACTCTCCTTGCTCTTGCCTGTATTGATGCCGGTTTTATTTTATTTATTATCGTTACGGGTAGGGGCTGATAAATTTACCAACTTACTACTGTCTTCATTAGTGGTGGGGGGGGCTCAGTATTTGGTTTTCGCGGCCGCCATGTTCTATTTGATCGGCCGTTTGGCTTCGCTTAAGAAAGTAAAAGTATTATTCTGGTGTTCTCCGCTTATTTACATTGTTTTTGGTGCTGCCGGTTGGCATATCGCATTTTACGTATGGGAATACAGCAGGCCAATGTATAAACTTTCACTTGACGATGCGCTTGGCCCATTCCTTTTCTTCGCAATCTTTGGTTCGTTGTTTGGATACGTTTACTGTTTGGTCATCGAGTTTGTGTTTCAAATGTTTAAAATGAATGAGTGGGTTTCCATAAATAAAGAAGAATGAAATAGACGTGCTTAGATTCAAAATGACGATTAAGACATTTTATAGAGCAACATTGCTGCTACCGATCGTCTTACCCATGATGTTGCTGGTGTTTAGCGATACTTGGTTAAGTATGCTACTTCTTCTGTCTCTAGGTATTTCAGGAATTGAATATACGATCTTTGCCGTTCTGATGTTTTGTTTAATCGGTAAATATCAAAAAGACCAAAAAATTAGGCAATTATTCTGGCTGTCCCCCCCCGATTTTCGTGCTGTTGGCGATTCTTGGCTGGCATGTTCGATTGTACATAGATAAGTTATTCAATCCATCTCTTATCTTTTCTTTTGGTATGGTATTACCATTGTTGTTCTACGGATTACTGATCGGATATACCTATTGTTTGTTTATTGAACTGATCTATATTGGATTTCGAAGGTTGGATTGGGTCAAACCAAGTGATCGTGAAAACAACCCTATTGAAACGGGATTTGTCCGCTAACCGCACTACACCAATCGCTGCGCTCGGGATACCGACTTTTCACTATGACGATGTAAAGACAACGAGGTCATCCTCCTACGCCTCCGCCGCCTTCTTCCTGCTCAAGCGCTCATAATTATCCCTGAGCAGCAACCCCGCAAAGTAGATATGCTCGCGCATCAACTGCTCCGCGCGCGCGGCGTCTTTTTCTATCACGGCCGTGACGATGCGATGGTGATCCTGATGTGAGCGGCTGATGATGCCGTGATCTTCCCACAACATGATTCGGTCCGAGGCGAACGGCGCGGTCTGCGCCTGGGTGGTGAAGCGGGTCACCCACGGGTTTTCCGCGGCGGCGAGCAGCGTTTCGTGCAGGGTGACATTCATTTCCTGGTAGGGCGCATGGTCTTCGGGCAACAATACGCCTTTGTCCAGGATCGCGTCGCCTTGCGCCAGGCAGGCCTGGAGCTTGCCAATGGCCAGCTCCGACAATCCCTTTTGCGCGGCGCGCCGACAGGCCAGTCCTTCCAGGACGGCGCGCACTTCGTAGGCGCCAATAATGTCTTCATATTGGTAGACGCGCACGGTATAGCCGCGCTTGCTGCGATGCTCCAGCATGCCTTCATTGCCCAGGTTGGCTAAGGCGGCCCGCACCGGCGTACGCGAGACGCCCAGCTTTTGCGCTAGCGGAATTTCTTCCAGGCGCTCGCCGGGTTGCAAGATCCCTTGCAGGATCCAGGTTCGAAGGGTGTGCGTGACGTGATCGGCCAGCGTATTCATTGCGTTCATGTATACATAATCAGAAAAGACCCATAGTCCAGTATACGTAAAAATCTTAAAACTAGGGAAATTACTAATAAACACGAACTGCTCATGTATGCACAATGGCAAATAATCAAGGTTTTATCGCTGAAAAACCACTAATTTTTATAATTGTGTATACATGAGACAAAATTCACGCTCCGCATCCGAGTCCGGCCGTGCGCCCCATGCAGGCCGGATTGTTATGGTGGGTTACCCCATTTTTCGTGGTCAATGGCAGTTCTGGCTCGCCGCCATCATTGGCAGGAGGGCGCCGTGGACAAACTGATTGTCATGGCCAGCCGCGCGCTGGTGTTGGTGTGCTCGGCGGCGCTGGTGCTGATGATGCTGCAGGTCACGCTGGATGTGGCCGGGAAGTATCTGTTTGACCAGCCGATTCCCGGCAGCGAAGCGATTGTGGCCAGCTACTACATGGTGGCAATTGTGTTCTTGCCGCTGGCCTGGGTGGAGGTCTGTGGCGAGTCCATTGTGGTGGAGCTGTTGTACAACATCGCCTCCAAGCCGGTGCGGTTGATCATGGCGGCCCTGGGCACATTGGCGACCGTGGTCTGCTACGGGTTCCTGGCCTGGTTCCTGTGGGCGCCGGCCATGCACGCCTACCAGATCGGCGAATTCGATGCCAGTACCTGGAACGTGATCACCTGGCCCAGCCGCTTCCTGCTGCCAGTCGGCCTGGCGCTGGGGGCCATCGTCGCCTTGCTGCAATTGGCCCGTATCCTGACCGGCCGCGAACCGCTGCGCCCGGTCGAGGCGGGCCACGTCACCGATATTCCAGAACAAATTTAAGGAAGCCCGCATGGATCCGTTGCTTATTGGTGTGGCCGGTATTTGCCTGCTGCTGGTGTTCATTGTTATGCGTTTTCCCATTGGCATTGCCATGGGTTTGGTAGGGTTCCTGGGCGTTGTGATGATCATCGGCGTCAAGCCGGCGATCGGCGTGGCCAAGGCGGTGCCTTACGAACTGGTGGGGGACTGGAATCTATCCGCAGTGCCCATGTTCCTGCTGATGGGATACTTCGCGTCGGCGGCCGGGTTGACGCGCGGCCTGTTTCGCGCGGCCCGCATCTTCCTGGGCAAAGTGCCGGGCGGGCTGGCGTCCGCCACGGTGCTGGCCAGCGCATTGTTCGCATCGGCCAGCGGTTCAAGCGTGGCCACGGCGGCGGCGTTTTCCCGCATTGCCGTACCCGAAATGCTCAAGGCCGGCTATATGCCATCGCTGGCCACGGCGTCGGTCGCCTCGGCCGGGACGCTGGGCTCGCTGATTCCGCCTAGCGTGCTGCTGATCATCTATGGCCTGATTACCGATCTTTCCATCGGCACGCTGTTTGTGGCTGCGGTTGTTCCCGGCCTGCTGTCGGCGATTGTCTATATCGCCATGATCACGATCCGCTGCAAGCTGAACCCGGCGCTGGCGCCCCGGATTCAGGAAACCTACACGGCAGAAGAAAGAAAAGAGGCGATCAAAGACATATGGCCCTTGCCATTGCTGATCGCTGGCGTATTGGGTGGCATTTTTACCGGTATTTTCACCGCCACCGAGGCGGGTGCGGTAGGCGCGTTCCTGGCCGTGGTGATCGCGGTTTCGCGCGGGCAGTTTTCCCTGAAAATCGCGGAAAAAGCCCTGTTCGATACGGCGGTTAGCACATCCGCAATATTTATCATCGTGGTGGGCGCGGCCATCTTCTCGCGCTTTATCGCCTTGTCGACATTGCCGGTGTGGGTTACCAGTTCGCTCAGCGGGTTTGATTTTGTCACCGTGATCATTTTGATCTGCATTGTGTACCTGATCCTGGGCTGCTTTATGGAAAGCATTTCGATCATGCTGCTGACCTTGCCGGTGCTCACGCCGCTGCTGGACGGCTTCGGCATCGACATGATCTGGTTTGGCGTGCTGGTGGTGAAGCTGCTGGAAATCGGGCTGATCACGCCACCGCTGGGGTTGAACGTGTACGTGATCCGTTCCAGCCTGGGCAAGTCGGTTACCTTGGGTACGATCTTCAAGGGCGTGACCTGGTTTATCGTCGCCGACATGTTCACCGTTGCGTGCATGATCGCCTTCCCGATCTTGACGCTGTGGTTGCCTTCCCTTATGCGGTAACTGATTTTCAATATTACGAGACTGGTCGCCCCTGAGGGTGACGCGACAATGATACGAGGAGCAATATGATGAAGAAGACGTTATGGACGCTGGCCATGGCCGGGCTGATGGTGTCGTCCGCCGCGATGGCGGAGACCTACCGCGCCACCAACTGGCTGCAGCCTATCCACACGCTGAACGCCGAGCCCTACCAGAAGTTCGCCGAGGCCTTGAAAAAAGCCACGAACGACGAGATTGCCTTTACGGTGTATTCCGGCGGCACGCTGGTGCCGGCCAAGGCCACCATCCAGGCCCTGCGCGACGGCACGGCGCAATTGGGTATCGTTTATGCCGGCTACACCCCGGCCGAGCTGCCGCTCAATAACGTGCTAGTGGATCTGGGCTTTCTGGTCAAGGACCCGATGGCTGCCGCCTTTGCGTATACCGAGATCAACCTGTCCAACAAGGACCTGATCAACGAATGGCAAAAGCAGGGTGTGCTGTTTGCCGGCGGCTACTCGACGCCTATCTATAATTTCATGTGTGTCAAACCCATCCAGTCGCTGGCCGACGCCAAGGGCAAGAAAATCCGCACGGCGGGTGGCACGCAAACAGATTGGGTCTCCAGCGTTGGTGGCGTGCCCGTGTCCGTGCCGATTGGCGATGTGTACACCGGCCTGTCGCGCGGCTCGGTCGATTGCACAATGGCCGAGGTGCCCAACCTGATCAACTCCAAATTCATCGAGGTCGCTAAATCCATTACCCGGCTGGAGATGGGCACGGTGCCAGGCGCCACTTACGCCTTGAATCCCGACTTCTGGAAGGCGCTGTCCGCGGAGCACAAGAAAGCCATGATCGCGCAGATGGCCAAGGGCCTGGCCGACCAGCAGATCGGCTATGCAGCACGCACCGATGAGGCATTGGAAAAAGCGCAAGAGAAAATCAAGGTCATCCAGCCCGAGCCGGATCTGGTTAACGCCTTGCGCGCCTTCCAGGCCAGCTACGTCAAGGAGCTGCCCAAAAAATCCATGGCCGAGCGCAAGATCGCCGACCCGACCAACCTGATTGCCGAATATACGAAGCTTGAGGCCAAGTGGCACGACCTGCTGGAGAAAGTCGATCGCAAGGATAGCGCCGCAGTGACCAAGCTGCTGGAACAGGAGCTGTATGGCAAGCTTGATATGGATAGCTTCACAATCCCGGCGGGCCAGTAGCGGGCCGGCCGGTTGCCATTGGCTTGCCGCTGATGGCCAATCGTTTGCCAATTACTTGTCACCTGGTTGGACACCGGTTTCCCGCTAAGCCACTCGCAGACTGATACCGGCCTTGCCGCTCGCGGGCGGCGGGCACCGATTGACCCGCGTTATTCAGGACAGGATTATGAATCACGAACAGGATGCCGCCTCGGCATTAAGGAACCTTTACGCCCAACAGGCCCACTTGATCGACTCGGGCCAGCACGACGCATGGGCGCAGACCTTCGCCGCCGATGGGGAATTTCATTCGCCCACCTATGGGCAGCCGGCCGTTGGCCATGCGCAACTGGCCGGCATTGCCCGGGCGTTCGAGGCCGCCGCGCAAAAAGCCGGTGAACGCCAGCGCCATGTGATGGGCAATATCTGGGTCAGCGAATGCGACGGGAACAACGCCTGCGTGCGCGCGTATCTATCGATTGTGGCAACGCCGCTGGCGGGCGGCGAAGCGCGCATCCTGCGCATTGTCACGATTACCGACAGGCTGGCAAAAGTCGGCCAAGCATGGCGGGTGCGCCAGCGGACCGTGAGCTATTGACGGCAAGCCGCAGGGCACCCGCTGCAACCCGGCCCCTTAACATAACTGTGGCGTGCTCATCACAAACGCGATCACAGGCATTGATGAATTCTTAAGTCTTTACCAGAGGTGTAGAAGTGGAAAACCAATCGAACAATAAAAGCTTGTCTTTCAAACTCGCGCAGTATCCGGAACTGGCCGGCCGCGTGGCCGTGGTCACGGGCGCCGCCAGGGGCATGGGGGCATGCTTTGCGGCGGGACTGGCCAGCCAGGGCGTGCACGTGATCGGCGTGGATATCAATGAAGCCGAACTCCAGGAAGCCTTTACCAGGCTTGGTGCCGTCGAGAGCGGTCAGGGCAAGGGCTCGCTGACCGCCATGCGCTGCGACGTGACCGTTAGTGAAGACTTGGCCCGGGTCGCCGCCGACGCCCGGCAGCGCCATGGACGCCTGGATATCTGGGTCAACAACGCCGGCGTGTTTCCGCAATCGGCTATCGGCTCGGTCACGCCCGAGCAGGTACGGCAGACTTTTGGCGTGAACGTGGACGGCGTTTTCTTCGGCGTGCAGGCCGCCGCCGAAATGATGGCGCCGGGCGGCACCATTGTGAATATGGCCTCGGTGGCCGCCTTCCGGGTGCGGCGCGGCCGTGCCATCTACTCGGCCACCAAGGCCGCGGTGCACAACCTGACCCGCTCGCTGGCGGTGGAGCTGGGCGAGCAGGGCATTCGCGTGAACGCCCTGGCTCCTGGCTTTATCGACACCGAAATGACCAACTGGGTACGGGAAGTGCCCGGTGCCATGGACAAGGCCCTGGCATCGATCCCGCTGGGTCATATCGGCACGCCTGAGCATGTGCTGGGCGCCTTGCTGTTTCTGGTGTCCGACTCGGCCGCCTATGTCTCCGGCCAAACCCTGGGCGTAGACGGAGGGTCGCGTCATGGCTGAACATAAGGGCGCGGTGCTGGTCACCGGCGGCGCCCAGGGCATGGGCGCATCGCACGCGCGGGCGCTGGCCGAGGCCGGCTGGCACGTATGCGTGGCGGATATCAACAGTACCGACGCCGTGGTGCAGGCGATCCGCGGGCAGGGCGGTAGCGCCAGCGGCCATTCGCTGGATGTGACAGACTCTGGCGCCTGGGCGGTGCTGGCGCAGGAGATCAGCCGGCACCACAGCCCCCTGGTCGGGCTGGTCAACAACGCCGGCGTGTCCTACCGCCACGGTATTGGCGAGACCGACGACGCAAATTGGGAGCGGGTCATCGGCGTGAACCTGACCGGGGCTTTCTACGGCATGCGCGCCATGGCGCCGCTGCTGCGGGAAAACGGCGGCGCCATCGTGAACATCTCGTCCATCGCCGGCCAGCTCGGCTACCACGGCGCCGCCTATGGCGCTAGCAAATGGGGCCTGTTGGGCCTGACCAAGACCGCCGCGGCCGAATATGCGCCCTGGGGCATCCGCGTGAACTCCGTCCACCCCGGCTTGATCGAGACCGCCATGGTCAGCAACGCGGCGGCCTTTGTCGGTTCATCGCTCAAATCCATTCCGCTGGCGCGCGCCGGGCAGCCGGCCGAGGTCAGCGCCGCCGTGGTATTCCTGATCTCCGAGGCCTCTTCATACATGAACGGCAGCGAACTGACCATTGACGGTGGCCTGGTCGCCGCCGGTACGTACTGGCGCATCAACCAAGAAGCCGCCGCGCAATCGCAAGGAGGCGATCTATGAGCCATTGGGACGTCATTGTCATCGGCGCCGGCGGCGCCGGCCTGGCCGCCGCGATCTCGGCGGCAGAGCAGGGCGCCAGCGTGGCGATCCTGGAATCGGAAAAAGAGATCGGCGGTTCCACACAGCTGTCCGCGGGCATGTTCACCGCCGCCAACACCAGCGTGCAACGTGCGCTGGGCATCGAGGACTCGGCCGAACGCTTTTTCCAGCACTATATGGACCTGAACCAGTGGCGCCTGCGCCCCGGGCTCATCAAGCGATTCTGTGAGGAAACCGGCCCCACGCTGGAATGGCTGATCGGGCTGGGTGTGGACTTTCCCGCGAAGTTTTCCACCAACGCCCACGAGCCCGGCCTGATGCAGGCCGGGGTGGAAGACGTGTGGCGCGGACACGTACCGCGCGACCAGGGCTACGGCCTGGTCGCGGCACTGAACCAGCAGCGCTTGAAAAAAAACATCGACCTTTTCCTGGACAACCGCGTGGAAGACTTGATCGTGGAAGACGGGCAGGTGCGCGGCATCCGCATTGGCGGCGAACTGATCGAGACTGGCGCCGTGGTTGTTGCCAGCGGCGGCTTCGCGCATAACAGCCACCTGCGCCGCCTGTACTACCCGGAAACCCTGGAGGCCGGCGAAGACCTGTTTATCGTGGCCGCGCCCGGCAGCCGCGGCGACCACATCCGTTTTGCCGAATCGGCCGGCGCCGCGCTGACCGGCCACGGGCAGGGTTTGCTTATGGTGACCTCGTATATCCAGCGGCTGCACCACTGGCAGTCGGGCTTCCCGCCGCGCTCGCGGATCTACATCAACCAGGCGGGCGACCGGTTCATGAACGAAGACGTCCCCTACGCCGTGTCGCCGGGCATCGTGCGCGACAATGGGGGGAATGTCTGGAACGTTTTCGATGAAAAAGCCCGCAACGCGCTGCCCGAGGGCTATGCCCACTGGAACCCGGCGCGCATCGCCGAGGATGCCCAAAACGGGCAAATGCTGAGCGCAGCCACCCTGGAAGAACTGGCCGCCCAAATGCACGTACCCGCCGACCGGCTGATGGCCGCCGTGCAACGCTGGAACGAACAGCTGCCCAATGGTCAGGACCCAGACTTCCTGCGGCAGGCCACCATGGGCAATAAGGGCGACACCAAGCCGCTGGACCCCATTGCCCACCCGCCATACTATGCGGCCCGCACCTGCCCGGCCGAACTCGTGTGCACCCACACGGGACTGACCATAGACACCAACGCCCGCGTGCGCGACCTGCATGGCGCGGTGATCACGGGCCTGTACGCGGCGGGCGAAGCCGGTGGCGGCGTGCTGGGCAACCGCTACGTGGGCGGTGGCAACTCCATTGCCAACGCGCTTACCATTGGCCGCATCGCCGGCGCCTCGGCTGCCCGCGACGCCGCCAGGCAAGCGGCGGGGTGATGGCTTTGAATGTTAATTGAAATAACAGAGCAGTGACGGACCAACCCAGCCGGGCGGCGAGCCGCCTGGCGCATTTTGCGAAACATCAACCATGAACGAGAACGAAGCATTTCTGAGACGACTGGCCGCGGAAGACGAGATCAAGCGCGTATTGCAACTGTACTGCCGCGGCGTGGACCGGCGGGATTTTGCGCTGGTGCGATCGGTATACCATGTGGACGCGCTGGACTACCACGGCCCCTACAACGGCAATGTCGACGGCCTGATCCAGTGGATGACCCGCCGCCACGAAGGCGTGGCGCAATCCATGCACTTGCTGGGCAACTGCCTGATCGATTGGCGCGGCGACGATGTGGCCTTGGTGGAAACCTATTGCGTGACCTACCAGCGCCTGAAACCTGGCGACGGCGCTTCTACTTCGGATGTGGGCCTGACCATTGGCGGTAGCGGCCAACAGACCCAGGTACGGTGCCGCTACCTGGACCGGTTTGAAAAGCGGGACGGGCAGTGGAAAATCGCCAACCGCGTGGTGGCTTATGAATCATTGCTGTTGGAGGAAGCGCCGGAAGGGTCACCATTTGCAGAAGGCATGCAAATGGCGACGCGGGGGAAGGATGATCCGTTGTGGGGGTTGTTGGGGTAGGCGCAGTGGGATGAGCACTCAAAAGTTAGCTATGAATTGCTCATCTCATCGCTTCAGGGCGCGAATAGTACCAATCCATTTAGGCATTGGTTTTTCACTCGTAGTGAAAAAACATTAAATAGTATCGATTCTCTCAAGAAAATAACCCCTTGTTTCCTCATCGGTACAGTACAAATAACAACCTTTCATCCCGCGAGTCATCAGCGTTCTATATGTGTTCTTAATGATCAAGTCAACTTCCTCCTTGACTTCCTCGGGATCTATTTTCAGCCGGGTTTTATAACCTCTAATCGATTTATCATGTCGATCTCTTTCTTCAGGGCGGGTGATGATTCGCCCGCCCCGTACGATCAAGTCCGGCCCTATAATCACACCGATGTAGTCTACCTCTAGCCCTTGGCAGGTATGAATGCATCCAACCTGCTCAATCGACTCTGGCGCGATAATCCATAGGCTGCCGTCCTTATCCAGATTCCATTTGCGACGATATGTATTGCCAATGATAATATCATCTTCGCGTAGGTTTTTCTTACTCCGCCAGGGCCAGCAATACCCCGCGACAACACGCGCCTTGTTTTGCGTGTTTTTTGTCTTGACTGCGGCATGCAGCGCCTCAGGCGTCTCAAATACCTGAAAATCATATTCGGCAGTGCTCAGGGTTTGATTTGCTGTTGAACGGATGCCCAGCACATCGTCGAGCCAAGCCAAATAGCCATCCGATCCGCTGCAGCGAAATTGAGAGGCAAGTTCATATTCTTCGACCAAAGCACCTTTTTCAGCGGCGAACGCGCGAATCGCTTGTTTTGTACCGATATCGCCCAAGGTTACTCTCTGGTCTTCGTCAATGAAGAAAACCGTGGATGTCGATGCGTTGATAAGTTCCTTGATCTGGTTTTCACCCAGATTTCCATATAAGCCACTTTTTTCATTCAAGCGATGGGCCTCGTCAACAATCAAGAAGTCGTAGGTGTTTGTTTCCGTGTCGAAAAATCTCCCCGAACCCGAAAACATGCTCGAAAAACGAGTCTTTGTAATAGCGCCAACCAACTTCGATTGATAAACCTCCCGCGGCGCGGCGTTTTTGGAGACATACTGCCCCAGCAAGCCAAACCCCGTCAACCGAACCAATAGATTGATTGCAAGGACCGTTTTCCCAGTGCCGGGCCCACCTTCGATGATTACAACTTTGGGCGCCGCTGATTCGGCAGTTCGTACTGCCGCCAGTGTAGCCTCATACACTTCCTTCTGATCATCGATTAAGACAAATTCCGGTTGTGCCTTGATCAGCCCCTTAAGAGCGTCTGCTAAGGCTTTGGAGGGTCTGATGCGACCATTGGCAAGTTCAAACAGAACTTCTTTATTGTCGCCAAATTTGACATGGGTTTTTATGAACTCCCGAAGTTTCTTCTGTTCTTCGGCTCCTTTCAAGAAAAGCGGAGCTTTAGCGGTATACCCAATATAGTGCTGCGCATCAATAACGCCATCTCGAGTGTAATTATGCAGATAGGCGCAGGGCTTGATGGTAATTCCACCTTCATAAACGGCTTCGTTGAAGCCTTCCAGTAAGGACGCGTATGACCAGGCTTGGTAGGATGGGTGAACGATTTCCCTTTGTCCTTTGCCGACATAGGTCACAACGATACCGTCCTTGTCAGTCGCAGTGGCTTTTTCCCATTGTTTGAGCTCGATGACGATTGCATTCTTGTTTCCACTGGCGTCTCGGCCGGTCAAGGTGACATCGATTCTTTTGGAAGATTGAGGTATATGCAGCTCTATGGCAATACCTATTTCATTCGGAATTTCCTCATCACGGAGCACGCGGGCAACGTAATTGAGTGATTCTCTCCAGGAGCGAACTTCAGAATTGTTGACTCGTCGCCCCGTGACCGCTTTGAAGTTGGCTTGGATCACATTTTCGATATCATCGAAGTCTGTGTGGTGGAGGAACTGTTTTTTGTTGGCTTCGTAGACGATCATAGTGATACTCTAGGCTCTGGTTTTGGATTAAGTTCAGTTCAGCACGCTCCTTGCTTGAACCTTGATGGTTATGTAAAACAATACGCACGCCGTTAGTATGGCGATTCTACTGGCTTGTTTGTTCGAAGCTAAAGTTTACACATAATGCAGAGTTAAAAACAGCAGATTCGTAATGGTACGCTTGGCGGTGATCGTTTGTTAATAAATTATGTAGGTGGAACTGAGGCCTATTTCATAAGAGTGTTTGCACTGAAATCCAGCAATTCGGCATCTTAGCTGAATTTAAGGAAGGATAGGGGCGAATATATATAGAGCTATCGATAGGTATATTTTTAATAGATTTCAAAATTTTGGGTAGAGCGCTACATAGTAATAAAGTGGATTTGGAGTGCTTTGGAGTTGAAAAGCATGGTTCAGCTACCATTTTTCTATTTACTAAATGGATGAATATGGTCAGAATATCTATGCAGTTTTGAAGAGGTAAAAAATCCGCCGCACTCATTTATTCTAGAGCATTCTTTACAGGCTTCAAGATACTCGTTTTTCCAGTCGCTAATCGATTTTCGGTACACAGGAAGAATGTCTGAGTTTATGGTGCAAAGCTGATGATTATAGACAGATGTTGGAATGCCGTATGCTTGCAGCGTATGAACGGTTTGACTGAGCGTATCCTTATAATGATAAGGATCAATCCATAGTTCTGAAAGATTGGCTCTCGTAAATCCCATCATTTCTAAACCCATTAACGCGACATGATCTACGAAAAGTAAATTTCGACAGATCCACTCGGCCAAACGGGGTAGTCGGGCTATTGTTTGTTTATGAATAACTACCCGAATTTCGACACGTTGTTGAAGGCGTTTGAGGTTAAGTACGCCTCGGACTGTTTCATCAAACGCATCTCGAGCCTGCACTACATAATCGTGAGTTGTTGGATCGTCAGAGTAAATTGGGATACCGACCATTAAATCAGGGTGGTTGATAGAAGCCCATTGTGCAGCATAGTGGTTGTCAGAGAAACGGCGTCCATTTGAGAGCACATGGATTGCCGTAGAGGGAAGATAGTTTTTCGTTTGAGTTAACAGGTTAATCAAACGTTCCCCATAAATTGTAGGTTCTCCACCTGTAAACCCGATTTCTTGTGCCGACTTTGGAATAAGGGGGATAAGTCGTTCTGCCTCTTCAATGAGCCAATCGTCGTTCACCTCTTTTGGAGGTTGGGAACACATTAAACAGTAATTGTTACAACGCTCGGTAAGCAGAATGCTATTGTGAGGGCTAGCATCGCGCCATATTACTCGCAAACCACTGCCGTCTTTACGTAGCGAAACAATATCATTGTCAGAAAGATAATTGAGCTGAGTAGGTACACGTACAACTGAGGCTTCTGTAGGTAAAGTAGTTGTGGGAGACTTCTCATCTTCAAATAAATAAGCTCCGAATCCTGGAGTAATTTCTTCTCCTCTCACAAACAAGGCGTGTGATTTTCTTAACCCCTTTGGAAGATTTGGCTTTGTTGAAATTTGAAACAGCTGACTTTGATTCTGTTGTGCAAGCTGGATGGGAATAACTCTCGCATGAAGATTTAGCATCGGTTTGCCCACCGCTGGAAAATTGCTGCAGTTTCTTTATTTGAGTGCATCAATTTAAGTATATGTTTGAATATTGTCATGTTACGTCTACAAAACTCTGATTCGGGTTTGCGGCCAGTGAAGTCGTTCATGACTGCATGGTGATAAACAGGATCCGCGCCACAAAATGGCTCAAATGCGCAATCAGAACACATCGGAGCACTAAGGGTGAATGAGTCTTCGAGGGCATCTAACAATGTTTCCGATAAATAGATGTCGTCATAGCTGGATGTTTCTACATCTCCAAGCCTAAGTGTGTTGTCGCCCATTTCAGCAAGCATTCGGCTTTCGTCCGAGGCAAAGATACCTCCATCGTAGTTGAATACGATAGCACCTAAGCCAATGCCAGACGGATTCGTGAGGTCGACATAACCTGGATCATTAGAGGTGAGCATTTTTGTTAAGATCAGTGATGTGTAATCCTCTGTGAATCTAATACCAGTACGATTGATTTCTAGTATGTAATCTAGTCCAGCTTTGTAGAAGTCAAGCCATCGATCGGTATTGTATGCATTGAAAGATTTAGTTTTTAACGCAAACCCGTAAGGCGAGAGAGGGCGAAGAAAAATGCTGGTAAAACCGAGTTCAAGATATGTATCTATGATCTCTTTGACTCTTGGCAAACTAGCTTGAGTGGTTGTCATCAAAGCAGAAACACGGTCGAAACCAAGCGCCTGTCTTGCTAGCTCAATACCTTTAGCGGCTCGTTCCCAACTATCTTTTCCTGGGCGAGGTCGATTCTTATTGTGCAGATCTTTGGGGCCATCGAGTGATGTGGATATTAAGATATTGTGTAGTCGACAAAACTCAAGCATCTCCTGCGTAATCGGAGCCAAATTTGTAGCAATAACAAATGCCAAGTCACGCCTAGCTAGTATATTTCTATCTTCTGCTTGTTCCACTACATATTTAATTATTTCAAAATTAAGTAGGGGCTCACCTCCTTGGAATTCAATCTTCAGCGATTGGGATGGTGATCGAAAGACTAAATCCAAGGCTTTGTCTGCTATTTTAGGTGTCATATCATAAGATTCTTTATCCTCCGATTGCCGTGAAACTTGACAGTAAGGACAGGAATGCTCACAACGTAACGACACTACAAAGATATGCAGATTGGTGAAATGTTCTAGCCGAGCGTATCGTGTTCGAACTTTGAGTGCCAGCAGGTCTACGGAAGCGTTGTCGGAGGAAATACGAAGAAAATGTCTGGCACGAAGATCAGTATAGGCTGGGTCATTGGGATGCAGAGTATGATTTACAAGAGCGTCAACGGTAGTATTAGGCAAAACTAACATCTCGCCTGACATATTTGTAACAACCGCTTCTTGGTCGTTAAGTCTAGCAAAGTTGAAAGGAAGTAATTCATAGTCTAAGCTACTGGGCGCATATGCCGAATGCGCTAAAAAACGACTCATCCTACTACTCCGATGTGCTGACTAATCCAGTACGGGAGAATGCATGCGCAAGTATTAAATTGCGTATATCTCCCGTTTCGCTCTTTATTCTGGACCTTAATGTTTGATCAAGAACTTCTTTGGTTATTTGTTTGCAAACGAAGTCGATAGTTTGTTTGCAATTTTCATCAAGTTCAACTTGGCAATTGATTTGTCCATCGGCTGATGAAACATTGACGCTACATCGGTCGATAAATTTATAGACTGCGCGCTGTACATCATCATATGAATGACAGGCCAGGTCGAAGGATAGTTGCTTTTGGTTAGCCATTACCGTGAAGAGTAATGAGATCTATGGGATGAGTGCGAGCTGTGCGAGCTGTGAGATCGATGATAGGCAGTAAGAACGCCGGTTTCACTGCGCTGCATCAAGAAAAGATATTCATGACCGTTGCTAATGATAGGGAGTTCAGTTAAGGTTTTATCTGTTGAAGCATTGAAGGGATAAGTAGCCTTGTCCTTCAGGTTTTTTTCGGACGAAGGCTCGTTTGAAAACATGGAAGGTGAAAATGCTGCTTGAGCTTGATGGCTAAGTAGTGTAGAGATTGCAGAGACAACTGGTACAAGGAACTTTCTTTTCATTATTTACTCCGAGCAGGGGCAATGTTGACTTCAATACGATTCAATATACATTCAAAAATATAATACACGTTTTGAAACACAATCGCAATTAATAAATTGTTACATTCGAGTTGTCGTTTTCGAAGAGCTGATCTCCCCTTTCAAAACCCACAAAACGCCCGAATCTCTGACCGCGTAAACGTCACATCAATCGCCCCATCGGGCGTCATGTTCTCCAGCGCCTCGATCATCGCCCTGAAAAAAGCCACCGCGGCCGGCGACAGGCTTCGCCCTTTCTTTTTGACTACGTAAAGCTTTCGGCGTATGGCCGGGCGGGTCAATAGGCGGAAATGCAGCCCTTCAACCACCAGGGACTTGGCAGCCAGCGCCGGGAGCGCGCTGAATCCAAAGCCTCGTCTGAGTAGCGCCTGCAACGAGGCCACGCCACTGACTTCATAGACGGTATTTTTGAACAGGCCGGCAATCTTTGGCTCGCTGTCCAGCAGGATGCGTATGCCGTTGGCCTTGCTTAGCCGGACCATATTGTGTTGCGATAGCCTGTGCCAGGTCAATGAAGACGTTTCCTTGCTCAAGGGATGCTCGGCGCCGTATACCGCGCCGTAGGAGTCTGTCAGCAGCAGCGCGGAGTCGAGTTCGTTGATCGGTTCAAACAGCGTGGTCACCCCGAAATCCGCTTCGCCGGACAGGACCTGGTCGGCAACGCTCTGGGTCGTGCCCTCGGTAAAGCGGGTGTGTATGCCGGGATATTGCTGCGCCAAGTCCATCAGTGCCGGCGTCAGCACATAGGTGATGAAGGAGCCGGCGGCGCACACCGAGACCGAGCCGCGTTCGCGCGCCGCCGCCATGCGCAACTCATCCAAGGCATCCTCCAGGTCCCGCAGGATTCGCTGCGCGGTTGGCAGGAACATTTCCCCTTGGCGGGTTGGAATGACCGATCGGGTGGAGCGGTCGAACAATTGCAGTCCGACCTCGTCTTCCAGCACCTTGATCGAGGAGGTCAGGGTTGATTGCGTGACATGCAGGCTGTCTGCTGCCTTGGTGAAGCTGCCTTCGGCGGCCACGGCAATAAACGCGCGAATCTGTTTCAGGGTGATATTTGCCATTGATAAAATCGATTAATGGATTGAAATTATTCGTTTGTTCAAATATTTTCCCAAGTTTAAACTAATTTCATCTTTTCATTATTCACAGAGGAAAAAGATGAACAGCCCTACAGAGAGTTTTGCCAAGAATGTGCCCAAGAGGGTGAGCGGGGAGGCCGCCTGGTATGGGCGGGATATGTCCGGCAGCGCGGCGTGGATCCACACGCTGTCACAGCAAGACATCAAGGAAATCGACGCGGCGCTGGCGGCCTTTCATGCGGGCGGATTGTCCATGGCGGATATCAGTCCCGACAGCTTCCCCTTGCCGCGTCTGTCGGAGAATCTGAGCAAGATTCTGAATGAAATTATTAACGGGCGGGGCTTCGTGCTGTTGCGCGGCTTGCCCGTGGATAAGTACGGGAAGGCGGACTCGGCCATCGCCTATCTTGGCATTGGCGCACATCTGGGAAGCTTTCGTTCGCAGAACGCGAAAGGGCATTTGCTCGGGCACGTACGCGATATGGGCGCAGATATCCGGAACACCAAGGTTCGCTATTATCAGACAAACAGGGGCCTTGAGTACCATACCGACTCATGCGATATCGTGGGGTTGCTTTGCCTGCAGACCTCAAGAAGCGGCGGGGAGAGCCGGATCGCCAGTTCCGTGACGATCTATAACGAGATGATGGCGCGCCGGCCAGACTTGGCCGCGCAATTGTTCCATGCTTTTCCCACGGATCGCCGTGGCGAGATACCAGAAGGCATGGAGCCGTGGTTCGAGGTGCCGGTCTTCAATTGGCATGAAGGATATTTCACCACGATATATTCCGGACAGTACATTCGCAGCGCTCAGAAAAATTATCCCCAGGCCAGGCGCCTGACGCCACCGGAGATCGCGGCGCTGCAAATGCTGGATGATCTGACCAATGAGCCGGACATCAATCTGCAGATGGAGTTCAAGGTGGGCGACATGCAGTTCTTGCATAATCACCAGATCTTGCACTCGCGCACCGATTTTGAGGACTGGCCCGAGCTGGAACGGCGTCGCCATCTGCTCCGGCTGTGGGTTTCTCCCAAAACCGCCCGTCCCTTGCCGGCAAGCTTTGCAGCCCGGTATGGGTCCCTGGAACCGGGGAACCGCGGCGGCATTGTGGTCAAGGACACCCGTCTTAACTTTACGCTTGAAGATATCTGAGCTTGCCCACCGGTTTTGTTGGTTTGGAGGAAACCGACAGAGCCCTCGGAAACGAATATCACAACGATGAACGAAAAAAAAGATACAACTGGAGGAAGACATGACAAAGGATATCGTTAAACTTGCCGCTGTGTTCGCCTCGGCCTGTTTATACGGCATAGCCCCTGTGACCGCGGCGGCCGGCGAATGGCCCGAGCAGCCCATTCAGATCATTGTTCCGTATAGCGCCGGTGGGGCCGTTGATGTGTTGACGCGTATTATTTCCAAAGAGATGAGCAAGGACCTGGGCCAGCCTATTATTGTGCAGCCGCGCCCGGGCGGGGAAGGGAATATTGCCGCATTGGCGGTCGCCAGAGCCAAGCCCGACGGCTATACCTTGCTGTCCAGTTCCGCCGTGCTGACCAGCATCCCCGTCTTGTTTGATGATATCGAGTGGAGCCCCAAGGATTTTGCACCGATAGGTCGGTTCGCCACTTCATCCGGCTTTATTATTTCATCCGCAAAACTGCCGGTAAAGACCATTCCCGAGCTTGTGTCCTATGTAAAGAAAAATCCTGGCCTGCCCAGCGCAGTGTTGATCGGCGGGGCATACACGACCATTGTCACGCATATGGTCGGCAAGGAGACGGGCATCGATTTGCTGTTTGTGCCGTATCAGGGGGCGGCGCAGCATATGACCGATCTGTACGAAGGGCGTGTTGCGCTGGCCACCGTGTCCGGCAATCTAGCCTGCGGCGCCATCAATGACAGCAAGGTCAATGTCTTGGCAATTACCGGCGACAAGCGATCAAGCGCGGCCCCGGATGTCCCCACAACCAAGGAGGCCGGTATTCCCGAAGTCAATACGCAAGGCTGGTACGGCCTGCATGCGCCCGCCGGCACGCCGCCCGAGCGTGTCGCCAAGATAGCCCGGGCACTGGAAAACGCAGTGAAAAAGGATAGCGTGCGGCAGGCGCTGGAAAAAGCCTGTGTCACGGTGTCGTATCAAGATCCCGAGGCATTCGGCAAATTCGTCGACGACGATATCAAGCACTGGAAAGACGCCGCACCGCTACTGAAGGCGCAAGCGAAAAAGATGCCCGCGCCGCCCAAGTCGTGACCACTATTTTGGCCGGTTGCGCATGATCACGCGCGGAGCGGATGACACGACAAAGGCCATCGCAAAGCCAAAGAAACGAAAGGAAATGTTTATGACGCAAATGCTCATCAACGGAACGAAAACCGATGCTTTTAGCAAGCTGACCCTTGATGTGATCAACCCGAGCGATGGCAAGGTGTTCACCACCATTCCGCGCGGCCAGGCCGAGGACGTGGACCAGGCCGTCAAGGCCGCCCGCGCCGCGTTGAGCGGAGATTGGGGTAAATTGGCCGCTTTTGAGCGCGGGCGCCTGTTACACAGACTGGGCCAGAAGGTGCTGGAACACCAGGAAGAACTGGCGCAGCTGGAAGCGCGCGATACCGGCAAGCCTATCTCCACCGCCCGGGGCGATATTGGCGTGCTGGCGCGCTACTTCGAGTTCTACGGCGGCGGTGCCGATAAGATCCATGGGCAAACGATCCCGTTCCTGAATGACTATTCGGTGGAGCTGGTGCGCGAGCCGCTGGGCGTCACGGCGCATATTATTCCCTGGAACTACCCCGCCCAGATGTTCGGCAGAAGCGTTGCGCCCGCATTGGCCATGGGCAATGCAGTCGTGGTCAAGCCGGCGGAAGACGCCTGCCTGTCGATCTTACGCGTTGCCGAGCTCGCCCTGGAGACGGGGTTTCCCGCCGGCGCCGTAAATATCGTCACTGGCCTGGGCGAAGAGGCGGGTGCCGCGCTTTCCCGGCATCCGGGCATCAACTTTATTTCATTTACGGGTTCCAACGAGGTGGGTACGCTGATTCAGCAAGCAGCCGCGGTGAATGCGGTGAAGTGCGTGCTTGAGCTGGGAGGGAAATCCGCGCATGTCGTGTTTGACGATGTGGATGTTGAGCTGGCGATTCCCGCCATTGTGAAGGGCATTGTGCACAATACCGGCCAGACGTGCACGGCGGGCAGCCGCCTGTTGCTGCAAAAAGGCGTGCATGACCGGTTCCTCACGGCGTTGGCGGAAGCCTTTTCCCAAACCCGCGCCGGCACACCGGATATGGATCTGACCTGTGGCCCGGTCATTAACCAGTCCCAGTGGGAACGTATCAACCGATATCTGCGCAAGGGAAAGGAGGAAGGCCTGGCGGTGGTGGCGCAGGGGCAGATCGCCGACAAGGTGCCCGAAGGCGGGTTTTTTGTGACGCCCACGATTCTTGGGGCCAAGCATCACGATAGCGAGCTACTGAGGCATGAGATTTTTGGGCCGGTTCTGGTGGTCGTGCCCTTTGACACCGAGCAAGAGGCCATTGCCTTGGCCAACGCCACGGATTACGGACTGATGGCCGCGGTCTGGTCGGAAAACGGAGGGCGCCAGCGGCGCGTGGCGCGTGCCATGCAGGCAGGGCAGGTTTATATCAATAGTTTTGGCGCCGGGGGCGGCGTGGAACTGCCTTTTGGCGGCGTGAAAAAAAGCGGCCATGGACGTGAAAAAGGGTTTATCGCGCTGGAAGAAATGAGCACGACGAAAACGATTGTTCATTATCATGGGCGGGTGGGTTGAGCGTGGCGCTTCGCCTTTGCGCGGAAACGGTAACGGTCGGCTAATGTTTGCGCTCGTACGCCTTATCAATATGCGGTGTCGGTACTTCAGTGGCAGCGAAGCGCGATTATTGTGTCTCTTGCGTCTCGTGCTTGAGGCCAAGCCCCATCCCCATGCCGCCACCGCCACCGCCACCCGTTCGGCCAGCGCTGCCGCCGTCGCCCTTGCCACGCGCGCCATTGCTTTGGGCGCGCGTGGGGCCTTGCAGCGGGATCTCCACTTCTTTGGGTATGGATCCCAGGTCCAGCGCGGCGCGAATAAAATTGCGCAACGAGACCACCAGTTCTGCTGTATGAATTGGACGCCCGGCGACCATGTCGTTGGCAGCCTGGCTGGCAAGTCTGACGTGGTCTTCTGTCCCCAGCAGGATAATGTCGGATAACGCCGCTTCTACCGCATCGCGCGTGCGCCGCGAGCGCTCCGATCCGCCAGCGTGATTCTGCTCTACCTGCTCGTCTTCGCTTGTCGCCGTTCGGTCTCGAAGGTGAGCGGGAGACACCGTCAGTTTGCCGGTAAAGGATCCTCCCAGTACTTTATACGCGGAGATCAGCGTTTTGAGGCGCTCATTGATCTGGCGGTTCATGCGTTCGCGACGCTGCTGGATAAGTTGCATCATCAGCACGCGAACGCCTACACCCATCAACGTGAACAGGGTAAGCCCCAGGATCGTCATCAGAATTCCATGCCAGGAGGTGAAGTCAAAATTGCGCATAGTAACCTTCGAATAGTAGGCGACGCCCAGACGATGCCCCGCAAGCCCGGCGCTTTCAGCAAGGCTGGAAACTGCTGGAAAATGAGGATTTCAGTATAGCGCCAGTTGCTGCGGACTGGTCGATCGCGGCCGGGCTGGACGATTCTTCATTGCGCAATGAGAACGATTGGGCATTACTGTGCCGTTGGCATACGGGATGGGCTCTGACGATATCGCGTATTCATCTTCGCATTACCCGACATCCAGCGGCACAATACCGCCGCGGTCCGGCAGCAACCGGGAAAGCAGGCGGTCGTGATCGACAACCCCGCCGGGAGTGTCCGTGTCCAAAAGTATCACAACCATGTCCGTGCTACCCGAACAATGCCACGAGAGTTGCGGCAAGACACATCGGCGTTGGCTTATTTCTAATGCAATTTCCGAGTGAAGTCAATTAGGGAAATACTTCTCTGGGCGGATAGGATTTTCAGGCCAAAAGCACTGAATAAAGCCAATTTTATGTTGACAACAATAATTTCATTGAAGTAAATTAAATGAAACTTTAGTTTCATAAATAATTTTACCTGGAGCAAACCGTGTCCTCTCTTTTGCCTGAACTGCAATTGCAACACATACGTAATCCGGCCGAGCAGCGTGGCGCGCCATACGGGGCAGCGCAACGCGCTATTCTAGGCGGTGAACACTTCAAAACAGCGGCCTCGCAAATCACGCGCTGGCCTGGCTATGCCAAGACGCCGCTTATTGCATTGAATGGCTTGGCAACATTGGCGTCCATTAATTCCATATATTACAAACATGAAGCAAGCCGTTTTGGCCTGGGCAGTTTCAAGGCGCTCGGCGGCGCCTATGCGGTAAGCCGTTTGCTGATCCGCGAAATCGAGAAGCGAGCAGGGGTGAAAGGCGTGGATATCAATGACTTGCTTTCACGAAAGTATGATGCAATCACCAGTCAAGTGGAAGTGACATGCGCAACCGATGGCAATCACGGGAGATCCGTGGCCTGGGGGGCGGAGCGGTTTGGATGCTTGTGCACCATTTATATTCACGCCACGGTGAGCCAGGCGCGGGCCGACGCTATCGCGGCGTTTGGTGCGCGTGTCGTCCGGACGGATGGCAACTACGACGATTCCGTAAGGCAGGCGGCCGAAGATGCCGTTGAATATGGGCGCTTTGTTGTCTCCGATACCTCCTACCCCGGCTATATGGATGTCCCCAAGGATGTTATGCAGGGATACGCCGTCATGGCCGATGAAGCGTTGCAGCAGCTCAACGGCAAGTTGCCTACGCATGTTTTCCTGCAAGGGGGCGTTGGCGGGCTAGCCGCAGCCGTCGTCGCGCATTTGTGGGAAAAACTGGGTACGGATCGACCCGTATTCATTGTGGTTGAACCAGACAAGGCTGCGTGCCTGTATGAAAGCGCAAAAGCGGGGGAGCCCGTTTCCGTCAAGGGCGATCTGGATACGGTGATGGCTGGGCTCGCGTGTGGAGAAGTGTCTTTATTGGCTTGGGAAATACTCAAGCCAGGCGTGGCCCATTTCCTTACCGTCGATGATCAGGCTGCGCTGGACACGATGTGCCTGTTGGCCAGCGGTGCGTACGGCGAAAGCCCCATTGCCGCTGGGGAATCGGCGGTCGCTGGGCTGGCGGGACTGATCGGTGTGCTGGAAAACCCAGCGCTGCGTGACGAGCTGAAATTGACCGCGGACAGTTGCGTATTGCTATTTGGCAGCGAAGGCGCGACGGATGCGGCGCTTTACCAGAAAATCGTGGGTCGTACCGCTCAGCAGGTGGAGCAGCGGCAATGACCAATCCGATAGAAAGCGCCGTCGCGTCAATTGACTTGGATCGGCTCTTGGGCCGCATTGACGAGCTGGCGCGCATTGGCGCAATCGATGGCGGCGGAGTTTGTCGCTTGGCGCTCACCGACGAGGACAAGGCGGGGCGGGATCAGGTTGTCGCCTGGATGAAAGCGTTAGGGCTGCGGGTGTCTGTAGATCAAATCGGCAATGTCGTTGGGATACGGGCGGGGTTGGAAGCGTGCGATCCGGTGATGACGGGATCCCATATTGATACAGTGCGCACTGGCGGAAGATACGACGGAAATCTGGGTGTGCTTGCCGGCCTGGAAGTGGTGGCCGCCCTGAATGATGCGAATGTCGTTACGCAAAAACCCATTGCGGTTGCTTTCTTTACCAATGAAGAGGGCGCGCGCTTTGCGCCCGACATGATGGGCAGTCTCGTTTATAACGATCCGCATGCTTTGCAAAGTACGCTTGATACCGTTGGCATTGATGGAACAACCGTACGTGAAAATCTTGTCCGCATTGGCTATGCCGGGAATGAGCCCGCGGGGGCGATCAAGGCCCATGCCTTTATAGAACTGCATGTTGAACAGGGGCCGGTGCTCGAGCATGACGGCGCGACCATTGGCGCCGTGACGGGAGTCCAGGGTATTCATTGGACCGAATTCTCCATTGTCGGAGAATCCAATCATGCCGGTACCACCCCCATGGCCTTGCGTCACGATGCGGGCGCGGTTGCCATTGAAATCGCGGGATACGCCTTGCAGGTCGCTGCAACGCTGGGAAAGGGACAGCTTGCGACCGTGGGTCATATTCACGCGCATCCTAACTTGGTCAATGTGATTCCAAACGAAGTCGTATTCACTGTGGATATGCGCAACACCGATGAGGAAGCACTGAAAATCGCGGTACAACGCGTGGCGGAGTATGCGGAGAAGACAGCCAGAAGGCATGGCACAACGCTGCGTCGGAAGATTCTGGCGGATTTTGCGCCGGTTGCCTTTGATGAAAAAATGATTGCGCTGGTTGAATCCTTCGCCAATAAGCATAACTACAAAGCAATGAGGATGCCTAGCGGGGCCGGTCATGATGCGCAGATGTTCGCGCCACATTGTCCGACGGGCATGGTGTTTGTGCCCAGCGTTGGTGGACTATCACACAATGTAAAGGAATTTACGCATGCTGGAGACATCCACGCGGGCGTCAAGTTATTGCTCTCAATGATATGCGAGCTAGCCATAATCGAGAAAAAATAAGGAATGAAAGATGTCACGTATTATTAACGTCGCCGCGGCTCAACTCGGTCCGATACAACGAGCTGATTCGAGAGAAAGTGTCCTGGAGCGATTAATCAAGCATCTGCATGATGCCCATGCCATGGGCGTGCAGCTTGTCGTTTTTCCGGAACTTGCGTTAACAACGTTCTTTCCGCGCTGGTATATGGACGACACCGAAGCGTTGGACGTCTTCTATGAGGAGGCAATTCCCGGTCAGCAAACCCAAAAACTATTTGATACCGCAAAAAAACTGGATATAGGGTTTTATATTGGCTACGCCGAACTTGTCGTGGAAGCGGGTGTGAAGCATCGCTATAACACGTCAATACTGGTAGACCGCAGTGGAGAGATAATCGGCAAGTATCGGAAGGTTCACTTGCCCGGGCATGCGGAGCATGAGCCGTGGCGGGCGTTTCAACATTTGGAGAAACGGTATTTCGAGCCGGGCAAAGGCTTTGAAACCTGGAACGGGTTTGGCGGGGTGATGGGCATGGCATTGTGCAATGATCGCCGGTGGTCGGAAACGTACCGGATCATGGGATTGCAGGGGGTCGAGATGATCCTGCTTGGCTACAACACGCCCGTACATAACCCGCCAGCTCCCGAGCATGACGATTTGTCCATGTTTCACAATCAATTGGTCATGCAGGCCGGAGCCTATCAAAATGGAACGTGGGTAGTCGGCGTGGCAAAGGCCGGAAATGAGGAGGGCTGCGAAATGATTGGCGGCAGTTGCATTATCGCGCCTTCCGGGGAGGTCGTCGCCGCGTGCTCAACAAAGGGAGACGAGTTGGCCATCGCCCGCTGCGACTTGGATCTTTGCAATTCATACAAAAGAACGACTTTCAATTTTGATTTGCATAGACGTCCGGAAACCTACGGTTTGATCGTGGAGCGCCGCGGTGCAATGGCTCCGGATCGATAGAAAATAACAGAATAGTTGCTGCATATTGGCTAAATGGAAACGCATGCGGGACCCGCATGCGGGTCCCCTCTTTTGCCTCGCATTTGTATTGGCAAGCACCAGATAACAAGATAATGATGGAGATAGACATGAATGTTTTAGCAAATGAAGAACTGCCTGTTACCACGGTATCGAGCCAGGCGCCGGTCGCTGAGAAAGATCTGTACCGCCGTGTTGCCTGGCGAATAATACCTTTTCTTATGCTTTGCTATATTGCTGCGTTTCTCGATCGGGTCAATGTGGGGTTTGCCAAGCTCCAAATGCTCGATGATCTGAAGTTCAGCGAAACGGTATACGGCCTGGGAGCAGGGATATTCTTCATTGGCTATTTTCTGTTCGAAGTGCCCAGCAATGTACTGATGCATCGCATTGGCGCGAAGAAGACGCTGGCACGCATTATGATCCTTTGGGGCTGCATATCGGCAGCGATGCTTTTTACTAAAACACCCACGCAGTTCTATATTTTGAGATTTCTGCTTGGGGCCGCGGAAGCAGGGTTTTATCCGGGCATTATTTTGTATCTCACGTATTGGTTTCCTTCCAACCGACGAGGACAGATCATCGCTATCTTCATGACGGCCGTCCCGCTGGCAGGCATCATCGGCGGTCCTTTGTCCGGATGGATCATGGACAGTCTTCATATGGATCACGGGCTGGCCGGCTGGCAATGGATGTTTCTGCTCGAATCCATCCCCTCGCTGGTGCTGGGCATCGCGGTTATTTACTATCTGGACGATAGGATTGAAGACGCCAACTGGTTGACGATCAGTGAGAAAAAGCAGCTGTCGCTTAACATTGCCCAGGAAAGAAAGACCAAGACAGAGCATGTGTCGCTTTGGAGGTTGTTGCAGGATCGCCGCGTGATTCATATGGCGCTTATTTGCTATTGCACCGTGTCCAGCCTTTCCGGCCTTGCGTTCTGGATTCCGTCCGTCATTAAATCCACCGGTGTGGAAACGTTAACCGCTGTTGGCCTGTTAACCGCAATCCCGAATATATGTGCCGTTTTCTCCATGATCCTCGTCTGCCGCCATTCCGACCGGACCAGGGAGCGTAGGTGGCATATGATCATTCCATTCCTGGTGGGGGGCGCCGGCCTTGTTCTGTCCACCATGTTCGGCCATAACCCCACGATTGCTATCGTGATGCTATCGGTCGCGGCAGCCGGTTGCATGGTTTGTTCCCCGCTGTTCTGGAGCCTGCCCACGGCATTTCTTGATGGTAGAAGCGCTGCCGCCGGCATTGCCGGGATAAATTCGTTCGCTGGATTGGCCGCATTCGTCAGCCCGTATGCAATCGGATGGATTAAGGATATGACAGGGTCCACGGACTGGGGAATGTACTTTCTTGCAAGTTTTGCCTTTTTCGGGGCAGTGCTGGTACTTCTGGTACCCAAGCAACTTGTGAATCGCTGATAGGAATGGCATGGCTATGAAGATGGAAAAATTCGATCTCGACGTTATCAAATTGGCTCAGAGAATGGTGCGGACGCCGAGCTTATCCGGAGATGAAGGCGGGATGGCTGATTTGGTGGAGTCATGCATGCATCAGTTTGGGTTCTCCGATGTACGGCGAGACGCATACGGGTCTGTTCTTGGTTTTATCGGGCCGGAAAACGCCGATACTGCGCTGCTGTTCGATGGTCATATGGACGTCGTTCCGGTGGTCGGCCAATGGAGCGTGGATCCATTTGGCGGAGAGATCAAGCATGGGCGGCTGTACGGACGTGGCAGCACAGATATGAAGGGGGGCATCGCCGCCGCGTTGTGTGCTGCCGCTGAAGCCGCATCCACCGGCAAGCTGAAGTATCGCATTGCCGTTTCGGCGAGCGTGCTGGAGGAGGTCATCGAAGGGTATGCGCTTTCCTCCATTCTTGATCTTTGCACGCCACGCGCCGTGGTGATTTGCGAACCGTCGAAACTGCGCATCAAGGCAGGACAGAAGGGGCGCATTGAACTGGTACTGACCCTGCATGGGAAAACTGCCCATGCCGCCTCTCCAGAGCATGGCGTGAATCCGCTGTATGCCGCGGCGCAGGCGCTTGAGGCCTTGCGTTCGTTGCCGCTGCCGTCGCACCCGGCGCTAGGTCAGGCGCTTCTGGTTCCAACTGATATTATTTCTACACCTTTCCCGAGCGTTTCCATGATTCCCTTGTCGACCACGATCAGATTTGATCGGCGTACGCTGCCAGGGGAAAAGAAGGAAAATATTATGGAACAGATCGAGCGATGCCTGCGCGCCGCCGGCATCGCCGATTTCTCCCTGGCCGTGACCGACGCGGAAGTGAAGACATTCACGGGAGAAAAGGGGACGCCGGCGCGTTGGCTCCCCGCCTGGCAGTTGGATAACAAGCATGCGTTTTTATTCACGACGCAATCCTGTCTCGTTCAACATGGACGGGACAGCCGGGCGGGCTGCTGGCATTTTTGTACGAATGGCTCCGAGTCTGCAGGCCGCCGCAATATTCCGACGATCGGATTGGGCCCAGGCAATGAAGAGGACGCCCACACGGTCGATGAGTCGATCGCCTTGGATCAATTGACCGACGCGGTCAAGATATACCGTTCCATGTGCCTGTCTTTCGCGTCATGAAGCGAGGCCAGGACAAAACATCAGGTGGCGCATGTGCGTTTGGGGGGAAACGGGTGACAGTTGGAAAGCAATCACTCATGACTATCCAGGTCGTCGAGCAATACGTGCATGCCCTCTATTTTTGTCAGGCGTGCCCTGGCGACTTTTCCCAGCTCCAGGGTTAGCATGGACGCCATAAAATTAATCAGACTCACCGCGGGAACGTAGGAGTCGAAAACCCGCGTCTCGGTAGCGGGACAGTGCAGAACCGTGGTGGCGCGGGTGGATACCGCACTGATGGGGTCATCGGTGATGAGTAAAACCGAAGCCCCGGCATCGACACAGGCGTTGACTGTCTTCGACAAGAGGCGTGTGCGCCGGCGCATATCGATTGCCACTAATAGGTCGTTCTTGCCCATATTGGACAGCATGTCCGCATTGCGCTCAGCGGCATCATTAAGCAGCTGTACGGTCGGGAGTATCTGCGATAACAATGCGCCGGCATAGTCGGCCAGCGTGTAGCTGTTACGGTATCCGACTACCCATACCTTTGCCGCTCGCCTAAGCAGCATAAGGGCATTCTGGATGTTGCGCTCCGTCAGGCTTTCGGCCAAGGCAGCCAGCTGGTTGGCGTCGTTTTTTATATGATCGGCGAATTGCTGCTGCAATTTGCTTTTGGTGCCAGAATGCGCCGTGGAATCGGCGCTTTCCAGTTGAAATAATGGAGAACGCTCTGTTTGGCTGTTCCGTAGCTCGGTTCTGAAGGACGCGTAGCTTGCGTACCCCAATCGCTGGAAAAAACGGGCCGCGGTTGACTTTGAAACGCCCGCAAGCACCGCGAGTTCCGTAGCGGAATAGTTCAATAAGTTTTTCCTGTTCGCGACGAGGACATCGGCAAGTTTGCGATCGCTGGAGGACAAGGAATCGTATTGTGTACGGACGCGGGCTTCAAAGTTAGCGTGACTCATTATGTATTGACCAATTCTTGCAAGCTATCGGAAAGAGGGATGTGACTCGTTGCTGAAAAAGCGCAGGCATGGGCGGGCGACTCCAGTCCCAAGAGAAAGCTTGATTATGCATGCTTATCCAAATTGGGGATATTCTTGAGCTTTAACGAATGTATCCGTATTGTACCGAAATTCGGTGCAAGCATTAACCCATGTGGGGACTGTCAATCCCAATGCTTTGCGTGGTTCAAATTGACCCGATGTCGCTATGCCAATGAGGATAACGCATCCATGTTTTTACCTGCGGGCAGATGTGTATCGGATTTAAAAAATTATAGAAATTTATTCTTGGATAAATCCGTGGGCGCAAACTGGTTGCGCGTCAACAGAAGGTCGAGAGGGAGATAGGAATATGCACCGATAGTGCCTATTCCTATCGGTGCATGACCTTGCCTTCAATTGGCGTCGGTTGTTGATACGGTCAATTACATCGTTACGCCGATGGGCCATGGGGCGAATTCATTCTGACCATAGCCATGCAGCTCGCTTTTGGTTCTGGTGCCGGAGGCGGTTTCCAGGATCATGCGGTAGATTTTTTCCCCCATGCTATCGACCGTCTCCTCCCCGGAGATAATCGTGCCGCAATTAATATCGATGTCTTCTTCCTGCCTTTGCCATAGCGCATTGTTGGTAGCCAGTTTCAATGAGGGCGAGGGGGTACAGCCGTAGGCGGAGCCGCGACCCGTGGTAAAGCAGATCATGTTTGCGCCAGAGGCGACCTGTCCGGTCGCGGCCACCGGATCGAACCCGGGGGAGTCCATGAAGACCATGCCTTTGCTGGTGATCGGCTCCGCATACTGGTAGACATCATTCAAGTTGGTGGTGCCTGCCTTGGCCACGGCGCCAAGCGATTTTTCAAGGATTGTCGTCAATCCCCCCGCCTTGTTGCCCGCCGATGGGTTGTTGTTCATTTCGGCGAAATTGCGCTTGCAGTAATCTTCCCACCACTTGATACGGGCGATCAGTTTTTCACCGACCTCGCGGCTGACGGCGCGCTGCGTGAGCAAGTGCTCAGCGCCATAGACCTCGGGGGTCTCGGACAGAATCGCGGTGCCGCCGGCGCGGACCAGGCGATCGACCGCCGCGCCCAAGGCGGGGTTGGCGGAAATCCCGGAATAGCCGTCGGAGCCCCCGCATTGCAGGCCGATAATCAAGTTCGAGGCTGAAACCGGCGTGCGCGATACCGCATTGGCTGCCGGCAGCATGGATTTAACCAGTTCTATGCCTTTGGCCACGGTTTTGGCCGTTCCGCCGGTATCCTGAATGGTGAAGGTTTTCAGGTTTACGCCTTCCTTCAGATTGCCCGAAGCCATGATGGCTGGAATCTGGTTGGTCTCGCAGCCAAGCCCGACCATGAGCACCGAATGGAAGTTGGGGTGCCTGGCGTATCCGACCAGCGTGCGCCGCAAGGTGTCCACGAACAGTCCTTCCGACCCGTGGCCACAGCCGGTGGCATGCGGAAGCGCCACTACGCCGTCAACGTTGGGAAAGTCCGCCAATGCGGCCGGATTGATGTCCCGCCGAAAGTGGTCGGCAATGGCCTTGGCGGCGGTGGCGGAGCAATTGACCGAGGTCAGGATGCCGATAAAGTTCCGGGTGGCGACGCGGCCATCCGGGCGCACAATGCCCAGGAATTGGTCCGCTTTATCGTCAATGGCAATTTCCTTGCAATGGGAACCGAAAGCATAATCCCGCTCGAACTCCATCATGGTCATATTGTGGGTATGGACATGCTGGCCAACCTTGATGTCGCGCGTGGCCTGGCCAATGATCTGGTTGTAGCGGCGAATGGGGCTACCCTTTGCGATATCGGCCGTCGCAACCTTGTGACCCGCGGGGATCAGGCCGGATACGGCGATGCCGTCCACGGTATTTCCCTGCATCAATTGTTCAGTTGCAATAATGACGTTGTCATTTTCATGTAGTCGAATGGTCTTGCTCATTGTTGGCATCTCTCGGTAATTACGTCTTATTAATCAATCAGTTTCATTAAATTATGGTGCGTCTGGGACAAATGGCGCTGCATTGCCGCTTGCGCTTGCAGTGGGTCGCGGTTTTCAATGGCCTCGTAGATCTGGCGATGCTCTTCAATCGTAAAGCGCCAGGAATCCGCATTCTCGAAATGCATATGCATTTTGCTGGCTATCGGCAGATCTCGATGGTCAAAAAGATTGCTGACCGTCTTGATGACAAGTTGGTTTTCCGTGCTTTCCGCCAGCGTCACATGAAAGGTTCGATCCGCTTCAGCCATGCGGCGCGGCGACGCCGGGCCATTCGTGCGATGCGCCTTCATCATGTCGAGCAGGCTTTTTTTCAGCTTCCTGAGCCGGGGCGTTGAAATAAAGCGCGCCGCTTCCGCCGCAATGGACGATTCCAATAGGTAGCGCATCTGGTAGACGTCGCCGGTGCTATCCTCGGGAATGACATTCAGGGAAAGGTCCGCGGGCCGGGTGGTTGCCTTTGCCTTGTTATTTGCGGCAGGAGGGGTCTTGATATAGATGCCCGAACCCACCCTGATCTCGATCTCGCCCTGCAATTCAAGGACAATCAGCGCCTCTCTCAATGTTGGCCGGGAGACGCCCAGCAGTTGAACCAATTCCCGCTCGGCGGGCAAGCGTGCACCCGGGTCAATATCCAGCTTTCCGATATACGAACGTAACTGTGCGGCAGTCTGCATATACGAGCGACTGGCCCCTTTTTTTTCAGTTATAGAGAATTCTGAAGTCATAAATGGATCCACTTCGACAATAAGAATAAATATAGGACAATCCTAATAACCGGTCAAACCAATAGTGAATAAAATCATAAAACACTAGGGTTTTCCATAAATGGTTTTACCAATTTTTGCGTGTAGCATGTCGTCTACTATCACATTTGAAAGTAGGCTCTATCGACATGATCTATGAATTCGACTTCGATTCGGTGCTTGCGTATTGGCAGTTTTTCCTGGACGGCGCCAGCACCACGTTGGTGATGTCCTTCTGGTCAACGTTGGGTGGATTTGTCCTTGGGGTCATGTGCGCCATTGCGCGCAGCTCTTCCGTTGTCTGGCTGCGCAACCTGGTCGGGGCCTATGTCGAAGTGATCCGGAATACGCCCTTAATTATTCAAAGCTATTTTTTGATTTTTGGCATGTCCAGTATCGGCATTACGATGCCAATTATCGTGGGCGCCGTTATTGCGCTGGTCATTAACGTTACCGCCTATACCTGTGAGATTGTGCGCGCGGGCATCGAGTCTGTGCCCAAAAGCCAGCGCGAAGCCGGGGAGTGCCTGGGGCTGTCCCCATTGCAAGTGTATTGGCACATCATCCTGGTGCCCGCCCTGGAGCGCGTATACCCCGCGCTGACGAGCCAGTTCATTCTGTTGATGCTGGTCACCAGCGTGTTGTCCGCCGTCGGCACGGAAGAGCTCTTTGGGATATCGGACCAGGTTCAATCCATGACGTTCCGCAATTTCGAGGTATTCATGATCTTGTGGGTGATCTACCTGGCCATGTCGGTGCTCGTGCGCGCGGTATTCTGGCTCCTGAGCAAGCTGCTGTTCGTGCGCAAGCGCCGGCTCGGAACCTCTCTATAAATCAGAAGGCGCAGAATCATGAATATCGAACAATTCTACTATTTGCTGCAAGGCGCCTGGGGGACAGTGCTGCTGTCTGTCCTCACGTTTATATTCGCGAGCTTTGCCGGCCTGGCGATTGCCCTGTTGCGCGTGTCTGACAATCCTGTCGCCAGATGGGGCGCCTTCACCTATATCCAGATTATTCAAGGCACGCCCTTGCTGGTCTTGATGGGCATTTGTTTCTATGGACCGACCATTTTCGGCTATGCCTCGGTTTCCGCGTTGATGGCCGCGGTGGTCGCGCTGACCATACAGTCGTCCGCCTTTCTTGGCGAAATTTGGCGTGGCTGTATTGAGTCGGTGCCGAAAAACCAATGGGAAGCCGCGGAATGCCTGGGCTTGAACCGCACGCAGCGTATGTTCAAGGTTATCTTGCCGCAGGCCTTGCGAATTTCCGTGCCGCCAACCGTGGGTTTCATGGTTCAGATTGTCAAGAACACGTCGATCGCCTCACTGGTGATCGGTTTCGCCGAGCTGTCCTATAACGCGAAAATCCTCAATAACGCGACCTTTCAACCGTTCCTGTATTTCGGGCTTGCCGCGGTGCTGTATTTCCTGATTTGCTATCCGCTATCCCGGCTCAGCCTCAAGCTTGAGCGCAAACTGAATCTATCTCGCGGATAGCGGCGATAGACACCTATTGGAGACATCTTGATGACACCAGTTAATAATTTGGCCAAGGTCGAAAATGACATGGCGCAAGAAGTGGTACGACTGGATAATGTCCATAAATGGTTTGGCGATAATCATGTGCTAAAGGGCATTGACTTGAGCGTCAATGCCGGAGAGATCGTGGCGATCATTGGGCAAAGCGGCTCTGGAAAAAGCACGGCCTTGCGTTGCATGGACCATCTGGAACAAATCAACAAGGGCTCGGTAACGGTCTGCGGGCACACATTTGGCGCGGACATTCCCAACAAAGCCGATCTTAAACTGCTGCGCCAGGATGTGGGGATTGTCTTTCAGAGCTACAACCTGTTCCCGCATCTCACCGTTGAGCAAAATATTACGCTGGCGCTGACCTCGGTCAAGAAGATGGCCAAAAGCGAAGCCAAGGCCATCGCCCAGAGCGTGCTCAAGCAAGTGGGGCTGGTGGACAAAATCGCCTTCTATCCCGAGCAGCTTTCTGGCGGACAGCAACAGCGGGTCGCGATCGCGCGCTCCCTGGCGATGGGCCCCAAGCTGATGCTTTTCGATGAGGTCACATCGGCCCTGGACCCGCAATTGACCGGCGAGGTGCTTCGCGTGATTGAGAAACTGGCGCGCGAAGGCATGACCATGGTGCTGGTGACCCATGAAATGGGCTTCGCGCTTAAAGTGGCTCACCGGGTCGTCTACATGTACCAAGGAAAAATCCACGAGCAGGGCGGCCCCGAGATTCTGAAGAACCCGCAAACGCCTGAATTGAAACAGTTTTTGGAGAATGGTCTATAGCAGATCCCGTTCTATTTTCTATCGATAATTAATATATTCACCTGGGAGACATTCATGAAATATCGATTTAAACCCGCGTTGGTGGCGCTTGCCATCATCGGCGCCGCCTGTGGCGGGCTGTCCACGGCCAATGCCAATACCCTGGCGCAAGTCATGGAGCAGAAAGTGTTGCGCGTGGCGATTGATTTGAACGCGCCACCTTACGGCATGAAAGACGACACCATGAAGGAAGTCGGTTCCGACGTCGAGACAGCCAATCTGATTGCCGACGGTCTGGGCGTCAAGCTGCAGCTTGTGCCGACAACGCAGGCAAACCGCATTCCCTTTTTGCTGACCAACAAGGCGGATGTCGTGATTTCAAGCCTGTCGATCACGGAAGAGCGCGCCAAAGTTGTTGATTTTTCTATTCCCTATGCCGATAACAAGGCAGTGGTTGCCGTACCCAAGGATTCCCCCATTAAGGAGATGAAGGATCTGGTGGGTAAAACGGTTGTAACGGCCAGGGGCACGACAAACGACCAACAAGTCACAAAACAGGCGCCTCCGGGCACAAATATTGTGCGCTTTGAGAATGATGCAACGGCGATCACCGCCATTACGAGTGGACAAAGCAGTATTTTCGCCACCGCGCCATCCATCATTGGTTCCTTGAACCAGAAATACCCGTCCAAGGCGCTGGATATCAGGATCGTCATGTCCAGTGCGAAACTGGCCATTGGCGTTGCAAAAAACAATCCCGAGCTCAAGGAAAAAATGAATGAGCTGATCCGCGCCAATCTGAAGAATGGCAAGTTAAATGCCATTTACAAGAAATATCACCAAACAGACTTGCCTGAAGACGTGATCGCCTTGGGAAAATAGGCTGTTAAGCTGTTGGCCGATTGATGTTTTTCGTGAAATTCGTGGGCAAGTGAAGTCATTCCTGCCCACAATTTCATGGGCCTTACAGATGTGTGAATGATCGGCCGGCGCCTTGGCTCACAGTCAGCGTGTAGTGGCTTGACGCCTGCCCTGGGGCAGGGCGCCAAGCCATTTTTTTGTTCCAATCGCAGGCATACGGTATCGTGAAGTTGCACCAGATTTCTTAGCTTATCTAGACAGTACATGAAGATAAAATGTAATCCTTCTTCTTAAACACAGACAAATCTTTCCTTACATCAAGGCAAGTGCCTGTTGTTTCATGTAAAAAAACATAATTACAAAAGAGGGAGGCGGGCCAGATGCAGGCTCGTTCAGGTTGAGATGTCTGCGAAGCAAAAGCGATCAAATCGATTGCACCCGGACCGGTTGATCCGGGTGTCGATCACGGCCGAATCGGCCACCGAGTCTGCCACCATGGAAGCTACCGGAAAACGAGACCCAGATGGGGATTTATTCGCGCTCGTCGCCAGATGGACATTATCGTACTGCCAATGTTCTTAGCCTGGAATTATTCACAGCGAAGTCGACAGAACAAAAGCGTTAATGTCAGAAACAGCGATGACACCGACGTTGCCGATGAGCTGATTATCAATGCGGGCAAGCGCATGCTGCTTAAATGCGGACAGAGCACTATTCTCCTGAATGCTGATGGCTCCATTCAAATCAATGGCAAGACATTGAGCAAAAACTTCAGCGATATCATCAAGATGGTATCTGAAATCATAAAGGTTAATTAAATGAAGCAGATCATAAGCCGCAGAGCGCTATTTATGCTGTTGTCTATTGTGGTTATCGCCGTAATAGCAAGGTGGGCTTATCACACAATTTCGGAGAACAACATGGAACCCACCTATAAGGCCAACCGTCTGTTCAAACCCTATGGCGATCAAATATATGATATCGCGCAGCGGATAGAGCGCAAGCAAGCCATCAGCGTGGCTGAAATCAAAGCTTTACCTGGCGGTGTCAACGCCCGCTATGGTGAGGAAATCACGCTGCTTTTTCTTGCCCTTAGCGCTCGTAATGTCGAGGCCATCGATACCTTATTAGAAGCGGGGGCTGATCCGTATATGATTGACACGCCATCTAAGGGATCGGCACGAACGTTTATTTATTATCTGACCTTGCCAGGGGATTCTGTTGATCCGATAAAGGGGTTTCGATTCATCAACCAATTGATTACGCTTTATCTCAAACATGGGGGTGATCCGAATCGTCGCTTGGGCGGGCAAAACAAGTATCCTTTAATCGCAGGCGTTGCCCTGATCAATAATTATGACGGAGTCAATCTACTGCTGAAAGCTGGTGCTGATCCTTGGGCAGCAGGTGATGACGAGCATACTGCAATGTCACTACTTGCTTCTGATGGATTATCCCACACTAAACTAAACCTGCTAATAGATCAAGGCTATTTCGACAAGGTTCAGTTTCCACAGCTGCAAAATTTTATGTTATGGATATCTTCCTATCAGCAACGAGGAGACGAAAGAAGTCTTGCCAATCAGAAAATCGGACGCCGTGTGTTGAAGCGACACCCAGATTACCCGCCGGACAAGTATACAGAACGCTTGTTTCGGGGGCCGATTCCCTGGAAGGAGATAGAGAGTGAGCAATGAAGCGTGCTCGCTAGCGCATCCAATGGATCAGCGATACGCCGTGTCAGAGTAGAGGGGTTCTCGTGGCTGAAAAATCTCCTGTGGTCAACGATCTAGATGGCTTTCAAATCGATAAGAGAATCTTCGCTATCCCGCCAGAAGCTAAGAATTCCAGTAACGCTACGATCATTCGAGGCAATTCAAAATGGAAAACTTGCTGGCGGCATGCCTGCTATTTGTCAAAATATGTCTATAAAGAGCCGCCTTCGCCAGACGGTTTCCATACCCAGTTTCCGGAAAAAATGGCGGAAATCGAGGAAAATTGGGAAAAATGGGATGAATTGGTCGAACAAGAGAACTCAGGCTTAGTCGCTCGCTTGTTCAAGGTCAAGGGCTATGATCCCTCGTCAAAAACGGACGCCTGCCCGCCAATCTTGGTTTATCGAGGCACGGATTTCGAGGATATGCGCAATATTGCCGTAGCCATCACGCTGCGCTGGCGCTGGGCTCCATTTTTTGGTACTTATGAAAAAATTCTAGTCCTTGATAAACAATTAAATCCGAACAGCACCCGTGAACAACTCATCAATGCAGGGTTTGAGTCCATCCCCATCTATACAGAAGAAGACTCCATTCAAGCCGAAAGCGCGGCAGACGGCGTATATGGAACCATTGACATCGCACTGACGCTTGAGATCTTAGCCAAAGAAGATGGCGATTGGGCAAATAATATTCAACAGGGGTTGGGACGAGGAAGTACTCAGTACAAGAGTGCCATTATATATGGAAGGAGAATAGTTGAAGAAAAAATTCTTCCCTCGGCCGAGGCTAGACTGGAACTGACAGGGCATTCACTTGGCGGCGGTTTGGCCAGTGCCGTTTGTGCCGTTCTTGACCGGGAATTTCCGCAGGCGTACTTCCACTCGATAGTCTTTAATCCCTCAGGCGTACATCCCAACACGATAAAACCAGCCTCGGACGCTGATGGGTTAATTGATGGCTTTGCTGTAGAAGACGATATATTGACTACGCTACAGAGCTACCGGGGTAACTTACCTGTTGTCGGAGCCATATTTCGCCTCGCGAAACGAACCATTAATCAAGACGGTCTACCCGAACCGTTATGCACGTTCTTGCCAAAGAAAGGCATTAGCCCTGGAAAAACAAAAGAAACATGGGCAATACCGCCAAAGGGTGAAAAGCTGCCGAATCTGTTTCCGATCAACGAGCAAACGCTAATCCCTCCTCCTAGACCGGAAGGATTCCCAGAACTAACCCGTCTGGATGAGATGTTCAATGCCTCGCCTTCTGTATCATTTTTTGCGACTGCCTTTCTGGCATATATAAATGAACGATATAGACCCGTCGCCAATGAAGCCGTTCAGCGTTGGTGGGGAAAGCCAGTCCATTGGCTCTATACTGATATGTTTAAACGGTATATGGCCGATTTGAAACCAGAGTTCGATTCACTTTCTCAAATAGTCCTGGCTGCCATCGATTATCACGGCATGGACTACGTGATCGCCACCTATGAAACGCATTACGGTCGTCTTTGAGCATGATGGTTACAACCAATTCAGAGGGTGACAGGATCAACGGCAAGTATTGATACTTGGGGATATTGTTACGATAATTTCTAGTGGTGAAATTAATCTCCAAGTCGGTAAAGCTGAAATGCGAATGACTTCAGATGGATTTGTTAGAATTCGCGGAGATACGCTTTACCTGGATTTCGAGAACGGTATAGAAATGATGGGTGGAAAGGAGATCGCTGCGCATGCACCGAAAATTAAACTGAATTGATTGAAGCGAGTTTCCTAGAGCATGTTAAAAAGAATTGGATTCATATTTTTTCTGATCATAACGTTGCTTGCGCTGTACGCGCTATACCGATTGGAATTGTCTCAACCAAGCGGCGATGTTTCCGTGAATAGCACGGGGGGAAATTCGCTAACATGCTCAACGATAGCTTTTCGCGATGAGTATCAATCAAATATGTTGGATATTAGTGATATGACTATTGCTTCTCAGCCTTATAAAGGTACTAGTAATCAGCAGAAAAAAGCTATTTCAAACTACCTGTCCACGCGCCCCAACAATTCAAAAACTACTATTGCAAGTGTTCATGTTCCGACTGGAGAAATCTATACGCATACGTGTAAAAATCAAAAGTGCACAATTAGAGAAGTGTTTGAGTCTGACAGAGCCTGCCTATTAGCACATATGGGAAATTGTAGTTTCATTGCTGTTCGCTTTAGAGAGCAAGACATGTGCCTTCTGCAACCCGCGCAGGAGTAGTAATGGCGGTCGAGGTATTTCCGTTTGGTCAGAATCTTGTAAAAGAGGATCAACCACAGAACCAGCCTGGACTGCTTCCAGGACCGAAGGGAATCTACGTACCAAACCCGCTACGCCAATTAAATCGACGTTTTTTGGGATTAGGCCTTGATGAGGCGAGTGTGTATGCCCCACATTTCGCAGTGGCAGCATTGGACGCAGATGGTCGTCCGGCACTTTGGGGTTGGAGTTATCGGGATTGGGATTTTTGGTCCATTAGTGAAAAAGCACAAAGTCGCAGATTCGGTGCTTTGGATGAATTTTATAGGTGAAGAGAAAATTCGCGCCGCTTGCCCTAACTTGAAACAACCGACGCAGCCCGCTCGGTTCCGTCGTATAAGGGAGAAATGAATATTTTGAAATAAGGCAGTATTTACTTGCTTATCATGAAGCTATTCAAGTTGAAGATGCCGAGTTAAAACTGAAGCAGAAGGCAGTAGGTTGGTTGTTTGATTTTGTGAATGATCCGCAAGGTTTTCCGTCAAGTGTTGAGGAATGATCGGGTGAAGAATCTAACGATTAAAATTTTCTATATTTTTTTAATGTTAATTTTATGTGGAATAGCGGGGATTGTTCTTCCATTATCGTTATTTTTTGGTATTGGAGGGTTGATAAATAACAATTGGGCTACTGGCATTGCGCTATTGTTAATCTTTATTTTGGGGACGTATTTACTGCAAAAGGCCTATGAGTATAGGAAAATTTTATGGGAAAAACTACAGTCCCTTAACAATAGAACGTAGATGAGATATGAAATATGGCATCAGCAACAAGGCTTGGAGATTTGGCGTCTAAGCTTGATGGAGCACCAGCAACACCGGAAACAGAAGCGCCACCTAATGCCTTCGAATCGCATGCCTGTCCAGGTGACGCAGAACATCGCCGTAACCTTGCCGGTGGTTCTAGGTCAGTTTTTATCAATGGTAAACCTGCGGTCGTGCGGGAGATGAAATATCCTGTGGAGGTACGGTAATAGAAGGGTCTATCAGCGTTAATATTGGCGACTAAATATAATAAGAGAGCCCGAGATGCTTTACCGAACAGCGCGACGTGACACGCAAGATGATAATTTCAAACTGCTTATAACCTTTGATTCTCCGCTATAGTTAGCTGCCGACTTCTTCTCGTGCCGGGGCAGGCCGTAGGATATTGGCCACGGGATTGGAGGGCAGTCCCATACTCTATCCATTGGGAGCTACAGTAAACATATGGCTGAGTAATGCCAGTTCCAGTCGTACGGTCTTATTACTGTTAGAGTCAGCTAGCCGCTTCTATCGGGATCACCGACCAACCGCATATCACGATATTGAGCAACAATATCCGCATTCAAGGCGGCTAATGAATATCTACGATGATGTCTAAGCAGCAATTGCACATTTTTGTGCTCGGACAGTCGGGTTGATTAGCGCTTGCCCTGCGTCACTTCTCGTCGAATCTAACCAAAATGGCTTCTAGTGTCATTTGCTCGGCCGAGCTCGCTAGATAAACGCCCCTGTACCATTTCGTCTTCGATACGGAGCAACTCGTCTCCAGCATCCCGTTTGGTTCGGAATGTTTTGGATGTTGTACCCGCCTGTCTTGTTGATGACGGTTTTCCTGCTTCCGAGGTCGAAATCACGCTAGAGCCTTGTATTGTCTATGGATTGTGTTGTGGTGCCCAGAGCTTTAACCGAACAGGCACGGCTTACGGCGGGGGGTATTGAGTCGGTGATTTACAGTGTTTCTACAGGGAAATTGGGGCGAATTCTAGCGTAGGTTGAAATAGGTAAAATCGGTTTCAAATCAGTAGGTTAGCGTATTTTACCTGAATTGGTGAAAACTGGTCGCTGTACCTGTACTGTACCTAAGTTTCGGTATAGTTGCTGATGTGCTGTTGAGTGCTCTATTAGTAGCTTTTACTCCTTGAGGGCATCAGTGAGCACGTACCCATCTAGATGGAAGTGACTCAAGAATGGCAGCTAAACATTTGGTGGCTATATTTAGGTTATCAACTTGTTCATTCAGCATATCAATAGACTTCAAGCCATGGAACAGATTGTTTCGAAGTCGATATACGATAATCATAAGAGCTAGCAGTTGCGCGGTTGGTGCATCTAGCTGGCCATTCAGAACTCGCTCAACATGCTGACGTCGATCAGAGGCACGGAAATATAGTCCGTCGAACCTCTCTCCAAAACCATGCGGAGTTATGTATCTGGCCCGCCAGAAATATAAGCATTCATTGATCGAATTTTTAACTTCATCCGCTGTTTCATATGCATTGAAATTCTCTAGTGCTCGATCAAAGGCTGCCAGAGAAGCTCTATTCTCGCAAAGCGTACTTTCGAAAAAATTCCACATCATTGTGAATGCGGATACGGCCTCTTGAGCTTCACGGGAAAGACGGGTGCCTCTGAATGTGTTCCGGGCTATCCAATCGGCAGTATCAAAAGTTTGAATGGTAGTCATTTATGGAGGCTCCGACGATACAAAATTGATTTTTTATAAGGTGCAGGTTTTTATGAGATTAGTTCAATCTCATTTTCAGAAAACCATTCGCTTCCCTTGATGCTTGCAATCGCTCCCGTTGGATCAACAGCCCATAGTACTAATGCGAGCGATTCTTGCGCACGGCTACATGTCACGTAGAGCAAACGTAGGCTGCGATCTACAGTCGTTTCTTTGCCAGACTCCACGTTTGACTTGTCTGCTGGGCTAAGCTCTTTTGCACCAAAAAGCTTATCGTAGGAGATTAAAAAACCACCTGCATCACTATCATCCATTACGACCATTACATGCTTAAATTCTGAACCCTTCACCACCTGATGAGTAGCCAATTCCGACTCGCCATTGAGGTAGCGTTTATAACGTCTTAACTCACCCCAAGGTGAAGAAAACAATCTGCACCAACCGCGGCGCATTCTCGCCTCGATTGTCTCTTTCTCTTTTCTCGGAACTGGCGGCGGGGGTGGGGGAGATTTGTCATCGAAAGCGTCTGATAGCCTGCTATCGACTTCAAATAAGTTGAGTTCAAGGATTGGAGCCAATACTTCAGCGACGGTAGCATCTTTGTTTTTGGCGGCCGCAATACACTTACTTATAGCCTCCAGGGCCTCGGCTGAGCGCGCCCTTCTCATTTCGATGTTATCGGGGAGTCTTTCTATTGCCCCAGTTTGTCTAAGAACTTCTGTCGCTAGAAATTCATTAATCTTCCCGTCGCTGTTTGCACATTCCGTCAAAAGCAGTAGCCCTTCCAATAAGAACCTCACTGCTGCCGGTCCTTTGTTTTCTCCGCTACCAACAGGAGCAGCAGCATTGGGATCAATTAAATCCATTGCTGAATAAACACTCAAAAATGAGCCTCGTGTGGCGACAAGCTTGTGTTCTAGTGCCAACAATTGGTAGCCATTGGTACTCCAGGCACTATCTCCAGTATGACTCACCATCTGCCCCGCACACCATCGCTCTTTGATAACCTTATCCTCTGAGCTAAGCGATGCATTTCCTATAAAAATGCGAACGGTGCCACCTGTTTTCTCCGATCTGTGGTGCTGTTTAACCCCAGTTGGCTTTTGCGTGCGACCTTGGAGTTTTGCTTCCCATATCTTATTGATGAGGGTGACGATACGCTGTTGGCTGCGATGATTCATTTGCAGCTCTGGTTTAGCCCAGTCTTCTGGCACTTGGCTTGGCAAATCCGCATGCCCGTCCATGTAAATACGTTGCCTATGATCACCTAATAGACCTAAAGTTAAGCCTCGCTCGCTCGGCTTTGACAGCTCGATGAGCGAATCTAAGATCCCTTTCATAGTATCTTGAGATTCGTCAATCAGGATGATGGGGTGGCGATCACGTAAGATTTTTTGGAGAGCTGGACGAGATAGGAGAAGCCAAGCCGTAACATCGAGCACTTGCGTATGCTGAAGCGCTCCAGATCCGTACGTATTACGATCAGGGTGATATCGAAATATCGTTGTTGAACGATATGATTCGATGTCCGTCATCATTTCCTCGTGACGAGCCAAGTCAGTCTTGCTCGTGCCTTTAGCTTTTGCTGCACTCTCTAATTTGTCCTCTTCGAGCTTCTTGCTTTTTAAGCTGATGAGAGCGTCACGGATATCGTCGTTGTATCCCGCTATTAATTCCCAGCAAAAAGCGTGAATGGTAGAGACATTCACCAGGTCATTGTTTCCTAAACGTCCATTGATAACCGCGACAGCATTCTTGGTGTAAGTTATAACGCGGATTGAGCGACCGAACAGTCGGAGGGCGCGTGCTAATTCTTGGCCAGACTCATGTTCAACTATACCGGTCAAAATGCGTAGCACTTCAACTAGTGTGCGAGTTTTTCCAGATCCTGCTCCTGCAAATAGGAAGAAACTTTGCGGAGAGGGTTTGGTAAGAAGTTCACAAATCTCTTCAACGACACCTGCATCGCGATCGTTGGCATCCCTTGTAGCTTTAACATTCATAATGTTTCGCCAGCTTTAGGTTCAAGTTCGTTCTGTAGCCAATCCAGAGCGTTGGCAATGTATTCTGGACAGCCGATGGATTCGCCCGCTGCGAGATACTCGAAAATGGTGGCTGCAAAATCTCCTTTGCTGAACGATCCGTGCATCAATGTGTGAAGCTGTTTCCCAAGCTCTTCGTCTGATTTTGAAGCTACGACCTTTCTAACGACTGAGCCCAATGCTCCGGTAGGATGTTTGAGCTTTTTACCGGATTGGTCTTTACGGTTCGGGAGATTCTTGAACCATGTGATATTGCTCAATATAAGCGAGTCTTCAAAAGAGCTAGGCCAACAATTTGCGGCTGATACAGGCAACTGCCATGCAAAACGAACTTTGCAGCCCGAACTGGTCCAAATTAGATTTTCAATATTCGGGCTTTTGAAATCAGCAAGGTCGTTTTTGAGGGGATGCCATTTTGTGAGTGTCGCATTGCCCGTCTTTAGCCCAGGCTGGCCGCAGTTGGCAACTGCAACCGAGCTGCTTTCGCCATTCTCGTTTGTTTTAACCTCAACCGGATCTATGTCGGTGATGATAATTGTGGGCAAGCGGAGTCGTTCTATTAGCGGCTTTAATCTGTGCGCATGGCTTCCCCCAATATCTACAAATGAGACGTATCTCGTGGCAAGGGTCTTGTACATACGCTCTATGAAAAGTGGTACGAGCATGCGCTCAGCTGTGCCTTCGACGAAGATCGCCGCATCCGCAAAAAGGAGGTCTGTGTGTTGCACGCGAAAATAACGTTCGGCGAACAATCGAGTTTCATTGTCCGAGCCAAAAGCATCCCCAAGATTGACTATCTCTGTGGATGCCATGTTTAGATCGGACGATTTGGGAACTCGCCGAACGTAGCGCAATCTCGCAAAGCTTTCAGCATGTGCCAGATGACTGGAGTGCGTACTAATGAGCAACTGGCTTTTCAGGGACGGCGCTTCTGTCTCTGAGGGATTAATAAGCTTGTAGGCTTTATCAGGAAAGATTCTTTGAACCTGAACATGAAGGTGTGCCTCAGGCTCTTCTATCATCACAATGTGAACGGGGACTGGAGAGCCTTGACTTGGGTTTAAGCGAGTAGCTTTAAAGGATACCAACTGATAGCTCAAGGACTGAAGGTTTTGGTAGCCGAGGCCTATTGAATGTTCTGGAAGTAAGTCATCTACGGTATCTGCCGACATCTTATATTGCACGGCAGTAGCATGGTCTAGAAGGTCGGCAGTTTGGATGCGAGTACGAAAAAGGATCTCTTGGGGGTCATGCAGCCCCGGATAACCCAAAACCTTCACGTCGGCAACTGACGGAGCTAAAGCATCATGAATTTTTTTGTCAAGATCCGATTGAGCACTTGCGACCGCTTCAATGAGATCAGCTCGGTGCCCATGTCCGGTAGATGCGATATTCAGGTGCTGCCGTGCATACTTTAAGAGCTGATTCGAGAATAGCCCCACGCGTTGGATAGAACTGCTTGCTCGAATTTCTGATTCCTCTCCTCCTAGCCCCCGTTGCGCAGGAACAAAATCTACGCGAATCAACTGAGTAAGGTGAGTCCGCTCAACGGGTAGTGTGTTTGTGTCTAGGGCCTGAGCTTTATATGTTTTCGTGGTGGTAACGGGATTGTTGTCTGAGTCTAGCTTGTATACTTGAACGCGCCCTAAATCTGCAGGAAAGCGGTGCCAATAATCTAGCAAATCAATCGGCCAAGCTTGTGACGAGCTGCCAAGGTCTTTTACTGGGAATCGTGCTTCACGATATCGCCACGCCAGTTTTTGAATGTCCTCGATAGATGAGGCTGGCTCGACCCGGAGGCGTACACCTACCAAGCCACCGGTCCAGCTAAACTTGGTGAGAAAAGGGGCCACGCGGTGATACATGCCTTCTTCAGCGTAGAACCAAAGATCCAACACTGGCATCGCATTTCGAAGTATCTTAAGTTGCTCCTGCCAAGTCTCCAGCGTTGCTGCTGCGGTAGCCGGATCTTCAGCGAGATTCTCCCATTGCTTTCCTAAATCACGAAGACACCGCCATTGGGACAAACTGATGTCGTACGCATTAAATGAAGGCGAATCAGACAAGAACTGACGCAATGCGCTTAAGACTGATGTCTTTCCGCTGTTATTTGCCCCCACAAGAATGGTTGTCTTCTCATCCACATCCAAGCCGACGCAAGCAATGCGTCTGAACTGGCTTAGCTCGACATAACGAAGTGTTACGCTGCCTGCCGAGGATGTCAGTTGCGCTTGTCCATCCATTTTTTCCGCCTTTAATGTCAACCGCATTGTGTGTCCGGTAACTGCAATCTTTCAGCTACCAATTGTCTGGATCGGGAATCTAAGTTGTAAATACCAAGCAATAGTGCGACATTTACCGGCGACAGCCTATCCTGCACTAGCTTCAACCACCTATATTTTCTTCGTCATGACTAAGCTTTTGGGCTTGCCAGGACACTACGCGGTTGCACAAATTCTTCGAGGTCAATGTCCCCGTTGATGACCCGTTGAGCATGTTCTTCATCTGCTCCATTGAGCGAGAATCCCTCCAAACCTACTGACAAGCGTGCGTAATTGACAGCCGCCACTCGCCGGTCACGCTCGGCACCGGATATCGTTTTACTTAGTTCTGTTTCGTGCGAACCCATCTCAGCCATGGTTGTCTCCCGTGCTTTAAGTAACGTTATTTTACAAGATGTGATATTTTTTTGGTGTTTCGTCCTGAAAACAGGCAAAAAGGTTTCACGAAGAAATTGTCTTGCCTTTTTGCCTATCAATAGGTTTTCCCGATTGACAGCGATAGTGGCTTCCTGTTGGCGAGGGTACTTCCCAAAGAGGTTTGGCCTCTCTGGACTCTCCACCTTCGTCGGTAGGAGCCTCGGGGCAGGGGTTACGGGTCGTTGGCCCTGAACACCTACCCCCCGGGCGCAGCGTGTGGGCACTCCTGACGCGTCAAGGGGCCCTGTCCTCGCCCGTAGGGCTGCGGGCCGCACCCAACCCCTTGGCCCGCCATTCGGCGCTATCTATGGAGCGATTCGACATGCAGGTAGCGATTCTGGCTGGAAGATGCGTCAAGAGCGGGACCGGAGGCAGCAGCCCGAAGCAAGGCGGAGGAAACGGGTGAGGACGCCGGGCGTAGCCTCCGACCTTGACGCATCTGAAGACCATGCAGCCTGTTTGCAGGAGGTGGGTAAAAGGTAAAGCCGCTAGGCCTACCTCTGCAGCCAAGTCTGGCAAGCACGGACGTGGGATCCAACCGAAGGGGGTGTCCAAACGAAGTGTGGAGAGATTTGCAGTCGTTAATATCATGCTATACAAAACGGTGAGTTTGCGTTTTATAGTATTTGTCTAGGAAAATGTGGCGAAGCTAAGCGAAGGTTAAAGTAGGTAAAAATAATTACTAATCAGTGGCTTAGCGTAGTTCAGCGAAATTTTTGAGAACTGATGAGTGTACTTGTACTGTACCGAAGTTCGGTGCAGTAATTTAAGCAAAAACGGGCTCGGACAAATATCATCGTCGCTTAGCTTTAGAGGGTATGCCATCAGACAGCGCTACTGCATGTTCAATGCAGCCGGGGCGGTGATTAACCTGACTTATTGAGTTGAATGGCCACTGAGACTATTGAAATAATTTGTAAAAATAGGTATAACCTTCAAAGCTCTCTCTTTATAATGTCCGTAAGTGGCTGTTTCTAAATAAATAAGAACATTTCTGCATAAAAGGGGTGGGTGCGACGCAGGCCCGCCAGGTTAGATGTCTGCGAATATAAATATATCGAACATAATCAACCCTGATCGGCTGATCAGGGTCTCCATTGCGGCTGATAATGCCGAATTCCTGTTTGACGCCATGCAAGGCACGGACGGGATATCTACCGTTTCCGACTATACCGTACGCCTGCTGCATCGCTCGATGCAGGTCGATGTGAGGGCATTGCTTGGCAAATCCCTGACCCTGACCATCAACACGGCGGCAGCGCCCCGGCATATCAACGGTGTGATCGCCAGTTTTGCACTGGTGGGCCAGGAAGGCGAGGCGGATCGTTACTTTGTGTACGAAGCGCGCGTGGTGCCCTGGTTCTGGCTGGCGACACACAAAAAAGAATTCCGCATCTACCAGAACCAGTCTGTGCCAGAGACCATCAAACAGGTCCTCTCGCCCTATGGCTACGCGTTTGAGTTCGATCTGGTGGAAAGCTATGCGCCGCGTGTCTATTGCGTGCAGTATGACGAAACTGATTTTCAGTTTGTGAGCAGGCTGCTGGAGGCCGAAGGCATCCATTATTACTTTCGCCATGAGCAGGAAAAGCACACGCTGATCATGAGCGACGAAATCCAGAGCCACAAGCCGGTAGACGGCTACGAACATGTACCGTATTTCACCGAAGACAAGCTGGCTCTGCCGCAGCAGGACTATATGACACATGTGGCAGTGTTTCAGGACCTGAGGCCAGGGCAATACACCACCAACGACTACAACTTCACTACACCCAAAGCAGATCTGGCCACGCGGCAGCAGATCGAGCTGGAGCATGAACATAATCAGGCTGAAGTGTATGAGTGGCCCGGCAACTATAGCGACAATCCGTTAGGCGAGCGCTATGCACGCCAGCGCATGCAGGAACAACACCACATCCGCGATACCCGGACGCTGCGCAGCACGGCGCGGGGCGTAGCCACCGGTTCGTTGTTCAATCTGGTACGCTGCCCCCGTACAGAAGAGAACCGCGAATATGTGGTGCTGGCCACCCGCTATGATCTGAAAGAGAACAACTACCATTCAGTAAGCTTGCCAGAGGAGGCGACGCAAAACGGTCGTCGCTGCGTGTTCGATCTGACCGTACAATGCGCCACTTTGCCGTTCAGGCCACCGCGCATCACGCGCAAGCCGCGTACCCAGGGACCACAAACCGCTGTGGTGGTGGGCCCTGAAGGAAAGGAAATCTGGACCAATGAATATGGCCAGGTCAAGGTGCACTTCCATTGGGATCGATACGACAAGAAAGATGAGAACAGTTCGTGCTGGATCCGGGTTTCGAGCAGCTGGGCCAGTGGTAATTTCGGGGCGATTCAGGTGCCAAGAATTGGCGACGAAGTGATTGTGGATTTTCTGAACGGGAATCCTGACAATCCAATTATCACAGGCCGGGTATATAACGCGGCGATGATGCCGCCATGGAAACTGCCGGACAACGCCACGCAGATGGGGTTGTATTCACGTTCGTCTCCCGGGGGGCATTATGAGACGGCGAATGCGATCCGTTTTGAAGACAAAAAGGGACAGGAGCAACTGTGGATTCATGCCGAGCGCAATCAAGACGTCGAGGTCGAACACAACGACACCCTGACAGTAGGAAACAACAAGACTGATAAAATTGGCTGGCATTGGAAATTAAACACGGGCGGCTATAAGCAGGAAACCGTCGATCTGGCCTCGGTGCAGAGTGTGGGCCTGGGCAAGATGATGAATATAGGCATGGCCTATAATGTGAATGTGGGTGGTCTGTACTTGCGCAATATTGGCCTGCAGATGGCCAGTACGGTGGGCATGGACAGGACCGACCGGGTTGTGCAAAGCTGGACCTCGGATGTGGGGCATGTGTATTCTGTGACAGTGCGGGGCAAGGCCGTGGGCACGGCAGTACAAAAAGAACAGGAGCGCCCGCTGGTAGCCACGCCGGATTTCCAGCCGCAGTTGCCCGGCGCGGTGGAAAGTTCGGATGCCAATCAGATCCGGATTACAGATGGCGGTCAGGCGAGCCTGTCAGGCGCTCAATATGCCAAGCTGATTGGCCCAGGTGGCGTCATCACGATCGACGAGGCGGGAATCCGCATCCGGGGTAAAGGCATTTATCTGCAGGCGCCGATCATCAGTATGACGGGTGGCGATGCGCAAGGACTGGTCCCCGTGACAGAGGCCGATTGTGCCGAATGTGCCAAGCGTACGACAACTCCGAATCCGGTTGATGTGGCAACCGGGCAGAAGATGCTGGTTGTCGACGATTTTATGTTGCCGGGCCGTTTGCCGATTCGCTGGAGCAGAAGGTATCGAAGCGCGGATCAGCGAGATGGGCATCTGGGTGTGGCTTGGAAATTACCTTATTCAACCGAGATCAGACAAGGCTCGGCAGGATTGGTGTACTTCGATGCAGATGGCCGCCAATTGAACTTCCCCGCATTGGAACCCGGAGAGGAGCATTTCCATCCGATTGAGAAATATAGCCTGCTGCGAATAGAGGATAATGCAACTGGCGCACGTTACCGAATCCGCTTCACCAGCGGCAGCGAAGAGCATTATGCGCGGCATCCCAAAGAGTATAACCGGTGGCAGCTACATCGTATCACGACACGTGACGGGCAGTGGCTGGAGTTGAAGTACACTGCCCAAGGCGGATTGGAACAAGTGTGCAACAACCGATACACGGTGCGTTGCGAGTTGGATGCAAAGGGACGGATTCGAGCGGTACGTCTGGCAGGAGATGGCCTGCTACAGAATCTGGCCAGCTATATCTATGATGATCAGGGCAATCTTGTCAATGCGATGGACCGAGCAGGCCGGGTCTGGCGCTATCGCTATACCCACCACCTTCTGACCGAGTATCGCACGCCTTCGGGTGCGGTCCATGTCTCAGAATGGAATGGTCAGACCCCGCAGGCCCAATGCGTGCGAACCTACGCTTACGCGGAAAATGCAGCGGCACCGGGCGCGAAACCTGACATTACCCGAGACACACGCTTTATCTACCTACCTGCTTCGAAGACCACGCAGGTTACCGATGGGTTGGGGCGCACCACAGAGTATCATTACAATGGCCTTTGGGCGGTAGATAGGGTGACACACCCGGACGGTAATGTTGAGTATATTCACTTCGATGAAACGGGCAGTGTATCGGGACACACCGATGCCTTGGGGCGTAGTACTCGATTTATCAATAATGAGGCAGGTAGCCCAACCTCGATGATTGACGCAGCAGGGAACGTAACTAGCATCTCCTATAACTCACAGAACTTGCCCGTACAGATTACCGACCCGGCGGGCCATGTTTGGCAACGTAATTACGACAGCGCGGGAAGTCTGATTGGTGAAACAGATCCGCTGGGAAATACCACGAGCTATGTATATCACAAGGGTGTGCCTGTATCAAGAACCGACGCTATGGGCAATATCACGAAGATGGAATGGGATGATGCAGGGCAAATCATCTCTCAAACTGATTGTTCAAGTAATCGGTCCAGGTATTGCTATGACTCATTAGGACAATTGATTACTACTACGGATGCAGTGGGCAATACTAGTGAGTATAAATGGGACAAATCAGGCCAGCTGGCAGGTAGTAAACCTGCCGGTATGGGCTGGTGGCACGTTGGATATGATAATGCTGGAAGGGCAGTATCTCAGTACGATCCTTTGCAGCGTAGTACTCGCACCAATTGGGATGCATACGATCAGCGAACTGAAGTGATTAATGCTGCAAAAGGGAATTTGTCATTTGAATATGATGTCGTTGGACAGCTAACCAAGGTTACCAACGCGAAGGGGGAGTCCACGACCTTTACGTATGATGTGCGTGGAAGGCGTTTGACAGAAACTGGGTTTGATGGTCGACGCCAAGCTTTTCGATACAATGCGGCCGGAGAACTGATTGAACGGATTGACTTCGGTCTGGACGGACAGGTTACGACAAAGATCGCATACGATGTTCTGGGAAAGCCCGTAGAGAGAAAAGTAAGTGACGGTAGTCATTCCAGTTATCGCTACGATGAACGAGGATTGCTTACGCAAGCGCAAAATTCGACTCCAGGAAAGCCAGCGAGTCAAGTAACTTATGAGTATGATGCTGCCGGGAGAATGATCTCTGAAGTCCAGGCACATCACGGAAGAGTGTGGAGAATAGAGCATGCTCTTGATTCATTAGGGAATCGGACTTCGAGCCAGGTGCCTACCATTGGCACGTTAAACTGGTTGCGCTATGGTTCTGGGCATATTCACGAGATTTTGCTCAACGACAAATCACTAGCGAGTTTTGAGAGAGATGCGCTACATCGTGAAACTCTTCGTGTGCAGGGTCCTGTTACTCACCATTTCAAATATAGTGAAGCGGGCCTACTGGAAAGGCATCTTTGGCAAAATCTGAGCCGCGAGGGTAATACGCTGGAGCCGGCGCGCAATTGGCGCTCATGGGATTATGATGTCGCTGGCCAATTAATAAGTCTTCGCGACACATACCGAGGCAATAAAATTTATCAATATGACGTGTTGGCAAGGGTGACGCATGTGCAGCAGCATATTGAGAGCCTAGGTGTTTGGCAGGAAGGCTTTACTTATGACTCCACTGATAATTTGATTTCCATTGAGAAAAGTGAAAACAGAAGATCAGACATGCAGCGAATTTCCGGAACCATTGTTGGTAACCGATTAATGCAATTGAATAATGGGCAATCTGTTAATCAGCCGTTAGAGTATAGCTATGACGGGCATGGCAATCGTGTTTCGAAATCGTATGTGGCGTCACCGTTGGAGTTATCGTCCAATTCTGCTGATGGTTGCGAAGCTTCATCATTGCTTCCGCGGACTGCTTATTGTTACGATGGTAATCATCAATTAATCCGCATCGAACATGCCGATAGCAGCGTAACGTCATATGTTTATGACGCCCTGGGGCGCCGCATTGCGAAACATCATACCACATCCGACAATGCTACAAAGACCACACTTTTTATGTGGGATGGGGACTGGATGATACAAGAAGTTGAGGTGCGAAGCGCAACGCATGACGATAAGCCCGTCACCTACGTACGCCATCCCGATAATGCAGGACCACTAGTGCGTTTGATTGCCGATTGGCGACAACATTACGTTACAGACCATCTAGGCACACCACAAGAAATTTATGATGATTATAGAAAAGTGCTCTGGGCCGCCGATATGGAAGTGTATGGAAAAATTGGGAAACGTATTGTCAATGAGGTAGATAACCCCATACGGTTTCCTGGTCAGTATTATGACGAAGAGTCAGGCTTGCATTACAATCGATTTAGATATTACGATCCTGAAGTGGGACGCTATATCAATCAGGATCCAATAGGATTGCAAGGTGGTCTTAACAGCTATAGTTATTCCTATCAAAATCCAATACTGTATTCCGATCCTGATGGATTAAATCCGGTTGCCGGTTGCATAGCGGGAGCTTGGGGAGGGCCGGTAGGATGTGGTGCTGGCGCTCTTATTGGTACTGCCATTATGGGTGGCATCGCACTGGCGGCGATACTAGTTACTCCGGGCGATACAACATCTAGCTCATCAATATCTGTTCCTTATCCGGATCGAATAAGAGGGAAGTACACATGTATATGTCGAGCTAATCGGGACGGGCGTAGTGAAACTAACTGCTCTAATAATGATCTGCAGTTTGCGATGGGCTATGGTGTCGGGAGTTCAGTGACTGAAGCTAAAAGAATGGCTGAAAAAGACGCCAAAGAAAAGTTATGTGCCAAATCAACGCACCATGTACAGTGCAGATGCACCGGTCCGAAAGGGGATAAGATAATACCTACCAGGTAATCTGTGATACCTAATTTTTAAAGAATTTTATGTCTAACACACTCGATGCCTTAATTAACCGAGCTAAGCAGGAAATAGATAGTGGAGACATTAATGTCGCCAAAGAAATCCTGCTGCCTCTGGTTGGTCAAAAGAATCCAGCAGCCATGTTGTTATATGCAACAGTCAGTGCAGATTTGAATGAGTCAAACGAAGAGTTCGAGGCTCGCAGTATTTCATTGATTCAAGAAGCAGCGGGCCTTGGTTACGAGCCAGCCATATATGAACTTGCCGTATGTTATATGCAGGGGGATCGTATACACCAAGCGCCAGAGTTAGCATCGTCTCTTTTTCAAAGTTTGGCAGAAAACGGCTATTCAAGAGCGAAACTGGATCATGGACTAGATTTGTATTATGGTTCTAATGGAATCCAGAAAGATCAGCAGCGTGGTCTGGATTTCATTCGTCAAGCTGTTATGGAAAAGATTGATGAGGCTAAAGACGTGCTGGCAGCATTGGATAATCCTGCACGTATTTAATTAAGATAAATGACATCGATACTGAGGCCGATATGTCTGGAAGTAATGCTGCATCCATAGCTTTACTGGGTACTCCAACCTCTCACGGAGGCGAAGTAGTAACAGCGACATCTGCACTTACTGTTGATGGCAAAAGGGTAGCACGAGTTGGTGATCAAATTACTTGCCCGGAACACGGTGATGGGGTTATCACGGATGGCGGACATGCTGCGATAAATGGCAGACGTATAGCACGCCACGGTAGTAAGACGAGCTGTGGCGCTACGTTAATTGTGTCAAATAGTGGCCCTACAGTCTAGTTTTAATTTGATACGATGACTGATGTGATGAGTTATGAGACGCTTATTACTCATGGATTGATTCTCATAACTTAATTGGCACCTCATGGCAAGCGTTTTCGCGAATGTTTTGAGTTTGCGTTTTAAGGTGTTTGTCTAAGAAATTGTAGCGAAGCTGAGCGTAGATTAAATTAAGTAAAAGTAACTACTAATCAATAGTTTGGCGAAATTGTCGAGAATCGATGAGAGTGCCTGTACTGCACCGAATTTTGGTGCAGTAGTTAACGGACGAACACACAGACAGTAGATTGAGATGGCTATAGAAGCTGTAGTCATCAAAATGGCAGCTTCGGTCAGCATTTGCGGCGTTCATCATCAGAAACGCCGGCATGGCGGCGATCAACTGAGATTTCACTATTCTTCGCTTCCACCCGATCCCAATTTTCGTTGGAATTCACGATTGTATTGTTCTTTTCGCCGGATCAATCGCACGGCTCCTCGTTGAACCAGAACAGGGCAATGATTGTGCCCACAGGCATGAACCATGAGACGAGCTGATACCAACCGCTTCTGTTTGTGTCATGCAGGCGACGTGTGGTGACGGAGAAAAACGGTATCATTGTGACGACCAGCAAGATTGAAACAACAATGTCTGGAAGATTGAGCAGGCCGAGCACGAATAGCAGCAGCACATAGAAAAGCATCGCATACCAGAATTCCGTGCGGCTCGCTCTGCCCTTGAAATCAAAGTATCCGGTAAAGAATCTGCGTACCGCAGTTGTAAAGCTGACAGGCGAAGCCGTCTTGCCAAAGCGGTTAGGGCCTTGTGATGGTTTATTCATGTAGGAAATTACAAAAACAAAAAGTAGTGAAACGAATATACCAAACGCGAAAATCCAATGCATTGATCCTAAATCTCCATTCTTATGATTATGGACCGGTTCGAAAAGGGCAAAACGACGTTCCCGCCAAAACCAAATCTGATCCTGCTTTATGCCAGGCAAGACGCGGCAGGGACCGAGCTAGCTAGAGGGGCGCTGTCGTGGTGAGACCGTACATAACTCCGATGACAAACCCGATACTGAAACTATAACGACGCAACCATGGACGATCGGCAGGCGGGCTTCTTTGGATTGGTTCAGGCTCGCTCGCACGTCCGAGCCAGCGCCGCCAGAGCGCAATAAGCCCACCAATTATCCCTTCGAACAAAAATTGAAAAAGAAGTAGCGGCAGGGCCAGGACTACGAGCATCCATAGTCCACTGTATAGCAGGATTATCATCCCGCCGATGATCAATCCGACAAATACACCTACTGTTAACCCTGCGGTTGTCACACCCCAGTCTGTCAGTGTCATTTTACGTCTAATTATTTCCATAAACTTGCTTTTGTGCGGCAACAAAGATTGAACTCACGGGCAGCTGCTTCGCCACAACGCGATAAACCAGAACAACCCCGCGACGACCGTGCCATGAGCAGCAAGGAGAGCAACTCCAAGAATGATCTAGATGGGGCTGCCGTGCAGTCCATCGAGCGCAATAAAAAGCCCGACGAGTACGCCGAGGCCTGCGCCACCAAGTAGCACCGCCTTTAAACTTAGCCATCCGAGGTATCGGGCTATGAAGAAGGTGGGTATTCCGAACATTAATGCGAGTGGGTAGCTGATGACGATGATCGGGAAGCCCCGAAAGCCACCCATGACAAAGACTTGCAACACGCCTGACGCCAAAGGCGACAAGGCAAATCCCAAGATGATCCTAAGAACGTGTGTCGCAACAGCAGAGATAACAGAGCCTCCAATTTTTCGATTTTAAATCAAATGCATACCAAATTATGAAGTCAATAGCGGCATAACCTATCACAATATATACAAGAGAACCATCTCAGGTTACATCTCTTCAAAGGCGCTTCATGATCTTCTTGTTTGTACTAGCTCAAACATGAATTGTTATAGAATTCGAGCCATACGTCCAGATATTTCTGCAGTCAGATCGCCCACAAGTGCTTTCGAAATGCAATCATTGTGGCTGACCGGTTCCATGTGATTCGTCTGGTCAATCAGCTCTTTATGAAGCTGTAGCAGCAGGATGCCGAAGGGCGTAAGAATCGTGGCCTGATCAGTCTGATGCGCAGTCATTACTGGAAGCTGAGTTGGGAGCAGAAGGGGCGACTGGAACACTAGCTGACGCCATATCCCGTACTACGGTCACTTTACGTGGCCAGGCAGCAATTGAACGGGTTTCTGGTGCAAAAGAACAGCAAAAACAAACAGATCAAAACGCTGTAAGCGCAAGGCTTGGACAATATCGTTGGTGGTGGAGGAAAAAATACCGTGACTGGTGATGATGAAACCGATGCACAGGCGATCGCCGCTGGATATAATCTTGGTTTACGTATTCGTCAAATAACGCGTGACGATGTGCTCAATATTTTAAATGCTCACCCTGGGTGGCTCGGGCGAACGAGCAAGGGAAAGAAATGAGAGTTCGTTGGTTTATATTTGGTTTTTTAGCTGTAATTCTTTTCAGTATTCTAATTTGGATCGCTCAGATATTTATTGCTAACCGAATTGCTCAACGCGATTTTGATGCTATACCATGTTGGTTTGTTCAAGAGGATCGAGCGTATAACCGTCTACCCGGGCTGGTGCCTGGACCAAAGGGAATCTACATACCCAATCCACTGCATCAGATTAATCGACGGTTTCTTGGGTTTGGTCTTGATGAAACGAGTGTATATGCTCCACATTTCGCCGTTGCTGCATTGGATGCAGACGGTCGTCCGGCACTATGGGGTTGGAGCTATCGGATGTGGGATTTTTGGTCTATTAGCGAAAGAGCGCAAAGTCGTCGGATAGGTCATTTGGACGACTTTGCTAGCGAAGAAGAAATTCGCGCTGCTTGTCCCGACTTGAAACAACCACTGCAAGCTGATCGTATAAGCAGCGCAAGGAATAAATAATTATTGAGAGAGTAATATGCCAGCTGCAGCTCGGCTAGGTGATAAAGCATCGGACCATGATGGAGCGCCCGAGACGCCAAGTACAGCGGCGTCTCCAAATGTTCGTATTGACGGGATTCCTGCAATACGACAAGATGATGCCTTTGAATCACATGCCTGTCCTGATGAGTCGGAGCATAGCCGCAGCCTCGCAGGCGGTTCTGGTTCTGTTTTTATTAACGGCAAGCCCGCTGGTCGAGAGGGGGATGCAATATCGTGTGGCGGTGTAGTCATCGAAGGATCTCCCAGTGTGACTATTGGGGATTAAATAGAATAGGGCAATTCCAACGATGGTTCTCCGGACTCACGACGCTGGAAGGACGATCTTGTGGCGATGCTGAAATCACAGGGGTTGAACTGATTTGCCATATTTGATCTTTATTCTGCTTTACATAGTTGCCACGGTCGCCTACCTATTTTTTCGGGCGATGCAATATCGCGCCCAAGTCCTGATAGATGAGGGCCAACCTGATACGCTAGCTATGTACGCGCTCTTTCTGAATGCGGATCTACCCTTTTTCCTGGCGCGGCTGTCTATTCTGATTATTGGCGCAATTGCTATTGCTCTTTATCGCAGGACAGCTGCCGATATTGCTTATTCAGTACTTATGGTCGTAGGGTTGATTTTTTTTGCCGATTTGCTGTCGGTCACTATCTATCGGATATTGTCCTGAGAACATCAAACATGACCGTACTGATCTGCAAATATCACGCTTAAATCCAGCTTTATCGAAAAGCAAAAACGGATAAAACACCGGAAAATCTGCGGGCAGAGTTGAATATATGATGTCATTTCATGTCGCATGAGTAGGCCAATGATTGGAATGAAATTTTTTTTCGGATGGGGTTTTAACAATAGTGGCCATGCGAGAAAAGCTCCGAAAAGTGCATGCGGCGCTTCACCTGTGTACCCTGCCACCCGGTTTATGGGGGCAGGGCACCAGTACGGGGTGCGCCAGACCGTGCCTTGTGCCTGGTCCGCTTTGGATCCCAGCTTTATTCTATAATTAACAAAAAGACATATCAGCGTACGCTTGCAATACGAAAGTTGAAAATTTTCTAAATAAAACTTACCGCTTAGGAAATACCATGGCAGAAATTGACCTACTGATTCTAGATAGCAATCTAACCGACGAGCCAACTGCGGAAATCAGTTTTGGAGGTTTGCCTTCAACCGATGATCGTTTCTCGTGGCCAGTATGTACATCTTGCGGCGGCAACATGCAATTTCTTGGTCAGATCCGTCGCCCTGGCGCGCCAAGACTTCACTTGATTTTTATGTGCCAGAATGACCCTGGTGTCTGCGCTGAGTGGGAAGCGGATGGCGGCGCAAATGCGGTCATTTGCTCTGATATTGAGAATCTTAAAATTTCCAGCGCGCCGTCCGAAGGCGAAGTCGTTCGTGGCGGCCCACAGTATGGCGCCCGTGTCGAGCGTGTCCAGTCATCAAACTACGACGAAGCTCGTACAGAATGGGCGCAACAACATTCTGGGCATCAGCGTGAGGTTCTTGGTCAAATCGGTGGGGACGCAGTTTGGCTGCAGGCGGATGAAACTCCGAGCTGCCCTCACTGCGAAAAGCCAATGAACTTTGTTGCCCAGCTTGAGGAAGGTCCAGAGTATGAGACCCAGATGAATTTTGGCGCAGGCTGCGGCTATCTCTTTGAATGCGATTGTGCCGGGGGAACGGGTAAGTTTCTTTGGCAAGCTTAATAACTGTCCCTCTCAAATAGAATGACAACATTTTCGATTGTCATATTTAACAATAGCGCCTCGCCGTCAGATGCGACCTTTCCGCGCGTGTGGCATGTTGGAGATGACGGTCATAGATCAGGGAAGGGCCTCAATGCTTAAGGTGGCTCTCGGGAACGAATAGGCTACGAACGCGTCTGGAGTCGTCGCGTCCCAGAAATGCCATATGAGAATCAACTTGACCCCTCCGGTTGAACTGTTCAGTTCATACACTTCAGCGTCGTCACTTTCGATTTGAAAGCTATCGACTTTCCTGTGATTTCGATAGATCTCGTCAATATTGGTGATGACAATCCGAGCTCGGGGTGCGATTTCACCAGGCGCAGTGCTGAACTCTTCCGTTTCGACATGCAATTTGCCAACAAGGATCTCGAACCGATTTACAGGCGCATCATGAAACATCAAGCCGCATCTCCCTAAGTTTTGCAATCACCGATTTCGCCGCAGAAATCCCGCAGACTACCTGAAAACACCAATCGGCTATTGCCAGAAAGGGTTTGGACTGACTGCGGGATTGATACTACAGATATATTATCTTATCCGCCAGGCCAAAATTTCAACACACTCACACCTTCGAGTTCGGTGCTGGGCCAGAGCTGAAGCACATATTGGTCATCTCCTTTAAGACCATCTTCACTGAGGGTGTCGAGACTGGAAAAGTTCGCACGCACGCCAAGCGATCCTGCTTCGCCCGAAAGTCATGGAGCGGTGAGCTCGTAATCGGTCAGGCCAGCCAGTACGAGTCGGCCGGTCGGACAATTGAAATGAGTCTCGACAACATGTTGATAGGCGTCGAGATCGGGAGCCGGTCGTTTATCGTGCCACTCAATGCGAATCGGCACGGTCATATTGTGTGCGGTGTGAAGAATGATCACATATGGTCCGGCCATAAGGCGTCGGATGATTGCTTCATTAGTGTAATCGTCGGGTAAATCAGGATGGGCTTCGTCGTGCGGGTATATTTGAAAATAATCGGCGAGCAGATTGCCATCATACAGAACTTTAAACATATAGTACTCAGTGATCAACTCTCATTTCCCGCAGGAAGGTAATTCGAGTCAAGATGAAATAATGGTATGCGACTTTTAGTGAATTTATCAAATCAATAAATTCTCTTGCCCTAAAGCCATGTTTATAAAATCAACGGCTATACCTATAAAATCGACGCTCAAGGGCGTGTAATTTCGGTAGAAGGCGAGCTCAAAGCCAAGTACAAGGATGCCAACAACAATGCGCTGAATAATTGAAATACTACAGCACAAAGAGAAGTTGGAATGGGAGACGGCAGATTAGGTGCCGATCAGGGAGGGCATTTAATTGGGGATCAGTTCGATGGAACAGGAGGCAAAGCTTATCTGGTGCCGATGGATGCCAAGGTCAATAGCCAAGGAGGGAAATGGGGGATGGAGCAGGAGTGGGCAAATCACCTAAAATCTGGCGATGCCGTGAATGTAAAGATTGAAATTACCTATAGTGATGATACGATGAGACCTAGTGGATTCAAGGTTGGCCAGTCAATTAATGGCGGCCCCCCGAAGACAATTAGAGTTAAGAATGAAGTGAGGCCATGATGGAACAATTACATCATCTTAATGAACTTCAACGTGCAATTGCTCAAGGTATATATAACATTGAGTTGGATAATCCTTGGCTCGAAGCCCGTTATACCGTGAAGATGATTAATAGCTATTCTGAATCTCAAGCCATCATGAAAATGGAAGATGGTTCGATAGGAGGTGACACTCCATCCTATGAAACAGATATGCTCATAGAAAAGCTCCGCGATACGATGGCCGACCTCAATCAAGGTCAAGCTTGGTATACCATGGTGGTCACGGTGCAGGAGGATGGTAAATTCAAGTTCGATTTTGATTATGATCATCTGCCTACCTTTGACATATTGCCAGATCCAGAAGATTGGGAAAAAGAGTTTAAGTCCTATCCAAATCCAGAACTCCAGGCTCATGTTCAAGATTGGATGGATGGCAGAGTTAAAGATGAGGATTGGAAAACCGTAATCCAACGTCTTCGCGATTTAAACCCATCTTCTAATTAAACAAACACAAAATAACAATAAATATGACGAATATAGAAGATACACGACGCGCTTGGAGCTATGCTGACGCAGTAGAGGCTAGGTTAGATCTTCAATCTTGCGCATGGCGCGACATCCCAGAAGATACATGGATAGGAAGATCGTCCAAAGGGAGTGTAGTATGGCTTGCAGCAGAGATAGCTTGAAAATTTGGGTAGAAAACGCGAATGACCGATCTTCCACAATTAGAGAAATTTGGAAATAGCGATGGGTAAAATCACATTGGGAATTTTTAGTTTTTTGATTTCTTTACAGGCCATGATGATAGAAAATAGTTCCGCTGCCCCAAATTCTGCTCAAGAGCAGACTATTGCTGCCCGTGATCATTATTGGCAGACCATTGGCCAGTCAGAGAAGGATGTACTCGCACCACTGGTTAGTCCGAGTTTTAATAACGGTCCAAACTGGCCGACTGCTCATCAAGCGTATCGCATTATTCGCCGTAAAAACACCACGATTTTTGCGACAGATGGCATGTCCGATCCTTATGATCTGGCCCAAAAAGAGGGGAACGGATTTGGCATGGAACTGTGCATTGAAGTTCCAAATGAATCGTTGTCAAAAATGCGAGAATTTGGACAACTACCTCAACATTGGGCATTTTTACTGCTACAAAACACAGCAAAACTTGTCGCTAACGCCGGTGGAATCGTGCCTAGCTTGAATCAATATGGCGTTATGTCCGTTGAGTTTCCTAATGCTAAGGCAGCGCCTGAATTTACATCACAAGTCCCAGATCGATTCTTTGCAGATGATGGTGCGATTGGTGTCCTAATTGGAGGGCCTGCGCCGGATTTTTCGACAGACATTCCGAACATGCCACTTTCTGCTGTAAAAATGGTACCCGTGGTTCTCATGTCCAAAAAGGAATTGAGCCTCATACGTCAGATGGGGGGATCGGCTCGCAAGGAGCTTGCCCAGGCTTTAACCAACGCTGGCTATCATAGTGTTAGTGATCTAAACAGAAAAGATATGTCTGTGGACTAACTCATTTATTAGCGGCTAGATGAATTGACGGACGGCGTTTTTCGCAACTTCGGTCTCATGCATATGGGGGGTGGAGCGCCATTGCGGTAATACGTTCATTCTGCGTCTGCTGCAGTTGCCCGACGTCCGCGTGATCGTCACCGAACGTGTCGTGGCTGCGGATGATCCTTCCTTCTATGCCTTGTATGGCATAGACCTTGATCAGTAGCGCTTGTTGTGCGTAAAAGCCAAAAATCATTTTCGTGCTGCTTTCGCTGAGCGATGCGCCCAGATTATTGATTGCGATGCACCGGGGCCGGCGTGTCAGGATTTGTCGGCTCTGCTGTTTCGTCATGGGTATATCGCGGCAGGGTACTGATCGCGAGCGGCTAACAACCAGAAATACACCCGTGCGTGACATGACAGGCTCCTCATGCGAAAATCGACGCAGGAGGGCAGTCCGTATGAAATTAAAATCACTGAAGCGATGGCTGTTCTATCTGAGCTATACTGTATTCGTCATGCTTGGCGTCATCAATGCGCTGTTTTTCCAGTCTGTCTATTTCTTTACCGCCAGCTGTCTCGTGTTGTTGCCTTCGGTGTTTTATATCTACGATGAATACCGGACAAGCAGAAAGTCGGACGCGCTGCGCACCCGTATTGAAGAAGAGGGAGTTGATGCAAATGCGAGGGTTTTGTCAATGGAACCAACGGATGCCTGGTCTGATGCAGGCGTCCCCTATTACAACGCAAAACTGGCTCTGGACCCTTCTGGAATACCGCTGACAATTCAGGAATTCGGCTGGCCGGGCGATATGATTTACGCAGTAGACCAACTCAAATCGGTTCCGGTGCGGTACTTGCCTGACACGGGCGATGCCATTATTGATTTTGATAGAATCAACGAAATGCATTTACAGGACGCGAATGCGAGCTGATCTTGCTCCACAAGCGCTCTCCGGAACACCGCCCTGGATGGCATGTCAGCACTGCGTTGCAACCGCAACATCCTGCATCACTCTCTCTGCTTTCTTCTGACACTATGCATTTCCGCCTTGTATAAGGCCCGATCAGGCGGCGATACGCCCACTTTGTTCTTCAATGTGGGGTCTTGTGAGAGGGCGGCATGCATGGAGCTGTAATGAAATTGCGCCTGGTCAAAGCGAGCGCCGCGCAGATCGGCGTAATCGAAATTGGCATAATCCAGCCTGCAGCCTGTGAAGTCGGCATCCTGGCAATTGGCCTTGCCAAAGCCGGCGTTGGAAAGTGTTGATCGGGTAAATACGGCACCGACCAGTTTGCTGTCCTGCCACATTGTGTTGTCCAACCGGGCTTGCCGCAGACTGGCATTGGACGCGTCGGCTTCGGTAAAGAGCGCATATTCGGCGTCCACCCCGTCCAGGTTGGCGGCGCTCAGGTTGGATTTTGCGAAGATGGAGCGGGTTACTATGGCCCGTTGGAAGTTGCAATGCGACAGCTTGGCTTCCGAGAATTGGCAGGCCATAAAGGTGCTGTCCTGAAAATCCTGGCCGCTCAGGTCGCAGGCGATGAAGCTGGTCTGGTTAAAGGTCTTGTTGCTGAAAAGGGTTTGTCTCAGGTCGATCTCATAGAAGATATGTTTGTTGATATCGGTCTGGCCGAAATCGGCTTTCGCAAGTTGCGAGGCGTGGAATACACACTGGGACGCGACAGCGGCATCCAGCATGGCGCCGGTAAAATCTGTTTCCTGAAAGACGGCCGAGTGCATAATGGCGTTCTGGAAGCGGCTGCCTGTCGCGTCCGAGCGGCTGATGACGACGTCTTTCATATCGCTCTCGGTAAACGACGCGGCTCGCAAGGCGCATTCGTTGAACACTGCCTTTTCCATCCGACAATGATCGAAGGTGGTCTCGTTTAACTGGCATTCATTGAATACACATTCTCGAATGTCGGCCTGGCTCAGGTCCGCGCTGGAGAGGTCGACGTTGTCGAACGCCATGCCGGACAGATCCAGTCCGATGAGCGAGAGGCCCGAGAAGTTGTTATTGGCGCAGGGTTCTCCGCGGGCAAGATGTCTTAACAGTGTTTCTTTACTCATGGCCGAACAATGATTTCGCGTTCAGCCTGTCACGATACATCGGGTAGATTTCCAGCTCATCCATATACGCGTTGCTTAAAGAGGTTTTTGGGCTTGTTTCGACTTTTGATACGTTGGTGCGGAAAAGCGTTGCAGATTCGAAATTGCAGTCGGTCAGGTTCGCGCGTTCCATCGAGGCCTGAATCAGATTGGCCTCGCAAAACGAACTGCCGCTCAGATCGGTCTTGAAAAACAGAGTATCGCGGGCGCTGACGCCATCGAAGTTGCAATATCTTGCCTTGGTATTTGAAAAATCGGAGTCATTCATATTGGTGCCTGAGAACACCGTGCCGTCCATCGTTACGGCGATAAAGGTGCATTCCTTGAGCAGTGAGTGTGTGAACCGGTTTTCTTCCAGCAGGCAATCTTCTTCAATCAACAGGTTGATGAGTGTCGATTGGCGGAATTCGCAGCGCTGCAGTTTGCTTTCGCTGAACGCGACGTTGGTCATTTCACTGCCCTGGTCATGGCATTCAACCCATATTGTTTCCACAAGGGCCACTTTATGATAATTGCATTTCGCAGTGCGGCATTGCTTGAACTCGCAGTCCTGCAGAATACATGTGTTCATGCGAGAGGCCCGCAGCACAACCTGGTCCAGCGTCCAGCGTTCGCTGATCAGTTGCTCGAAGGTACAGTTTTCAAATGTGGTTTTCTCGGCGTTAAGTCGCTCCAGGTTGGTTTCCCGAAAGGTACAGGATTTGAAATGGGAATTTCGCAATTGGACTTGCGCCATGTTTGTCTGATCGAATAGCGCATTGTCGAGCGTCGCCCCGTCGAACACGGCTCGTACCAGCACGGCCTCCGAGAAGTCGGCGTCGCGCAAGCTGGTGTTGGCGAAGGTGGCCGACTCCAGAAATGAATCGGAAAAATTCGCACCGTCCAGTGTCATGTCGCTGAAGTCTGCGCCGGTCAGGTCCATGCCAGACAGATCCTTGTCTTTGGCGTAGCGCTGGAGCACATTCTGTTTCAGCGCTTCGTTTTTATCGGTGGGCAGTTTGGCGGCGGCGAGCTGGTAGTGAGCCGTGTATAGATAGGATTTGCGCGTTTTTTCCTTCAATTGCTCAATATCCCGTGGCGTCATCTGGGCGTCCGGATAGGCGCTGAACTGGTCTTTTCCCTCGCGGGCGCTTTGCTCCATCATTTCGATGTGGCCCAGGTCGGGCGGACCCGAGACCGGAATCTTCGGTATCGTCGCAAGATCGACATCGTCCGCGTCCAGGGCATTCAGCATGGCCGTCATCTGTTTGCCATACTCGTCGGCTGTGTTCGCCTGTTCGCCCAGTCCTTCTTTCATGTCGGAAATAATGTTCTGCATCTGTTGATTTAGACGAGCGTGATCGATTTCCATGGGATTTTCATACGGACCCACGAATTCAGGCAGTATCTCTTCGGGGTTCACGCCCACGCCTATGAGTTTGTCCTGCGCTTCCTTTTTCTGCGTCGCGCCGAACAGTTCCAGCCGCTTGATCAATTGGTTCGGTTCCACGGTGAAGTTTTCATCTTCCAGTGGTCCGAGCATGGCGGGGGGCAGCAGCTCCTCGTCCTTCAAAATATGATCCATGACCGTTTTCGGGTCGGAGCGCAGCAGCATTATTTGTTGATAGTATTCCGGCGCCTTCATCTGGCCGTCGGCTTCGATTCCGCCGATGATGGTCAGGACATCTTCTGCTTCATCGTCCTTGATCAGGATACTGCCGTGAAAAAACAGCATGATGGAATCCTGTTCGGGCAGCAGCCACAGCGTGGTGGCGCGCATATTCTCCACTTCCCGGAAGACCGTCTCTGTTGGAGTGTCCTGCATCAGCACAAAACACCGCGAACGCAGCACCGGAATGACACCTTCCCAGCACGGCTGCTCCGGGTGCATGTTCCAGATGCGAAAGGATTCGCCCAGGGGAACCTCGTTGCGGCCGGGCCATTGCTGGTCGGCTGACGCCATGTTGAAGATGTTCGGATTCATATCCGGAAGAAACCCGGGGAAATCGTATTTGAGCCATTCGTCCGAATGCGTACCGACTTGCGCCTGCTTCATCGGATGCTCAAGCGTAATAGGGCCGTAGCCGATGGGGTCGGGCCGGCTGTCCCGGTGCTCGATCGCATCCGTGGGCGATTCGATATTGGGCAATGGCACAGCCAACGTATTTCCAACTGTGATATTTTCCAGCCCTTTGCCTTGCGGGTTGTGGGAAGACTGGCTGCCGCCGAAGGCATTGCCCCAGGTGAGTTCCATACGGTCGAACGCCACCGGTTTCGTGGGCCTGGCGTCGATCCAGAAACGGTCGCCGGTTACTCTGAGCGTTTTTTCCTTATCGGCGACCTGTGCCCTGACCATGCAGGCGGTTTTGTTTTCCTGGTGCGTGGTGTAGCCGAAGCCCGAGATGAGAAATTCGGGTTCCGCCTTGGGAATAACGTGATCCAGGAAACCATTGGAGTCGAGCGTTGGCAGGATATCGGCCCATAATTTCTGGTCGGAATCAAAGATGTAGCTGTCGCCCTGTTTTTTTAACAGCGCATACAATCCTACACCCAATTGTGCTATTCCCCGCCAGCGGTAGGGACGGCTCATAACGGTAAGTAGGTTGGGCTTGATGGTTTTCATTCAGGAAACCAGATTCCTGTCGACATCGAAGACCTTAATACCGATAGCTTTCTTTTTATTTTTCCTGGCCTCGATCTGCTTCGAGACCATTTGCTCCTGCAGAATACCCGTACGATTGAAATTGATGACTGCGGCGCCTTTTCGCCGCGGGGAAGGCAGGATGAAGTAGGGCATGCCGGTATTGGTGATGGCGCCCGACAAATTCACATACAAGCCTGACATGTTATAGCTGAAAGCGGAGATAGACATATTGACCGGAACGATCAACCCCTTGAAAGCGAGCAGGTACAAGTCCAGCCCGACAATCCGGATCATCCAGTCGTATTCTTCCGTGATATTCGGCGCCTTGCAGGTAATGTTGCCCAGGGCAATCCACCATAGCGGACCGGTATGGGTATGCTTGGAGGCGAGTTCAACCGTTTTCGTCAGCGTATTATCATAATGATAATTTGCCGGCTCCTTGTAGAAGTCTGTTGCGGGTCCGAGAAATCTGGCCATAGCGCTTCAAAACCCCCTGAAAGTCAAACCGTGGAAATTGACGCTTTTTCTCTGGACTTTTTTCACATAATCCTCCTGGCCTTTTCTGACGCGATAGACCTTGTAGGTTCTCCAGTTGTTCCCCGTTTCCTTATTGCTATGGACCAGTTTGACGCTGGAAGGATTCAGGAACAGGATGGAAAACAAGTTGTAGCTGAGCGCGGTTTCGGTTTTGTAGGTCAGGGCCGAGGCGATATTGATACCCCAGTTCAATTGGTAATTGCCGCCTGCAGCGCCGATCTGACCGCCCAGCAACGACACCCTGCCGTCTTTGATGGTCAGTTTGCGATTCTTGCTGTAGTGGAGAATCGGGCACAGTCTTCCCACCGTCTGGCCCGAGGCGTCGATGGTCAACCCGTTCGTATAGGTATAACTCGCCGCACTGCCGACATTGTTATATTCCGTGGCATTGTAGGTCGACTTGACGGGTCCGTCATAAAAGTTGGTAAAACTCTTTAAGTACTTTGCCATTGTGATGTCCTAACTTGTATTGGCGCTACCGGACATTTCAATCGCCTGCTTTGTTCTCAGATATCGCACGGCAGCAAATTCGACCTCGTCCTTCGTATTACGCTTCAACCGAACCCCCGAAAGCTGGGTGACCTTGCTCCACAATACCTTAAAGACCGCGACGTTTGACCAGAGGAAATAGCCATGACTGGTTACGACCCTGCCCAGGGCGTGAGTATTTGAGGTGCTTAATCCGAACGCACCGAAAAGATTCAGATTCAGCCCCATCAACGTCGCATTGAACGCCACGTCGTCTGTGAGCTTATGGAAGTGCAAATCGTAGCCGAGCACGGTGGCCTCCAGCAGCATCGAGCCATTGACATTGATATAGGCATCCGATGTCAGATCAAAACTGGATTTGAAGATATTGGTGGACGCATTCTTGACCGACTTTGTTTCGGCTTTGGTAAGAGTATACGTTGCCGGTCCCACAAATTTGTCGGTATATACACCAAGGTACCGGGCCATCGTACGCTCCTTCCTTTTGGCATGTCTGCCGCCTTTATCGTTGCGGCATGACGATCGTGGTTGTTTGATTGTCCCCTAGGCTGCCAGGCACAGGTTCTTGAATTGCACGCAGGGAATAATATCAAAGACGATGACATTTCGCCTGTTGCTTTTCTCGACCCCAGTCAGCCTGACTGCAGGCTTGTTGCTGATTTTATAGGTCCGGGAATACGCCGCCAGATGGGACGTCTGGCTCATGAAAACCTGGGATGCAACTCCGCCCGCCACCCCTGGCTGATCGCCGAAGGATATGGCTTTTTTGGTGTTCTTGTTATGGACGGGGGCGCAACAATACAGCACGCGAAAGCACGGGTTGGGCGCTAGCGCGTGTGTGCCGATATTCGGGTAGGGAATGGGCAACATGGCCGGCGGCGTCTTGCACATGTCCGGCCAACCGATCCAGCCTCCTGCCAATTGAGTTGTATTAAACAATGCCAACCCCTTATTTTGAGTATTTTTCGGAAATGATGAATGCAATTGTTGTTATGAACTGCTTTTGCCGACAAACAACTATAAGCGAACTATAAGCGGAGCCATTTCATTCGTTGGGAGGCGTTACGGTTCAGCCTGGTTGCGCATCATTTACACAGTTGAGGTTAGCAAGCGGCATTTCAGGGAGCAATTCGCAATGACCCTGATATTGCAAGTAAATGTTGCACTTGTGAGCGATCGTACGGGAAAATGTCGGGTAAATGCCCGGATTGTTGATGCAATTTGATGCAAATATCCAGGGCAAGCAGCTCTGAAATTACTCGCCGCCTGCGTCCTGGTGCAGTTGTGTTGTATATCCGTCGAGCGCATCCGGCCATGGGGTAGCTTGGAATGGACGAACGACAGAAAATTCGATCAGGCTGGCTATGATCAGGCAATGGCAGCGTACAACTAAGCGATAGCCAATGGCGGGTTAACGCCAGAGCAGGCTAAAAGTAATGCTTTCGCCAACGCTGCAAACTCGGCTTATAGACACCAATGGCAATGGGCTGCTCACTAAGTACGAAGCGGCAGCAAAGGTGCTCGAGACACTTCCCATTGGTCTGAAAGCGGCTTATTACGCAAAGGTGTAACCATGAGCGCACTATTCGGAAGGATATGGGGATGGATAGCCGGCGCCGCTGCGTTGATTGTGGTTGCGGCTGGCTTTTACCTGCGGGGTAGGAGTACGGGAAGGGCGGATGAACGCCAGGAGAGGGACACTGCGGTCTATTGGCAAGATGACGCTGAACTGAAGGCCACTCCGTTACCAGTGACCCGGCAGGTTGTACCGGAGAATGAGAAGATCGAGCGGTTGTGCAAGTGATTTGGTCAGATTTTTACCAACATCAACTATCTTGTATTGCCCTGTGGCAGTAGGTGTATGCTGTAAGTTATTGATTTTATTGTGGTGCCCGGGGCCGGAATCGAACCGGCACGCCTTGCGGCGGGGGAT
>JBEBPQ010000006.1:0-172545 GCA_040395835.1 Advenella kashmirensis
CGATCGCCGAAAGCAGGCGGGAATGAGATCCCATGGCGCCGGGAGAAGCGCCGGTGGGGCGATCGGTGGGGCGCTGTCGCATTGATCACACAAAATTCCCATCATGCCCGGAAAATGAGAGGAGACTCGAGCTATTTTCTTGTTTTATTTGGAAATATTCAGGATTTCATGGTAATATACCGGGCTTACTTGTGTATTTTGCACTGGCGCGGGTGTTTTCCTGTTCCTTTTTGGCTTCTCTGGAAGCACAAAAGGGGTGAATTTCAGGGGCATCGCCTTTTTTATAACGTTCAGGCAAAGCAGGTAACCCTTGAATCCGTGGCCTTGGCGCGGCGCTGTCGCCTGAGTCTGGCGGATTCATTTCACATTCAAATTTTAGGAATACATCATGAAGACCTTTGTGGCCAAGCCCCATGAAGTCAAACGTGACTGGTATGTTATTGATGCAAAAGGCAAAGTCCTTGGTCGTGTAGCCAGCGAAGTTGCACGCCGTTTGCGCGGTAAACATAAGCCGGAATTTACCCCTCACGTTGACACCGGCGATTACATCGTCATTATTAACGCTGCCGACATCGTCGTAACAGGCGCCAAAACGGAAGACAAAAAATACTTCCGTCACTCTGGCTATCCTGGCGGTATCTACGAAACCAACTTCCGGAAACTGCAAGAGCGTTTTCCTGGTCGTGCTATCGAGAAAGCTGTCAAGGGCATGCTGCCAAAAGGTCCCCTGGGTTACGCCATGATCAAGAAGCTCAAGGTGTACGCGGGTGCCGAGCATCCTCATACTGCCCAGCAGCCTAAACCGCTGGAATTTTAAGGATAAATCATGATCGGTAATTGGAATTATGGAACGGGCCGTCGCAAAACGTCAGTAGCCCGCGTGTTTCTGAAAAAAGGATCCGGCAATATCGTTGTTAACGGTAAGCCCGTTGATCAGTATTTCGCCCGTGAAACCGGCCGCATGGTGGTTCGTCAGCCTCTGGTCCTGACGGAACTGGCAGAGGCGTTTGACTTTCACATCAATGTGCACGGCGGCGGCGAAAGCGGTCAGGCCGGTGCGGTTCGCCATGGCATTACTCGCGCCCTGATCGACTACGACGCAACGCTCAAGCCCGCGCTGTCAAAAGCCGGCTTCGTTACTCGCGATGCTCGTGAAGTTGAACGTAAGAAAGTGGGTTTCCACAAGGCACGCCGCCGCAAGCAGTTCAGCAAACGCTAATCTGTTTCGCGACATGTCGAAAAGGCCGCTATATGCGGCCTTTTTCTTTTCTTTTCTTTATAATTGATTCCTTGATGTTCTGTTGATGCAAATTCTCTAGGATCCTATTCGTAATGGCCTCTTCCTCCTCTTCTCTCGTTAAAGTGGGTATCGTCGGCGGCACCGGCTACACCGGTGTCGAACTGTTGCGCCTGTTGTCTGCACACCCAAATGTGCGCCTGCACGCGATTACATCCCGAAAGGAAGAGGGCATGCCGGTCGCCGACATGTTCCCCAATCTGCGCGGACACGTGGACCTGGCGTTTTCCACGCCAGAGAATGCAAAACTCACCGAGTGCGATGTCGTCTTTTTCGCCACGCCGCATGGCGTCGCCATGGCGCAGGCCCGGCAATTGCTGGATGCCGGCGTCAAGGTAATCGACCTGGCGGCCGATTTCCGCTTGCAAGACACCGCCGTTTTTGAAAAATGGTACAAAATGCCGCACGGTTGCCCGGATATCCTGCAGCAAAGCGCCTACGGCCTGGTCGAGCTCAACCGCAAGAAAATCACCGGCGCCTCCGTTATTGGCAACCCTGGCTGCTATCCGACAACCGTGATCCTGGGCCTGGCGCCCCTGCTCGAAAAAGGCCTGATCCAGACCCATAACGTCATTGCCGATTGCAAGTCCGGTGTGTCCGGCGCGGGGCGCAAGGCTGAAGTCGGCACGTTGTACTCCGAGGCCGGCGACAATTTCAAGGCCTATGGCGTTGCCGGGCATCGTCATCATCCCGAAATCAGCGAGCAGCTTGCCGCGATTGCCGGCGAGGCGGTCAACTTGACCTTCGTGCCGCATCTGGTGCCCATGATCCGGGGCATGCTCTCCACGATTTATGTCACGCTCAAGGATGATGCGCTGGATACCGATATCCAGGCCTTGTACGAGGGCCGCTACGCCGATGAGCAATTCGTCGATGTGATGCCGGCCGGCAGCCAGCCCGAGACACGTTCGGTGCGGGCTTCCAATGCCTTGCGGATCGCGCTGCACCGCCCCGGCAACGGCAATCAGCTCATCATTATCGTGGTCCAGGACAACCTGGTCAAAGGCGCTGCCGGTCAGGCGGTGCAGAACATGAATCTATTGTTCGGGTTGCCGGAAGAAGCGGGCCTGGGTGGTGTGGCAATCCTGCCCTGATTGGTTGCAAGCAGCATGATAGCGCGTAGTTTTTTACTGTTGGTGGGGCTGACCCTGGGGGCGACTGGGGGGTATTACTATACCCATACCACCATGCAGCGGGAAATGATCGCCCAGAAGGGTGAAATGTCCGATGAGTTGTCGCATGCGCTGATGCAAGAGAAAATCAAGCTCACCGCCATGCAGGGCAAGCTGGATGCCGCCGAGGCGCAGCTTGTCATCGACAAGGCGACGATCGGCGAATATGCGGCCCAGGTAAAAAAACTCCAGGATGAACTGTCACGCACCTCGGAGCAATTATCGTTTTATGATCAACTGGTGCCGGCCGGCCCGCAAGGGGCGGTCAGCATTCGCGGCTTTGACGCAATCCTCGAGGGGCAGCGGGTGCGCGTCAAGGTGTTACTGTCGCGCCAGGCTCAGGCGGGCACCGTCTTCAAGGGCGAGCTCAAATTTTCTGCGGCCGGCACCCTGAATGGCAAGGAAGCCACGGTGGATCTCATACCCGATACCGTCGAGCACGCCAGTTCCGATTCCGACAGTTTGCCCGATGTGAATGGCTTGAAAAAGCTGTCACCCGCCCCCATTCTTGAACTGGATTTCGAAACCATTCAGCGCATCCAGGGCCTGCTTACGGTTCCTGAGGGATTCGTTCCCAAGAAAATCACCATGAGCGTGCTCGAAGGCAAGAATGTCAGGACGACGCGAACCATCGACCTCTCGCCCGACTTGCGCGGTATGGTAAAATGAAATACTGCTAACGGTGGCTGTATCCCACCAGGAGTTTAATAACATGAGTAACGTTCTCGAGTCTGTCGACCTGCAAACCCCTCCGTCACCCTTGGTCTTTACCGAGGCGGCGGCAACCAAAGTCAAGGATCTGCTTATTGAAGAAGGCAATCCCGAGCTCAAGCTGCGCGTCTTTGTGCAGGGCGGCGGTTGTTCCGGTTTCCAATACGGTTTCACCTTTGATGAGGTGATCAACGACGATGACACCACAATCGACAAAAATGGCGTGCAGTTGCTGGTCGATCCAATGAGCTTCCAATACCTGGTCGGCGCTGAAATCGACTACAAGGAAGACATCGAAGGCTCGCAGTTTGTCATTCGCAACCCGAATGCCACCACCACCTGCGGCTGCGGTTCCTCCTTCTCTGTCTGACCTTTCCCACGGCCCGCTTCGCGAGCGGGTGCCCAGGTGTTCGCCGGCGGGTAGCCTCGTCCGGCGTCCCATGGTGTCCATGGACTTTCGATGGCTGCTTGCTTCTCGCGTTCCCGCTTGGGAATAGGCGTTGAGGCTGGCGGCCATTCTCCTTGGGCGTCATTCCCATCTCTTATCAACAATCTCTTATCAACAGCCCCTCGTGCTAGGCCGGATAGAGGCAGCCCAGGATGGTTTTCTTGCTTGCGCCTGTCACTGACGGGGTGCCGGCAGGCAATCCTTGCAAAAACATCTCGGCCAGCCAGGCGAACGCCAGGGCTTCCATGGATTGCGAGGGAATGCCATGGGCGTCGCTGGTGGTCAAGATCGCGCCTGGCAGGCGCGCCTGAATCTCGGCCAGCAAGGCGCGATTGCGTGTACCGCCACCGCAGGCGATCACGTTTTTGCAGTCCGTTGCGTGATATTGCAAGGCGAGGGCGATCGTGGCCGCCGTGAAGGCTCGCAGTGTTGCCTGAACGTCCTGCGGCGCCAATTCGGGAAACGCGTCCAGTCGGCGCGCCAGCCAATCGGCATTGAACAGGTCCCGCCCGGTCGATTTCGGCGGCGGCAATTGCAGCCAGGGTTCGCCCTGGATCAGGGCATGCAGTAGCGGCTCATGCACGGTGCCGCCTGCCGACCATTGCCCCGCTTCGTCATACGGCTTGCCGGTATGCTGCAGGCACCACATGTCAAGCAGGACGTTGGCCGGTCCCGTGTCAAACCCGATCACATCGCGTCCGGCTTGCAGGATGCTGACGTTGGCAATACCGCCAAGGTTCAGCACTACCGTAGTCTGCCGCGACTCGAACAGCGCTTGGTGAAAGGCCGGCACCAGCGGCGCGCCTTGCCCGCCGGCCGCGATGTCGCGGCTGCGGAAATCGGCAATCACGGCAATGCCGGTTTGCTCTGCCAGGCGCGCCGGCGCGTTCAATTGCACCGTGAATCCCAGTTCGGGGCGGTGCCGGACCGTTTGTCCATGGGCGCCGATGGCGGCCACCTGGCCCGGGGACAGTCTGGCCTGCCGCAGCAGATCGGCCGTGACTTGAGCGTACAAGTCGGCCAGCTCCCCGGCGGCCAGGGCGGCACGCTCCAATTCGTTGTCGCCGGCCAGGTTGAGCGACAGGAATGTCTGTCGCAGCGCATCGGGCATGGCGGCCGTGGCCATGGCCACGATTTGCGGTCTTGCGCCGGGGGCGAAGCGAGCCAGCACCCCATCGGCGCCATCGGTGCTGGTGCCTGACATCAAGCCGATCAAATAGCGGGGTTCCCGTGCTTGCTTCATGAGCATCTGCCTTGCTGAAAAGGGTATAATTTAACATTGAAATCGGCGTAAGCGGGCGTACCCAGGTGCAAGGCAATCGGCCTGCACCCTGTTTTTATCTTCTTGCCTGTTTTTACCGCCCGCGCCCAGGAACCCTATCTATGTCATCACCCGAAGTCCCTATCAGTCCCGAAGTTGAAAATGACCTGCGTACGGTGTTGCGCGGGTGCGATGAACTGCTTGTCCAAAGCGAATTCGCCACCAAACTGCAGCTCAGCCGCAACAGCGGCGAACCCCTGCGCATCAAGCTGGGGCTGGACCCCACCGCGCCCGACATCCATCTGGGCCACACCGTTGTGCTCAACAAGATGCGGCAATTGCAGGATTTGGGGCATACCGTCATTTTCCTGATCGGCGACTTCACCTCCATGATCGGCGACCCCAGTGGCCGCAACGCCACCCGCCCGCCGCTCACGCGCGAGCAGATCGAAGTCAACGCCAAAACCTATTACGAGCAGGCCAGCAAGGTGCTGGATCCCTCCCGCACGGAAGTGCGCTACAACTCCGAATGGTGCGACCAGCTCGGCGCCCGTGGCATGATCCAGCTTGCCTCGCGCTACACGGTTGCGCGCATGATGGAGCGCGACGACTTCACCAAGCGCTTCAAGGGCGGCATACCGATTTCCGTTCATGAATTCCTGTACCCGCTCATGCAAGGCTACGACTCGGTTGTGCTCAAGGCCGACCTGGAACTGGGCGGCACCGACCAGAAGTTCAACCTGCTGGTTGGCCGCGAATTGCAAAAGGAATATGGCCAGGTGCCGCAGTGCATCCTGACCATGCCGCTGTTGGAAGGGCTGGATGGCGTAGAGAAAATGTCCAAGTCCAAGAACAACTATATCGGCATCACCGAGGCGCCCGACTCCATGTTCGGCAAGCTGATGTCCATCTCCGACACATTAATGTGGCGCTATTATGAATTACTTTCATTCAAGTCGCAGCAGGAGATTGATACACTTGCCCAGCAGGTGAAAGACGGTCGCAACCCGCGGGATGTCAAGGTCGAGCTGGCGCAGGAAATCATCGCGCGCTTTCATTCGGAAGCCGATGCGCGCAATGCGCTGGCCAATTTCGAGGCGCGCTTCCGGGACGGCGCCATTCCCGAAGACATGCCCGAGATCAACCTGGGGCCGGCGCCGCTGTCCATTGTCAAAATCCTCAAGGAAGCCGGGCTTGCCAGCTCGGGCACCGAGGCCGGCCGCAATGTGCAGCAGGGCGGGGTACGGGTGGATTCGCAGCGGGTGGAAGACAAAAACCTGGAGCTGAGCGCCGGCACCTATGTCGTGCAGGTCGGCAAGCGCAAATTCGCGCGCGTCACACTCAGCAACTAGGCGGGCAATGCCGTGGGCGCCAGAAGCGCCCATTGATTCGTTTTTTACTGTTAACAAGGGGACGACATGAAACTCAGCAGTCAATCATTCGTAAATGAACAGGCCATCAATCCGGTCAACGCGTTTGCCAAATATGACGCGCAATCCCACATGATCCTGTCCGACAACAAGAATCCGCACTTGGCGTGGTCCGACGCGCCCGCGGGCACGAAATCCTTCGTCGTGCTGTGCGTAGACAAAGATGTGCCCAGCAAGCCCGATGACGTCAACCAGGATGATCGCGAGGTACCGGCCAGCCTGCCGCGTGTCGAGTTCTACCACTGGTCCCTGGTCGACATTCCCGCCAGCATGACGGAAATCGCCGAGGGCGAATTTTCCAATGGCGTTACCCCCAAGGGTAAAAGCGGCCCGATGGCGGCCAAGGACCTGCGACAGGGCGTGAACGATTTCACCAGCTGGTTCGCCAGCGACCACGACATGGCGGGCGACTATTTCGGCTACGATGGCCCATGCCCGCCGTTCAACGACGCCTTGCTGCACCGCTATTTCTTCACCGTGTACGCCCTGGACATTGAAGCGTTGCCGCTGACCGGCCGCTTTACGTGCGCCGACGTGGCCGCCGCCATTGCGCCGCATGTGCTGGACCAGGCGACGATCATGGGCACCTACACCCTGAACCCGAAAGTTTCCGTCTAAATTTTTATTCAATTACGCGTTTATAGGATACGTTATGTTTGATCGCTCGCTAACTCTTGACAAGGTAGATCCTGAACTCTGGAGTGCCATCCAACAAGAAAACACCCGTCAGGAGCAGCATATCGAGCTGATTGCTTCTGAAAACTACACCAGCCCCGCGGTCATGCAGGCACAAGGCACGCAACTGACCAACAAGTATGCCGAGGGCTACCCCGGCAAGCGCTATTACGGCGGTTGCGAGTTCGTGGATATTGCAGAAACGCTGGCGATCGAACGCCTGAAAAAACTGTTCGGCGCAGAGGCCGTCAACGTGCAGCCCAACTCCGGTTCCCAGGCCAACCAGGGCGTCTACATGGCGGTCCTGAAGCCCGGCGACACGGTGCTGGGCATGAGCCTGGCCGAGGGCGGCCACCTGACGCATGGCGCCTCCGTCAACGCGTCCGGCAAGCTGTACAACTTCATCCCTTACGGCCTGGATGAAAACGAAGTGCTGGACTACGCACAGGTAGAGCAACTGGCCAAGGAGCACAAGCCCAAGATGATCGTGGCCGGCGCTTCAGCCTATGCGCTGCAGATCGATTTCGAGCGCCTGGCGAAGATCGCCAAGGACAACGGCGCCTATCTGATGGTCGATATCGCCCACTACGCAGGCCTGGTCGCCGGCGGCCAGTACCCGAACCCCGTGCCGCATGCCGACTTTGTCACATCGACCACGCACAAATCACTGCGCGGCCCACGTGGCGGCGTCATCATGATGAAGGCCGAGCACGAAAAAATCATCAACTCTGCGATCTTCCCCGGTATCCAGGGCGGTCCGCTCATGCATGTCATCGCCGGCAAAGCCGTGGCCTTCAAGGAAGCGCTCAGCCCCGAATTCGCCGATTACGCCAAGCAAGTCGTGGCCAACGCCAAGGTGCTGGCCGACACACTGGTCAAGCGCGGCCTGCGCATTGTTTCCGGTAAAACCGAGAGCCATGTCATGCTGGTCGACTTGCGCGCCAAGGGCATTACCGGCAAAGTCGCCGAAGCCCGCCTGGGCGAGGCCCATATCACCGTTAACAAGAACGCCATTCCCAATGATCCGGAAAAACCGTTCGTGACCAGCGGCATCCGTCTGGGCACGCCGGCCATGACAACGCGTGGCTTCACCGAAGCCGAGGCAGAGCTCACCGCCAACCTGATCGCCGATGTGCTGGACAACCCCGAAGATGAAGCCAATATCGCGGCGGTTCGTGCTAAAGTGAATGAACTCACCGCGCGCTTTCCCGTTTATAAATAAGCCGGTTCAGGCGCGAGCGCTGGTACACTAGCGCACTTCACCAGCCCGGCACAGGATTCTTTGCATATGAAATGCCCGTTTTGTTCACACCACGATACACAGGTTATGGACTCGCGGGTATCCGAAGAGGGCGACACCATCCGGCGTCGCCGTCGCTGCCTCTCCTGTGACCGGCGCTTCACCACCTACGAAAGAATCGAGCTGGCCATGCCTGCCGTGGTCAAGCGCAATGGCACCCGCGTTGAGTTCGACCCCGCCAAGCTGCAGGCCAGCCTCAAGCTGGCGCTGCGCAAGCGCCCGGTCAGCACCGAACTGCTGGAACGGGCCGTGGCGCGCATCCAGGAAGCCTTGCTCAACACCCCGGAAAAAGAAATCTCCACCGATCGCATCGGCGAACTGGTCATGAACGAGCTCAAGCAACTGGACCAGGTTGCCTACGTGCGCTTTGCCTCGGTCTATAAAAGCTTCCAGGACATCGAGGAGTTCGTGAACGCCATCAAGGAAATGCAGAAGCCTGCCAAACCCCGCACCAATACCGCCAAGGCCTCGTCTGGCAAATCCCGGGTGGAGCCAGACAGTGCGCGCTAAGCCGGCAAATCGCACGAGCGCAGGCCCTGGCCGCATGTCCGCCAACCCATGCCACAGGACACCAGCCGATGAATGACTTGCACTGGATGCAGCAGGCGATAAACCTGGCCCGCACCGTCATGTACAGCACCTCGCCCAACCCGCGTGTGGGTTGCGTCATCGTGCGCGACGGCCAGCTCCTGGGGCAGGGAGCCACCCAGCCGCCGGGCGGGCCCCATGCGGAAGTCTGCGCGATTCGCAACGCCCAGGAGCAAGGCCATGATCTGGCGGGCGCCACATTCTATGTCACCCTGGAACCCTGCAGCCATTATGGCCGCACGCCGCCTTGCGCGGACGCCGTCGCCGCCTGCCGGCCCGCCCGCGTGGTGGTGGCCGCAAGCGACCCCAATCCGCTGGTCGGCGGCCAGGGTATCCGCAAGCTGGAGGCGGCTGGTATTGCCGTGGATGTTGGCCTGTGCATGGCGCAGGCCGCGGAAATCAATCCCGGCTTCATCTCGCGCATGAGCGTAGGCCGGCCTTGGATCCGCCTGAAAATCGCCAGCACGCTCGACGGCAAAGTGGCCTTGAACAATGGCCGTTCCCAATGGATTACCGGCCCGCAGGCCAGGGCCGATGGCCACCACTGGCGCGCGCGGGCCTGCGTCATCCTGAGCGGTTCGGGCACCGTGCGCGAGGACGATCCGCTGCTCACCGTGCGCGATGTCGATACCTCGCGCCAGCCGATCAAGGCGGTCATCGACAGCCAATTCGACATCGACGAGGAATCGCGGCTGTTTGATGGCAGCCCGGTCTGGATTTTCGTGACGGAATACAATGCCGACAAGGCCGAGCGCCTGAAAGCGCTCAATGCCCGGGTCATCAACATGCCCGAACGCAACCGGCACGTCGATCTCAAGGCCGTGATGGCCTGGATGGGCGAACAGGACATCAACGAGGTTCATGTCGAGGCCGGTCCCGGCCTGAACGGTGCCTTGCTGCAAGCCGGATGCGTAGACGAATTGCTGGTCTATATGGCGCCCAAGGTTCTGGGAGATGCGCGCTCCGCCGTGCAGCACACGCCATTCAATATCCTGGCCGACGCCTATCAATTCGCCTTTTTCGATACCGCGCCCTGCGGCGATGACTTGCGGCTGCGAGCCAGACTGCCCATGCGCTGGAACCAATTGTTATTGCATTCGGGCGCACAGCCGCCCGGCACGGAGTAGAGATATGTTTACAGGCATCATCAGCGGCGTTGGCCGCATCAGCCAGGTGAAACCCGCCGGCGCCAGCGCCGAGGACGGCGTGCATTTGACCATCCAGGCAAACGAATTCGATCTGGGCGACGTAAAAATTGGCGACTCCATCGCCGTGCAGGGTGCCTGCATGACCGTGGTCTCTTTCGATGCGCAGAGCTTCCAGATCGACGTATCGCGTGAAAGCCTGGATCGTACGACAGGCCTTGACCAGGAGGGGGAAGTGAACCTGGAAAGGTCGCTGAAGCTGGGCGACTCCCTGGACGGCCACCTGGTCTCCGGTCATGTCGATGGATTGGGAACGGTCACGAAGTTCGAGCAGGTCGGGGAATCGCACGAATTGCGCATCCAGATCCCGGCCGATCTCAGCAAATACCTGGCCTACAAGGGCTCGGTAACCATTAACGGCGTCAGCCTGACCGTCAATGCCGTGAAGGACAACGCGCAGGGGTGCGAAATCAGCATCAATATCATCCCCCATACCCTGCAAGTAACCACGCTGAAGCAGCTACGGATCGGGAAAAAAGTGAATCTTGAAATCGATATGATTGCAAGATATGTGGAAAGGATGCTAAAATAGCTGGCTAAGTATGGATCAGGGTCGGTGGCCGAGTGGCTGAAGGCGCACGCTTGGAAAGCGTGTATACGGTAACGTATCGGGGGTTCGAATCCCCCCCAACCCGCCACAGTTAAGTTTGTTAAGTGCTGTATAAGTATTAAATACCCCGTAAATTCAATGAGTTGCGGGGTTTTTTATTGCCTGATGGGTCGTATAGGGCGGTAAGCGTATGCTTGAAGATGCCACAAATTTTGGGTATCTGCAAATACCCCCAGCAGGAGATACCCCCAGATGGCGCTCAAAGACACCGAAATTAAGCACGCCAAGCCACAAGAGAAACCTTACAAACTGTTTGATGGTGGCGGCCTGTACCTGCTTGTAAATCCTAGTGGTTCAAAGTATTGGAGATACAAGTACCGGACCGGTGGCAAAGAAAAAGTGCTGGCCATCGGCGTGTATCCAGCCGTTAATCTGGCACAAGCAAGGGAAAGGCACCGGGTAGCGCAGAAACAAATAATGGATGGCATAGACCCCGGCGCGGATAAAAAGGCCCGGCGCAAGGCGCGGGATGCCGCCAATGCCAATACATTCAAAGCGGTGGCCACCAAATGGCATGCCTACTGGAAACAGGGTCTGACCGAACGGTACGCCGATCATGTTTGGACCAGGCTGGAGGCGGACGTGCTGCCGGCAATTGGCGAAGTCCCCCTTGCTGACCTGACGGCCGGCCGGTTCGAGGACCTGGTGCAGCAGATCGAGAAACGGGGGGCGGCTGATATCGCGAAGCGGACATTGCAGACCTGCAAACAGATCATGAGGTATGCGGTAACGCACGATATCATCAAAGCCAACCCGGCGGCCGATATCCAGCCCCGGGACATTCTACCCAAACGCAAAAAACGCAATTATCCAAGAGTGCACGCCAACGAGCTGCCGCAGCTGCTGCGCGCCATTGACCAATACCAGGGGGCAGAGGTCACAGTACTGGCGATGCGGTTTTTGGCGTACACCTTCGTTCGGACCGGTGAGCTGATCCGCGCGCGGTGGGAGGAACTGGACTTGCAGGCCAAGCGTTGGAATATCCCAGCTGAACGCATGAAGATGGATCGCCCCCATATCGTGCCTCTGTCTCGCCAGGCGCTGGAGGTACTGGAGGCCATGAAAGGGTATGACAACGGCAGCGGCTATATTTCCGACAGATACCTATGGCAAGGGTCTGCATATGAGCAACAACACCATTCTGTACGCCTTGTATCGAATGGGATACCGGGGGCGCATGACTGGGCACGGCTTCCGGGGGGGGGGCGTCCACCATTCTGCACGAGCAGGGCTATAACCATGACCACATTGAAATACAGCTGGCGCACGCAGAGGACAGTGATGGCACCAGCGCAGCCTATAACTATGCTGAGTATTTGCCACAGCGTACCCGGATGATGCAGGAGTGGGCGGATTACCTGGACGCTATCAAGCAAGAGAAGGTCATACCCTTACCGGTTGGTAAATCCGCCTGATTTGTACTTGCACCCCCTATGTTTTTGCCGGTAACGCCGGTAACAGCGGTAACAGCCTTTATTCATGCGGGTTTCCGTGTTACTAGTGGCGTTACTGGACTGGTAACAGCGGTAACATCGGCTGATTTGTACCTTCGTCTCTCTATTTTTACTGGTAACGCTGGTAGCAGCCTTTCTTCATGAATTTTCTGTCCTTACTGCTCCGTTAATAGCGTTAATATTTATGTCGTTGGATTTGGATTGCGGGAATGCTTTGCAAGGAGGGCTTCAACGACTAGAGAAAAAGCGGGAGACGGCTGGCGACGGCTCGGGTAATACAAATGGTAGCCGCTAAATGGAGCACACCAGTCTTCCAGTACCCGGACTAGTCTCCCGCTTTTCATATATGGTATCAACTCGTCCTCGGGTAACAAGGCTAGTCCCAAGCCCGCCAATGCCGCATCAATCTGCGGTTGGGTGGTATTGAAAATCAGCTGCCCGTCCACCCGCACATTGACGCGACGGCCATTCTGCTCGAAATCCCACACGTAGAGGCCACCAGAACTTTGCATCCGTTGGTTGATGCATTGGTGCGCCATGAGATCATTGGGGGTCTCTGGTATGGCGTTTGCGGAAAAATAGCTAGGTGAACCGACGACCGCTAGCCGCATGGTCGGGCCGATGGGTATCGCGATCATATCTTTGTCAATCGTATTGCCCAAGCGTACCCCTGCATCAAAGCGGTCAGCAACGATGTCACGTAGGCCGTAGTTCACGTCAAACTCTATATTGATATCAGGATATTCGCGGAGTAATGGTGTGAGTTTGGGAAGCAGGATGGTATGTAGAGCAAAGTCTCCGCAGGTAATGCGCACTGTGCCGGCCGGTTTGTTGCGCAATTCCGTCAGTTCATCCAATTCTGATTCGATCTCGTCGAATCTGCGGCCGATTGCGTTCAGCAGGCGCTCCCCGGCCACCGTTGGTGAGACGCTACGGGTGGTACGAGTCAATAGCCGGATATCAAGCCTGGTCTCCAGACTCCTAATGGCTTGGCTCAATGCGGATTGAGTGATGCCAAGCAGGGATGCGGCGCGCGTGAAGCTCCCTTCCCGTGCAACGGTGACAAAGTATAAGAGATCATTGAGATTACGCTTTATCATTTTTTCAGTGTCTCACAGATAATTAATTAATTCTACTAATAGGGCTATTAAGTATTTATTAGCTAGTAATGCCGATTTATCTGAGTCAAAATTACGCTCATGAAAATACTCACCTTGAACCTCGAGCTGTTATTCAAGCATGCCGCCTGGATGCTATTGTCCGGTACGCTAGCCTGGCTCTTAGTGAGTAGCGAGGCTGCGTCGGTTGAACGCTCATCGATTCAATCATCTTCAAAGGAGTTTCCTATGAAAATCCGCCTCACCGTTGGCGAGCAAAGTGCTATCGCTATGCTGTACGACAACGACTTAGCCAGGGACTTTGCAACATTGTTGCCCCTAACCCTGACATTGACCAATTATGACCACATCGAACGGGTTTCCGATCTGCCTCGCAAGTTATCTACACAAGGTGCACCACAAGGAATGGCCCCTGTCGCTGGTGAACTAACTCATTACGCGCCCTGGGGCAATCTGGCAATCTTTATTGCGCCCCGTTCCTATTCGCGCAATCTCTTGCCTCTAGGAAAAGTAGAGCTAGGACTGTCCATACTGTCGCAACCTGGACCATACCTTGTGCGAATCGAACGTATTGAGCCTTGACCAGATCGTTCTCTGATAAGTAAACAAGTTTTATGACAACTAAAATTATTGACAGCTCTGAGGCTACGATGACCCCAAGCTTAGAAGATATCCCTAAACCGAATGTTTGGGGTGGTGTGTTCGCCATGTCGGTTTGTGCCTTCGCACTGATCGCCTCGGAATTCTTGCCGGTTAGCCTGCTGACACCGATGGCAAGAGATCTTCACGTCAGTGAAGGGATGGCAGGCCAAGGTATTGCCATCTCAGGTGTCTTTGCTGTGTTCACGAGCCTTTTCATATCGGCGCTTGCAGGCAGCGTGAATCGCAAAACGCTGTTGTTAGTGCTAACGGCGGCGATGGGCGTGTCGGGCGCGATCGTGGCGATGGCGCCCAACTATCTCACCTATATGCTTGCGCGCGCGCTTCTTGGCGTTGTTGTCGGAGGATTTTGGTCCATGTCGGCAGCCACGGCCATCCGTCTGGTTCCTGCGCGTGATGTCCCGCGCGCCCTGGCTATCGTCAATGGTGGAAATGCATTGGCCACGGTGGTGGCGGCGCCCTTGGGGGCTTATCTAGGCGCTGTGATCGGATGGCGTGGCGCTTTTCTGTGTCTGGTGCCGATCGCGTTGGTCGCGTTGATCTGGCAATGGAAGACACTGCCTTCTATGCCGGTGGCGTTGCGCGTGACGGACAGGGGAGGTGTATTCAAGGTGTTCTCGCTACTCAAGCATCCTGGCGCAGTCATTGGGATATCGGCCAGCAGCTTGTTATTCATGGGGCAGTTTTCCCTGTTCACCTATGTGCGGCCATTCCTAGAAACGGTAACGGGAGTGCATGATACCGCAATCTCGCTCATTCTGCTCGTCATCGGAGCAGCGGGATTTATCGGTACTGTATTGATCGGCAGGGTTCTGCAGCGCGGTTTTTATCGGACATTGGTCATCATCCCAATCTTAATGGCTTTGACTGCTCTGGCGTTGATTGCTTTTGGCGGATCGTTTGCCGCCGTGAGCATTTTGCTGGGGTTGTGGGGCTTGGCTGGTACTTCCGCCCCCGTTGGGTGGTGGACCTGGATTGCCCGCGTTTTTCCGAAGGATGCGGAATCAGGCGGCGGGCTGTTCGTCGCTGTGGTCCAGATGTCCATCGCTCTAGGTTCGACCTTGGGGGGGATGCTGTTTGATTACAGCGGATATCAGAGCACTTTTGTCGTGAGTGCTGCATTGCTGGCAATTTGCGCTGTGGCGACTGCGGTTACGGCACGTAAAACTGCTCATATTGATTCCTGAGGTTAAATTGGCCGACTTTTATACTGGCCAACGATCGCGATTCTGATTTCAATACTCACCAGAATAATCAGTGAACAGGCAAAAGAAAACCCGCCGGAGCGGGTGGATATAGAGTAAATATCAATAGTTAATCAGATTTTTGGGTTTAAATTTAACTGGGCTGGTTTTCCCACATAGTGGTTTGCTACTTTTTGCCGTAATCCGTGTATAGATTCACTTTTTTACCATATCGATTAGCCCGATAGTGGCATGAATATAACATGGTCACGATCAGTTTAACGACAAGCGCAGAGCGTCGGGTAAAGCGATTTTGCTATCTAACTAAGGTGAGCCAGAGCACGCCCAGCCGGTGGATGATGGAAGCCACGGAGATTCCGCTATGGGTTGAAGGGTACCTGAATTTGACGCTGGAGCTTGACCGGTTGCATAAGACGTATGTCCGGCCGCCGAAAGGGGTACGTGAACTTTAAGGAGATCCCGCGCACCAGCTGCCGGCACCAGAGATATTTTTTCAAAATACCATATGATATGGTAGATCCGTTAAAAATCTACCTGCTTTTGACATATGGTATCTTCAGCGGAAATACCATATAAGTAGGTATATGGTAGAGCGTTGAAAAATGTTGTTGGAATTTGCCGACGACTGAGTTCCTACGATTTTGAAAAACCATTTCTTTTGTTATAGTGGTCAGCCAAATTTCAGCTGTTCGATAAGCAAGGTATCGCCCAGACGGTCTAAATTTTCGGCTGAATAATTGCGCTTCTAACAAGTCCAGTCCGTTCTCCGTTGCAGGTCAATGCATTGCTATGTTATTCACGGGCACGAATCACAATAAGCTCTTATTGGTGGTGACTATACATTCGATCAGCGAGATAATACAGCCCAAAAAAAGTGACGGCAATAAGATGAAATGCCAGATAAAAATACAACAATGTTATGAGAGTCGATCCAAGCATAAGCAGAGGACTGAAAGTGATAGCTGATTTTATGAACGTGGCCCCATATATAATCAATGCAGTGCTTATACAAAGTACCAGACTAAGAGCAGTCAGATATGAAAAAAGCAAGCATAGAAAATGCCTTCTGGTTAACGGCTTCAATTGGGGGTCTTCAAATCCCTGAATTCTCATTTTTATGGAGGGGGTTGGACTTCCTTCGATCAGTTCGTCAAGTATCGGATTTTTTCCTAACGCAATTATTGCAGCAAGTGCCGCAATGTAGAAACCAGGCAGCGTCTGTATTACTGCCTGAAACGCATTTACAATTCCGCTGGGGCCCCAAGTATTAAAATGGGATTTATACACAGAAGAGACTACTGTAAGAAGTAGAGCTGCAGCGAGCGGTATCCAAACATCAATGATTTTCTTTTCATGATGTTTAATTGAAATATAAGCAAATGGTCGCCATAAAGGCTCTGGAATCATCTTTTTCACTTAAATTAAAATTACCATTCTTTGTTCAATTTGCGGATTTATCTTATCAGAAGAAGTGTCAAGTCGTTGCGTGAAACCGCTAATGACTTCGGATCTTACGCATCTATCTTCATTCAAAATGTTCCCCGTTGGTGGATCGAACTGTAAGGTTGTGGATTTATCATTTTGGTCTTTAAATTTTATTCTGACCACTTCTTTTTGAGCATTCGCTGCGTGGGTAAGTAATGAATCTATTACTTTATCAATTGGTTGTTTGGAACTACTGTCATATTTAAGCGATATAGATTCTGACTTTTCACTGGTTACATTGAATCTATCCCATGACTTTCCCACTAGAAGCTTATTCACAATTTCGATATTCTCAATCTTCCCAGTTTGCATCATTTTCTTTAAATCATCACTAGGATGGCCGCTGATTTCAAATTTACACCGTATCCGAGCAAATTTTGGCTTACTAGGTGTCGAATGTGGATGTGCCATGATGGTAACCGCACTTTTATTAGTCTGAAGTATTTTATAAATTATCTTCATTAATCGCTCGACGGCACTACTGCTAATTCCACTGCAATGCTCAAGCACGAATTCATATCTATTTAGCTGGTTGGGGACGAGGCTTATACACAGATGAGCTGAATACGCATTCCCATCATCCTTTTTTTTAGCGGCTACCGTGGTCCTTTGCTGAGTATTTATATTGCGGACTACCTGATCGGCCTCTGTAGCATCGGTCTTACAAATCAGCAAAGTTGCAGTTTTAGTTCCTACGTTTAGATCGGTCACGGCGATAGTTATATTTCCTCCCGTCGCTTGCAATTTAACGGCAGATGAGCTTATCAGATTTAAACGCTTTGCCTCGAGAAGAATATCTCTCAAATTGGGCGCCGGCTTTACGCCGGTGGCCGCTTTTCCCACCATCATCGAAGCCGTGATGTTTAAATCATAGAATTTCACATTACGCTCTAAAGCCTTCATATACCCTCACCTTATCTTTCAAAGTTTAATGAATTCAAACTAGTCCTCGTGCTGTAACGGTCACGGGTTATGACTATATGTCCAATTGTTCGTGTAGCAATATCCGAATCTGCGTCATATGATCTTGAAACGTGTTGAACGCGGTGTTTACGAAAGGCAGTGCCCATTCATCCGGGTACCATTTGCCTTTGTATTTGAACGTGGCGAATCGTAAACCATGTGGTTGCTTATCATCTGAACAGCCGACCACTACTGGAGTGTGCACAATATTGCGATGTTTCGACGTATTGACCAGGGCGGCAACGTGCTTCATTGTTTTGTCTGCAATCAGGGCATTGACAGCGCCTTTCAAGGGGCCCGCAGGCAATTTGCTCGAAACGTGATGAATGGATATCCGATGTTCGTCGGTTCGTTGGTTTGGATTTGCGTCGAAGTTCAGTGCGAAATAAAGAACATGCCCGAGGTGATCATAGGAGGCATGGACACACTGGAGTAATGCCAGCAGGTTAGCTTCTGCCTGCATGCGTTTGTGATGAAATGCATGGTACTTTTCAGGTGTGACGCCGAAAATATATTCTGCGGCGACGGTCAGGCTGTCGGTGTTGCTCAAGGTATCGCCCAGCAGCCGTTTCGCCTCCCAATAATGGTATTTCATGTAGTCTTGTCGAGTCGCCAGAGATTGGGTGCATTGGTATGTTTTTCTGGCCATATCCTCGCTATGGCTACGCTCAACTGCATCACGAAGTGCTATAAGGTCCCAGGGTGGTGTTTTTCTTGTCTCTACCATTGGCAATTTTTTTTGAGATCTTTAAAAGCCTCATGCGCTCCAGAAATATCGAAGACGGCGGTAATTGTATTTTCCTTGTACGGGCTTAGACTAGCGGCGAAAGTTGATGTTTCCTCCAATAGTTTGAGAATGCCCAGCAAAGACCATGGATAAAAGGTCGCCTTACTATCATTGGAAACCTCCCATAACTCCGTCTTCGCTGGGTCTGTGCCAAATCGGTAGGTGACTTTTACTTTATCGTTCCCCAGAAAAGACTGCCAATTAATATGCATATATCTGGTGGTGCCGATACATGCCAGAACAAGACTCACAGGTTCGCCATGGGTACCTTTCCCCGAGGAAGCAGGAACGGCCGCATAGTACTCGTTTTTATCGGTAAGCGGATTGATTTTTGAGTATGTTATCCAGCGGCCTTTGCCGGGGGCAGTAGTCTCGACAGTTTTAGGCGCTAAAGAATGTGTAGTAGCAAGCTTATCGAAACATTCTAGTCGTGTTATTGCATTTGTGTCGGCTGCACATTTCGCTACTTCCAAATCTTCGATAGCTGACGCTGGGAGCGAAGTAAAACACACTATTGATAGAAAACATTTAGTCGCGATACTCACGTCATTTCCCTTACTTTCATGGCTGGCCTTGCTGCCCGGCCAATTCCTCTCACCACACCGCTTTGATCCCCAATCGCGCTAATATGCTGGCTTTTTGCCGCGCTCAAATTATCACATGTAAGTAAATATAAGTAGTATACATACTACGGAATACTGATATCTGGTTCGTGCAGTTTGCTTCTTTGGTCTAGAGTGGCGGTGGGGGATAATGGGATTACATAATACAGAAAGGTGATATGTAATCCCGCTTGCGTTTTTCTTATGCATCAGCTTGAGGCAAGCTTCTCATGGAATAAGTCCCAGTTATTCTCAAATGGCTCCAAATTACTGGCGTAATATCGATTGTCTAATGACCGAAAATTTCGAGGTCTTTTCCAATTATGCTTTGATATAAACTCGCGATAGTTGGTAGAACAAATTTCTTGTATATCCTTTTTAGTTAGTATGAAAAATCTATCTCTTTGGTCTGAGTCAAGTCTGGCGAGCAATACACATACATATATGAGATCAGGATGGGATATTTCCTTATTGCCTCCATCACGTTGACACATCTCAGTCTCATCAATTTCGATGTCGATCCATAGACTTGCGTTAGTTGGCCAACTAATCCCTCTAGAAGTTTTGACTTGAACGGGAAGTGTTTTGAGTGAATTGTTGGCGACGATTAGATCAAATTCAGGAACGCTTCCAGTAAAAGATGTGGCAATAAATCCTCGTTTACCCAATTCGGCACAGACTAGAAATTCTCCAACTTGACCAGCTAATTTAGTATCTATCCCTTTACTCATATCGATTCCTAATATTTAATCGCTCGACTTTCACGATTCCAGTTCTCTTGATTCTGAACAGGATACTTTGATTCAAATTTCCACCAAGGCAATTGCCGAATAGGAAATAGTCAAAATAAAATCTGCCCAGAGCAGGTGGGGGTCAAATCAATCTGCGTCTTCAGATTCTATGGGATCATCTGGATTTCGAGTAAAGTCAGACACATATATTTCTTTGGTCCTATCTCTTACCGTAACTTTTTTGATTGTCATTTCGATCATTGCGTTGTCGGCCGCTTTGTGTTTAATGTACAAGAATTCTTCAGGGCTGAAATCTTCAGCCTCCATTGTTACTGTAAATTCCCCCGACGCATTTCTAATCTCAATGCTAATTTTGTTGTCAGTAATGTCTTTGAAGCCATATAGTTCAAACTTACCGCTAATGGTATCTTCGTCTGGCTGTGATCGAGGTGATTTCTGCTTGATGGTCTTTACTTGATCGGAAGAGACATGGGTTTCACCGTAATCCATAGAATCTCCATCGTCAAGACTCTTAATCATCGCTTTTGCACCACTTTCAGCCGCTTCTTCCCATCGTTGAACTGTTGGAAAAAATGTTTTCACATCTTTCATTAGTTCTAGCTGCTTAGTATGTTCTTTTGTGACGGCTTCAATCGTTTTCTGATTTGTCCTCGCGATTTCGACTTCAGTGTCTTGAGCGTTCATGCGCCATACGACGAAGCCCGTAGTCAATATGGCGAAGATAGTGCCAATCAATATAGCTTTTGTCGTAGGTGGCAGATTTTCCATGTTCTTGTTCAGAAATTTTAAGATTGGTTTAACAACCCCTTTTATTTCAGTGCATCCGTCTTTAACGTAGAAAGTTATATTATATTGATCTAGCTCTTCTTTTGAAAGCTTTCTGATTGACGCAACCCCGTGGATTGTAAAGGCTATGGCACGATATATTTCTTGCTGAAACTCCCAAATACCCCTGGCAAACTGGCCAGTTATTGAATCGTGAAATTTGTCGCCGTACACCTTGATTTCGATATTTTCAATATCGTCGCTAATTACCAATTCATAATTGAATTCCGTTTCGTTACGCAAACTATTTAGTGCTAGTTCGATGATTTGGTTAGCTGACTCTATGCCTTTTAGAACTAAAGTTTCTTTATTTTCCATATCCAAGATTCAGTTTTGTTTGTCTGTCTGTTGCTTTAAATACTCCCTTCCTGCATCTACTTCAGATTGCAAAATAGGATCCAAATTGTTTTGTAACCATAGTTCGGCTTGTTCTATTGCTTGTTCGATTTCGAGGAGGTATGGTTCGCTCTTCTCTTTCAAATGGCCTTTAAAGCCTCGATGTCGTTTTATCTTAGTAGGAATGAACCCACGCCAATCCACATACGCATCTTTAGTTTCTTTCATCTCCCAGCCTCTATAAGGGGTAATTAGAACGCATTGGCATTATGGCTACACATGCCCGTGATCAAATCGTCACAGAATAAGCCTTCATTTGTCATAAATCGCAACGTCTTTATCTGAAAGGCCGCTTTGTGAAACCTCACATTTTGCACTCGCCGGCAGCTCCAGGCCGAAGCCGTTTTTCGCCGTAAAATCGATCGTCACAGTTACTGTGCTATTTGACTGACTTCTATAGATGCCTTTGTTGTACCAACTAGATTCAAAGGTCGACGGGAAGTTCAAACGCTGCTTTACCTTAGTGAGGCACATTTGAATTGCCTGTGAGTCAGAAATAGATTTCGCTTTTTCAAACTCCGTTAGAACCGTTCCTGTGTCTTTCAGATCAGCTTCACTCAGTAGTACGCGTTGCCCATTCTGACAATCGACAAAGTATCGTATGCTTTTCTGAGTGCTTTTCTCGGAAAATGAGACGGTATCCACTCGGTCACAATTTGGATTTTCAAGTGCCTTAAGAGCAGCTGGTTTAATTAGGCTGTTAGCGCGTTCAAAAGCCTTTTTCCCCAGGCGAGAATACATTTTAGGAAACGACTTGGAGGTCATCTCCATAAGGGCATACTCGTTTATTCTCGACTCTGGATCGGGTGTATTAATTGGCTGGTTTAGCGTCCCAGTGCCAGGCTGAGTAACCTTGTCAGTTGACACTTTATTACGCGACGTCGTTTGCTGAGCAGAAGGCAGTGGTTTCTCGGTTTTCGGCCTGGAAAATGCGTACACAAATCCTCCAAATATGCAGGCCAGCACTAGTAAATGGAACCATTTTTTATGTAAAACATTCATTATCTGAATCTCTTGAATCGAAAAATTAACCCGTTAGCTTAATATGCAACTCACATTGACCCCAAACACCCGCTAATCGTGTCGGCGGTCAAAGTGATTGCTTGCTATTGATTAAACCCAGCCCATAAACAATTAATTCGTTGCCTGGTCCACTCCGGGGGTAGGCGGGCGGTCAATTTCCTAAGGCCGTCACGGTCGCTTTCGGCTGGAGTAAGCCATCTTTCAATTTATCCTCGATAATCTGCTGCTCTAGTTCCTTGATCCAATCGGCGCTTGGTGCTGTGCTTTGAGCCAGTAGCCAGTCCCGAAAGCCTTGTTCGGATAGGTTTTCGCGCAGCCATTTAATGTGGGTGGCGTCGTAATATTGTTGTTGGGCTTTCATGATCTAAATGGGTAGCAGTTACAAAAAAGCTGTTGGTGAAAACATACATTTAATTAATTTATTCATTTTTTGTTACTTTTATGGTCTATTTTTACCACCAAAAATGACTAAATCGTCAAATTTCATGCACTGTTAAGTAGCATACATAGGTATGTATACGGATGTAAACTGTATAGAATCACAGTACAATGTGTTCGTCAGTGCCTAGCCGACGGGGCGAAAACAGGCCGCGTCTACCTGTTGGCATAGGCTTCTACAGTAGACGACATTGCTTGAGACGAGGCAATATATCAGTAATACAAGAACGCTTGCAGCAGCGAGACTTTATCAGCCAAAGTTAAATATGTGAAGCGCTGTATAAGTATTAAATACCCCGTAAATTCAATGAGTTGCGGGGTTTTTTTGTTATTTGCTGGAGCGCGCAAGAGGGCCGGTCACGTGGTGTTACCTAGGTTATAGGGCCATCGCCCATGGTTGTGCGCCGCTTAATCTAGCCTGTCACTTTTTTCGATAAGCGCAGGGCAATTCGTTGCCTATTGAGTGCCATTGCTTCTTCGGTCGGTGTCCAATCGTTCCAATACTTATCCGGGATATCCGGGAAGTCCAGGCGGCGAACCCCGTCATAGACAGGTTTGTAATTGCGCCTGCGCATTTCCTGGACAATCTGGCAATGTCGTTTCGCAAGATAGCCGAGACGCGTGTAAAAAAACAGAATATGTCCTGTCCCCAACGTGTATTGGGTGGGCTGGGTAAAGACGCCTCTTATCGCTGCTTTTTCAGCCAGTCGAAAAACCCGAGGTAGCTCTCGGTATTCGGCCACAAGGTGCGGCCCCGATAGTTCTTCCACAGGTATGCAATTGATTCGGGTCATATTAAGTGATCACTAGGGGGACACTGTTTATATTATTAACACCAGAGACTGGATCGATGCTATTTAAATAGCATTGAAAAAAGCAAAAGCGCAGCCCGCCGTCAATGGGAAATCCGCCTGATCTAGCTGATTATTCTATACGGCAAAAGCAATAGACAAATTGTTGCGTCGTGCCGAATGGCGTCTCATGCAATTGGATCGTACTTTCGATCAAGCGAAAGCGAGGACCAAATTGATCGTGCAATGCCGACGCGTCATACCGGACGATATCCAGGCCGCTGCATGTTGTCGGACCTTCCGGTCCAAAGGTTGCCACGATAACGCTGCCGCCAGGCCGCATTGCGCGAGCCACCTGGCTCACATAGGCTTTGCGTTGCTCATCCTCGGTGAGGAAGTGGAAAACCGCGCGATCATGCCAAATGTCGTAGCGATTCTCCGGGATATCAAGTTGCGTAATGTCGGCCACCACCCAGTTGACACACGAGGCCTGGTCAGACAAGCGTTGTTTGGCGACCGCAATGGCCGCGCTTGATATATCCAGCACCGTGATGTCGTTATAGCCATGCACTAGCAAGTCGTCCACTAATGTCGATTCGCCGCCGCCAACGTCAATAATCGCCGCGCGATTCGAACTCGCGCTTTTTTGAATCAACGCCAGCGACTGCTCAAGATGGGGGGTGTACCAACTCACATCCGTCGGCGCCTTGGTTTGATACACTTTTTCCCAATGAAGGCTTTGATTCATAATGGCTCCAATAGCGTGGCTATGAATGCTTATGCAAATTTCTGTAGAAGTAAGGGGATTATAGCTTGCGTTTTTTTCTGAGGGGCGAGGCGGTAGCAGCCATCGTGTTGGCCATACGCTGTTTGGATTCGACTTTGCGCACTGTCTTGGAGGTGTTGCCTTTGGTGGCGGAAATAATCAATCCGCATTCCAGAAGCGAAGCTCAAAGCAATTTGACGCGCCAATCAATGTGCAAAGGGGGGGCTGGTAATGGCTTTCTCTGTTGATCTGGATTCAGGCTCGGAAAATAAACCCGTGCTGAAACCTGCTTATCGCTGGCATTATTCACGAAGCCCCCGCTTCTTTTTACAAAAACCCATTATCTGCTAAGATTCATCAGTTTCATTAAGCATTGGCAAAGATTTTTCCAGGAGAAACACAAGATGCCAGCAGCAACTCGCCAGGGAGATATCGGCTCAGGCCATGGTTGTCACTTTCCCGAAACCAGCGCAACCGGCGGTAGCGCAACGGTTTTCGTGAACGGCAAGCCGCTGATGCGTGTGGGCGATAGCTATGAGGCCCATGCTTGTTCCGCGGGCGACGCCGGTCCCCATGACCGGGCCCTGGGCGAAGGCTCCGCCAGCGTATTTATTGAAGGCAGGCCCGCTGGACGGGTGGGGGACGCCATCAGTTGTGGTGGCGCGGCACAGACTGGCTCCGAGGATGTGTTTATTGGAGACGAGGGCATCGGCGGCGCGGATGGCGAAGGCACCGGTGGCGGCACAGCCTGCCAGATGAGGCAGGCGGAACGCGCTTCTCCGGCGACAAGAGGGTGATCGTCCATGGCGTCGGTCGTTGCGCCTCTGCCAGAGGCGTGTCCCAAATTACGAGATTACCTATATAAGCTAATCGCGGATCCAAATACGCGAGTCTACGCGGTCATGGACGGCGCTTTCTTTAAGAATATCGCAACAATGCTGCGGGATGCAGGACTGGCCCGCAGGCCGCTGTATCGTTATGACGGGGATTATGCCGTCGTGCTGGGCGGTCCGTGGTTGGTTGATCTTTACAATCAGAATGATGCCGGCAATCTCACGATCGATGCGGGCGAGGCCACAGACGCGCAGCGGATTGAGCAATTTGTCTCGCGACTGGATGCGCTATTGGGCATCGTAGGGGACAAACCGGGGCTGGTGTTTTGGGTGGGGGATGTCTCGCTGACTGAAGCCGAGATTTATGAGCATTTGCGCCGATTAAACCAGATAGAGGCGCCCCAGAAAGTAGCCGGACATGAAACACGATACGAACGGGTGACATTTCGGCATGCCGATGCCAATGTGATGGCGCAAGTGCTGCCGGCACTGGATGAAGGCCAACTCTCGCGGCTCTTGGGCACATGTCAGCAGATTATATTCAAGCCCGAGGCGGAATGGAGTCAGGAAGCTTTGCATCTGGTTCGGCCGGATAATCTGCCGGCCCCACCCGACGGCCCCCTGCGGTGGACGCCGCAAACGATCAGCCTGATTGAAGAGGCGAGGTTTCATTGGCTCGTCACGCGCACGATGAAATACTTGCGTAAATCCGCGGATCACAAGGTAAAGAACGTATCGGATGAGGTGCTCAGGGCCGATGTCTACAAATGGCTCAAGGCCGCGGCTGCCTATGGCGTAAATCAGGAGGTGGCTTTTCGTAAATGGAGCTATCTGCAGGTGGTTACCGGCGGGCGATTGGAAACACTGCATGGTTTGCGCGATTTTATGGCGGCATCTGAGCCGGTTCCTGATCCGAATGAAAAGGTGGCAATGATTATGCGAGAAAGTATCAAACATTTGAAGGAAGCTTGATATGGTTGCAATTATTGCTCCAGCAATCCCTTGGATAGTGGGTGGGATCGTCAGCATGATTTTTGGTCATGAGGTGCTACCAGGCAAAGAGCAACGCGAACAAGATTTGAGAAAACTTGGTGGTGCTGTATGGGGCAATGAAACAATGCATATGGAGCAAGCTGAGTCAGATGCGGAGGAAAATTCAATCTCAGGCGATCTTACTGATGCTTGCTCCACCTGCGAAGAAAATAGAAACCCATGCAAACACCTTGAGCGCGGGGCAGGATCAGGTCCCTATCGCGGCGGTTCATTTCGAGGAACCTCCATACCCGTAGGGGACGGTCTCGATGCACATCATATGCCCGCAAATGCGGCCAGTACGCTTTCTAAACTCGAAGGCCCCGCAATCCAGATGACCCCAATAGATCATTGGAGAACTGCGAGTAATGGTCGCATGCCAGGGCATGCTGCCTATATCTTTACGCAACAATCAATGATCAACAGTGGGAATTTTATTGCAGCAACCCAACTTGATATTGTTGATATAAGGACAAAGTTTGGCTCAAAATATGACGAAGCAATCGAGGAAATGCAAGCATATACTGCGTGTCTGAAGTCCAATGGACGCATTAACTAGAAAAATGGAGAATTAATATGTGGAATATCCAACCGTTGGTTGGCCTTGGGCGGCTCAAGTTCGGTCTTAAACAAAGCGATGTCGCCCAGCTGGATAACCTTGGTCCTGTAACTGCTACGCACCCTGTCATCGATGGATCTGTGAATGAATTTCGAACTATCGACGTTCCAGTATGCAATTACACTGATGGCATACTCACTGCAATCGATACAAACTGGCGCGTCCCCGAGGTAACCTTTGAAGGGATCGATGTATATAAAACGGAACCCTTGGTGATTCTTCAATTACTTGAAAAGAAAAATGGTGGCGCTTTAGCGGGGCTGGGATCCATCCTGTTTCTCAATTTAGGGATAAATGTTGGGGGGTTTTACGATGAAGAGACTGGAAAAGTAGCAGATTTGAATATTGAGGCTTCCGATAATCGAGGCGTTGGGCTATTCACAAAAAGCGCTTTTGACAAATTTCTCAATGCTTATCAAGAAATTTCCTTCCTCTAGGATAGTCACTGTTCTTTTTTTAGATGTATAGAGGGTACCAAAGGTAAAGGACGTTGGCGACGCTATTTTTATATTGAAGCCACACAGATGGAGCTAGCCGAAACTGAGTCAGAAGAGGGCGCGACGCCAGGCGTGCTGACTGAAGCGTGCTCTACGTGCGAGCTGCCGCCGGAGTGTGCTGAGTTGGCAGATGATATCCGTTCGACATGTGATGAATTAACTAAACGCTAAGAAGTATCAACGAGACAGAAAAAAAGCTAAAGATTCAGTTAGAAGCCGAAGCCGGTTCTGAATGGCAAGAGGTTATTGTTGAGATACAGGCGGATTATGGCGAAATAGCGAATTGGATTTTATTGTATGACGATATCCAACCAGAAGTAGCACACCGCAAGTTTGCGCAGATCATTCTTCAGTTTCGCAATAAATTGCAATCGCTTAAACCTACCGTGGGATATTATATCTCTGATGGTATTGATTATAGTTATGCTGGTGTTTTTGAGGGCTGGAAAGAGATTGAAAAAGGTTATGCTAATTCTGCACAAAGCATGCTGAGGCAGGAAAAGCATCCGATAGATGATGGGTGGGGTTTTCGGAACAGAACCTCTGCTCGAGCAGATTAGATTTAAAATATGGCATATAAATCAGATGTATTTGCAGAGACTCTTGCGGAACTCCAAAAATACGACGGTAAGCTATGGCTGCGAATCTTAGGTCAAACGCACTGGCAATATAATGAGTTGCCGTTTTGGGTGCTTATGAAGGATCGGGATCAGATCAAAGAGGCGTTCCCTGTATTGCAGAACGCATTGCGTCCTTTACAGGGACTTCCGGATATCGACATCTCTGTTTCTTTCATCACCTTTGAGGGTGATCAAGAATGCAGTCATGGCATGTTTGATGGAGAAGAGCTTTTTGCGGAAAATGCAATGGATGACCTTTACAAAGAGCCAGAATGTAGTGCACGGAAGATGACTGTTTTTGATGATGCCTATCCAAATGATCCTTGGGCGATAAAGGATAGGACTCGTTCATAGCTCTGGAATGTATTTTTTTTTACCAGCTATTTGACGCAAGTGGCTGATTTCGCGTGGCAGAAGGCGAGCCTGCTCGATTTTACTGGTGTCACGGATGTGTATTAATTCTTTGTTGGTAAGAGGGAGTTGGTCTTTTATAGCTGCTCCTGATATTGCTGGGGGCAGATTAGGGGCCTATGAATCGGCCAGACTTATATAGACAGTTCGCATCCTCATAAAAGTATTGCTGTTCGTAGTTTACTGGTGATAGTTGGCCGTATGACTATGGCGACGGATAGGGTTGTAAAACACTTCAATATAGTCGAAGACATCCTGTCGTGCATGCTCTCTGGTTTTGTAGATATTGCGTTTGATGCGCTCACGTTTGAGTGGTTTAAAGAAGCTTTCTGCGACAGCACTATCATGGCAGTTTCCTCGGCGGCCATAGTGCTGGGCGATACTCCAGCATTTGCTGCTCAACTTATAAACGTTGAGTTTAAATGCGGCAGCCAGCGTTGCCATGTTGAAAGCCTGGTGTGGGCGCTGGTGATTGTAAAAGCGTATTCGATCATAACAATGCAATCGGGGGGAAGTTATTTTTTGTTTGGATATAGATTCGGAACCGATACTCAAGCGGGTTACTTTCCTTTTGCAAGGGCTGTTGTCAGATCAGATCGAGGCGAGTTGAATTTATTTGATTTATTTCAATATAAAAAATAATTAAATGCTTTACAATCGCAACGCAATGTCTCGATCATCGATTTCTTCGCGTTTAAAAAACATCACCGGCTGGCATGTGATTTTTTGCCTGGCCGTACTCGCGTTCGTCGGCAGATCCTTGATTCCAAATGGGTATATGCCAACTTTGTCTGACGGCAAAGGGGCTTCTATCGTCTTGACATTGTGTTCGGCAAGTGGGGATACGCAAACCTTGCTATTGGATTTGCAGAAGAAGAATAATGGTTCTTCGAATGACAGCCATGCCAATCCAGAATGCCCGTTCGGGCTTGTCATGTCGCATGGCATATTGCCCATCGAAACCGCACTTGTCCTATCGGCCACGATTTGGCAACAACGCCCTGTAACCTTTGCAGCGCGTAATCGATCTTTACCTCCCCTCCCAGCACTCGGGCCGCCTCTAGGGTCACGCGCGCCACCTACAAACCTCGGCTGATGCTCACAGGCGATCGTTTTATTGACGATTGCTTTTAGTGACTCCCATCTACCGAGGTTTTTTCATGCCCGCAATTTCTATTTGCAAGCGGACGACTGCCGTGTCGGCAGCCTGCTGCTCGATTTTCGCGCGCCTTACTTTGCCGCTGATTATACAAAGGAAGCGCGAAATGAGATTGTTCTCGGCAGTTGGCCACGCCGTTGTGGCAACGAGAATGATTTTACCGCTCTGGCGTAAGGCGGCGATTGCGCTTTACGCGGCCTAATCAACGATGCCTTGTCGCTCATGGGATCAGCCTTTCGCATTGATGACTGTAGATGTGCCTCACTGGAAGTCTGTACTGACAGATTTGCTGACGCAACGCATACAGGCACGAAAAGAATAAATTTGATACGAACCCGACTCTTCACTCATTCGATTATTACCATGAAAACCCAACGCTTATCTCTTTCCTTCTGCACCTTTACGGTACTTCTGCCCGCGGTGCCAAGCGCCAATGCCCAGTCTGTTATTCCTGTGCTGGAGCCTGTGGTGATCACCGCTGTCGCCCCCTCATCGCCATTAACCATTTTGACCAACCCCAAAGTTGCGCGGCAACCGCTTCCGGCCAGCGACGGCACTGATTATTTAAAGACAATACCTGGGTTCTCGGCCATACGGAATGGAGGCACGAATGGCGATCCCGTTCTACGAGGCATGTTTGGTTCCAGGCTAAATTTGCTGACTAACGGCACCGCCATGCCAGGCGCATGCCCGGCTCGCATGGACGCACCCAGTTCATATATTTCACCGGAAAACTTCGACGAATTAACCGTAATCAAGGGGCCGCAAACGGTATTATGGGGGCCAGGAGCTTCAGCGGGCACAGTGAAGTTTGACCGAGATACGCCGAGATTTTCGAAATCAGACGTTCGTTTCGACGGCAGTCTTACCGCGGGCTCGTTCGGGAGAAACGACCAGGCGGCAGATCTCACCGTGGGCAATGAAAAATTTTATGTGCGAGCGACTGCCAACCATTCACACTCAGATGATTATAAAGATGGCGACGGTAACAAAATCCCATCACGATGGGATAAATGGAATGCGGACGTGACCCTGGGCTTTACGCCGGATTCCGATACCATCGTTGAACTTACGGCGGGAACAGGGGATGGAAAGGCGCGATATGCGGGTCGAAGCATGGATGGGTCCAGATTCAAGCGTCAAAGTCTTGGATTGAAACTCGAAAAGAAAAACATTGGCACGATTTTGAAGAAAGTCGAGGCTCAAATCTATTACAACTACGCAGACCATGTCATGGATAATTTTACCTTGAGAGCTCCCGATCCGATGAGCGCCATGCCGATGGCGATGGCGGCTGATGTTGATCGCGCCACTTGGGGAGGGCGGGTCGCGGCGTCATTGGATTTTAATGAAAGGTTTGACCTTGTCGCGGGGCTTGACTGGCAACAAAGCCGCCATCGGGCTCGCAGCGGGACTGATGCCATCTCTTATAAAGAAAACGCGTGGAAAAAAGACGCTGAGTTTGGAAATATCGGGCTGTTTGGCGAGGCCACCTGGCATGCGACAGATCACGATCGATGGATCGCGGGCCTACGCGTCGATTGGGCATCCGTAAAAGATTTTCGGCAAACGGTCGGCATGATGAATATGGCTAACCCCACGGCTGATCACCGTCGTCGGGAAAGCCTGCCCAGTGGTTTCCTAAGATATGAAAGGGACGCCACGTCCATGCCGGCGACTTTCTACGTCGGCATCGGACATGTCAAGCGTTTCCCGGATTACTGGGAGCTGTTTTCGGCAAGGAAAGGGCCGAAGGGAGCGCTCAATGCGTTCAATGGCGTACAACCCGAGAAAACGACCCAGCTTGACATCGGCGCTCAATACAAAGACGAAACTATTCAGGCTTGGGCTTCCGCCTATGCCGGGTATGTGCAGGACTTTATCCTTTTCGACTATAAGCCGGGCGGCATGATGGGCGCTACGACAACCGCCCGTAATGTAGACGCCTCGATCATGGGTGGCGAGCTTGGCATCAACTATAGGCTCAGCCCACAATGGCAAATTGGCTCGACGCTCGCATACGCATGGGGCCGAAACAGAACAGATGGGGGCCCCTTGCCGCAAATTCCCCCGCTCGAAGGCAAGTTAACGGTTTCTTATGAAAAGGGATCGTGGTCAGCTGGCGCGCTCTGGCGGGTCGTGGCTAGTCAACACCGCACCGCCAAGGATAAAGGAAATGTCGTCGGCAAGGACTTTGGGCCGAGTGCCGGATTTGGGACCCTGTCATTAAACGCAAGCTACAAGTTTAGTAAAAGCGCAAAATTGACGATTGGAATGGATAATGTCTTCGATAAACGCTACAGCGAACATTTGAATCTCGCAGGTAATGCGGGCTTCGGCTTTCCTTCAAATACACCCGTGAGTGAACCGGGACGATCCGCCTGGGCACGGCTAAGCATAAATTTTTAACGAGATGCGAGTGCTTTGGGAGCCTTATGCTTTGCCTAAGTTGCTATGTTCGCGCCAGATGTTCTTGTTGGCATTGTTCCGCTGATCGGTGGCGGACGAGAAGATAGACGATGGGTCTTGCGTGATACGTAACATACATGCAAGACCCACCGCCGAATTTATTGTTCAACGGGGGCTTTCGCACCAAGAAAGCCAGCCATGCCTGTCTCCTGTGAACGGAGACGCCAATGGATAAACAGCGAGCACGGTTCTCCAGACCCAACGCAAGCATAGGCAGAAGCGTAAAAAAATCCGCCTCGGTGGGCGGATCGTCTATCACGCGTCTGGTTCCAGTTCCTTGATTTGTTGTTCTAGTTTTTTCATTTCGGTGTATCGAGGGTTTGGATCGGTTCGGAACCAGTCTCTGAATTGGTCACCCGAGATATTGCGCTTGAGCCACTTTTCCTGTTCTGCAGACTGGCTCGCCGATATGTTTTTTCCCCTACGTCTGTGGTGTACGCGTGCCATCTCTAGCTCCTTTTGAAAAAGAAAACGTCGAAATAGAAATTCAACGATAACATTTTTGACGTAGCGCATCTTGAGACGCGAAAAGGTAGATGCCAACTTGCAAATAAAAACCGATGCGCGGCATTAGCGTTTGCGCTGCGTAAGCCTTGGGGCTGCCGTCAACAGACTGGCGCCGCCCGGTTCGCGTTATCTTGCGTTACTTGACCGGGGTCGTCAGTTTCTTGTCGTCGGTATCAACAACAAAGACCGCCAATAGTTTGGCCGGTTCGGTCTTGCTCGCATTGCGGCTGATCGAATGGTTCGCGCCCGGCGGCTCGGACCAGCTTTGTCCTGCTTTGTAGACTTGGGTTTTGCTGTCATTCACCTTTGACTCGATCGCGCCGGACACGACATACGCATAGATAAAACCCGATTTGGCGTGGGTGTGCGGCGCAGAGGCGCCGCCTGGCGGATAATTGACTTCGACTGCGATCAGGGATTTTCCGGGAATATTGGGAATGGCCTGCTCAAAATTGGGCGTAACCGTTTCATCCCCGCCATGGGCGAAGGCGGGAATCGAGCAGGCCAGGATTGCAAGCGAGCCAAGCGTGGCGATAGTATGGCGAATGTTCATTTCGTGGTTACTCCGGTCTGGTTAAGGGATGGGGTTTGTCAAGGTATGGCAGGAAAAAGCGCAGCGGGCTCGGCGTTGGTCCGTGATTGCGACATAAACCGTGTCCGCCTGGAACGAGCCGGGTCTCAGCCTACGATTACGATTTGGGTTGCATAGCGAATCCGACGCCGAACCGGTTCCATGCATTGATTGCAGCGATCACAAAAGTCAGTTCGGATAGTTCCTGTTCGTTAAATTGCGCGGCGACTTCCTGGTAAACGTCGTCTGGGGCGCGTCTTTCGGCAACCAGCGTCAAGGTTTCTGTCCACAGCAGGGCGGCGCGCTCGCGCGCGTCGAAGAAAGGGGTTTCCCGCCAGGCGCTGATTGCCATCAAACGGCGGGGTGTTTCCCCGGATTTGAGGGCATCGGCCGTGTGCATGTCTATGCAGTATGCGCAGCCATTGATCTGTGAGGCGCGAATGCGCACCAGTTCACGCAGGGTGGCGGGCAGCACGGATTGGGAGACGGCTTTCTCCATTCCCATCATGGCTTTCATGGCTTGCGGGGCGGCTTCGTAGTAGTTGATGCGATTGCTCATGCGGCATTCCTTGTTGGCGTTAATCGTGTATGGCTGTACTTTATTACATATGTATAATCGGATAAATAGGATCGAATCGTTTTATTTGTACGAGAAAAAGGATAATCATGGCGCTGGATCGATTGGAAGCAATGCGTGCGTTCTGCAAAATCGTAGAGGTGGGAAGCTTCAAGGGTGCGGCCGAGGCACTGGATCTGGCGACCACCACGGTCTCGGGGCAGGTCCAATCATTGGAGAAACTGCTGGGTATCAAGCTGTTGTACCGCAGCACCCGCAAGGTTTCGCCAACCACGGAAGGTGCGGCGTATTACACGCGTGCGCGCGCTGTGATTGATGATGTGGATGAACTGGAGGCGTCAGTCTCGATGAGCCATAACGTTGTGCGGGGCCGGGTGTCCATTGAAATGCCTTCACCGGTTGGCATCCACCTTGTGATTCCGGCGCTGCCTGATTTCGCCGCCAGATTTCCCGATATTCATCTTGATATCGGCTGCGGCGAGCGTGTCGTGGACCTGGCCCAGGAGGGGGTGGACTGCGCGATCCGGGGCGGGACAGTCGCGGACCAGGATGTGGTGTCCCGGAAGGTGGGGCAGATGCGGTTTTGCTTCTGCGCATCGCCTGCCTATCTGGCCTCCTCGGCACCCATGGATCATCCCGCCGACCTGTCGCGGCACCTGCATCTGGGGTTCAAGTTTCCCGGCACCGGCAGACGGTTTGTGCCGACATTGACCCGCGGGGGCGAACGCTTCACGCTGGATCATCCGCCCGCCATGTACTTTAACAACGGCACGGCCACCGCCGCCGCCGTAGTCGTCGGACTGGGGGTCGCATTTCTTCCCCGCGCCGAGGTGGATCGCCAGTTTCGTAGCGGCGACCTTGTGGAAATTTTTTCGGACTGGCGGATGGAGAGTATGCCTATGTCAATTGTGTATCCCTATAACCGGCATCTGTCCGCCCGGGTCCGCGCAATCACCGATTGGGTCGCCGATTTGATGGCATCGAACCCGCTATGGCGCTTGCCCGTCGCTGATCCAACCCCGCCGGTTCAGCGACCATGATCAAGGCAGGGCAGGCGGAGACACGCCCGGTCGTTCAACCACGTAAACCAGCGCCGCTTCCTGCCTAAGGCCATCGGCCGATCTCGGGTCGATAAAATCCAGGTCTTCGCGGCGTTTCATCCCGAGCCGCTGCATGAGTGCGAGCGATCGGTGATTGCCTGCTGTTGTCCACGCTGCAATGGATGCCGCCGCCGTGTTTTGCCAGGCCCATGCCAGACTTGTCTCGGCCGCTTCCCGCGCATAGCCTTGTCCCCAATGCGCTTGGGCAATGCGCCAGCCGATCTCGTGCATGCCAAAGATCGGCGCACCGGCGTAGTTACTGGCAATGCGGATACCGCAAGTGCCAATAAGCGCGCCTGTGGTCTTGAGCTCGACCGCCCAATAAGACATGCCATGTTTCTCCTGGTCGGCAATGCGCTTGTCGATCAATGCGTCAATGGCTTCGCGCGTACCGACGCCGCCGAAGTGTTGCATCATGGCGGGGGTATTGAGAATATCGGCGAAAACGGGTTTGTCCGATTCTCGGCAAGGCCTCAGTATGAGCCTGTCGGTTTCGATCACGGCGTCTCCTTTATTCCTGGACTGCGTGATTGCTTAGCATACTAGAAAAACAGGAGGGGGCGCCCAGAAAAAAGGGCGGTGATGCCACCGCCCCGTTTTCCCTTAGGCTCCCTGCGTTACACGGCGCTGGCCCGCATTGCTCAGCCACACCAGGCCCAGGCCGCCGGCGGCCAGGGCCGCACCGGCCAGGGGCACGGCGGCATAACCCATGCCTTGGCCGATGACCGCGCCACCCAGGGCGGCGCCTACCGCGTTACCGAGGTTGAACGCGCCGACATTGACCGATGATGCCAGGCCGGGGGCCTGGGCCGCCGCTTGCATCACGCGCATTTGCACGGGCGGCACAATGCCGAAGGCGGCAGCACCCCAGATCACGAGGCCGATGGCGGCGCCCACATGGGTGGTCATCAGGAACGGCAGCACGGCCATGACGATCGCGAGGGCAGCGAGGATGAGCTTGGTGGCGCCATCCAGGGACCAGTCCGCCAGGCGACCGCCGATGCTATTGCCCAGCGTAAAGCCGACACCAATGAGCACCAGGGCGAAAGCAACGAAGCTTGGGCTGGCATGGGTGAGATCGGCCAGCACTGGGGCCACATAGGTATAGAGCGTGAACATGGCACCGGCACCCAGCACGGTGGTGCCCATGGCCAGCAGCACTTCGGGGCGCGTCAATACGCGCAGCTCGCGGCGCACATCCGGGCGTTTGCCTGGCTCGCCGTTAGGCAATGCCAGCCACAGCGCGGCAATGGTGATCAGGCCGAGCGCGGCCGTGCCGCCAAAAGCCAGGCGCCAGCCCACCTGCTGACCGATCCAGGTCGCGGCAGGCACGCCGCCGATATTGGCGATGGTCAATCCCATGAACATGGCCGCGATTGCGCTGGCTTGTTTTTCCTTGGGAACAACGCTTGCCGCCACCACGGCGCCAAGTCCGAAGAAGGCACCGTGGTTCATGCTGGTCACCAGGCGTGACAGCAGCAGTGTGGTATAGCCGGGGGCAAACGCCGAGAGCAGGTTGCCGATGGTAAAGATAAGCATCAGCCACATCAGGGCCGTGCGTTTGCCAAAGCGGCTGAACAGCAGCGTCATTACCGGCGCGCCGATCATGACGCCCACGGCGTAGGCCGAGACCAGCATTCCCGCCGTGGGGATGCTTACCTGTACGCCATCTGCAATAACGGGCAGCAGGCCCATGGGGGTAAATTCGGTAGTGCCGATGGCGAATGCGCCGGTGGCCAGTGCCAGCAAGGCAGCAGTGGGTTTCATTACAGCAACTCCTTGAATACGATGAATGGTTTTCGATGGTTTGCAGTGTATCCGGCCCCCGTCTATGGATAAAGGCGTGCTGGAACCAATGTCTTTTGATTTAAATTCAACAATCGAAAATTTACTCAAGCGAAAAGGGCAGATGGCCGGTCGCCGTGGTTCATCTGGGAGAAATGACCTGGCCGCGGGCGCGGGCAATCATGATTGTTATAGAATGGTCACCATCTGATGTAAGGAGTTGTATATGACCAAGAAAGTGCTTTTCAAATTTGCCGCCTTGTTTGCGATGGCCGTCACCGTATCCGGTTGCGGAGGCGGGTCTTCGCGCTTGGGTGGGGAATGCGCCTGGTATCGCAGCAGCTGCCAGTACGAGGGCTCGTACGAACCAGGGGAAAGCGAGTACGCGGAGCGCGAAGCGGCACGGTTGAATCGTCGCCAGTCTTCTAAGCTTGGCGGCGGCGGGTGGTTCTGGTAGGCGGCCGGATAGGTGGATTCCGGTATGCCAGCGGCTTGACAGCTGTGTTATATGGGCAGGAAGGGGCTTTAGCCGGGATCGCGCAACTGCTGCCGCATTAAGCTATCTTCTCAAATAGCTTTTATTCCCGGAGTCGCTATAGCAATATCGGCCCCCTCTGGGGCCTGTGCAATAGGTGCCGGATCGACAGGCGCAACCCGTGCCTTTCCTGGTGGCCGGCTTCATGCCGCCGTCCTGCGAAAATAATCCCAGCGCTGCCGCGTTGCCGCCATGGCGCGCAGAGCAGCTTTTTTTCGATCCGCTGACAGAGCCATCATTGCAAATGAAAGTCTCACCCTGGCAGTGGGAGACACCGCCTTTGGACCCCGAGCAAGGATAGTTGCGCGCTTCGGCCAGCGTCGGCGCGAGACCCAAAACCATAAGAAGGCATAGCGCGACGAGGGGGTGTCTCATGCGACTTTTTGCAAAATCTATATCTGATTGGAATTTGCGCTGTCTTCGATAATTTGCCGTTCCAGCGTTTCCAGCCATTCACTGCCCAGGGACTTGCGTTGTGCCAGGCACCAGTCCCGGAAGGCCTGTTCGGTCATGTTTTCGCGCAGCCACTTAATATGGGTGGCGTCATAGTATTGTTGTGGCGTTGTCATTATCAAAAGGGACTCTCAGTTACAAAAAACCTGTTGGCAAAAACATACATTTGATTTCTATATTCAATATTTGTTACTTTTGCGATGTGGTTTCAGGTGAAAAACCGAGCAAATTACTCATATCCATGCACTATTATGTAGCATACATGGATGTGTATGAAAATGTAAACTGGATGAAAAAACAGTATGGATGCTTGTTACTAGCTCAATAGTCAAGCCTGCCGACGATTCTGCCTAAAGACCCAAAGCCCGGCAAATTTCATTTGTGTCAAAATAATGAGGGGTGCCTTCGATTAGCAGGCCGTTCTCAAAGCGTAGTACTTCAACAAATGGCTGCTGTATTGAAATACCGGTTGTTCTGGTGGTTAAAAAAAGCTCGCACGACACAAATAACCTATCGGGACGGCCGGAACATTGCAGGTTTTTCACCTGTATATTGCTAAAGCACTGATTCATCTGGCCCATCAATTTTGCAATACCATCCAACCCTGTCCAATTGCCCATGTAGGGCAGCGAAGTCGGCTCGCGAACGAGAACATGGGGATGAAACGCATGGGCTAAAAGATTGACGTCTCTGTCTTTCGATTGCATAAAAGCGAACTCCGCATGAAACATCCTCTCAAGGAGTTCCATCAGCGGCGCGTTATCTGTCCTGTCTATCATATTTATCAATCAGTGATTAAAAGGGCATTGTGCATGCTCCATGCCGCCATGCGATATCGGTATATTGCGATTGATGTTTCGTATGGGTCGAAATTTTATAAATTGATGGATATCGATATCTTTCTTTGCCTACCCCATGCCGGGGGCTGACAGCTTTGGCATGCTTTGCCGAAAATCGTTGCCGGATGAGTGGCAAGACTCGATAGAAATTCGGCGCACATCAAGCGCTTGCCGTGCATTAGCGACCGGCGAGACTTGCTCCACCATCCACGCTCAATACCTGGCCAGTCACATACCTGTTCTCAGGAGCAAGAAAAAACGCCGTGGCCGAAGCAACCTCATCGGTCTCGCCTATCCGTGCCATGGGAATGCTGGCCAGCACATTCCTTTCGGCCTCGCTTCCTACAGGCCTTGCCTTGCGAAATAACGCTGTCTCCACGGGGCCGGGTGCGACCGCATTCACGTTAATATTAAAGGGTGCGAATTCCAGCGCCCAGGTCCGGGTGCAACCGATCAGCGCGCTTTTGGCCGCCGAGTACGCGGTCCTATCCCGCGATCCGTAGATTGCCCGGCTGGCGATATTGACAATACTCCCGGCGCGCCTTTCTTTCATTGGGGCTATCAGCGCTTGCGTGACCAGGATAGCGGTACGCACGTTAAGATCCATGACTTGATAGAAAGACGCGAGATCGAGTTCCTCCAGCGGCTGCGGTAATGCCAACCCCGCGTTATTGACGATGCCGTAAATTTCGTGTTCTTTGGCGATACTGGCCAGCGCCTGCTGCGTCTGAGCGATATCGAACAGATCACAGGAAACCAGCTTGCCTGGAAAATCCCTAATCCGGACATCACGCGCCAGCCCGATCACCTGGCAGCCGTCTTTCGCCAAACGCTGGGATATCGCTAAACCGATTCCTTTTGTAGCGCCGGTTACCAGATAAGTAAGATTGTCCATGGTCGGCCTTGTATGTCGATTATTGAGATAAGTAGACATTGAGTGTGGAAGCTGTATTGTTGCATTGCGGCCCTTACAGGCGCCTTGCAATAAGACAGTTTTGAGTAAGGAGACGAATACTTAATGATAAGATTCATTGTCTATTCGGTATCGCATATTTAGTTAGGATTTAATCTGAAAATCAGTGCAAGAAATCAGTTTTCAGGAAAAATAAAATCTATTCGTAGTGGTGCGATTAACGATGAGGTCGTTATATCCGTCACACCTGAATTGGAAATTATCGCTATCATCACTGAAAGCAGCGCCCAGAACCTGCGGTTGCTGGAGGGCAGCGCGGTGGTGGCCTTGATCAAGGCATCCTCGATTATGCTGGCAACCACAGCCGAAGGGTTGGTATTGTCGGCCCGTAATCAGATCCATGGAACGGTTTCAACTGTTAACAAGGGTGCAGTCAATTCCGAAATCATTGTCGGTGCGGGGAGTGGCATTCAAGTGAGTGGTATCGTCTCGAATGCCTGCGCTGAGAGCCTTGGTTTGCAATCAGGAAGCAACGTAACCGCTATTTTTTAAGCTTCCAGCGTGATCGTCGCTGCGAAAGCATCATCGCCTGCAAGCGCAAGCTATCGCAAAATTGATGGATTGGCCACTCTCCAGCGAAGAGGAAATGATTAGCCGCTTCGATATGGATGCTTAGCGACCAGGCGATATCCGGCGGCAAGAAGCCCATGTCGCCGTTTATCGTAACAGCGACGCCGAAGTCTCATATCACGCTAGGAGTTTCCCTAGTTCCATTGACTTATGAGCCATATCGCGATATCTTGAAACCGTGGGTTGGCTTTCTGTAGTGAGAGGCTGGCTCTCAACTCCATAGGACTGCAGTTTTGATATAGTCATTTCTGCTATCTTACTCAAAGCGACTTCGGTCGCTTTTTTTGATTGCGTTCAAGAATGGCCGCATATCCGACATGGCGGGAAGGCAGGATGGGCGCTCGGTAAAAAGCAATGCATCGCTATGGTGTGATAGTGGGCATGTGAGTGTTGGTCAGGCGGGATTTTAAGAGATTTCCCGACTCTGAAATCACCTGAAACCCCCTGAAACCGCGCGCCAGGCGATTTGCCCTACAATCGGCAACGTTATTTTCAGGATTGGGGAGAGAAACCCATGCAGCTATTTAGCAGATACGCGGCTGTGCTGCCGCTTGCCATTTTCATTGCGGGATGCGCCGCGGATAAACCGGCGCCACCGCCGCCGCTCGAGACGGGGCTGATCGACGAATGCAAGCTGGATCGCAAGGCATGCCTCTATGAGGGGCAATATGAATCCAAAGAACAGGACTATGCCAGGGATGAAGCCAAGCGGTTGAACGGCACGCAAAAAATCAGGTTGGTTAAAAGCGAGAAAGTGGCCCAGCCCGCCTTTGTCGACGTACCTCCAGTCATCATCAAAGAAGAAAAAACCGTGGCAGTACAAAAGACCAGCAAAAAGGGCGGCAAGAAGCTGAGCCGGAAAAAGAGCGCAAAAACGCTGGCCCAAGCGAGTCATAAGTAAGCACAAGGCCGCCGCTGGCGGTCGGATGCAACCGTGGCATACGCGTGTGCCCGGCAACCAATTACAACGTCATTGCCATCTCATGCCAGGCCATGCCGCCATGGCCCGACGCCGATGGCTTGATGTAGCGATAGCCTAGATGCGTATACAAATCAATATGCCGCTGCCTGCACATCAGGTGTATCGTTGATTTTTCCAAATCTCGCATTAGCTGGACGAACACTTGCATCAATTGGCTTGCATATCCTCTGCCCTGATAGGCTGGGTCGATCACCACCGACATAATAACAACATTGGGTGCATCGCCATCATGCCCGATCAGTTCCTTGAATGCCTCATCGGACATCACGACCTTATGCGCGCAGCCGCTATTGATGAAGCCAATCACGCGGTCTTCCTGCTCCATGACCAGAAAGCCTTCGGGGTATTGGGCGATCCGGATCGCAATTTTGTCGCGCGTTGCCGCTTCATCGCCTTCATAGGCGCAGATTTCGATTTGGTGGCAGCGGTCTGTGTCTGCGGGTATTGCTTGTCTGAATGTAGCTTGCGTCATAAAAAGCCGTACTGCGTGGTTGTAAAAATGAAGGGGCAGGGGAGTTGGTGTGCCGTAGCGGACAGTTATGAATCTCAAAGATTGATATGTTTCTTCAAAAGTCCGTTCTTGAGAAACAGCGAAAATTGAAGCGTGGTGTTAAAGCGTCTTTGTAAAAAATATTCTGCTTGTTCCCATCGGACGACAGGCTATTTCTCCAAATTTTACCCACCCATGTTTTTCATAAAAACCGGGAGCCTGAAAACTGATCGTATATAGTACCGCGTTGATGCACCCGCGCTTGCGACCTTCCTGTTCAAATTTTTTGAGTATCATTGAGCCCAGTCCGTTGTTGCGCAATGCTTCCGGTAAATAGACCAGTTCTATGAAAAGTAGCCCCAATGATGATCTGCCCAGCATCCCGCCAATCACGCTTCCTGTTTCAGGGTCCCGGATCACAATTGCAAGCGCCTTTCTGTCGTCTAATTTTGTGATTTCATCATTGTAGGCGTTAAGGCCTCCCCCGATGACTTTTTGCATCTCTTCGGTTATCGCATCGGTAATCTCTATAGCATTGCTTGCCATACCGGCTCATCCTTAAAAATACCAGGTAAATTTCGATAATACTGGATAATAATACAGTGTTGGCGGCTTTGTCAGAAGCATTAGCCTGGTACGCCAGGGATGTGGGAATACTTCATTTCATCTAGAAAGTGGAAATTGTCAGATGTTTTGCGTGAATTTCACACGAAATGCGTGAATAACACGCAATTCCGGATGATATGGTTGTACTAAAAATCCTGTCATTTTATCTATCCAATTGATTCAATTGAGGCTTTCCGGAATTTTGAAAGTTGGCACGAGCCTTGCTCTCGGTACAGCAGATTGAACCCAGACTTCAATCGAACCCACCCTTACCGAGAGCAGAAACATGGATTTGATGAAAATTATTTGCCCCAACGGCCATTTAGGCTTTGCCCCTTTGCGACCCGATAGCTTCCACCGAGGCGTGGATGCCGCCCCTGACTATATCGCGGCGGATTCCGGCAGCGACGATGTCGGTCCGGTACCGCTGGGTATGGATACGTCCACCAGTCCGAAGGCCTGGCAGCAGCAGGATCTTGAGGAAATGCTATTGGCCGCGCGCAGGCTGGGCGTGCCGATGATCATCGGCTCGGCGGGGGATACTGGCGCCAACAGCCGGGTCGATATGTATGTGCACATCATTCAGGAATTGGCCGTCAAGCATAAGCTGCCTGCTTTCAGGCTTGGCTATTTTTACTCCGAGGTCGATAAGGAATTTGTTCGCAAGAAAATGCTGGCGGGTCAGAGCGTGGCAGGGCTGGACGGCTATGCGGATCTGACCGAGGCGGAGTTGGATGCAACCGAAAGGATCGTGGCGGTGGCTGGTGTGCACCCCTATATCAAGTTGCTTGAGCAGGGCGCTGACGTCATCATTGGTGGCCGCAGTTCGGATGCGGCTGTCTTTGCCGCCCCGGCGCTATTCAATGGCTTTCCGGCAGACAAGGCATATTACCTGGGCAAGGTGCTTGAATGCGCTTCGTTCTGCGCCGAGCCGTATGGCGGCAAGGAGACCGTCATGGGTGAAATTTCCCATAATGAGGTGATGGTGACGGCCATGCATCCAGATCAGCGCTGCACGATTGCCTCCGTGGCTGGCCACGCCATGTATGAGCGTTCGAATCCGTTCGAGGAATTTTTCGCCGGCGGCAGGCTGGATATGTCCAGTTGCCACTACGAGCAATTGAACGAGAAAACCACACGGATCACCGGATCGCGCTTTCATCCGGCTGAGCAAATCCGTGTAAAGCTGGAGGGGTCGGGCAAAGTCGGGGAACGCTTCATCGGGTTCTGCGGTATACGCGATCCGTATACTATCGCCAACCTTGATCGCGTCATCGCCTGGGCCAGGGAAAAAGTGCAGGAACGCTTCGGGGAGAGCGGCTATCAATTGCACTACAACGTATTCGGCCGGGACGGCGTGATGGGGGAGCTTGAGCCGCAGCGCGATCAGGTCGGACATGAGGTCGGCGTGATGGTCCAAGGCGTTGCGCCGACCCGAGAGATGGCGGAAGAGCTGACGCTGACCGGACTGCGACAGATGTTCTATGCGCGGCTGCCTGATGTGAAGGGGACCGCAGGGTCGGTGTCGTTCCCACTGGACGAGGTCGTGCAAGCCAGCCCCGCATTTCGCTGGACGCTGAACCATACCATCGCTGTCGACGATGCGCTCGAGCTTTTCCCCAGCAACCTTATTACCGCAGGCATTTGACCGGAATCCCATCATGAAATCCTATACCTTGAACCAACTTGCCAAGACGATTCGCAGCAAAAACGCGGGTGTCAATAAAATCACTTTCGATATCATCTTCAAAGACAGGGAAACCTACGATGCGGTCAAGCGCTCAGGCGCGCTGACCCGCGAGAGCGTCTGCAATTTGTACCGAATCCCGGAAGAACGAATTTCGGATTTTGTGGAGTATGATCCCGGGCTCGCCATTAAATTTACGATCTATCGCCAGCGCTCCAGTGGCTCCGCCGGCGATGGCGATATTTTCGGCGCGCAGCAATACGCGCCATTGCTGGAGTTGCCCGTCAGACTGTAGAAAAAAACGTATCTGGGCTCATGTCAATGGGCCCATTATCATCCGTGAGAGAGACTTCGATGAAATATTTCATTCGCAAAGCAACAATTATTCTAGGCATAACGCTTGCACTGTCGCCGCTGGCAAAAGCTGCGCCATCATTGCAAGGACAAATAACGATTGTCGTGCCATTTTCCGCTGGGGCCAGTAACGATTCGATTGCCCGCATCATGGCCCCTTTGCTGTCGGAACAGCTCAAGACTTCGGTCATCGTCGAGAACCGGGCGGGGGCGGCCGGGGTGATCGGCGCCAACTACGTGGCCAGGGCGGCAGGCAATGGCGCCACCTTGCTGTTGACGTCGTCGACGTTCGTAACGACGGCGGCGACGCAACCGTCGCTGCCTTATGATCCGATCAAGGACTTTATCCCCGTTGCCATGATCGGACAGGGACCGCTGGTCGTTGCGGTGTCCGCGCGGAAACCCTATACCTCTCTGACAGATGTCATGGAAGATGCCCGCGCCCGTCCAGGAGAGATCAATTATGGATCGGCAGGCATCGGATCCCTGGCGCATCTGGCAACCACGCTGATGGCTGATTCGGCGACAGTGAAAATGACCCATGTACCCTACAAAGGCGCGGCAAATGCGGCATCGGATCTGGCCGGCGAGCGACTGGACATCATGCTGGCCAACTATAGCTCGCTGGCGCCGTTGTTGCCGACGGGAAAGATAAAGCTGATTGCGACAACGGCGCCGGGCAAGCATCAATCATTTCCCGATCTGCCCTCGGCATCGGACGCCATCCCCGGCTATGACGTCGATATCTGGGTTGGCGTTTTCGCGCCTGCCGGTACGCCGCCGGAATTGGTCGAGAAGATGAATAAGGCGTTTAATGAGATCAGCCGGTCAAAGGAGATGTCGCGGATATTGGAACTGGATGGCACCGTGCCTTCTCCGATGAGCCACGATGCATTTGCGCAACGCGTGGCGGGTGACCTGGCTCGCTGGAAAAAACTTGCTGACCAGCATCAGATCAAGGCAAATTGAATCCGTTCGCGGGCGCGCACGGTTAGCGCTGTTGGTTAAGTTTGATACCCAGTTTCGACATTTGATGGCGCAAGGCATGGCGTGAGATGCCCAGCAGGCTCGCGCCTTGCGTCAGGTTGCCGTCGCAGCGTTCCAGCGCGTCGGCGATAAGCTTGCGCTGAAAGGCGGCAGTCTGGGTGAAATACGCGTTGCCGCCACCCGTTGCATCGGAAGTCATCTCGGATGTAGCTTCTTCGGTCGCAAGCCCGCTTCGGCGCTGAGCCTCGCGCACGATACGTGGCGGCAGATGACGCTCGCCGATGCGTTCGCCGTCTTCAAGAATGCAAATGCGCTCGAGCAAATTGCCCAGCTCGCGTACATTTCCCGGCCAATGATATTGCCGGAAGATTTCCCTGACTGCCGTATCCATCTCATGGAAGTGTGCATCGTGCATGGCGTTGTATTTTTCCAGGAACCGGTCCGCCAATTCATAGACATCGTCGCCACGTTCCCTCAATGGGGGGATATTAATGGATACGACCTGCAGGCGATAATAGAGATCGTCGCGGAACCGGCCAGCCTGAACTTCGTTAAGCAGAATTTTATTGGTGGCGGCGATGAACCGGACATCGGTTGTTAATTCACGCACTGAGCCGATGCGGCGAAAACGCCGGCTGTCCAGTAATGTGAGGATTTTCGCCTGCATGATGGGGTCAAGTTCGCGCACCTCGTCCAGGAAGACGCTGCCCCCGTTGGCGATTTCCAACAGGCCCGTTTTCTTATCGACGGCGCCGGTAAAGGCGCCCCTTTCGTGTCCGAAAAGCTCCGATTCCAGCAGATTTCCCGGAATGGCTGCGCAATTGATCTCGGTAAAATTATGTTGTGCTCGGTGGGACTGCTCATGCAAGGTCCTGGCAACCAGCCCCTTGCCGGTGCCGGTTTCCCCGTATATCAGCACAATGCTCGCCTTGCTGCGGGCTACGCGCGCGACCAGTTCCCGCAACGCAAGCACGGAGGCGTGATTACCAATGATTGGATTTATTGGCGGTAAACTTGGCATGCGCTGGCTGGCAGGGAGGTGGGAACGCGCAAATCATACCATATCAGTATACGGGCGGCGTTCGCGGCATTTCAAGTGGACAGCTGGCTCTGGCGCCGGGTCGCCAGAGGTGGGCGATTGCCAAGGTCGTTGCGTTTCAGCTGTGGCATTGTGTTGGCGGAAGGGCGTCAGTTGAACCGCACGTGCTTGCGATGTCGCGCAAAGCGCAATGGAATGGAGATTGGCCAGGTTTCCGGATGAAAAAAACCCGCTATCGCGGGTTTGATGGAATCGTGATCAGCAATTGCCTTTTTTGCGCTGTCCCGGCGGGCAGTGATAGCCGCCGTGATTGCCGTTATTTCCATTGTGCTTCCAACCGGAGTCGTTGCCGCGGTAGCGGTGACCATGGCCACGATCATGTACCACGCAGCCGGTAAGAAAGATGGCCACAGTCCCAAATATTAAAAACATTTTTCCCATTGCTTAACCCCTTTTTTCTTTGATTCAATCCCATCATAGCTTCGAACACGCTATCTGTCTGTTGCTTGATGTAAGTTGAATTTCAGTTGACGTCATGTGGCTTAACGATTGGTATTTTTAATTCTTGCATTGCTTCAATATCGCATATCCAACAAGCTATCGCTTCAATTGGAAGTTGGCTAACCTGCACTCACGAAGAGAACGTTATTATCGATAACGTTTGTTGCCGCCGCTTGTAATGCAATATCTTCCTCCTCTTGGACCAACGCAATTTGAATTTGACGAACACGGACATGGTCCTGCTGCGTATGATTTTTCTGCGCCTCGACGTTTACGATTCTTCCTTTCTGGATTGGATTTTCTGAGTTGGTGGGGCTTGGCACGAGCAGTGTTGGCTTTCACCTGTTCTGTGTCGTTCTTTGATACGGTCATAGGAAATTCTGGGGCCACGCTGCCATAAAGCGCGGAGGTGTTTGGCTTTTGAACGGATGCTGTTGACGTCTGAACGGTTTTTGAGGTCTGGGCGGGTTTTTGCTCAGTTTCTAGGCTGCTATTTTTCTTATTGGTACTGCACGATCCGATAATCAGAAGCACAATTAAAAACAGCGCACCATAGCCTGATCCTGTTTTGTTTCTTCTTTTGCGAGCCATTTTTTTTCCCGTGAACGCATTGCCTAACGTACGAAGGTTGATGCATTTTCGTACATTCAATTTCGTCAGTGATATTTTGTTACATTTTATTTATGCTTTTCTTTTCTCTTATTCACCGCGTATCGTCCTTATCTAGTCAAGCAATTTGATGTTCAGCATAAACGGGCAGTTTGAGCGCTGTATATTATCTAAAACCCTAGCTTGATAATTTGGGTGATGCTTGGTTTTTTTTCAGTCTCGGGACTAGGGCAGATTCCGTTATACCAAATTATCCAAGATACGCCTTCAACTCACTCAGCGCGGCAATCGGAATACAACGCGCTGATAGCCGCTTGTCTTGTGGTTCGGGTACGGCCTGTCCGAGTGCGAATACCGTCATGCCCGCGGCCAGTCCTGCTTGGATGCCGGGCATGCTGTCCTCGACCACCGCGCAGGCTTCGGGCCGGGCCTTCATTTCCCGCGCCGCATGCAAAAACAGTTCGGGCGAGGGTTTCCAGTGGCCAATATCATAGGCGCTGAACACCGGTCCCTTGAAAATCTTGGCGATACCCGTGGTCTTGAGTGTCAGGTTCATGCGTTCCCACGGGCCGTTGGAGGCGATACAGTACGGAATTGTCAGGGATGAGAGCAGGTCGGTGGCCCCGGGCATTTCCTTGAGCTCTTTTTCGAAAGAGGCCGCCATTCGCGCCCGCACGTCGGGTACGAAACTTTCCGGCAGGGGCAATCCCAGGCGGGATTCGAAAAATTGTACGCATTCGGCCATTTTCATCCCTTTCAACGCATCCACGGCCTCGGGCAGATCCATCTGGAAACCATGGCATTGCGCCTGCGCAAGCATGGCGCCAACGCCAAGCACTTCGCTATCGACGAGCGTGCCATCCAGATCAAAAATAACGGCTTGGAATTTTCCTGTGCAAGCGGAAGCGGCGGTGGTCAAGAAGCATCTCCTGGATATGGGGGCGGCGATGGACCCGATGTCCAACCTGGGGATGTTAGCAGAAACCGGACCCGGGAACCGTAGCGACCGGGCTGCGCTCGCAATCGCCCGAATGACTGGGCGCGATGGCGCCAAGCGCTTGCCGGGATGGCGCATCATGCCGGCGCATGCGCTACGTCATGCCTACCCGGGTTTGCTTGTCCTTGCCTAAACCTGGGGAATGATCTGCGCCCAGGGCTGGCTTTCGAACTGTTCCACCAGGTGCGCGATCAGTGCCTTGACCCGGGCTGGCCTGTTGCGGCCTGGCGGGCTGACGATATGCAGGGTGATAGGCTCCACTTGCCAGTCGTCCATCACGGTTTCCAACTCGCCGGACTGCAATCCCTGCCAGGCCAGGAATTCCGGCTGCAGCGCCAGCCCCAGGCCGGCATTGAGCGCCGGCACCAGCGCATCGGCGTTATTGACTTGCAGGTATGTTGGCACCACTTGCGCAAAATCGCCATGTCGCTTGTGATGAAATTGCCAGCTTTTGCCGCTTCGGGAATAGCTGTAGTGCAGGGCCCGGTGATGAATCAGGTCGCGTGGGTGCCTGGGGCGGCCATAGCGTTCGAAATAGGCAGGGGAGCCCACCAGCAGGATGCGCACCGAGCAGAGGCTGCGAGCCAACAGGCTGGAGTCGACCATGCGCGAGATGCGCAGGGCCAGGTCGAAGCGGTTGACGATGAGATCAACCTGCTCGTCGCTGAATTGAACATCAAGTTCGATATCCGGGTTGGCCTGCATGAAGCCGGGAAGCATGGGGGCGAGCCGCGTGATGCCGAATGACATCGGCGCCGCGATGCGGATAAGTCCGCTCAGGCTGCCGGCCTGTTCCACGATTTCCGCTTCTACCGCTTCGCCTTCCTCCAGTATGCGCGTTGCCCGTTCCAGCGCGACGTGGCCGCTTTCGGTCAGCGACATGCGCCTGGATGTCCGATGAAACAGCACGGTTTTCATGCGCGTTTCCAGGCGCGTGATCGCCTTGGATACCGTTGCCTGCGACAGCGAGAGTTCGGCGGCCGCTTTGGCAAAGGAACCCGTTTCGGCGATCTTGGCGAAAATGGCCCAGGCTTCAAGATCTGGCAGTTTTTTCATTGGAGCAATATGCGATTAGTGATAGTCGGCGCGCGTCGGCGATCTCTCGAAAATTATAGCAGCCGGCCAGTATTTAGGGAGAATTCATTATGACGAAAATGGAAAGGTTGAAATTACATTATTGATATTCTCGGCATGATTATTGTTTTCTATACTGAGCCCATCGATACTGAAATTCTGGAGAAAACCATGATTGAACGCCGTTCTTTCGATAGCCTGGGTGCAGCCAATCACGGCTGGCTGGACGCCAAGCACCACTTCTCTTTTTCCAGCTACTACAACGCCAGCCGGATGGGCTGGGGCGCGTTGCGGGTATGGAATGACGATACGATCGCGGCGGGTACGGGCTTTCCTCCCCATCCCCATGCCGATATGGAAATTATCACTTATGTTCGCGAAGGCGCAATTACCCACGAGGATAATCTGGGCAATAAAGGCCGGACCGAGGCCGGCGATGTGCAGGTGATGAGCGCCGGCAGCGGTATCCGCCATTCCGAGTACAACCGCGAGTCGGTGACAACGCGCATTTTCCAGATCTGGATTGCGCCCAATCGCCGCGGCGATCCGCCCTCATGGGGTTCCAAGCCCTTTCCCAAGACCGATCGCTCTGGCAAGTTTGTATTGCTGGCTAGTGGAGAGGGAGATGAGGATGCGCTGCCGATCCGGGCCGACGGCTCGGTGCTGGGTGCAACGCTGAAGGCCGGGGAAAGCGTGGAGTACCGCTTTGCCGATGCCTCGCGCTATGGCTATTTGGTGCCCGCCAAGGGCAGCATCGAAGTCAACGGGCTGGTGCTCGCCGCACGCGATGGCGCCGCGATCAAAGATGAAGCGTTGATCCGCATTACAGCCCAAGAAGATGCCGAGCTTATCTTGGTGGATACGGCCGGCTGATCCATTGTTTACCGGAAAGCTTCGCGGCAGCTTTCCGACGCCAGCGCTGGCGAATGCGGTGCGTCGCGCCAGCCGTTTTTTCCTGATGGCTGGTTAGTACGAGTTATGACCAAGTTTCAATCTGTTTGAACAAGCCTATCTATTCGTCTTTTTCCACTGATCGCAGGAGATATCCATGTCTATCAAAGCTACGCCCACACCCAGTCCTTTGCTATTGACGCCAGCGGATCACACGCTGATTCTGATCGACTATCAATCGCAGATGGCCTTTGCCACGCACTCAATCGACAATATTACGCTACGCAACAATGCCAGCCTGGTCGCACAGGCCGCTGCCGGCTTCGGTGTTGCGACGATCCTCACGACCGTCGCGGAAAAGAGTTTTTCCGGCCCGATGTTTGACGAGGTGACGGCGCCATTCCCGGGGCAGGCGTTGCTGGACCGGACTTCCATGAATACCTGGGAAGATGCGGCAGTGATCGATCAAGTCAACAAGATCGGCAAGGATCGGATTGTGCTTGGCGGCCTTTGGACTAGCGTGTGTATTGTCGGTCCCGCTTTGTCCGCGTTGGCACAGGGTTATGAAGTGTATGTCATTACCGATGCGTGCGGCGATGTGTCCGTCGAGGCCCACGAACGTGCGGTCTCCCGCATGGTGCAAGCGGGTGCGCGTCCGGTGACATCGCTGCAATATTTGCTGGAGCTGCAGCGTGACTGGGCTCGCGTCGAGACTTACGGTCTGACCACGGGGATCGCCAAGAAGGTCGGCGGCAGCTACGGCGTAGGCATCGACTATGCCAAACGCATGTTTGGCGCCCAGGAAGGCTGATAGGAGAGGCCAATGAAACCTTATCTGATTTCATTGGCGGTCGGCATTCTGGTGGGGGTCATCTATAGCTTGCTGAATGTACGGTCGCCGGCGCCGCCGGTGATCGCGATTTTGGGCTTATTGGGGATGCTCATCGGGGAACAGGTCCTGCCGGTTGGCAAGCAATTGCTCAAGGGTACCTCGTTCGTGTCGGCTTGCGAGAAAGAGCAGGCGACCGACCATGTCTTCGGGCACTTGCCCGGCAGGCATGGCAGGTCTACTATGATTGAAAAAGAAAATTCCTGAGGCAGCAACCGGCGGCCGACCCGGTCTGCCGCCTGAGAAATGAAGCAGCTGCTACGACGTTGTTCACTCATTTACCAAAGGAAGAAGCATGACGACTCGCCGTCAAATTCTAGGTGCCGCCTCCACCATCGCGTCCGCCATGGCCTGCAATAGCGCGCTGGGACGAACCGTGGCCGCCGCGGAGCATCACAAAGGAGCATCCATTATGAAGGATTCAAGCACGGATATCATTTTCCATAACGCCCGCATCACGACGCTGGATCGAAGCAAACCCGCGGCCAGCGCAGTTGCCATCCGCGACGGCAGGTTTGTCGCCGTGGGCTCGGACGAAGAGGTACTGCGCCTGGCCGGGCCGGCCACGCGTATTGTCGATTTGAAGCGCCGGCGCGTGTTGCCCGGCTTGTTCGATAATCATACTCATGTTGTGCGCGGCGGCCTCAATTACAATATGGAGTTGCGCTGGGACGGTGTACGCTCCCTGGCCGATGCCATGGATATGCTGCGCCGCCAGGTCGAAATCACGCCAGCGCCGCAGTGGGTGCGAGTGGTCGGCGGTTTCACGGAACAGCAATTTGTCGAAAAACGTTTGCCGACCATCGACGAAATCAACGCTGTCGCGCCCGATACGCCGGTATTCTTATTGCATTTGTATGATCGCGCCTTGCTCAACGGCGCGGCGTTGCGTGCCGTGGGCTACACCAAGGATACGCCTCAGCCACCAGGAGGTGAAATCACGCGCGATGCCAGCGGCAATCCGACCGGTTTGCTGCTGGCCAAGCCCAATGCCACGATTTTGTATGCCACCCTGGCCAAAGGGCCCAAGCTGCCATTTGAGTATCAACTCAATTCCACTCGTCATTTCATGCGCGAATTGAACAGGCTGGGCGTGACCGGCGTCATCGATGCCGGCGGCGGTTCGCAAAACTATCCCGAAGACTACGCCGTTATGCAAAAACTGGCGGACGACGACCAGATTACCGTGCGCCTCGCCTACAACCTGTTCACGCAAAAACCCAAGCAAGAGAAGGAGGACTTTCTCAAGTGGACCGCGGGAGTGAAATACAAGCAGGGCGACGATTACTTCCGTCATAACGGGGCCGGGGAAATGCTGGTTTATTCCGCGGCGGATTTCGAGGATTTTCGCCAACCCCGACCGGATATGCCGGCCGAGATGGAAGATGAGCTCGAGGAAGTGGTGCGCATTCTGGCGCAAAACAAGTGGCCCTGGCGCTTGCACGCCACCTATGATGAAACCATATCACGGGCGCTGGATGTGTTCGAGAAAGTGAATCAGGACATTCCTTTGGAGGGCTTGAATTGGTTTTTCGACCACGCTGAAACGATTTCCGATAAATCGATAGACCGCATCGCCGCGCTTGGCGGCGGGATCGCCGTTCAGCATCGCATGGCGTATCAGGGCGAGTATTTTGTCGAGCGCTATGGCGCCGCTGCTGCACAGGCAACGCCGCCGATTGCGCGCATGCTGGACAAGGGCGTGAAGGTTTCCGCCGGCACTGACGCGACACGCGTCGCGTCCTACAATCCCTGGGTATCGCTGTCCTGGATGATTACCGGTAAAACCGTGGGCGGCTTGCGCCTGTATCCCGAAAGAAATTGCCTGGACCGGGAGACGGCGTTGCGCATGTGGACGGAAAAAGTTGCCTGGTTTTCCAATGAGGAAGGCAAGCGTGGTCGCATCGAAGCCGGGCAGTTCGCGGATATGATCGTACCGAATAAGGATTTTTTTACTGTTTCCGAAGATGAGATCTCTTTCCTGACTTCGGACCTGACCGTTGTCGGCGGTCGCGTCGTCTACGGCGATGGCGAGTTTGCCGAGCTGGACGACAATGCACTGCCCCCGGCCATGCCCGAATGGTCGCCTACGCGACTCTTCAAAGGCTACGGCGCCTGGGGCGAACCCGATGGCGCAGGCAAGCGGTCATTGGAACCTGTTCGCTATCAACCCGTTGCCGCTTGCGGCTGCGCGACCGCCTGTGGTTTGCATGGGCATGAACATGCCCGTGCCTGGGCATCGCGCGTTCCCGCCTCCGATCTGAAAGGATTCTTTGGCGCGCTGGGTTGCTCATGCTGGGCCGTTTAGGGAGCGCATGATGGAAAAACCTGTTGCGCAGCCCGTTTCACGGACTGCATTATCGCGGTTTTCAGAAAGTCGCTGGGTGCGCGCCGTTGCCTATCTCGCGCTTTGCGCACCGTATCTCCAGGGCGGATTGGTCAAGCTGTTTGATTTTTCCGGGGCGGTGGCGGAGATGACGCATTTCGGCCTTGCGCCAGCGCCGCTGTTCGCGGTCATGGTGATTGCACTGGAGCTCGCCGGCTCGGCGATGATCCTGACCGGCCAGCTTCGCTGGCTAGGGGCGCTGGGACTGGCCGGCTTTACGTTGCTGGCGACGTTTATGGCGCTGCGTTTCTGGAGCATGCCGGTCGGGCCGCAGCGCTTCATGGCCGCCAATTCATTTTTCGAACATATTGCATTGGTCGGCGGCCTGCTGCTTGTCGCCTGGCTGGACCTGAAAAAAAGGAGGGGTCATGAATAAGGAAAAGTCGTCGGCGACGGACGCGCCCTCGGATAGCTTTGCGCCGCTGCGGCAGAAACTGTTCGCTGTCCTGTGGATTGCCACCATCATCGGCAATACGGGTAGTTTTGTGCGCGATGTGGCCAGCGCCTGGCTGATGACCGATCTGTCGTCGTCGCCCGCGGCGGTTGCGCTGGTGCAGGCGGCAGCGACGCTGCCGGTATTTCTGCTGGCGATTCCGGCGGGCGTGCTGGCCGATATCCTGGATCGCCGCAAGTTTCTGATCGGCATACAGCTGCTGCTGGCCGGCACCAGTATCTGCCTGATGAGCCTGCAGGCGCTGGGGTTGCAGTCGGTGGCTTCACTGGTGGCGCTTACTTTTCTGGGTGGTATCGGCGCGGCGCTGATGGGGCCGACCTGGCAGGCGATCGTGCCCGAACTGATAGAGAAAAAAGATCTCAAGAACGCAGTGGCGCTCAACTCCCTGGGTATCAATATCGCGCGGGCTGTCGGACCGGCGCTGGGCGGCTTGGTGCTGGCCAATTTGGGCGCGGCATTCACCTACGGCGTGGACGTCATCAGTTATGTGTTTGTGGTTGCCGCGCTGGCATGGTGGCCGCGGCCGCCAGCCAAGCAGGACGAACTCAGCGAAAAGTTTGCCGGCGCATTCCGTGCGGGTCTGCGCTATGCCCGCGCCAGCCGGGAGCTGCATATCGTGCTGTTGCGCGCGTTTCTGTTTTTTGCCCTGGCCAGCGCGGTCTGGGCGTTGTTGCCGCTGGTGGCGCGTGGTTTGCTGGGCGGCGGTGCCGGGTTTTACGGCATCTTGCTGGGCGCGGTCGGACTGGGGGCCATTGGTGGCGCGGTCGTGATACCCCGGATCCGGGATCGATTGGGCGCCGACGGGCTCTTGCTGGTGGCCGCGTGCGTAACGGCACTTGTCATGGTGTTTTTGGCGTTGGCTCCACCACAGTGGGCTGCGGTTGTCGCCTTGCTCTTGCTGGGCGCGGCCTGGATCAGCGCCCTGACCACCATGAACGGCGTCGCACAGGCGATTTTGCCCAATTGGGTGCGGGGACGATCCCTGGCTATTTACCTGACCGTATTCAATGGCGCCATGACGGCGGGCAGCCTGGTCTGGGGCGGCGTCGCCTCGTTGATTGGTGTGCCGGCGACGTTGATCTCGGGTGCCGTCGGTCTGCTTCTCGTGGGGTTGGTCGCGCATCGGCTCAAGTTGCCTACGGGGGATGCCGATCTGGTGCCATCCCGGCATTGGCCCGAGCCGCTGCTGGCCTCGCCGGTCGAAAATGACCGGGGTCCGGTCCTGATCCTGATCGAGTACCGGGTGCTGCCACAGGATCGCGGCGAATTTTTGAAAGCGTTGGGGCGGCTCTCGTTCGAGCGCAGGCGCGACGGCGCCTATGCCTGGGGCATCACCGAAGACACGGCCGATCCGAACTTGCTCCTCGAGTGGTTCCAGGTGGAATCCTGGGCCGAGCATTTGCGTCAGCATCACCGGGTTTCGAAAGCCGATGCGGATGTGCAGTCCGAGGTATTGCGGTTTCACCAGGGGGCGGACAAACCGGTAGTGCGACATTTTCTGGCCTTTAATCATCCGCTCAAAGGTCAGGCGTAGTACAGCGGGGCGCGTCGGCGCGGAACAGCCTAACGGGGTCATGCCGGCGCGGATACCTTTTTGATCATGGGGAGGTGTGATGGAATCTTCTGCCATTTCGTCCAGGCTGACCGGCCTGCTGGGTTTCAATGCGGGCTATGTCGATACCGCGGGTTTCCTCGCATTGCACGGCTTGTTTACCGCGCATGTCACCGGCAATTTTGTCACGCTGGGCGCTTCGCTGGTTTACGGCACGGCGGGCGCGCTCAGCAAGTTGACGGCACTGCCGGTGTTCTGCCTGCTGATACTGCTCTCGCGCATGATCAGCAGGCGCATGTCGGCGCAATCGTCCATGAAAACCTTGCTACATATCAAAACGATTCTGTTGTTGATCGGGGGCGCCATTATGATCGCTGCCGGACCATTTGCCGATAGCGATGCATTGCCGGCGTTTCTGGCGGGCATTTTGCTGGTGGCCGCCATGGCGGTGCAAAATGCCGTTCAGCGCATGCATCTGAGCAGTGCCCCGCCCACGACATTAATGACGGGAACCACCACCCAGGTCATGATCGATCTGAGCGACCTCTGGCACGGGGTCGAAGGAGAGGCGCGCGCGAGCGCCCTGGCGCGCTTGCGAAAAATGATCCCGGCTATCCTGACGTTTGCCGCTGGGTGCGCCCTGGCTGCACTCGCGTACGTTGCCGCAGGCATGTGGTGCTTTGTGATTCCACCGATCGTTGCGATATTGATCGCGATCGTCAATGGCATGGGCGGCACTGGGGGTTGATTCCCGGCGCGCATGCCAGACGAGTCGCCGATCATGAGGGATTAGAAGGTCAGATGGGCGTTCTTGATGACCGAGGACCATTTATCGGCTTCGTCCTTCAGGAACGCATTGACTTGCCGTGCCGACATGGGCTTGCCGTCGGCGCCAATTTCCTTGAGCTTGTTTCGCACGTCGGGCTGGTTCAATATTTTTGCCACTTCGGCATTGAGTTTGCGCACAATATCTTCTCGTGTTTTTGCAGGGGCGAAAATGCCTTGCCAGGCACCGACTTCAATGCCTTGCAGACCGCTTTCGCCCAGGCTTGGAACTGTCGGCAGTAAGGAGAGGCGGGACGCGCTGGTGACGGCAATCGCGGTCAGTTTTCCCGACTTGATGTGCGGCGCTAGAACCGGAATGCCGGCAATCAGCAATTGCGTGTGTCCGGCAATGGTATCCGTGATTGCTTCCGCACCGCCTTTGTAGAAAACGTCCTGCCATTGAGCGCCGGTCTTTTGTTTGATTTCAAGACCGGTCAAATGGGAAATGCTGCCAATGGAAGTGGCGGCAAAGTTGAAGTCCGCATCTTTGGCTTTGCTTTTTTCCACCAGGTTGTTCAGCGAATCAGCCCGCAGGTCGGGATTGGCAACCAATAGAAAAGGCGAGAACGTCAGCATCGCGGCTCCGGTCAGGTCCTTTGTCGGATCGAACGAGAGAGATCGATAAACGAACGGGCTTACCGCAAGCGCCGAGACATCGCAGAGCAAGAATGTATAGCCGTCCGGTCTGCTTTTCGCCACGATATTCGCGCCGATATTGCCATTGGCACCCGGACGGTTCTCTATCACGACGGATTGTCCGAGTGCTTCGCCTAGTCTTTCACCGACAATCCTGGCGACGATATCGGACGTGCCACCAGGCGGATAAGGAACGACAAATGTGATCGGTCGTTCGGGCCAGCGCTCTTGCGCCTGCGAGGGCGACAGCACGGCCATGACAAAGGTCATAATAATGGTAATGGCAAAAGCAACGCGGGCGCGCAAGACCAGGCCAAAGGCCAAGCGCATTTCAGACATCTGCATGAATCGTCTCCTGTTCAGTTGTGTCTTTGATATCGCCTTTCTAGACGGAAAACCGCTTGAGTTGTGCCGGATCTGGACTGAAACCAAAGCCGACACCGACGGGAGCGACGAGACAGCCATCGCGAACCGCGAGGTCGATGTCTCCGAGCTCCGTCCGCAACGGGTTTTCATTGACATCCAATTCGACGCGTCCTTGCCCGCCGATGGCGGCCAGCGTCAGCAGGCTTGCCGCCAGGCCCAGCCCGGTTCCCATGAAATGCATATAGCAATTGGCTCCGTGCGCACGGGCGTACCTGCCTACGTCCATTGCGCCGCTGACGCCGCCCCACTTGGCGAGATCGGGTTGTACGATTTTCAGCGACTGATTATCGACGTGTTGCCGGAAGCGCTGGGGAGAGCTGATATTCTCGCCGGCCGCCAGCGCAATCGGGCTGTATTGCGCGAGTGCCTGCCATGTGTCCAGACTTTCCTCTGCCAGTAGCGGCTCTTCGATAAAATCGATCGACAGCGGTTCGAGCGCTGCAATTTGTGCTTTTGCGGTCGTGCTGTCCCAAGCCTGATTGGCGTCGACCATGATCGAGAATTCCGAGCCCATGACCGCTCTGGCAGTCTTGACCGCCAGGATATCCTTGGCCGGGTCGTATCCGATTTTCAATTTGATAGCGGTATGGCCCGCTGCTTTTATTGCTTCGCATTGAGCGGCCAGGGGGCCGCTGGATGGCGTGCTCGCGTAAACGCGGATCGGGGACAGGTAGGCGGCGCCTAGAAAATGCGCCATGCCCAGGCCCGCGCGACGGGCGCATAGATCGGCCATGGCCATGTCGATGCCGGCAAAGCATTGCGCAAAGGCGCCGGCTTCCCCAGTATGGATCATCATCCTGAGTAGTTGCTTTTCCAGCCAGGGGCGTACATCCTGCCAGTCGGTGAAAGCCCGCTTCGTCAGGCATGGTGCGATGACGTCGCGTACCAAATGCGCGCGTGATTCTGCGCCATGTGGGGGAAAATTGCACCAAATTTCCCCCCAACCGTGGGCGCCATCGCGATCTTCCAGGCGAACCAGGCAGCCTTGCCGCACCGGCATGGAGGCCAGTGATGACTCGGGGCCATGGGCAACCGCGGCTCTTAGCGGGTAAGCGCTGATCTGTGAGATGTGGATCGCCGCGACGTTTTGATGATTTTCGTAATTGGCTTGCATCTAATATATTAGTTATTAATCAATGATTGATTAAATATAGATTAATGATGGCTAGCTTGTCAACTATGCTATGATTCAGCGCTATGAGCCGATTGAATGCCTATGAAAAATTGAAGCAGCGACTGATGCGCGGCGACCTCGAACCGGGTCAATTCATCACGCAACGAGAGTTTGCCGAATTGGCGGGCGTTTCCGTGGGAGCCGCGCGCGAGGCGATCATGCATCTGGAGCATGAGCGTTTGCTGCGCGTTTATCCGCAGCGAGGTATTCAAATCGCCGATTGCACGATCAAGGCACTGCGGGATGCGTTCAATTACCGCAAGATTCTGGAGTTGCATGCGATCAACTATTATGTCGAACATGCGGAACATAAGCATATGCTTGCATTATTGGAAGAGACGCAAGCCGTGCTTGAGGCCGTGCTGACCAAGGGGTTCAGCAAAAAGATCCAGGAAGCGGCGGTGGACATTGACTGGCGCCTGCATGACGAGATGATCGCCAGCCTGGATAATGAAGTCGTCATGCGGGACTATCAAGTCAACGCAGCCAGGATTCGCCTGATGAGGGTCAGCAACCGGTTGGAGCCGGATCGGATCGTCGCTGCGCTTAAGGAACATCTCGATATCCTGGATGCGGCGGTCGCGAGGGACAAAGCGCGCGCAGCCAACGCGCTGGACAATCACCTGGCCACGGCAATGATGCGGGCATTGAACGGCAGTTAGACGCGACGTTGTGGGTTGATCATAGCCTTCGCTGGGTGCCGAATATCAATGACTGGTGGGCCACGGCGCCAGCCAGCGTCCCGTCGGCCACCGCCAGGGGTACCGAACCGCCAGGCCTGGCGGCATCGCCGCAGGCATACACGCCCGGCACGCTGGTTGCTTTCATTGCGTCGACCTTGATGACGCAGCCGAATACGCCTTGCTCCAGATCACACCCCAGGTCCGTGGCGACAGGGTTGCGCATTTCCACCTGCGAGGCGACAAACAGGCCATCCAGTTCAATGCGACGGCCATCTTTCAGCGTCATTGCCAGTTCGCCTTCTATGCGCGCCACAGGCGTACGCTCCAGCGTTGCGCCGCGGGCTTCCAGTTGTGTTGCCTGCTTGTCGTCAGGCTCGAAGGAGCCGTCCAGGAACACAGTTGTGGGTCCCCAATCGGGCAGCATCATAGCCAGATGCATGGATAGCGGCGAGGTTGCCAGAAGGCCGATACGTCCTCGATTCAGTTCGTAGCCATGGCAGTAGGGGCAGTGAAATATCCGGCTGCCCCAGCGCTCGGCCAGGCCGGGCAAGTCCGGCAACCGGTCCGTGACGCCCGAGGCAAGCACCAGACGGGTGGCGGTATATTGACCTGCGTCGCGCGTATGAATACGAAAGCCGGCTGCCATTTTTTCCGCCCTGGCGGCCAGATCGTCGCGCCACGTTACGGTTGGGTAGGCGAGCAGTTGTTCACGTCCCTTGGCTGCGATATCCGCGGCCAGGGCGCCGTCTTGCGTCAGAAAACCGTGGGAGTGCGCGGCAAAGCGATTGCGTCTCTGGCCGCCGTCAAGCACGAGAATGCGCCGGCGCGCTCGAGCCAACTGCAGTCCCGCGGCCAGGCCTGCGTAGCTGCCGCCAATGATAATGACGTCGTAATCCATGAAATATGCTCCTTGTGATAGCGGCGGATTGCCGGAGACGGAATGAAGATAAGAGGCGGCCGGAACGCAATGCTTGGGTTGCGCGCCAGGCAACTTCTTGCTTTTGGTTCTCGGGGCTATTCTTATTTCAAGTAACTTTATAAGATACATGATAGCTTGAAAAATCAGCTCATGCAACTTAAAATGTTTCGTGAAGTTGCGTATGGCCGCTCCCGGCAACGCCGCAGAACAGGATATGCCTTGAGAAACGACAGCCGCCTCTCCCGTATGCTCCATGTGCTCTTGCATATGGCCCGGCACGAGCAGCCTTTTACTTCGGAGCAGATTGCCGCAATGCTCAATACGAATCCAGTGGTCGTGCGGCGCACGATGGCCGGCTTGCGCGAGGCCGGCTACGTGCGCTCCGAGAAAGGCCATGGCGGCGGGTGGACGCTGGTGTGCGATCTGAATTCGGTGACGCTGCTGGATATTCACCGGTCGGTTGGCGGCCCCAGGCTTTTTGCCATTGGCAATGAAAGCGCTAATCCCGCATGCGCGGTCGAGCGGGTCGTCAACGCCGCACTTGATGATGTCTTGCATGAAGCCGAAGCACTGCTCGTGGGTAGGCTGCAACGCATTACCTTGGCCGATCTGGTCGAGGACTTCGATGCGATGTGCAAGGCCGCCGGCTGGGGAACCCATGGACCAGGCACGCCAATGCAGCAGTCGCATTCGCCGAAATCCCCGTGATTCCAGCAGGGAAGCCAGCGCGCATGCTGGCTTGAAGGGGAATAATTTTCCAATATTTGCTTGTTTGATAGCAGCCAGAACAGGTTATATTTTGTTAAACGCCTATATAATTCCATTTTCAGTGGTCGTCGCAAAATGAAGCGATGCGGCGCGCTTCTGGCAGGAGGGGCTCGGGTGGCGGCAATGGCACAGGGCTATTGCTGCTTCTGCATGTCAAGCGACCAGTCCGGGAGCGAGGACTGGCCTCGACGCGCAAGCAACTGGCGTAACATGAACGAGGAGGGGCATCATGGATAAAGTGGATCTGCAAATCCTGGATATATTGCAACGTGACGCAACTGTTTCGGTGAGCGAGATCGCCGAACAAGTCAACCTTTCGCAGACGCCTTGCTGGCGCCGTATCCAGAAGTTGGAAGCCAATGGCCATATTATGCGCAGGGTGGCCCTGCTGAATCCTGATTCCCTTAATCTTGACGTCACGGTATTTGTATTTATCAAGACCAACAAGCATACGCGCGCATGGTACGAAAAATTCAGCGCTGTCGTGCAGGCGATTCCCGAGATTGTCGACTTTTATCGGATGAACGGCACGGTCGATTACCTCCTGAAGGTTGTCGTGCCGGACATTGCGACGTATGACGAGGTCTATCAGAAGCTGACCCGCAATATCGAGATTTTCGATGTGACATCGTCGTTTGCCATGGAAAAAATGAAATCGACAACGGTGCTTCCGTTGAACTATGCCAGGCTGGGACGCGGCGCCGATGAAGCGGACGGCACGGCTTAGGGCGGCGGTCCGCATTGTCTTTGCAATGCATGAGATGAAGGTTATGTCAATTGCAATAAAGCAAATTGTTGCCTGCTGACACTTGTCATGTACCGCATATATGTATATTATCTGCCTTGGTATTTGCGATTATAACCAATCGTAATTAGGCTGGCTCTTTGTAGCCGGCTATTTTTTTGCCCGCTAATGCTGCATAGCTGCGTATCGCCGCAAGCGGGGAGGGCCTGCGTGTTGCGACGGGTTCGGCAGCAATTATCGGATAGATGCATGTTTTGATTTTCTCTAGGATTGGGTTTCCCATTCAAGGAGATTCATGATGAGCATGTTGGAAAATAAAGTCGCTATTATTACCGGCGCATCTTCGGGTGTCGGCCGCGCCGCCGCCTTGTTGTTCAGCGCGGAGGGGGCGTCGGTCGTGTTGAACGCCAGAAGTGAAAGCGCACTGCGGGCGGTTGCGGATATCATTGCGGCGAAGGGTGGCAAGGTTCGCGTGGTCGCCGGCGATGCCAGTCTGCCGCAAACGCATGAAGCCATGCTTGCCGAGGCGATGTCATTCGGCGGTCTGGATATCGCTTTCAATAATGCGGGAACCAGCGGCCCGATGAAACCGCTAGCCGATATTGCGCTGGCCGAGTGGCAGGAAACGATTGCCACGAATTTGACAGCGGCTTTCCTGGGAGGGCGCTACCAGATTCCCGCGATGCTGGAGCGCAATGGCGGGTCGATCATTTTCACCTCGAGCTTTGTCGGCACCAGCGTGAGCTTGCCGGGAATGGCGGCCTACTCGGCGTCCAAGGCGGGGCTGATGGGACTGGTCAAGGGGATCACCGCCGATTATGCAAGCAGAGGGATTCGGGCGAACGCGTTGCTGCCAGGCGGGGTCGATACGCCCATGATGGGCGGTAGCGAGCAAAAACAGTGGGCCGCGGGCCTGCACGCGATGAAACGCATTGCCCGGCCGGAGGAAATCGCCAGGGCGGCCTTGTTTCTCGCGAGTCCCATGGCAAGCTTTGTCGCGGGCTCGGCATTGTTCGCTGATGGCGGCAATTCGGCGGTGAAATGAACTGCCGCGACTGCGACTATCTCCGGGCGTTTGCGCGCAAGCGGAGGGCGCCGTGGCGCGGGATTCACCACCGCGTAGCCAGTGGTTCGGGACCGGCATGGGATGGAAATAGCGGCAGGACCTCCTGCGCCAGTTCGTGAATGACTTCTGCCGCCGGCCGCTGGCTGAACTGGATGCCAAGCGCCGCATGATTGACGCCGGCATCGCGCCATTCTTCGAGCAAGGCGATAAGACCCTTGCGACCTGTTTTCAGGATGAAGCCGCCATGTTGCGGAGTCCGGGGAAAATCGGGGTCCGCGTCCAGATCCAGCCAGTCATTCGTCATGTGTGGTCGAAAGCCACCGTCGGCAATCTGATGGCGCCATTCGCGGATCCTGTTCGCCAGCTTCCGTGGCCCGGCAGGTGTATGCGTGGCTTGTGGATAGGTGAGCCAGCCATCCGCATTTTCCGCGATCCACGACAGGTTTTGCTGGCTTGCTCCCGTGATAATCAGGGGAATGCGACCGACCGCCGCCTTGGGCAGGAAGTCGGCATTCTGCAGTGTGCCCAGCGTGGACGAGAGCGACGGGTGTTTCCTTTCGGTCAGGTGACGGAACCAGGCGACGGTCTCCGCGAAACGTTGTCCCCTGCTATCGAAATCAATGCCGTAAGCCGGGAATTCGATGGGCCGGTCGCCGGTGGCGATACCCAAAACGAGACGCCCACCCGAGAGATGGTCGACGGTTGTCGCCATTTTCGCCAGATCAATGGGATGCCTGAGGGAAAAAATGACGCTGCCCGAAGCAAGTGCGATGCGGGTGGTTTTCCCCGCCAGATAGGAAAGGTAGGTAAAGGGGTCGAAGATTTGCCCGGCATCGCCGAAATTTGGGTCAAGCAAGGGAACATCTCTGACCCACACGGCGGCAAAGCCGTGCCGATCGATTTGGGCGACCAGGTCAGCCTGGCCTTCCAGTACCTGCATATTGCCTTGGAAAAAACGCAGCGGCAGGAATATGCCCAGGGTCAGTTCGCCGGGCGCAAACATGCGTCGATATCCCGGGTGCGCGGCAAAGGCGTCGTAGGAGGCGCCGCTCACGCTGCCAGGCGCTGTCGTGGAAAGGGGGGTGTGCATTATGTGTCGATTCCGTATTCGGTTGTTGCCTGCTCACGGGCCTGTGGCGGGGGCGGGGATGGCGATGCCGCGTTGCACGGCGGGGCGTTGGGCGACCTGCTCGTGCCAGCGACTCAGGTGCCGGTGGCGGGCAAAGGAAAAATTGCATATGTTGGCGATATGGGTCCAGCCGTAGGTTGCGATGTCGGCGATGGAGTACTCGTCTCCGGCCAGCCAGGTCCGCCGCGACAGATGCGTATCCAGTGTTGCAAAAGTGCGTTCGGTCAGGTCCCGGTAGCGCTCGATCGCTGTTGGTATTTTGTCGGTGGCGAAGATTTCAAAATGGACGCGCTGCCCGAGCGTGGGCCCCATGCTCGAAGCGTGAAACTGAAGCCATTTGATGGCCTCCCAGCGCTCCTTGGCTTGTCTGGGTAGGAGCTGGTTCGTCTTGTCCGCAAGATAAAGAAGAATGGCCGCGGATTCGAACAGCGTAATGCCGGTATCGCGATCGATGATCGCGGGAATTCGTCCATAGGGGTTGATGGCGAGAAACTCGGGTTGCCGGTTCTCGCCCCGCTCGATTCTCACATGATGCAATTGATAGCGCAAAGCCAGTTCTTCAAGTGCGATGGTTATCTTGAAGCCATTGGGCGACGCGTCGGTATATAGGTCGATCATAAGTGGTTCCATTGACTGGTGTTCGGTCATTCAATAAATTAGATTATCTAAATTTAATATCGATATGCTATTATGAATTTATTGATTATTAAAACGATGATTTCTTTTATAGAATATAGATAGGCTAAATTATGAATCCGGTTTTTCCGTTGCTGGCATTGCGTGCCTTTACCGAGACAGGAAGATCAGGCAGCATCAAGCGCGCCGCCCAGGCCATGGGTGTGACGGCGGGGGCGGTGAGCCAGCAGATTCGATTGCTTGAAGATCGTTTCGGCGTGGCGCTGTTTACCCGTACGCGTTATGGCGTGCAGTTGACGGCAACCGGGGCGAAAGTGTATCCGGATTTGCAGCGGGCCTTCGACCAGATAGGCAGCAGCCTGGCGTTGCTGGAGGCCATAAAGGACAGGCAGAGCTTGACGATCAGCACCGTGCCTTCGTTCGCGGCGGCGTGGTTGGTGCCGCGTCTGGGCAGGTTCAGCCGCCAGTATCCCGAGATAGAAATCCGTGTGGAGGCGTCGGCCCGGTTGGTGGATCTGCGCAGCGATCATGTGGACATTGCGATACGTCACGGGCTGGGCAATTATCCGGGATTGGCCGCCGAGTTCCTGATGGCGCCGGTGCTGCTGCCGGTGGCCAGTCCGGCGCTGCTGGCGGCGGGAGCGCCGATCCGGGAGCCGGCCGATTGCCTGACATACCCGTTGCTGCAAGATTCAGATCGGGCGGATTGGCCCTTGTGGTGCAAGGCGCTGGGGATTGCCGAGGATTCCCGGGCAGAGCGCGGTCCGGCCTTTGATGATGACTATTTGCTGATTCGCGCGGCAGAGGCGGGGCAGGGGATTGCCCTGGTCAGGGATATCTATGCCGAGGCGGAAATTGCCTCCGGTCGTCTGGCATTGGCCCTGGATTATCCGTGGCCGACAGCGTTTGCTTATTATGCCGTTGCCATCCCCGAGGCCATGGAGCGGGCTCCCTTGCGCCGCTTTATCGATTGGCTGAAGCAGGAGGCGGCCGGCATTGCGAGTGACAATATTGCCGCAATGAAGGTGCCTGAAACAAGAGGCTAGCGCAATGCCGTTTCAAGAATATCAAAGTTGAATGTCTGCGCTCCAATGGCGAAAGTGGTTTTCCCAATGGCCTCAAATTCGTGTCTTCGGTAAAAGCTGATTGCTTGCGAGTTTTCGGATAGTACGGCAAGCCACAATGTCCTTATATCCCTGGCGCGGGCATTTTGCACGGCGGCATTCAGTAGCAACGCGCCGATGCCTTGCGAAAGGTGTGGCCTGAGTACGTAGATTTTCTGAAGCTGGGCGGCATCGGAAGCGGGGCACAACGGGGATTCGGAGGGGGCCTTGAGCTTGGCGTAGCCGACGGCGGCGCCGTCCAGCAATGCCAGCCAATAGGCGTTTTGTTCCCTGGCCAGGCTGCGCCGTATTTTCTCCGTGTCAAAAGTCGTTGCCAAGTAATGGGCCAGGTCGCCGGGGTAATGCTGGAACAGATAGCCAAAGGTTTGCTCGAATGTTGTTTTTCCGAGGGCCGAGATGAGCCTGGCATCGCCGACCGTGGCGGGCCGTGCCTGAAATTTCATATTTCTGTCCCCTTGTCCAAGCCCTGCGCCTTTCCCTCTGCTGTCTTGCTGCCCGGCAACGCCAGGACGGCGCCGACCAGCATCAGCACGGCGGCCAACCCCAGGGACTGGCGCAGGCCGGATACCAGTCCGGATTGTGCCGTCAGCGATCCGAACAGCGCGATGCCGATGACGCTTCCCATTTGCCGCGCGGCATTAATCAGACCCGAAGCGATGCCGCCCTGTTCGGGCGGGACTGCCTCGAGCATGGCGGATGTCATTGCCGGGACGATCAGGCCGCCGCCAAGGCCGATCATCGCGAACAGCGCACCGATGTGAAGATAGCTCGAACCGGGGCCAATGCCGGCGAAGGCCAGGTACCCAATCGCGCAAAGTATTTGTCCGATAAGCATGAGCGAATGACTGCCGATGCCGCGCAGCCGTGGTCCGATGATCAGATTCGATACGGTCACGCCGATTGTCATGGGAAGAAAGGCGAGGCCAGTCATAACAGGGCTTGCGCCTTGCGCCTCCTGGAAAAAAATCGCCAAGAGAAAAAACAGGCCGAAGTATGAAAATCCGAGAATGGCCGCAATGGCGAGAATCGATTTGGTCTGGCCTTTTTTCAACGCATGCAGCGGGAACATGGGGAAAGGGGCGCGCCTTTCAAATGCAACCAGGGCAGCCAACGCGAGGCACGATGCGGTAAGGACTGCCAGTACGATCGGTGAAAGCCAGCCTTTGTTGCCGCCTTCGATCAGCGAGGCGGCAAGCAGCGTGAGCCATGCAATGGCAATGAGTTGACCAGGCAGGTCAAGCGGCCGACTGGCGACGATCCTGGAAAACGGTGTTCGCGACAAGGCAAAAAGAATGGCCAGGCCAAGCGGTACATTGATGAAGAAAATCCAGCGCCAGCCAAGTGTTGATACCAGCACGCCGCCAAGGACTGGGCCGGCAACTTGCGCAATGCCGCCACTGGCAGCATAAAAGGCAATGGCCCGGCTGCGCGCATGACTGTCGGTATAGGTTTGTCGCAACATGGCCAGCGTGGCGGGAACGATCATGGCCGCGCCCGTCCCTTGGAACAGGCGGGCGATATTCAGGAACCAGGGCCCGGTGGCCAGCCCGCAGGCCAGCGAACTGGCGCTGAATAACAGGACGCCGGCAAAAAAAATGCGCTGGGCGCCATACTTGTCGCAAAGCGTGCCGCAGGCTAGCAACAGGCAGCCGAAAATCAGCGTATAGCCGGCGCCGATCCATTGCAGCGAAGCCATCGTACCGCCCAGTCCGCCCTGGATGGAGGGCAGGGCCACATTAACGATCGTGACATCGAGCGATGCCATGAAGGCGGCGAGACAGGCCAGCGGCAGGATGCCGCCGCTGGCGGGCGCGCCTTGCGCCGCGGGGCGGTATGGTGGATTGGGTTGGGTGCAGCGCGTATCGGTTGTCATAGCCAAAGCTTAACGATCCCACATTCCTATGACAAACGATATTCTCTGCGGGTCGATTTAGCTCCGCTAAATTGTTGGCGCAGCGGTTTTCGCGCCGTGCTGCGGCCTGTTTGCGTCTTTGCATCCGCTTGCCTGGCCGTCGCCAAACCGGCTCAGCGCCCCAGGCGCCTGGATGGGGACGCGTGGTTGCAATAGCCACTTGAATGCAATCGGCCAAAGCGAATCCTTGAACCGCGAATGGAAAAAGGCAAAGTGTCCGATCCCGTTTTCGTCCACCTGCTCGGGCGCCAGGCGCAAATGCTGGCGCTCGCAGCCCGTGTAATAGTCAAGCAGGCGATGGATCGCCGCGGTGGTGCCGAAGGGATCGTCTTCGGCGCTGACCGCCAGTATCGGTGCGCGTACCACGGAGAAGCCGGCCAGCAGGCGCGCGGGATCCGCATGCGTGCCCGGTCCGCGCTGGCGTATCGATTGTTCGATCCGCGGGCCCATGCCTGACCAATCCAGGGCGACACCCTTGGGTGTATCTTCCATCCAGCCCAGGCGCTTGGCCGGCACATAGCCCATGAGCCTGGCCAGGGTGGGCATGAGCCAGTGCCATTGCAATCGCATTCGCATTCGCGACGCTTGCGCATAATCCGGCCAATAGGCGTATTGCGCGCCCATGGTGAATATGCGGGCGATCAGCGGCGAGGAGGGCGCCATGCCGATCAGGACACCGCCCACCGAGTGGCCAACAACATGAATGGGTTGCCCAGGGAAATGGCGATTAGCATATTGCAACATGGCTTCGAAATCGCATTGGCCCCAATGCAGCCATCCGGCCGACAGCGACCGCAGCGATCCGTATCGCGATATGCCGATGCCGCGATAGTCGTAGGTCAGCACATCGCTACCCTGCGCAAACAGCGCATCGGCAAAGCGATCATAGTACTGGCATTTCACGGCGGTGGCGTTATTGATAATGACAACCGGACGTTCGGGCGTGCGCGAGCCGGGCTGCGTACGGGCAAAGCCGTGCAGCATGTATCCGTCTGGCGCGGGAATTTGAATGGGTTCGACGGTCATGGGTCAGGTTGCCTGGATCGTGCGCTGCACGTTCACAATTGTTGCCTGCATCAGCGCGATGACTTTGCCGGGCGCATTGTTCTCGTCCAGGATGCGTACCTCGCCGTTGCAGACGGTCAGGAGCCTGCCTGCGTTCTGCACCTTGCCGATCGCGACAAAGCCGGTGCCGAGCGCCGGACGTAGCAGATTGATCTTGAATTCCGCGGTGACCACTTCGTGGTCGTCGGGGGCCTTGGTCAGCGCGGCATAGCCGCATGCGCTGTCAACGATGCTGGCGACGGCGCCGGCGTGCAGGTAGCCGTGTTGCTGCGACAGGTGCCCGGAGAAGGGCAGCGCAATATGCACTTCCCCGTCCTCGACCCGAGTCAGGACCGCACCCAGGGTCTTCATCAAGCCCTGGGCCTCGAAACTGTTCGTGATTCTTGTCTGGATTGTATTCATGCTGGCTATCGCTAGTGATTGTCGTATTGGGCTTGTTTGTTCCATTTCGATTATAAGCAGCCTCAAGCGGCCTGGTTGTCGTTCTGCCGACAATTGGCGCCTCAGGGCATGCCGAAAGCCAAGCGCTACCTTAGCAATTCGGCAGGCAGGTCGTCGCGGCAAGCGTGTTGCCGATTTCCAACCAGATCGCCGCTGCTATTGCCAAGGCGGTCCGCCATGCTATACTCGCGTCTTATTATTTCAATTTTGATTGAATCTTCCTTCATGAATTCGTTGACGCACGTCTCTTCTGTTGTCCCAGCCGCATGCCTTGCGGCCGATGGCGTGCGTACAGCGACTCCTCCTCCCTTCTCTACTGTCGTCGCGCCGCCATCAGGCGTTGTCGTGGCAGCGGTGGTCCATCCACACGTTGTCGCACTGGGCTGATCCAGCCCGTATTCACGGCCCTGTCTTTTCACTGATTTCCGCCATTGCGATGCAATGGCAGCGGGGCCTGTTCGCAATTTGACAGAAGAGTAGGTTATGAATTTTAAAACTTCCGCATGGACGACGTTCGCCTCCATGTCTCTTTTCGTGCTGCTATGGGGCAGCGCGGCTATTTTCACCCGTTGGGGGCTGGACCATGGTTCGGTCTTCGCGTTTCTCATTTTACGTTTCTCCATCGCCTTGGCGGCGCTGCTGCTGATCGGGCTGCCGGGCAGGCGCTGGCTGCCCGCGGCGGGCACGCGCGGGCCGATTGCGTTGACCGGGTTGCTGCTGATCGGCGGCTACACCGTTTGCTACTTCCAGGCAATGGCATATGGCATTACGCCGGGATTGATCGCCACGCTACTCGGGACGCAGCCGATCCTGACCTTGCTGCTCACGGAACGGCGTTTCTCGCCGACCCGGTTGGCGGGGTTATTCCTGGCGCTGGCCGGCCTGGCGCTGGTTGTCTATCAAAGTCTGGTGCAGGCGAGATTCTCGAGCCTGGGCATGCTCTTTGCCCTGGCGGCCTTGCTTTGCATGACATTTGGCGCCATGCTGCAAAAACAGATCAAGCAGCCGCCGGCCGAGACGATGACGTTGCAGTATATGCTCACGTTGTTGCTATGCGCGGGTTTCCTGCCTTTTCAACCGCTGGCGTTCGAATGGAGCGTGGGTTTTCTCGTCCCGTTGCTATGGCTGGGGCTGGTGATTTCGGTCGCGGCGCAACTTTTGCTTTACCGCCTGATTCGCAGCGGCAATCTGGTCAATGTGACCAGTCTGTTCTACCTGGTGCCGGTGGTGACCGTGATGCTGGACTATCTTGTGCTGGGCAATGCCATGTCGCCGGCCGCGATCGGCGGCATGCTGGCTATCCTGGCCGGTCTGGCGCTGGTGTTCAGGCAGTCGATGGGTACTGGCAAGCGTTAATGGGCGTCAACCGTATCGGCTGATCGAGCCCCCGCCGCGGGCCGGGCGCCCGCGGCGAGACGCATGCCGTGTCGGCCTACCGGGCCGGCACCATCCGCTTGAGCAGTCCCAGGAAGGCGATAAGCGAAAAGACGGCGCCGATATAGAAGGTTACTTCGGCGCCGTATACGTCCCACAGCAGGCCGGCGATGATGCTTGCCAGCAGCATGGCGATGCCGCTGACCAGATTGAAGAAACCATACGCGGTGCCTCGCAAGTCCGCCGGCGCGGTATCGGCGATCATGGTGGCCAGCAAGCCCTGCGTCATGCCCATATGCAGGCCCCACAGCCCGACACCAACCAGCACGACCACCCAATGGCTGCTGCTGGCCAGCACCAGGTCGGCGGCAATCAATACTCCCAGTCCCAGCGCCAGCATTTTCTTATGGTCCATGCTGTCGGAAAGCCGCCCCATCGGATAAGCCGAGAGCGAATAAACCAGATTCATGGCGACCATCACCAGGGGCACCAGCGCAACCGCCATGCCTCCCTGTTCGGCGCGCAAGACCAGAAAGGCTTCGCTGAAGCGCGCCAGAGTGAAAACAGCACCGATGCCGACCACCCACCAGTACTGCCGGCTCAAGCGCTTGAGATTTTCCCGCTTGATCGGATTGGTTCTTTTGGGTTTCTCCGCATGCGCGGGTTCTTTCAGCCCAAAACACAGGAGCAGTACGGCAAGCACGGCGGGGATGACCGCGAGCCAGAAAACCGACCGGAAATCGTTTGCCAGCAGCACCATCAGCCCGACCGCCAGCAGCGGGCCCGAAAAGGCGCCAATGGTATCCAGCGATTGGCGCAAGCCAAAGGCGGCGCCGCGGATTTTTTCCGGCGCCAGGTCCGCGACCAGGGCATCGCGCGGGGCGCCGCGAATGCCTTTGCCGACCCGGTCGACCAGCCGCGCCGTCAGAATCGGGCCTGCCGATCCCGCCATGGCGAAAAAGGGTTTGGAGATTGCGCCCATCGCGTATCCCAGGACAGCCAGACCCTTGCGTTTGCCAAGGTAATCGCTAAGCGCCCCGGAAAATATTTTAACGATCAGCGCGGTGGCCTCGGCCATGCCTTCGATGATGCCGACCACCAGCACGCTGGTACCCAGGGTTGTGACCATGAACAGGGGCAATAGGCTGTGGATCATTTCTGACGAAATGTCCATCAGCATACTGACCAGACCCAGGACCCAGATGCCGGTGGGGATTTGCCGGAGCGGACTGTCTTGCGACGTTTTCATTCGGAATGCACCTTCAAGGGGAGAAATAGGGGAAGCGACGGCAGCGGCTTGCGACGGGGTCGGTGTTCAGGAGCTTCAACGCGCTCTATTGTAATGGTTTGACCGGTAATTATTAGTACGGTCGATGGGACTCCCGTCATATGCCCCGAATCCGCGACGCCGGGGGGGATGGCGCGAACGTGCGGCTCAGTGCGATCCGGCTCAGCCGGCGAAACCACCTTGGGCCAGAAAGGTTTTTTCTTCCTGGGTATCGATGCGACCCAAGATGGCGTTGCGATGCGGGAAGCGACCAAAACGCCGGATAATATCCCGGTGGCCCATTGCATGGGTCAGCCAGGGCTCGCCCAGTTCCCGGTTAAGACTGACGGAGGTGTCTTGATCGTCCAGATTCTCGGCATGGGCAAAAGGCAGGCAAAGGAATAGTTTCAGATCACCCGGGATCCGTGCCCGATGGCCGGCGTCCAGGACCAGGCGGGCGTAATGGCGGGCCAGCGTGTCGGTCGCGTACATTTGCGGCGTGCCGCGAAATGCATTGCGGGGGAATTGGTCCAGCAGAAGCAGTAAGGCTAGCGCACCTTGCGGATGCTCCACCCAGGCATCCAGCGCTCGTTGCGCCGCCGACAGATGCAATGCGAGGAAGGCATCGCGGAACGCGTTGTCAAAGGCCGGATCCTTGCAGAACCAATTGGCTTCGGATTTGCGCCAGTAGTCGAGCATGCGCCGCGCACCGACGGGTGCGGCACGAGCGTACCCTGCGGCTTCCGGCAGCGCGCCGTTGCGCGCCAGGGGCACCCGGTCGTGGCTTCTGTTCATGCCTGGGATAAGCGCCAGATAGCAAGGAGGGCGACGATCGTTGGTACTGCAAATACCAGCAATAGAATAGGCAGCTCGTCGCGCAGGCCATATCCGGCGTGATTGACCCCGACCCATAAATTGATGACACAGATCAGGAGCCAGGCGGGGATGAACCCTTTGCCGGCCAGCGCCATGCCGGCCGCACTGGCTCCCCATAGCCAGCCGAACAGTAGAAAGACGCCACATAGCAGCAGACCCGCAATAATGACCAGCAGTACATGCATCGAGTACCTCCTGCTTGCTGTTTCAGGGGGAGAGGGCAGGTCGCCGCCTACCATGGCCGCGGGCGACCGGTTTTGTCTATTTTGTCGTGTAGCCGCCGTTGATCAGGATCGTCTGTCCGGTAATCCACCAGCCGTCGCTCACGAGATGGCGAATAAACGGGACCACATCTTCGATATCGGTCAGGCCGGTTTTGCTGAACGGCGACAACGCCGCGGCGGTCTTGTGGTATTGAACCGCATCCTCGCCCTCGGCGGGATAGAAGAACGGCGTATCCATGGGACCCGGCCCGACCGCGGTCACCGAGATGCCGCGTTCGCCAAACTCCTTGGCCGCCGCGCGGGTATAGTGTTCGACCGGCGCTTTGGTGCCGGCATAAGCGGCATAGAACGGCGTGAACGCGCCCAGCAGCGAGGTGACAAGCGTACAAATTTTGCCATTGTCGTTGACGTGCTTGCCCGCTTCCTTGAGAAAGAAGAACGCGCTCTTGGCGTTGACTGCACTCATTTCGTCGTATTCGGCTTCGGTGATTTCCGTGAAGGGTTTCTTGAGTACCTTGCCCACGGTGTTGATGGCGATGTCGGGCTTGCCGACAGCGGCCACGGCATCGGTAAAGAGTTTTTCCATTGCGCCGGCTGTGGTCAGGTCCGCCTGCAACGCGACCGCGTTCGCGCCGAGCGCCTTTATCGCGGCAACGGTTTCGTCGGCATCGGATTTACTGTTTTCGCTGTTGTAATGAATGGCGATCGCCTTGGCGCCTTGCTGGGCAAGGTCCCGGGCGATCAGACCGCCAAGGTTCTTGGCGCCGCCGGCGATAAGTACGGTTTTTCCTTTGATTGCATGATCTGCCATGAATTTCTCCTGTGATCGAATTCGAGAAATTCATTCTAGGTCCCGGTATTGGAAAGATCAATGCACGGAATCTGGATTCACTATCCAGAGAATCACGCTAATCACACCGTGATTGGCTGCGTCATATTGCGTGATGGTTTCGTGGCACCTGGCGTGTTCGCAGTTTGCTGGCGTTGTTGTGAATACACCATGGCAATGCCGGCAGCAAGGCAGGGCGAGCGTTGCGGCCGGGACGCAAGACAGTAGCGCGAATCGGCTTCAGTCGACGATGAACAGTTTGACGCCAGTGCGCGTATACGAGCGGTGGGCGGCATCGCCAAAATCGGAAACCTGATAGCTCATGCCCGGCGTCATGACAAACTTGCGCCCATCCTTGAGTTCCGAAACCAGTTCTCCCTCCAGTACATAAAGGATATGGCCCCGGTCACACCAATGGTCGGCAAGGTAGCCTGCGCTGTACTCGACCTGGCGCACGCGCAGGTCTCCGATATTGACGGTCTTCCATAGCGCCTTGCCTTGTTCGCCCGGATGTTCGGTGGTGGGAATACCGCTCCAGTCGGTGACGGTAAACGGAGAGTCCGGAATTTTCAAGATTGTGCCCTTATGCCTGGCGGCGGTGGAGATTGCGCTGAAATAAAATAGTATGCGGACAGTATACAAATTTTTCAGGCACTGGCCTGCGCTTGCGGCTTACGCCAATTCAATCACAATTGCCATGACGAGGGCGATCCAGGCGACAAACAGCAATTCTTCCGATTCTTCATGAGTGAGTCCGAATCTGGATTTTGGGGCTTTCACAACACAGGCTCCGGGGTTTGCAGATGCCGACCATTGTAGTGCCTGTGATGGGGTGGGCGAGCTAGCCCTTTGTAAATAAAGGACAATTTACTTTATCAGGCATTAAGTCAAATTTGCTTACATCGGTGCGGCGCGCTTTGCCTAGCGCATGATGCCGCGCCGAATGAAACCTGCGAACAGCTTTTGATGGATTGCCTCAAACACGCTTGTGATCGGCGCGCCAATACTTCGCCACAATTGCGAACACAGGGCATAGCTAAAGAGCGCGTTGAGCGCCGCGCCCAGCATGTCCAGCGGATAATGCACGCCCATATAGATTCTGGCCCAGGCAACGCACAGGCCGCCAGCCAGGGTCAGCACGCCGATGACCTTCAATCCGCGCAATAGCAGGGTGACGGCAACGCAGGCAATCAGTGTGAAGTGATCGCTCGGAAAAGAATAGTTGGGGGCATGGGGGATCCAAGTATGGCCGATGCCGGCGACGAAAGGCCGCGGATAATACCATAGCTGGCCGATGACATAGGAAATCAGCAGGCCGGTCAGCGCGACGAAAACCGCCAGCAGCGCCGTGTCTTTGGTTTGTCGCTCGCCCCTGGCCCAGAGCATGATCAGCAATAGGGGGAGCAGGAGAATCAGGTCGTTGGCGAGAAACGCACCCAGGCTCAGCCAGTAGGCCGGGGTGCCCGCCGCGGCGTTGAGTAAAAGAAAGAGGGTCTGGTTCAGGGCTTCTATCGAACTTGTCATACGTGGAGAAAAATCGGTTCAAACGGTCATGCACTGCAGGCATCATAGTGCAAACAGCGATGGGATTCTCGCCAATGTCATGACCTGAAATCAATTTGAAATATTTTGCTTCCGCCATCAGGCGGCCAACCGTCCGTACACATGATCAGCCGCCGGAGCAATGCGCTATTGCCGCGCCGGCTGGGCGCGGCTGGCTCGAACCTGCCCCAACCGATGGCCATCGCGGCGAACCACTTCAAACAACCAGTCCGACCATGCGATGGTTTCTCCAGCCTCGGGGATGTGGCCCGCGATCCGCAGCAAGCAGCCGTTGAGCGTAGCGTCGACAGGGTGGTGCAGCAAGTCTGGCTGCGCCAGGATCCGGCTCACGTCTTCAATGCGCATTCCAGGGTCCAGCAGCCAGGCGCCGTCCGGTAAGCTGACAGCCTTTGATGGCGCATCGGTATGCTCCGGCAGTTCGCCGCCGATTGCGGTGAGCAAATCCATGGGGGTGAGCAGGCCTTGGCAGACGCCGCGTTCGTCGACGACGATGAGCAAGTGCTCGCGAGAGCGCCTGAGGGCATCAAGCACTTTCAGCGCGGGCATGGTCTCGATGACATAATGGGGTTTGCGTGCCAGTTCCACGAGATCCGGCGCCCCGGGCACAGATAGGCGCGAGAGGAAATCCTTGAAATGCAGCACACCTATGACATTGGCCGCGTCGCCATCGCACAGGGGCAGGCGGGCATGCCCCGAGGCGAACTTGGTGGCCACCACTCGCGACGTGTCGCGCACATCGACCCATACCACCTTGCCCCTTGGCACCATCAAGGAGCGTACATCCCTTGCGCCAATGGCCAGTACGCGCTCGATCATATTGCTTTCCTCGGGGGCGAAGGCCGGTTCGTCGCCCAGGCCTTCTATCAGGATGGAGACGTCTTCCGGCTCGCTTTCGGCGGCATCGCCGTGCCTACCCGCACGCAGCAGTTTCAGTACAGTCTGCGCCGTGCGCTGCCGGCGTCCCAGCGCGTGGGTCCGGCGCATGCGATTGCGCTGCGATAGCTGGTTGAACAGTTCGATCAAGATGGAAAAACCAATGGCGGCATACAGATAGCCCTTGGGCACATCGTAGCCCAGGCCTTCGGCAACCAGGCTGAAACCAATCATCAGCAACAGGCCCAGGCACAGAATCACCACGGTTGGGTGGCGGCCGACAAAGGCCATCAGGGGGCGGCTGGCCAGCATCATGACTGCCATTGCGACAACCACGGCGATCATCATGATGCTCAATTCCTGGACCATGCCCACGGCGGTGATGACCGAGTCCAGCGAGAAGACCGCGTCAAGCACCACGATCTGCAGAATGACCTGCCAGAACACGGCGTGCTGGACTTTTTCTCCTGCATCGCCGTGGCCCCGGCCTTCCACGCGTTCATGCAATTCCATGGTGCCTTTGAACAGCAAGAACATGCCACCCAGTATCAGGATCAGATCCCTGCCGGAAATTTGCGCGCCCAGGACGGTAAAAAGCGGGGCGGTCAGGGTGACGACCCAGGCGATGCTGGCCAGCAGGCCCAGTCGCATGACCAGCGCCAGGGTCAGGCCGACCAAGCGGGCCTTGTTACGCTGCTGTTCCGGCAGCTTGTCGGCCAGAATCGCGATAAATACCAGGTTGTCGATCCCCAGTACGATTTCGAGCACAACCAAGGTTGCAAGACCGAGCCACGCGGTGGGGTCGGCCATCCAGTCAAATATCATTATCGAGTCCTAGAGGTAAGGGAAGGCAAGGGGAAAAAGCAAAGGGAAAGACGCAATGACGGCGCGGCCGGTCCGGCAGGAATGCGGTCAGGGATACCGGGCGGGGCCGGCAGGGGCGGGTTGGCGCAAGGCCGAGGATCGTGTCAGGGCGCCTTGCGAAACAAGACGCCCACATCGAGGGAGGTTTATCCATAGGGGAGGGTGGGGAAAAGTTCCACACCCAAATCTTACAAACAACTGAATATTATCATAAATTAATTCCGGCTGGTACTACCGTCGCTTTCGACGAAAACATGCGGCGCGATTCCGTCGCGGCGTCGCCGCATGATGATCGTCTTAGGGGATGAGGGGCGCGGTCCGGAACTGGTCCGGTCAGGGAGGAAGAAAAGCCAGGCTCAGGTAATCGGACTGGGAAGTGATGATTTAACCATCCGGCAAGCCGGCTTTTCTTGCCTGATTGTATTGCAGCTTGTATGCAATGTACTATAAAAAAATGAGAATATGCATATCATGGTAGACCGTTTAACCGGCGTCTAGGCGCAGCGCCGCGTCATCGGTTTTCCGGCGCGGTCGCGCAATCCGGGCCGCCCTGCTTTGAAGCGCGCGGTTTTGCGATCGCTTCAGGCGCCATGGTCGAGATTGTCCTTGAGCGGCCGGCCAGGCTGCCGAAAAAAGCCATCGCGATGGCAAGCGCAATACCCGAGACCAATGGGGCATGCCAGCTGTTGGTAATATCATGCAGCTTGCCCGCCAGCGTCGGGCCGCCGGCGGCGAGCAGGTAGCCGACGCATTGCGCCATGCCGGAAAGCGAGGCAGCCTGGTGTACGCTGCCGGCGCGCAAACCCATGAAAATCAGCGCCAGCAGCAATCCGCCCCCCGAGCCCAGGCCGAAGGCGAAGGCCCAGAGCGAGGCCCAGCCAGGTACGTAGCTGAAGCCGGCGAGTGCAGTGCCCATCAGCATACCCATGCCGGCGGCGAGCAGCCGCTGATCTTGCATGCGATGAATTACCGGGCCCAGCAGCAATCCGGGTAGTGCGCTGGCCAGTTGCATGATGCCGTGCATGGAGCCCGCGGCGGCAGGCGAGAACCCGGCGTCGGTGAGAATGGAAGGCAGCCAGCCGACCAGCGCGTAGTAAAGCAAAGAGTTCAGCCCCATGAACAACGTGACTTGCCACGCCAATGCCGATCGCCAGACATTGTCGCGCTGTCTGTCGGGCGCGGCCGTCCGGTGCGCAAGCCGGCTATTCCGGCTCAGTTGACCGGACCAAAGCAGGGCGGCCGCCACGGGAAGCACAATGGTCATGGCCAGCGCGGATTGCCAACCGAAGGCGGAGCCGGCGGGAACCGCCAGTGCCGAGGTCAGCGCCGCGGCCGCGCCCATGGCGACGGCGCACAGGCCGGTAACTGTCGGCACATTGCCGGGGAAATCACGTTTTACCAGGCTTGGCAGCAAAACATTGCCAACCGCGATGCCGACGCCGGCAAGGAGTGTGCCAAGATAAAGGAGCGTGACGGAGCCGGCGGCGCGCAGCGCGATCGCCAGCGCCAGCAGCAGCAACGCGCCGAACACGGTGTATTCCAGACCATATTTGCGCACGAGTCTTGAGGCAAATGGCGATATTGTGCCGAAAGCCAGCAGCGGCAGCGTTGTCAGCATGCCTGCCTGGGTGGGCGATAGCTGGAAAGCGGTTTGCAGCGATGCCAGTATGGGCGCCACGCTAGTGATTGGCGCCCGCAAGTTGGCCGCGACCAACAACAAGCCGAGCAACATGATGACGGGCGCAATGTGGCGGGGCGCCCGGGAAGGAAGGGGGGAGGTCATTCGCAGAGTCCTGAATCCAATTTCATAGGAATTGACAGTCTATCGCGTGGGCAAATAAAATAATTTAGATAAAATGACAAAAAATCGCTAAATACTGACAATCATGCCTGACGTGCTGGCTCCCATTCTGAAACGCTTTGACGAAGGCCGGTTTCGAGCGCCGGTGGTTGGCATGCACGTGAAGGTTTCCGAGCATAAGAGCGAGGTGCCGGTTCACCGGCATCGGCGCGGACAACTGGTGTTCGCCATAAAAGGCGGGGTGACTTGCGAGACGCCCAATTCCATGTGGATGGTGCCGCCGTGCTATGCGGTATGGATTCCGGGCCAGGTGCCCCACAGCGTGCGGGCAACGGCCAATGCGAGAATCTGCTATCTGTTCCTGCAACCAGGTGTGGCGCCCATGCCAGAACAATGCTGTACGCTGGCGATTTCATCGCTGGTGCGCGAACTGATCCTGTTCATGACGAGCCAGCCCGTGGATTATGCCGCCGACAGTCCGACCGGAAGAAAAGCCGTGGTGTTGCTGGAAGAGCTGGCTTGCATGCCGCAGGAGCAATTGCATCTGCATATCTCCAGCGAGCCGCGCATTAGCCTGATCGCGAAGATGCTGTCAGACAATCCTGGCGAGCGCCGCACGTTGGGCGAGTGGGGACGCGAAGTTGCCATGAGCGAGCGTTCGCTGGCGCGACTTGTCCGGCAGGAAACCGGCATGACCTTCGGCCGTTGGCGCCAGCAATTTCAACTGATTATCGCTATGCGCCAGCTGGCGGCAGGTCAACGCGTGCAACAGGTTGCGGATTGGCTTGGCTACGATTCGGTAACGGCCTTCATTACCATGTTCAAGAAGGCCGTTGGCACGTCCCCGGGACGGTACTTTTCCGAGCTTGACGGGATCCGGACCGACGCTGGGAACAGGGAGCCGCATGACTGGGATGCGGGTTAGTCCGCGGCGGCAGCCGCGAGCGCATTGTTGTCGCTTGCTGTCGTACGCAATAGCAGCAACAGCAGCAGAAAGACCAGTAGCGCCGCAACCAGGTTGTACAGCATGCCCGCGGTAAAGGCGCTGGCGTATCGGCTTGCCGTAGATAAATCGATCTGGTCGGCAGTGAGTGAACCATTGAAACGCATCGCGACCACTGCGACGCCGATTGCCGCGCCGACTTGCTGCAGCGTCGAGATCACGCCCGCGGCCATGCCTGCCTGCGATTCCCTGACAAACCCCAGAACCAGATTCAGCAATGGCGTCATGATGAAACCCTGGCCCGCGCCCAGCACAACCAGTAGCGGAATCATGTGTGAAGGTTCCAGCGCCGGCCCGGCGAGGCGTACCTGGGCAATCAGCAGGCCGATCGATATGGCATAGACCAGGGCGCCGGCGGCGATGGCCGGCATGCCCCATCGTGCGACCAACCTTGGCGCAACGAGGGAGGCGAGCATGAAGCCGATGCTGCAAGGAGCGAACAAGCTGCCTGCGTGGAAAGGGTCAAGACCGAAGCCGGATTGCACCAGCAGGGCGAAGCAGAGAAAAAAAGAGCTGGCCGTGGAGTAGATAAGCAAAACCAGCAGCCCGCCCAGGAAGAAGCGGCGCTGCCCGACCAGGCTCATATCGACCAGCGGCTGTCGATTTGAAATTCGCTTGTGTTCCTGGTGCAGGTAGAACGCCCATAGCAGCACTCCCGAGGCGAGCAATGAAAACAGGGCCCAGGCGGGCCAACCGCGGCCTGGCGCTTCCAGTATCGGCACCAGCAGCAGAACCAGGGCTGTGCTTACCAGTATGACGCCTGTAATATCCAGTGGGGCATGATGCGCTGCGCGTGATTCGGGAATCAGGACGGCCGCAGCCATGGCAAACAGACCGATCGGAATATTGATAAGAAAAATCGTGCGCCAGCCCAGATCCAGCAGGTTGGCGTGCACAAGCCAGCCACCGAGCACCTGGCCTGCAATGGCGGCAAGCCCCAGGGTCATGCCCAGCAAGCCAAAGGCTCTGCGGCCGTCGGATCCGCTGAACGTGACGCGAATGGAGGCGTAGACCTGAGGGAATAGCAGCGCCGCCATGAGCCCCTGGAAAATGCGGGCACCGATCAAAAAGCTGGCGTTCGGCGCGAGACCGCATAGCGCGGATGCCAGCGTGAATCCGGCCATGCCCGCAATGAACAGGCGCCGCCGGCCATACCTGTCGCCAAGTCGTCCGCCAGTGATCAGCATGACGCCAAAGGCCAGTTCGTAGCCGGCGATGATAAAGCCGATCTGCTCGAAGCTGGCGTGCAATCGGGCTTGCAAACTGGGGATGGCCACATTGACCACAAAGAGGTCGAATATGGTGACAAAACCCGCCAGCAATAGAACCAGCAGTCCCAGCCAGGGGTTGTTCCGGGAAAATAGATGCGAGGCGCGTCGAGGTTGATATTGAGTCATTTGGCGCTACTTGAAGATTGAAAAGCGCATTTTGCGATAAAATTTAAGCTATTACAATTTAACTGTTTATGCTATTACTAAAGGCAATGGGAAAAGGCGCCAGGCCGCAATGGCCGAAGCGTTGGCATCCCGGCCATATCGCGAGGTATCCATGCGTACGCTTGCACGTACCCGCCCGGAACTGGCGGATTTCCTGAAGGCCTGCCGCGAACGTCTGTCGCCGGCCGATCTCGGCTTGCCCAGTGGCGGGCGCCGCCGTACGCCCGGGTTGCGGCGCGAAGAGGTGGCGGCGCTTGCGGGTGTCGGATTGACTTGGTATACGTGGCTGGAGCAGGGGCGGGATATCGGGGTGTCGGCAGCCTTTCTCGACAACCTTGCACGTGTGCTCAAGCTGGGCGCGGCAGAACGACGCCATCTGTTTTTGCTGGCCCAGGAGAGGCCGCCGGTTGAGCCCGCCAAAACCTGGTGCGTCGTGCCGCCATTGGTGCAGCGCCTGATGCACGACCTGGCGCCGCATGCCGCGTATGTGCTGAATCTACGTTGGGATGTACTGGCGTTCAACGCGCCAGCGGCGCGTCTTTTTGGTTTTCCCGGGCAGTCGCCCGAGCGGCGCAACTTGCTGTGGATGATGTTTACCGACCCTGCCCTGCGCGAGCGCTATGTCGATTGGGAAGCGCAAGCCCCTCGCATGTTATCGAGCTTTCGCCGGGACTTCGCCCGCGCGACCCATGAGTCGGATTTTCACTGCCTGGTGCGGGAACTGGAAAAAGTATCTCCGGATTTCCGCCAGTGGTGGAACCAGCATGAGGTGCATGCGCCGTGCGATGGCATATGTGATCTGCATGTCGATGGCGGCGAGCTTGCCTATGAGCATACGTCGCTGACGATAGATGCAGATCGGCATCTGCGGTTGGTCGTCTACGCCCGGGTGTTGCCGCGCATGGGCTGAGCGCGCCCGGCACGGGCCGGGCTTGCTCTGTGGGTGGATTATTGCCAGCCATAGCGCCGGATATAAAACCGTTTCATGAATTGCGTCAGCGCCATGTACGCCAGCAGGATCAGCGGCAGAAACACAAAGTACAGCGGCGGCAACGGTTCCAGTTTGAAGTAGGGCGCCAGCGGTCCCATGGGCAGAAAAATGCCGACTGCCATAATGATTGCTGTCATGGTCAATAGCGGTGCGGCCGCGCGGCTCTGGACAAACGGCAGCTTTGGGGTCCGTATCATATGTACGATCAGTGTTTGCGTGAGCAGCCCGACGATAAACCAGCCTGACTGGAACAGCGTCTGCATTTGCGGCGAGGTGGCGCCAAACACAAACCACATCAAGACAAAGGTCAGGATATCGAAAATGGAACTGATCGGACCGAAAAACACCATGAAACGTCCTACGTCCGCGGGCTGCCAGCGTTGGGGCTTGCGCAGGAGTTCTTCGTCCACCCGGTCAAAGGGAATGGCGATCTGCGAGACGTCGTAAAGCAGGTTCTGGACCAGCAGGTGTATCGGCAGCATGGGCAGAAAGGGGATGAAGGCGGAAGCGACCAGCACGGAAAAGACATTGCCGAAGTTCGAACTTGCCGTCATCTTGATGTACTTGAGCATATTGGCGAAGGTGCGGCGGCCCTCAAGCACACCGGCTTCCAGCACCATCAGGCTTTTCTCCAGCAAGATAATGTCGGCCGCCTCCTTGGCGATATCGACCGCGGTATCGACCGAAATCCCGATATCGGCGGCGCGCAGGGCCGGCGCATCGTTGATGCCATCTCCCAGAAAGCCGACCACATGCCCGTTGGCCTTCAGCAGGCGGACAATGCGCTCTTTATGCGAGGGCGTAAGTTTGGCAAAAACGTTGTGCTGTTCAACGGCCACAGCCAGTTCGATATCGTTCATGACCTCGATATCGCTGCCCAGCATCACGCCTTGCTGGTCGAGCCCGACTTCGTGGCAGACCCTGGCGGTAACCAGTTCATTATCACCCGTCAGCACCTTGACGGCGACACCATGCTCGGCAAGGGCATGGATGGCGGATGCGGTTGACGCCTTGGGCGGGTCCAGGAAGGCGACATAGCCGATCAGCGTCAGCGCGCTTTCATCGGCCACGCTGTAGCGCTCCCTGTCTGGTGGCACTTCCTTGGTCGCGACGGCGACAACCCGCATGCCTTCCCGGTTCAGATCGGCGGTAACCCGGCGGATATCGCGCAGCAGTTCGGGCGTGAGCGGCTCGTCCCGTCCGGCATGGCGCACGCGAACGCACGCAGCCAGTATTTCCTCTATGGCGCCCTTGCAGATCAGCTCGTGACGGTCCTGTTGCGAAGATATCACAACCGACATTCTGCGACGGTTGAAGTCGAAGGGGATTTCATCGACCTTGCGATAATTGCCGGAAACATTCAGCGCTTGGCCAAGTTCCGCATGTTCCAGTACTGCGACATCGAGCAGGTTGTTCAGGCCGGTCTGGAAATAACTATTCAGGTACGCCATTGCCAGCACCGCATCCGATGGTGCGCCCCAGGCATCGGTGTGCCTGGCCAGCACGATCCTGTCCTCGGTCAGCGTCCCGGTTTTGTCGGTGCAGAGTACGTCCATGGCGCCGAAGTTTTGTATCGCATCCAGGCGTTTGACAATGACTTTTTTCCTGGAGAGAAAAACGGCCCCTTTGGCCAATGTCGAGGTGACAATCATTGGCAGCATTTCCGGTGTCAGGCCCACTGCGATGGAAAGCGCGAAGAGTAGGGCTTGCATCCAGTCGCCTTTGGTAAATCCGTTGATCAGCAGCACAAGCGGCGCCATCACGAACATGAAGCGGATCAGCAGCCAACTGATTTTGTTGACGCCGGACTGGAATGCGGTGGGGTCGCGATCGGTCGTGGTGACGCGGGCCGCCAATGCACCAAAGTAGCTTGCATTGCCAGTGCCCAGCACAATCGCCCTGGCGGTGCCTGATACGACGTTGGTGCCCATGAACAGAATATTGTCCAGATCCAACGGGTTGACCGCGTCCACCTTGTCCTGGCTGGCGAATTTCTCCACCGGCATGGATTCTCCGGTCATCGCGGCCTGGGCCACGAAGAGATCCTTGGCGACAAGGACGCGGCAGTCCGCCGGGATCATATCGCCGGCCGATAGCAGCAGGACATCGCCGGGCACCAGCAACTGGATGGGGAGCGCGACCGGTCTGGCAGCCTTGACATGGAGGCTGGCGCCATAGTAACGCGAGAACACCGCCGCGGCTTCTTCGGACAGGTCGCGCCGCATCACGGTGGCGGTATTGCTCACCATCGCCTTGAGGGCGTCGGCGGCCTTGTTGGACTTGGCCTCCTGCCAGAAGCGCAGCAGCGTCGATAGCACGACCATTGTGCCGATCACAAGCGCTGCCTGCATATCATCGGTCAGGTAGGAAATGACTGCGAGCAGCGTCAGCAGCAGATTGAACGGATTGCGGTAGCAATGCCAAAGATGCTGCCACCAGGCCAGCGGCTTTTCGTGATCGACTTCGTTGAGTCCGACACGGTCGCGAATGGCCGCGGCCTGGTTGTCCGAGAGGCCGTCCATGTGGCTGTCCAGTTGCGACAGGAGCATGCCGGGCTCGCAATAAGCGGCGTCGATCAGTTTCCTGGTCAGCGCGGGCGTTGGCCTGCGGTCTACGCCGGTGTTCGTCAGCGTATCGAGCAGGGCAAGGCGACGGAAGTGACGGGTGATATGGCGGGTACGCAAAAAGCCCGCAAAAAAGTTTTTCAACAGCGTGAGTTTCATTATTGTTCTCCAGGTTGCGCCTGCCTCACGCCGGAAAGCGCGTTCAGGCAGGCGGTTCGTAATCAGGATCGGGATCAGGGTCGGGCATGATGGGTCATCACCTTGAAGTCGTTAACGGGAAAAGCGCAAGCCCCGCGCCTTCGCAGGGCAGTGAGTGCGGCGCAGCGATGGATAATGGCCGGAGGGTCGGCAAAAGTGTGCGCCGGCATGGCAGGGCGCAGCCCAGTGGGCGGCAATGAAAATAGAAAGGAATAAAGCGCATCGCATTCTCCAGGCAGTAGATGGGAGACGCCGGGGTGCAACACAGCCGGACGCGCACGATTCGTGGATCCGAGACGTCGGGAGACGTCACGGATCCCTGCGCGCGAAGGCTCGCCTGCCGATGACGGCAAACGTCGTTCGCGGCCATCGTGCAGGACGATAGCCTATGGGTAGGGTGGGAGGAGGGGATCGCGGTCTTGCTTGCGATATGGATGCCGCCTCTCGCTTACGGCGAGATAGCGGCAGGAAAGCCTGCGCGTTATCTTGCCGATGTCAGGCCGGTTGATTCCGGCCCGCTACTGTCACTCGAACAAGTGCTCACTCGGGAACTCCGCAGTTAAAAGATGGCCGATTGTACTCAATGGCACACAGCGGGTCAAGCCCGTTGACGGCGGCAAGCCAGCGCCTGCGTTGGTGGCGCGCGTAAATTACTGTGCCGAGAATTGGATTGGCGCCAGCCGACAAAGTTCCTTGTATTGCAAGTGAAATTACTTGCCGGCATGCCGGCTGGCCCTGCTGTGATGGCAATGGCGTTTATGTCGACGCGGTCGCGCTATTGTCGACTGCGGCACTGTAGCGGGCCTCGAAGCCAGCGTCTTTCAGCGCCAGTACCAGCGTGTCAGGCGCTTCCGAGGTCTCGACGCTGACCGTGCGATTGGATAAATCCGCATTGACCACGATATCGGGATCGACACTCTTGAGGGCGCTGGTGACGCCGCGCACGCAGCCGCTGCAGGTCATGTTTTCAATATGAAATTGCATGGAAATCTCCTTATTCCTTTTGGTTAGCAACAACGACAGCCTAAACCTTGCCATCGCCGCAAGGTCAAGCGCATGTTGTGTAAATGCCTAATACGCGGCCGGTGCGAGGGTGTAGAATCTTTCATTCATCAACTTTCCGCCAGGAAACATCATGTCCGTTGCTGACAGTCTGTTGTCGTTCACGCTGGCCGCCGCGCTGCTTACCTTAACGCCCGGCATCGACACGGCCCTGGTGCTGCGCACGGCTGCAGTGAGGGGGAAGCGGCAAGCCATCAAGGCCGCGCTGGGCATCAACGCCGGTTGTTTGTTGTGGGGCGCCGCTGTCGTGCTGGGATTGGGCGCGCTGGGCGCGCTGTCCGAATTGGCGTTCAGTATTGTCAAGTATTGCGGCGCGGCTTACCTGTGCTGGCTCGGCGCGCAAATGATCTTGCGCTCGCGTTCAAGCCTGGCCCTGGCCGGAGCCACGGCGGCACGGGATGGCAACTGGTTTGTGCGGGGCATGTTGGGCAATGTGCTGAACCCCAAGGTCGGCGTATTTTACGTGTCGTTCCTGCCGCAATTTGTGCCTCAAGGCCAACCGGTGGTGCTCTGGACTTTCCTGCTGGTGGCAATACATGTGATGCTTGGTTTCTTGTGGTCAATGATACTGATCGGTGCCACGCGCCCGCTGGCAAGCCTGTTGCAGCGGGAAGGCGTCCTGCGTTGGATGGACCGGACCACGGGCTGCGTTTTTCTTTTATTCGCCATCAGGCTGACCCTGAGCAAACGGGCCTGAGCCCCCTCGGCCAGCCGCGCTTCAGGCTGTCGCGCTGACCCGCGCGGACTTGCCAGCGCCAATAGTCGCACTATTGCGGCTTGACGCCGGCATCGTCGACGACTTTGCGCCAGTATTGGTGTTCGTCTGCTATCACCTTGCCCAATTCGCCGGCCGCGCCGAATTTGAGTTCTGCACCCTGGGCCGCCATGCTGCTGAGCAGACGAGGGCTTTTCAGGCTCTGGGCCAGCGCGGTCGATAATTTCTGGACGATCTGCGGTGGCGTGCCTTTGGGGGCAAACAGTCCGAACATGTTGCCCGCGATCACGGTACGGGAGCCGGCTTCCGCGAGTGTCGGGACATCCGGCAACAGGCTGATGCGGTGGGCGGAAGCGACTGCCAGGAACTTGAGTTTGTTGCCCTTGACCAGCGGCATGGAGCCGGTCACGCTATCGAACATCATTACGGACAAGCCATTGACGACATCGGGCAGGGCCTGCGCGCTGCCTTTGTACGGGACATGGGTAATCGCCAGCGCGTTTTGTGCCTTGAACAGTTCCCCTTCCAGATGCGAGAGAGTGCCTACGCCTTGCGAGGCGAAATTGTATGCCTTGGGTTTGGCCTGGATATACGCGATCAGTTCCTTGACGGAATTGACCGGCAGGCTGGCCGGCACGACCAGCGCGTGCGGTACGGACCCGATCAGTCCGATAGGTTCGAAATCCGTTGTCAGATTGGCGGCCTGATTGCGGTAGATTGCGGCGGCGATGGCTTGGTTGGTGGTGGCCGCCAGGTACAGGGTATAGCCGTTGGGCGCCGCCCTGGCCCCTGCGGTCAGCCCGATGGCGCCGCCCGCGCCCTGACGGTTTTCCACGACCACCGGCTGGCCGAGTTCCCGGGATAGTTCGCTGCCGACCGCACGTGTCAGGACATCGGTGGCGCCGGCTGGCGGAAAGGAGATGATGATCTGTACCGGACGCTCGGGATAGGCGGCGTAGCTGGTGGCCGGCGCCAGCGTCGGCAGCAGGGCGGCGCAGCAAAGCGCGCGATATGCTGTTTTGATCACGATGGCCTTGCGCAAAATTGCAAACAACGTCATTACAACCTCCAGAAATCTTTATGATGAAGAGAAATACTGAGGCAGCCAGCGAAAGGCCGGGCGCGATACAACTTGGTAATATTACATTTTTAATATTTTTAATACAACTATCTGGAATAATTTATTCTGATATTTAAAATAATTTTATTGATTTGCTGGATCCGAAACTGGCACCCGCGATGGGACCAGTTTGCGGAATCGGCTACCAGAGCGGTGGAGAAGGGAAGACGGATCTGGTCTTGAGGCTGGACCCGAGACTGGACTAAATCTTGATTGCGGTGCATGGTGTCGCCCTGCGTCCGATACTGGCGCCAGCCGACTCAATCCGATTGACGCGACGTAATCATGATCGGGGGTGATGGGGAGCCGCCGCCTGGATGCGTTGTGGTTTTGCCGCCCAGCCGCGCTTGGCGCGGGCATGGGCCGCGATGGCGCCAGGCTCAGGCCGTGGCGCGCCTGTTGCGCGCTGCCAGCGCGAACAGTGCAATGGCAATGAAGGGAAACGCAATCAGGCAGACGACGTTCCAGCCGTAGTTGGCCAATACGCCGCCGGAAGAAAAGGAACCGATGACCATTGCGCCGAACACCAGGAAATCATTGAACGCCTGGACTTTGTTTTTCTCCTCGGGCCGGTGCGTTTCAAGAATCATGGTCGAAGCGCCGACGAAGCCGAAATTCCAGCCAATGCCCAGCAGGATGAGCGATCCCCAGAAATGCGAAACCTCAAGACCGGCAAGTCCGACGCCGGCCGCGGCCGCGGTCAGCGCCAGGCCCCACAGTACCACCATGGGGGCGCCAAACCGGTTGATCAGCCGTCCGGTAAAGAAACTGGGTGCATACATGCCGATGACATGCCACTGCAGCCCCAGGTTCGAATCTTCTTGGGAGAGTCCGCAAATATGCATGGCCAGCGGCGCCGATGTCATTAGAAAATTCATCAGGCTATAGCTGACGATGCCGCAAACCACGGCGATAATGAAAGTCGGCTGGCGTGCAATGACTGACAGCGGGCGACCCGAGTCGCTTTTTTCCTGTTGTGTCGGCGCCTTTAGCTTCAGCCCCAGCAACACCAACCCGCTAAGCAGCGCGACCGCCGCCTGTGCCAGATAGGTGACCAGGAACAGATGGGGCGGCGCCAGGTCCATGGTATACGTGACCAGTTGTGGCCCCAGCACGCCGGCGACGATACCGGCTGCCATAACGGCGGAAAGTGCCCGGGCTCGGTCGGGCGCGGGTACGCATTCGGCCGCGGCGAAACGGAAGGACAGTACCACCGCGGCATAGGCGCCGCCGAAGAACATGGCAAGGCAGAAGAGCCAGAAGCTGCCGATCCAGACGGCCAGCGCGGCCACGAGGCCCGTAAGAATGCCGCAACTGGTGCCTGCGAGGAACGAAGTGCGGCGGCCATAGCGTTGCGCGATGATGCCTGTGGGAATCGTGCATGCCGCCATGCCCACGACGAAGATTGAGATTGGCATGGTGGCCAGCGACGCCCGGGGCGCCAGCATATTGCCGACAATGGCGCCAGTGGCAAAAATGACGGTGCTGTTGGCGCCCGCGAGTGCCTGGGCAATACAGAGCCTGGCGATATTTCCCTGGGTCATGATGCGGGTCATTGCGACTTCCCGGTTGCGTGCGGGTGAGTTCGGTGGCGCGCGGCCGTATGCTGTTTGCGGGCTTGCCCGCCAGGGTGAGGTATGGAAATCATCAAAGGGTTGTCTACAGTTGTATCGGGCGCCTCGTGGCGACCCGGCAGGGCGATATCATGAATATTACTTATATATATTAATATATACCAAATGATCATAAAAGAACCGGAAATCGCCGCATGCGGCAATGGAACAGCACCGGTGGCCAGTTTTGAAAATAGCCGGGGAATAAGGGCCTGATCGCGATAGATGATGAATATTGGCAACTTTTTGAAAAACCTGAATGGAAACTTAACGCGATGATTCAAAACTTCTATAAAATATTTAACCTATTTGCTGCAATTTGCCTGTGTTCAGGTTATTGCCGGTGATAATCTCGCAACGTTGATGCGCATTCGCGCCAGCATGCCCGCCTGTCCCCGATTTCGTCCAGTACCCGTACCATTCGCGTCCGCCTAACGGTCGGGCGGTGTTTCGCTCCCACTCCTTGCCGGGTGTTGGCGAATCAGGCTGCTGTCCGATGTGTTGGCCCCGGCTGCTCGTGCTGCCAGGCATGAGACGGGCGCGTTTATCGCCGCATGTTTCCGCTCGGCGCAGGCATGCAGGGCATCGATTCAATATTGTTAGGAGCTCGAGTGGAAATTATTGGTCAATTGATTGACGCCCTGTTCAGCCAGGATTTTGAGACGCTGGCGACCCCCAGCCTGCTCTGGTCGCTTTACGCAATATTGTTTGTCATTCTTTTCCTGGAACACAGCATCCTGCCCGCCGCATTCTTGCCGGGCGACAGTCTGTTGATCTTCGTCGGTGTGCTGATCGGCAAGGGGACCATGAATTTTCCGCTGACGATCTGTCTATTGACGGTGGCCGCCAGCTTGGGTTCATGGGTGAGCTATATGCAGGGCCGCTGGTTCGGGAAATCGAAAAAAGTGCAGGGATGGCTGGCGCATATTCCCGAGCATTATCATCAGCGCGCGCATAAGCTGCTGCACGAACATGGTTTCGCCAGCCTGTTCATTGCCCGGTTCCTGGCCTTCGTGCGCACCTTACTGCCAACCATCTTTGGTTTGTCCGGCCTGGATCAAAAACGCTTCCAGGTCTTCAATTGGGCCAGCGCGCTCTTGTGGATTGTCTTTTTGACGTGTGCCGGCTATATGGTGGAAAAGACACCGCTTTTCCGCCGCTTCGAAGAAGAGGTGTTCTTTATTTTGCTGGCCTTGCCGTTTGTCCTGCTGATACTGGGTCTGATCGGCTCGATCATGCTGGTGCGCAAGAATCGGCAAAAAATATTGAACCAGAAATCCTGAGCCGTTTCAGCGTACCGGCTTGCCGCCACGCGCCTGCGCCAGTGCCCGGGTGAGCCCGACCCGCAAGGTAGGCATCCGATCCGCCGCGGGCGACAAGCTTTGCCCCGACGGGTGGGGCGCCCGGCGATCTAATAAAGCCTCTTTTGCCGGCGGAAATCAAGGCCGTATCGGAATGCGCGCGCCGGCCGGGTAAGGATCGGTGCGGTCTGATATCTGCCGGCCGCGTGCCGGCGTTCAGGTGATATGCGCGCCGCGGGTCTCGACATAGACGGCGTACAGGGACTGGCTTGCCGTCATGAACAGCCGGTTTCGCTTGGCGCCGCCGAAGCAGACATTCGAGCAGATTTCGGGCAGGCGTATCTGGCCGATGCGGGTGCCGTCCGGTGCGAAAATGTGCACGCCGTCGTAGCCTTCGCCGCCCCAGCCGGCGCTTGACCAGATATTGCCATCCTCGTCGCAGCGGATGCCGTCCGACGAGCCGTTTTTCCCTTCCCACGCCATGGTGACAAATGTACGGGGGTTGGTCAGCCTGGCGCCGTCGATATCGAACACCCAGATCAGGTTTTCGGCCGAGGGATAATGCGAGTTGCCCGTATCCGAGACATAAAGCCTACGGTAATCCGGGCTGAAGCACAGTCCGTTCGGCTTGAAGGGCTGGTCGGCCACCTTGTCGATGGCGCCGCTTTGCGCATCGATGCGGTACACGGCCTCCTTCTGTATCGGGCTGGGCGACTCGGCGCTGGCGGGATGCCGGTTCCCTTCGTATTCCATCAGGGCGCCGTAGCCCGGGTCGGTGAACCAGATCGAACCGTCGTTCGGATGCACGACAATATCATTGGGCGCGTTCAACGATTTGCCGTCGAACTTGTCGGCCAGGACGGTAACCTGGCCGTTGTGTTCATAGCGGATGACGCGCCGCTGATCATGCTGGCATGACAGCTGCCGCCCCTGATAATCGAAGGTGTTGCCGTTGGCGTTGCCCGACGGGGCGCGAAAGTGGCGCCCGACATGGCCGTCTTCCTCTGCCCACCGCAACTGCTCATTGTTTGGAATATCGCTCCACACCAGATACCGCCCGACCGCGTTCCATGCCGGGCCTTCGGCCCATTGCATGCCGGTGTGCAGGCGCACGATGGCGGCATTGCCCAATTTGTATTTGAAGCGCTTGTCCAGGACCACAATATCCGGATCCGGATAGCGCACGGGTTCGGCATTGGGTCCGAATGCCCGCGCCTGGGCGGTCCTGGCACCTATGGCCGGCGCCAGGACCGAGGCGCTTGCCGCCGCAAGAAACGTGCGCCGGTTGATCCCGACCCCAGGTCTCTCCGCCCGATGTTGTTCATGACTCTGATCCGTAAAATCTGCTTGTTGCGACCGCTCCATGTACCTTCTCCCGTCTTGGTTTGAATGTGATATCACGAGTCGGGAAGCATTGCCCCCTTTTTCATTGCCTTTGTCACGCCATTTCTTGTGCGATGGCTCTGGCTAGTGTATCGGCAAAGCGATAAGCTTGTCCGGTCTGGCAACCGTCGCAGGCGAATCGAGTGCGACGCGATGGTCGGATGCGGGTCATCGGGCCGGGGAGGTGACGATGGGGTGTTGCGCGCGGCTTGTTGCACAGGCCAGATGCATGGTGGGTTTGGCGCGCCAGAAAGAAAGAGCCCCTGACCGGGTGGGACAGGGGCAACACATGTGTATCCGCGCCGATGTCGAGTCGGCCACATATGCATTTGAATAGTAGCGGGCTGCCGCTAAGGGCGCCTTGTCCTATATCAAATGGAGCAAATGAAGCATAGGCGCTTTGGTGAAGCTGCGGCATTGAGGAGGCCGCAGGCCAAGGCGGTATCGGCCCAGACCATACGGTGAGAAAAGGCCCGAGCCGACACAGACACATCTTAATGCTTGTGGCCGACGCCGATATTGCGCCAGGTCAAACAATTGTGTTTTTCTCCCTGTCGTCGAAAAAAGCCCCGGCGCATTGGCCGGGGCGGGAAAGTACGATGGATAGGTGAATATTCATTCGTACATTCATCAGTTTACGCAATCCGCACTTACAGGCGACTGAGCGACAGCGGGATGCGTGCCTTGCGGACCCGCGACATGTTGCAGTCCATTACGCGGCACCATATCATGTAAAAATTGGAAAGTATGAAATTATATTCTTTCTATTCTAAATTTAATCATTCCTCTCTATACTAGATACATCGCTAATGATTCAGGAGAACAATCATGATTGAACGTCGTCCTTTCGATAGCCTGGGAGGTGCCGATCACGGTTGGCTCAATGCCAAGCACCATTTTTCTTTCGCGGGCTACAACGATCCCGAGCGGATGCACTGGGGCGCCTTGCGCGTATGGAATGATGATACGATCGCTCCCGGCACTGGGTTTCCACCGCATCCGCATGCGGATATGGAGATCATCACCTACGTCCGCGAAGGCGCGATTACGCACGAGGATAACCTGGGCAACAAGGGCCGGACCGAGGCCGGCGACGTACAGGTCATGAGCGCCGGTACGGGAATCCGTCATTCGGAATATAACCTTGAGCCTGGCATCACCCGGATTTTCCAGATATGGATCTTCCCCGACCGCAGCGGCGATCCTCCTTCCTGGGGCGCCAAACCGTTCCCCAAGGGAGACCGGTCCGGCAAATTTGTCACACTGGCCAGCGGCGACAAGCGCAATGAAGACGCGCTGCCAATCCGTACCGATGCCTCTGTGCTGGGCGCCACATTAAAAGCCGGGGAAAGCGTCGAGTATCGTTTTGCCGACACGTCGCGCTATGGCTACCTGGTTCCCGCCAAGGGCAGCATCGAGATCAACGGCGTTGCGCTGGATGCGCGCGACGGCGCCGCTATCGAAGATGAAACGCTGGTCCGCATTACCGCCAAGACCGACGCGGAATTGATTCTGGTAGACGCGGCGGCTTGACCGGCGGACCTGGCCACTTTCAACGCCGCAAGGCGCCTTCCAGGCGCCTTGCGATGGGAAACCGGAAAGTATGACGGGCCCGTCGCACCTGATCGGAAAGCATCGCCAGCACACGCATGCATGCGGAACCCTAATCCGTATGATGTATGATGGTTGGCGATGTTTTTTTTCGTCAAGGACAGAAAGTGGCACAGAATATTTATGACGATCCCGATTTTTTCAAAGGGTACAGCAGTTTGCCGCGTTCCCTGCATGGTCTGCAGGGGGCGCCCGAGTGGCCGTCCATCGCCGCGTTGCTGCCCCAGGTCAGGGATAAGACGGTGGCCGACTTGGGTTGTGGTTTCGGGTGGTTTTGCCGCTGGGCGGCGCAGGCAGGCGCCGCCGCGGTCAGCGGCTATGATTTATCCGAAAACATGATCGCGCGGGCGCGGCAGGAATCGACCGGCATGCCGATCACGTATACCGTGGCCGATATGGCCGAGCTGGCCATGCCCGCCGACACCTTCGACCTCGTATACAGTTCGCTGGCGTTTCACTATGTCGAGGATTTTTCCCGGTTGCTAGGCGCCATTCGGCAGGGTCTGCGCAGCGGCGGCCATCTGGTTTTCAGCATCGAACATCCGATCTATATGGCGCCGGCCGAGCCCGCGTGGATCTGGCAGGCGGGGCGCAAGACCTGGCCGGTGAACCAATATTTTTTCGAGGGCAGGCGGATCACCAATTGGCTGGCCGATGGCGTGGTCAAGTATCACCGTACGCTGGGGACCACACTGAACCAGTTGATCGAGCATGGCTTTCGGGTCGATCATGTGCTGGAATGGCAACCCAGCAGGCAACAGCGCGAGCAGGGCGCGGTCAGCGAGGAAGAGATGGCGCGGCCGATGTTCCTTATTGTCAAGGCGAGCCTGTAGCCGTCTTGCTCGGCTGGGCGCCGGCGCCGGCCCCGGTACCCCATCCCAGCGCTTTGTACAGCGCGATGACATTGACATACGACTCGGTTTCGGCCCGGGCTGCCTCCTGTTGCAACTGGAACAGGGCGCGTTGGTTTTCCAGCACCGCCAGATAGGTTCCAGCCCCGGCGCGGTAGCGTGTATTCGCAATCCTCAATGCCGCGCTGCCATGGCGGGCGGCCTGCAGCAGCGCCGCCAGGCGTTGCTGATGCTGGACCACTCGCGTGACGGCGTTTTCGACATCTTCCTGGGCTTGCAGCAAGGATTGTTCATAGCGCGCCAATGCGCCTGTGGCCCCAGCCTCGGCGCCGCGCAGCCGTGCGCGGGCGCTGCCCAGGTTGAGTGCGGGCCAGGTCAGGCCCGGGGTGAAGTCGAAAGCGCGCGAGGCCGCCCCGAGATCGGTTCCGCGCAAGGCGAAAAAGCCGATGAATCCCCCCAGGGTCAGCCGGGGGTAGAGCTCGGCGGTCGCGGCGCCCACGTCTTCGGTGCTTGCGGCCAACAACCTTTCGGCGCGTTGCACATCCGGTCTTGAGCGAATCCACAGGTTAACGTCGCCTAGCGGCAATCGCGTGGACAGGGGCGCCGCCGCGGCTTGCCGCGCCAGGGCCTCGGTCTGGCCCGGGCGCTGGCCGGTCAGGACATCAAGACGGTAATAGGCCGCCTGCAGCGCGCTTTTGAGCGGAGGCACCGCCGCCTCGCTGAGCCGCAGGTTGCTGCGGGCATTTTCCAGATCTTCCTGCAGACCACTGCCAAGGCTGACATTGGCCAGAACCAGCCTTTCGGTTTCGCGCCAGCTTCGGATCTGCGCCTGCGCGATCTTCAGTCGCTGCCGCAGGCCAAGCGCTTCGTAATAGGCGCGGGCGGTATCGGCCGCAACGGTCAGGCGGATCAGCCGCAGTTCGGCTTGGGCAGCCTGCGCTCTGGCCTGGGCGCCAGCGGCAAGCCGTTTCAGTCTGCCGAAAAGATCGATTTCCCATTGGGCGTCGAAACCGATACGGTATGATTCGGTGCGTTGGCGGGTCGGCTCGGCATCGTCCTGCGGCGCGGCTTGTTGCATAATGCTGCGTTGATAGCCGGCTTGCGATGTGGCGATGGGCAGGCGATCCAGCTGGCGCTCGTCGAATATCGCGCGGGCGGCAAGCAGCGAGGCTTCGGATTGGGCAATATCGTGATTGTGATCCATTGCCTCTGCGATCAATTGCGTCAGTCGTTCATCGCGCAAGAACGACCACCAGGGCGCCCGCACTTGCATTTGGCCGAAGGCGCCGGCTTCGGGACTCGCGAGATGGATTGGCGCGCTAGCCGGTTCCCGGTACTGCGGTCCGACACTGCAGCCGGCCAGGCCGGCAAGGGCGATCAGGACGGCGGCCGCCATAAATTTATGCTTCATGATACATCTCTTGCTGTCGTGGAAGGGGCGGGGAGTTCTGCGCGGGCAAGTTCCCGGTTGCGCCGGGAAATTGCGGCATTGGCATGATTGCGGGCCAGCAGCGTATAGATGGTCGGCAGTACAAATAACGTAAACAGGGTTCCCACCAGCATGCCCGAGACGATCACCAGCCCCAGTCCGAAGCGGCTGCTGGCGCCGGCGCCGCTGGCGAACAGCAGTGGTATCAACCCGAACACCATGGCTGCCGTGGTCATCAGCACTGGGCGCAGGCGGATTTGCGCGGCGCGTGAAATAGCGTCGCGTCGCGGCAGTTTTTCCTGGGCTTGCAGCTCATTGGCGAATTCCACCATCAGGATACCGTGCTTGCTGATCAATCCGATCAGGGTAACCAGCCCGATCTGAGTATAAATGTTCAGCGTTGCCCATCCCAGCGCCAGCGGAATCAACGCGCCGCAAATGGATAAGGGAACCGTGATCAGGATGATCAAGGGGTCGATCAGGCTTTCGTATTGTGCCGCCAGCACCAGATAAATAATAATCAGCGCCGCCACGAAGGCGAGCATCAACGCGCTGCCCTCATGGATATATTGGCGCGAGTCTGACTGCCAGTCGTGGCTGAAACTGGCGGGCAGCGATGCCGCCGCGCGCTCCAGGAAGGCCACGGCTTGCCCCAGCGAGACGCCGGGCGCGGGAATTGCCTCCAGCGTTGCCGAGTTTTGCTGATCGAATTGCGTGAGCTTGTTGGGTTCTACAAGGGTCCTGATACTCACCACGGTCGATAAGGGCACCAGACTCTGGTCCTGTGTGCGGACGAATTGCCCGGCCAGGGCCTGCGGGGTAAGCCGCTGGGCGCGGATGCTTTGCGGGATGACATCATAGGCGCGTCCGTCCATGCCGAAGCGATTCAGGTAATTTTCCCCCACCAGTACGGCCAGCGAATCGCCGATGTCCTGCATACGCAATCCCAGGCTATTGGCCTTGGCGCGGTCGATCTGTACTTGCACAACCGGATTGTTGTAGTTCAGATCGCTGTCGACCACGACAAATAGTCCGCTTTGCCGGGCTTGCTGCTTGAGCTGTTCCATTGTGTCGAACAGGACGGGGTAGTCCAGCGCGCTGCGCAGCACCAGTTGCACCGGCAACCCTCCTGTGGAGCCAGGTAGCGCAGGCAACTGGAAGGCGAAAATGCTGATGCCCTCCACCTCGCCGACGGCAGCCTGCAACTGGGCTTGCAGCTCGCTGGCCGATCTTTCGCGCTGGTCCCAGGCCGACAGGTTGATGCCGCCGATGCTGGCGGCGGGGCCGTCCGAGCCGTTGATCATCCAGCGCCCGACGGTTTCCGGCAGACTGGTATAAACCTTGTCGAGCTTGTCGGCGAAGCGCTCCACATATTCCAGGTTGGCGTGTTGCGGCGCCTTTACCGCGGTCAGTACACTGGCTTGGTCTTCGGTCGGCGCCAATTCGCGCTGAGGCAATTGATAAAGCAACGGTAGGCTGAACAGCACCAGGACGGCGAAACCGCCCGTCAGCCAGCGTTGCCGCAAGGAGAAATCCAGGGCGCGGGCGTAGCGCCGCGTCAGTCCGCCGAAGCACCATTCCGCCACGCGTCCCATGCGGCCCTCGTGCTGCTGCGAAGGCAGCAGGAAGGAACTCATGACGGGCGACAATGTCAGCGCAATAATGCCGGAAATGAAAACGGCGCCCGCCAGCGTCAAGGCGAATTCGCGGAACAGGGCGCCGGTCAGTCCGTCCATCAGGCCGATAGGCGCATACACGGCCGCCAGCGTGATCGTCATGGCGATCACGGGCCCGGCCACTTCGCGCGCGCCGATCAGTGCGGCGGCGACCGGGGAGCGGCCTTCTTCAATGTGGCGGTGCACGTTTTCCACGACAACGATGGCGTCGTCCACAACCAGGCCGATGGCGAGCACCATGGCCAGCAAGGTCAGCAGATTGATGCTGAAACCGAAAGCGAGCATCAGGGCCGTCGCGCCCAGCATCGACAAAGGAATGGTGGCAACCGGGATCAGTACGGCGCGGAACGAACCCAGGCACAGATAAATGACCGCGATCACAATAATCAGCGCCTCAAATAGTGTGTGCATAACCTCATCGATGGAAGCGTCGATGAATCTGGCGGTTTCAAACGCCAGCTCCACATGCACGCCTGGCGGAAGCGTCTTGCGGATTTCCGGTAGCAGTTTATTGATGCCGTCGACGATAACCAGCGGATTGCCGGTGGGCGTGGGGAACAGCCCCAAATGCACGGCGGGCACGCCGTCCATGGAAGCGCTGCTTTCCGTGGCCGCCGCGCCCAGTTCCACGGTGCCCACATCACCGAGCCTGACCAGGCCGTTGCCGTCGTTGCGCAGCACGAGATCGCGAAAAGCCTGGACACTATCGAGATCGGTATTGACACGCACATTTGAGACGACATATTGCCCCTTCACCTTGCCGGGCGCGGCCTGGTAATTGTTGCGCCGGACCGCATCGGCGACATCGGCCGCGGTCAGGCCGCGTCCGGCGAGACGGTCGGCATCCAGCCACAAGCGCATCGCCAGCCGCTGGCCGCCGAAACTATCGACTTTGGCGACGCCCTCGATCGTGGAGAACATGGGCTGCACCACGCGCGCCAGATAGTCGGTGAGGGCGGGCGTTGGAAGCGTATCGCTGGAGAAGCCCACGTACGCGACGGCGGTCGATTCGCCCGAGGATCGCTCGATCACAGGGTCGTAGGCCTGTTCCGGCAGTTTGTAGCGCACCTGGTTGACTCTGGCCATGACTTCGGTCAGCGCCTGCACTGAGTCACGGTTCAGCATCATGCGTACGGTAATCGTGCTGCGTCCCTGGACCGACGACGAGGTCATGTAGTCGATCCCTTCCACCGAAGAGATCGACTGGGCAAGCGGTTGCGTGACAAACCCCTGCATGAGCTCGGCCGAGGCGCCGGGGTATTCGGTGGTCACGGTAATGGTGGAGTTTTCCAGCAGTGGATATTGCCGGATGGGCAGTTTATCCAGCGACAGCACCCCCAGCAAAAGGATCAGGGAACTGACCACGAGCGCCAGCACGGGGCGGCGCACGAAAATATCGGTAAAGGTCATGATGGCGTTCCCTTATTGTCCTGAAACGGGGTGTTCGGCCGCAGAGAGCGCCAACGTATTGCTGGCGACCGGTTCGACCGTCATCCCATCGGTCAGCTTGATCTGTCCCGAGACAACCACCCGGTCTCCCGCCTGCAGCCCGCTTGCGACCTCGGCCCGGCCGTCGTAGCGCGCCGCCACCTTGACGGCGGTGCGCTCGACCACCAGGCTTTTTGCTTTCTTGCGCGCGACATAGACGGTGTCACCGTAAGCGGTATAGGTGATGGCGGTTTCGGGGACGGTCACGACCCAGGGTGTATCCTCGCGCACCACGCGCACGTTGGCATACATGCCGGCTTTCAGGCGCTGTTGCGGATTGTCCAGTGTCGCCTGGGCCTGGATGGTGCGTGCGCGGCCGATCAGTGGGTCGATAGCGGTGATGGCGCCGGAGAACGTCTCCCCGGGATAGGCATCCACCCGGAGCGCGACCCGCTGTCCCACCTGCAGCGCGGCGCTGGCCTGCTCCGATAGGGAAAAATTGGCATAGAGCCTGGTGGCGTCCACGAGACTGGCCACGGTTTGGGAGACCTGCAGATACTGGCCCTCATGGATCTGCCGGATGCCGATGGTGCCGGAAAAAGGCGCGCGGATCGCCTTTTGCGCAATGGTTTCCTCGATATGCTTCAACGCGCCAAGCGCCATGTCCCGCGCCGCCAGGGCGTTTTCCAACTGCTCCCGGGTCGCGGCATTCTGGGCCGCGAGCTTGCGGGTCCGGTTGTATATCTGGCGGGCATTTTGCACCTGGGCCTGTAGACGCTGGCGTTCCGCCCGCTCGGGGCCGTCATTGAGCTGCACTAGCAACTGCCCCGCGACCACAGCCTGGCCGGGCTCGAAGGCGATGCGCGTGATCCGGCCGCTGGTTTCCGCCGCAAGCAGGACCTGTTGGGTCGCTTCCAGTTCCCCGACGCCGATGAAGGTACGCTGCGCACGGTTTTTTTCAGCGGCGACCAGCGCCACCTTGGTTGGCGGATAGGGGGCTTGCGCGGGCTTGGCCGAGAAGCGTGGCAAGAGATAGATGCCGGCGCCGATGGCTGCGCCGACAACGCAGAGAGTCAGGCCGATCTTGATACGGGACGTCATGGTTGGCCCTCCCGCGGCAGATTGTGCCGGTGTTTTGCTTCGATGGCCATGGCATTGCAGACCCGCCGTTGTCCGGTTTCAGGCCAGCGCGCATGGTTCAGGGATCGCGTCATCCAATACATGAGTTATGTTCCTTTGCGATAAAGTCATTCCTGTATAAGCGGCTGGTTTGCCGCTCAGGAATGAGCTGAGGGTCACCGCACTGTAGAAGCTAAAGTTAACTTAAGGTCAAGGCGTGAATGACGGCTGTTGTTAAATGGAACGCGGGAAGCGGGCCGAACCGACGCCATGCGCCCGCAGCGGAGATTGGACAGACCGGGAGGATAAAATAGGGAAGCGCAACACTAGCGAGACTGCCCTTTACCGGACAGAGTTGGGAAATATAATGGTTATGGTCGCGCGTCGCTTCGCGGAGCGATGTGCTTGTGTTGATGCAACGATCAGGAGGCAGGTAATGGATCGATTCAATGAAAGGCAAGCGCCGACGCCGGACAACACTGCTGCCCGGGTCGCGCTGTGGCGCGCCTTGCACGTACTGGCCGACGCGCCTCCGCATATCTTGGATGACACTGTCGGGTTGCAATTGCTATCGCCCGATCCGACATGGCGCGAACGCCCTGATATGGACCTCCAGTTCACGCGGCTGTTTCGCGCTTCGATCGTTGCCCGCGCCCGCTACATAGAGGATTGGGTACTTGCCGAAGCCGCACGCGGCGTGATGCAATACGTCATCCTGGGCGCGGGCCTGGACACATTTGCGCAACGGTATCCGACGCTGCCCATGCAGATTTTCGAGGTAGACCAGCCACAGGCCCAGGCGTGGAAAAAACAGGCGTTGACCGAACGGGGTGATGGGATGCCGGATCGCTTGCACTTGGTCGGCGTCGATTTCGAGGCAGGCGATCACTGGTGGGACAAATTGCGGCTAGCGGGTTTCAAGGATGATGAGCCTGCCATCGTTGCCTCTACGGGTGTCAGCATGTATCTGACGGAAGAGGCAAACCGAGCGACCTTGAGGCAGGTAGCCGGTATGGCAAGCGGCTCATCGTTGATCATGTCCTTTCTACTGCCGATTGAACAGATCGATCCCAATATCCGGCCCGGTTTCGAGATTGCGGCGCAAGGCGCTCGCTCCAGTGGTAATCCTTTCATCAGTTTCTTTGCTCCCGGGCAGATCACTGCCATGGCGCGCCAGGCCGGATTCGGGCAGGCGCGACACGTGTCTTCGGAAATGCTCGCTCGCCAATATTTTGCGGAACGAACCGATGGCTTGCGTCCGCCTCGCGGTGGGGAGGAATTATTGCTGGCGAGAACAGATTGATGCTCGCCGGCTTCAGCGCCCTTGCGTCCCGTCGGAAGCGGGGTTTGCGCCAAGCAGGTTGCGCGCGGCTGTTTTTCCGGCCAACGGGTTCGTCCGCGCCCGCCAGGCTTTGCCAGGGCATATTGTCAGGAAATGTCAAATCGATGAAACGCGGATTGATTGTCCGTGCCAAACGGACTACGCTGTGCTTTCGGAGGCGCGGTTTCCTGCCCGGTCAATTGCAACGCCAGGCTGGGTATTGCGTTTTTCGTGGATACTGAGATACCTATACTTACGGCAGCTTCGGCTGCCTTTTTTTGTCTTGAAACCAGTCATCCGCAGTGTCGCCAGGCGTGGCAGGCAGAGGGTAATACCAGAACAAAGCCACCTCGTGCCGGACAGGATCGAGCGCGCGATACAGATATTGATCGAAACCGCCCAGTACGAAGCCGTACTTTTGGTAGAACCGACAGGCGGCGATGTTGTTGTGCTGGGTTTCCAGTCTTAGTCCGCCCAGGCCTTGCGAGCGAGCCCAGGCCAGCGCCCGGTCCATCAGGCGGGTACCGGTTCCACCATGACGGAACGTTCTGTCAACGGCAAAGTCGTTGATCAGGGCGTAACGGTTCCAGTCGCTCGAGACCAGGATATAGCCGCAGGTCCGCGTGTTTTCGTTTGCTACGAAGAGCGCCTGATGCTGGCCAAGTTCTCCGAAGTCTTCCTCGTCGAATCCATAAGTCTTGCGGCTGGGGACCACGGGTCTGGTCTTCCGGATATCGCCGTACGGGTGGATTAATTCAGATGTGATATCGACGGAAAAATCGCAATGTTCGATATCCGCCAGGGTCAGTTGCGCAGCCTGCGTAATAATCATGGGTGGATCTTGGTTGGTCGCCGTGGGATCGCAAATTGTTGCAGGTTTGCGCCGGGAAAACAAGAAGCGCCTGGCCTGGAGGGGGCGCGCGGCCAGCTCGCAGTTGCGGGCAGGCGCGCATTAGAGATCGGAACGGTGTTCCGGTTGCTTGTCATCGAGGGTGGTTTGCTCTTTTTCCAGCGAGCCCAGATACCAGCCCCAAATTTCCTGATCTGTGATGTTTTTGCTTAGCCATTCCGTCGGGTCGCTATGACTGGCGGGAACCTGTTGCGTTGTCCTGGGAATGGGTTTTTTTCTACCTGGATAGGTCATCGGACGTCGTGTTTCCGGTTGGCATAGCATTCATTTTCGAGCTTGGCCAGATACCAGGACTTGGTGGACGGATCGCTGATATTTGCATTCAGCCATTTGATAAGCATTTGCTTTTGCTGTTCACTGGCTTCATTGGCGCGGGCTGAGTACGGCGCGCGGGTGTCTTGATCGTCGGTGAGCATAGTTAATGCCTGCGTAGAAAAGCCCATAGTAATTCATGTAATATTAAATTACAAATATGAAACATTGAATTAACGTTTCTTTAAACATAACGTGTCCGTTTCGCTTGTCGCGATTGGCTACGCCCCTAAATCCGTGCCTATTCCGGATACGCGCTTGATATTGTCAAATATTTGGTAACGAAAGCGCTTGCGCACAGCTGCGGCAAGCAAGGCGTCGGTCGCAAGCTTGCGGTGCAGGGCAGGACTGCGCATGGCCAGGGTAGGGGAAGCAGGTGGGCCGGTTGCCAGGAGGAAATATGGTCGAGGAACGGCGCACTGTCTTTATTGTTGTTTGGAGCAGGGGCGCCAGATCGTGATTGGCTGGCGCGGTGTCGGCAGGGTTATGAGCTTGATTCGGTGCAGGCGCTGAATTGTCCGGTTTCCGGATTGCGAATAAAGAGAACACCGGTGGCGATGCCGAAATAGGCGCCATGCAGTTGAAGGTCACCCTGCTCAACGCGCTCGCGCACCGATGGAAAGGTCATCAGATTGCTCAGGCTGTACTCGATGACACCCAGCTCCAGCTTCTGTATCCAGCTTTTGCGATCTTCTCCCGGGGGGCCGACGCGAGCCTTCACCGGTGCGATCTGCGACATCCACTTGCCGATAAAGTCTCTCTGGCTCAGGGGCTCGGCCTGGTTGGCATAGGCGGCCACGCCACCGCAACTTGCATGGCCCAGCACGACGATATGCTTGACTTTCAGCGCGTTGACGGCAAATTCAATGGCGGCGCTGGTTCCGTGGAAAGATGTTTCGGCAGCATCTATTTCACAGGGAGGAATCAGATTTGCAATATTCCTGATGACGAAGATTTCTCCGGGACCGGCTTCGAAAATCGTTTCCGGCGCGACACGAGAGTCGCCGCAACCGATAACCATGATTTCAGGCACCTGCCCGTGTTCGGCCAATTCTTCATAGCGCAGGCGTTCGCGCTCAAGCCGGCCGTTGAGAAAGTCGTGGTAACCGTTGATAAGACGAGTTGGAAACATAAATGGTATTTTCTGTTGTTTAAGGCTTGGTAATTGTACGCAGTTTTGACTGAAAACGACGTTTCAATGGCACCGCCCGGCGCAGATTTTCAGGGGGGGCGGGTGGCGTCAAGGCCGTTCGCGGATGGCGTGACGCATTGGTGGATGACGCCAATACGTATGCGGAGCCACAAAAAAAGGGCCCTCTGCAAGGGCCCTGTCGCTTATTTGACGCTGATGAATGGCAATGCGCCTTGCGGAACCATGCTGGTCGGCAATTCGCCGTTCCAGCGCTCAGCGCTGATCAATTGCACCAGCGCCGGGTTGTCGGCCAGCGCCTTGCCTTTTGCGGCGATGGCAGAGGCTTCCGCTTCGCCGCGCAGGCGGCGTGCTTCGGCTTCACCTTGCGCCTGCAGGATGGCAGATTGCTTTTCGCCTTCGGCCTGCGCAATGGCCGCCTGGGCATTCTGTCTTGCTGTCAGCACCTGTACTTCCGCGCGCTGCTTGTCGGAAACCGCCTTTTCATATTCGGGGGTAAAGCTGATTTCCTGTATTTGTACCGAGATCATCGTGAAAGGTTCGCCATCGAATGCGGTGCGCAGACTTTCGCCAACCTGGGTCTCGAAGTCTTTCCGGTTCTGCACGACTTTCTGCGCGGTGAACGTGCCGAATACGTTTTTAGTGACGGTCAACAGGCGCGGCGTCACGATGCGGGTGACCATGTCGGTCACGTTGCCATATTGCGCGTAGATATGATCCGCCTGGTTGGAGATCGGGTCGATGGTGACGGAGACGTCTATCGACGCGATCTGTTGGTCGGACGTGTAGGCGCCGATTTTTTCCCACTGGTAAGTTTGGCGACGAACGGAGATGCGCTCGATCGTATCTATCCAAGGCGTCTTGAAGCCCAGGCCGGGTTGTTCCAGCCCGACGATTTTGCCGTATCTTAATTTGACTCCGATATCGCCCTGGTCGATGGTATAGAAAGAGCCAATGGCGGCAAAAACGACAATCAGCGCAACCCCAACGATCGCGGCAATCCCGGTTCCTAGAAACTTATTCATATCAATTTTTATCCTGTTTTTTATGTTGCTTGTAATCCTGGTAGAAGCCAACGGCTCCCCTGACGATCAGACACGCGACGACAAACGCGCCGATCAAAGAGAAAAGGCCACTCATAACGTTCAGCTCCAGAGGCAGATGCAAGATTGTTGGAAAGCAAGCCCGTGTTCGTTCTTGTCATTGTTGTTAAGAACGGTTGGGCGAGCAGATACCCTGAATAGCAGGCATGCGGATTCTATCAGAATTCTTTCCGCCATAGCCATGTTGCGCCGGAACGGTACAGATGAGATGCAATGCGAAGCTTCGAGTGCGTCGAGCCCCTCCCGACTCTCCTGACAAGAGCGTGTCGACATGGGGTTGGAATAGGTCATGTCGCTGTAAAAAAAGTCTTGCGACTATGCTGCATATGGATGGGTATTTGTTATTTTACATCAAGACATCATGATGTTATGATATCTATATGAATAATGCAGATGATCCAACACCGCTCTATGCGAAGGTGGCGACAGAATTGGCAGCTGAAATTTCAGCCGGCGTTCTGTCGCCCGCCGCGCAGCTTCCCACCGAAGACGCATTGATCCAGCGTTTCGCCGTCAGTCGCACGACCGTACGCAAGGCAATTGAAAACCTGGTGTCGCGCGGCCTGGTCGAAATCCGGCGCGGCAAAGGCACATTCGTTTGCGAGCCCAAGCTCACGCAGGATTTGACGCACCTGAGCGGGTTTGTCGAGGACATGGTACAACTGGGCAGGCAGCCGAGCACGCGTCTGCTGGACAAGCAGGTCGTGCCAGCGTCGGCTGAAGTCGCGAAGCGGCTGGGTTTGGTGCGTGGCACCGAGGTGTATTGCATCAAGCGGGTACGCCTGGCTGACCGCGTGGCCATGTCCTACGATGTCACTTATTTGCCCCTGGACATCGGGCGCAAGGTTGCCAGCAATGACCTGGAGGCGGAGCCGATATTCGATCTGCTTGAACAGAAATATGCCTTGCCCCTGATAGAGGCCCAGTACGACCTTGAGGCCATGACGGCGAACGAAGATATTGCGGTTGCGCTCGGCATTGCTCCGGGGGCACCGGTGTTCCTGATCCAGCGCACGTCGTACACCGAACAGGCACGGCCCATAGACTACGAGAAATTGTATTATCGCGGCGATCTGATCCGGTTCTCGACGCGGCTCTTTCGACATCGAAACACTTGATCAGATTGGACTCGCGACCATGCAATTATCGACTATGTTCTGGCTGTTTACGGCGGCTTTCGGCGCCAGCGCCCTGGGCGGCGTGCTGGGGATGGCCAGCGGTATTTTCATCGTGCCGCTGCTGATCCTGTTGTTTGGCGTGGATATCCAGGTGGCGATCGGCGCCAGCCTGATTTCCGTCATCGCCTGCTCCTGCGGCAGCGCCGCACCGTTTCTCAGGGAGCGGCTGACCAATGTCCGCCTGGCCATCGTTTTGGAAACGGCGACAACGGTAGGCGCACTGACAGGCGTCTTCCTGATCGGTTTGGTTTCCACCGCCTTTCTCTACGGCTTGTTTGCCGTCATCCTGGCGGTGTCGGCCAAACAGATGCTGAGCCGGCGCCAGGAGGCACTGGCCTCGAATGCCGGTGCGAACGGATTGGGCACCGTATTGCGCTTGCATTCAAGCTATCCCGACCGCCGCTTGGGACGCGAGGTGTCATACAGCGTGCAGCGCGTACCCTTGGGGTTATCGCTGATGTATGGCGCCGGGTTGATCTCCGCGTTGCTGGGCATTGGCTCCGGCGTACTGAAAATCCCCGCCATGGATTCGGCATTGCGCCTGCCCATCAAAGTGTCATCGGCCACATCCAATTTCATGATCGGCGTGACCGCTGCAGCCAGCGCCGGTGCCTATTTCATGCAGGGGAAAATCGATATCGGCATCGCCGGGCCGGTCGCGCTGGGCTCGGTGCTGGGAGCGCTGGCGGGCGCCAGGCTGCTTATGGGGCTGCCTGCCGAAAAGCTGAGGCTGGGCTTTGTCGTTATCCTGGCGGTGCTGTCGGTCCAGATGTGCATGAGCGCCTTTGGCATTCAATTGCTATAGAGGAGGAGATGGGATGGAAGGGAACATGATTGCGAATCAGGCGCAGGATGAAGTGCTTGCCAGATTGCTCTGGTGGGGGACGTGTTTGGCCTGTTTGGTCATTGCCTTGGGCATGGCGCTGGGCGGCGTGCAGCAGGCGGGCGTGCTACGCTCGCTGGCCTGGTCTGGCCTGGATTTGGTGAAGGCCGGTATCGCGTTGTTCATCCTATTGCCGGTTGCCAGGGTGGTGGTCATGCTGGCGTTGTTTGTGCGCGCCAGGGACTATGTCTATGCGCTGGTCGCGCTGTTTGTGCTGTTGATCATTGTCTCCGGTTATCTCGTCGCGTAGGCGCGGCAGGCAATAGCTTGCCTTACCGCGCGGGTCAATGGCCGTGGTTCGATACGGGCGGCGGTTCTCCGGCTTGTGCTATTGGGCGTCGATTGACCAGATAGACCATGGCCGCGGTGGCAAACAGCAGGATGGTCACGCCGACCACGACGCCGACATACGCATGCTCGAAAGCCTGCGACGCCAGCGACAGCAACTGCCCGGCCTGCTCGGCAGGCAGTTGTTCAGCCGCAAGGCGGGCCTCGTCCAGGCTATCGTGCACACTGGCGGGCGCGGCAATATGTTCAGGCAAGATCAGTTTTGATGTGTAGATGACAGACATGATACTGCCGAAAATCGTAACGCCCATGGCGCCGCCCAATTCATAGGATACTTCTTCGAGCGACGCCGCCATACCAGCCTTGTTGGCGGGCGCATTGTTGAGCATCGCCGTTGACGCGCCCGTGATGGCGGCACCGGCGCCGAATCCGAATATGGCCAGCGCCAGCGACCACCCAAGGATGTGGCCGTTGAAGGTCAGCAGGTACAACAACGAACCGGCGCCCGATAGCAGCAGCGACATCCATAGCAGCCGGCCGGTGCCCAGACGAGGGACCAAGGCGCCCATGATGGGGCCCGCAAAAAAGGCGGCGATGGGAATCGGCAATATAAGCAGCCCGGCCTGTAGTGGAGAATAACCGTTCACCAGCTGCAGGCGTTGGCTGAAGACCAGTTCAAGGCCGATCAGCGTGGCGGCCATGATCAAGGCGCTGACCATGCCAAGCGAGAATTTTCTGTTGCGGAACAGATCGAGATCGATCAGGGGGCTGCTGCTGCGGCGCTGGCGCCGCAGGAAGACGAACAGGGCGCAGAGGCCCACGGCCAGCGTGATCGTGAAGGCCACCCAGTCGGCCTGCTGCCGGGCCAATTCCTTGATGGCGTAGGTCAGGCAGACCAGCGCGACCATGATTTGCGTGGAGCTGACCAGATCCCACTGGCGCGACGGATCGCCGGGACGCCGCTCAAGGACGCGGGCGCCGACAAGAAAAGCGACGATGACCACGGGTACGTTGATGAGAAAGACTGATCCCCACCAGAAATATTCCAGCAGAATGCCGCCTACGACCGGTCCGAAGGCGGCGCCGCCGGAGGCGACGGCGGCCCAGATGCCGATGGCAAAGGCACGCTCTTGCTCATCCTCGAAGGTGACGCGGATGATAGAGAGCGTGGCCGGCATCATCATGGCGGCACCGATGGCCAGCAAGACGCGGCTGCCGATCAGAAAGTGGGGGTCGGGGGCAAAGGCGGCGATCAGGGAAGCCAGCCCGAAGACCAGCAGCCCATACAGGAAAAGCGGCTTGTGTCCCAGGCGATCGCCCAGGGTGCCCAGGCCCGGCAGCAGGCCGGCAACCACCAGTGGATAGGCGTTGATGATCCACAGCTTTTGCGAGGCGCTGGCCTGCAGGTCGTGCGTAAGCCGGGGCAGCGCCGTATAAAGTACGGTCAGATCAATGACGATCAGGAACAGTGCGCTGGAAACAATCGCTAGCACCAGCCATCGGTTATTCAAGGGTTTTGCGGTAAGTGTAGTCATGATGAAAGCGTCTTTTGAGCCGCAGGCCTGCGCGCAGCGGATGGGTTGCGCACGGGTCCGCGAAAACCGGGGGGCGGCCCTAGGGCCGGTATTTTCCATCCCCGGGAATTAAACTATCCCTTGTAGAAATAAACCAGGCTAGTATAATATAAATACATACGTATGGAAAGTAATTATGAATAATGCAAAAAAAGGTCCGCAGGCGCCCGGCAGGCCCCGTTCCATCGATAGGGAGCAACTGCTGGACATCGCCGAAAAAATTGTCGCCCAGCACGGCGTGGCCGGCCTGACCATGGATGCGCTGGCCAAAGCGGCGCAGATCACCAAAGGCGGGGTGCAATACTGTTTTGGGAACAAGGAAGGGTTGATCCAGGCAATGATTACGCGCTGGAGCGATCAGTTCGATGCTCAGGTAGCCGCCGCGGCCAAGGGTAAGACCGACGGCCTTTCCCATGTGCGGGCCCATATCCAGGTGACGCGGCATGCCGACGTGCAAGATGATTCGCGTTTTGCCGCCATGCTGGCGGCGCTGATTCCCAATTCCGATCAACTGGACGAGACGCGCGCCTGGTACGCCAAACAGTTGCAAGGTTTGGATTTCTCCAGCACGCAAGGACGCAATGCGCGGTTGGCCTTTATTGCGAATGAAGGTGCGTTCTTGCTGCGCAGCTTCAATTTTTTTGATTTATCGCCGGCGCAATGGGAATCCGTATTCGAGGATATCGAAGGCTTGCTGGCCCGGTCTGATTCGTGATCCCTGTTCTCGCCGGCCATACGGTCAGGCGAGGGGGCCACCGCCACAATGTCCGGTTGTGGCGTGGCCCTGGCTCGTGCGCTCGTGGCGCCTGGCGCGCCGTTTCCTGCTTTGGCAAGCCTCAGGACCGCGCGTTAAAACTGTCGTGATAGGCAACGGTGCCGGATGGAATGGGCGCGCCGAACGATAGCGCTTGAAAATAATCGCCGGGAATACCGGGAAGGATTAGCCCCGGGTCGTGCTGGAAGCCAAAGCGACTGTAATAACCGGGTTCGCCGAGTACGACACAGCCGGCGGCGCCCGAGCGCTTCAGAAGGTCAAGCGCGGCCTGGACAAGTGCGCTGCCGATGCCGCGCTGCTGGCTGTTGGGCTCGACCGATAGCGGCCCCAGGCCATACCAGCCCTGGGCGCAGGGAGATATAATGACGGGTGAAATGGCAATATGTCCTATCACTGCCTGGCCCTGTTCCGCCACTAATGACAGCGTGAGGTTGCCGCTCTCGCGCAACGCGTCGACGATATATTGCTCGGTATGACTCGAATGCTGCATATCGCGGAAAGCCATCTCGGTAATCCGGGAAATGGTCGGGGCGTCGCTTGCGTGCTCCTTACGGATAATCATGTTGCATCCCATCTTGAATGAACCAGGCCGTCATTCTAAGGGGCGGGGTTCGTTCTGGCAATCGCTTCCTGCAGCAGGCGGCCATTGACGCTAACCATTGGCGGTGGTGTCAAGGTTGTCGATGCGGTCGGTTGCGTGTCATTCGGCCTCATTTTTGAAGGCATATGCTCCCGGAACCGGCAAGATGCAATGTCTTGACATTTCTTGAGTTGCGCACCACGCATGGTTTCATATATAATTTTCCTGTCTCCTCACCATTATTGGGTGATCTAAGCCAGCTATTGCAGCTGGCATTTTTTTTGCCAGGCACCAGCCAACCCCTGGTCAGCGGGATTTCCGTTGGCGTGGGCTGCGTCAAGCGTTGCTTTGCGATTATTGCATTAAATTTGCAGGCTGTTTTTTTATGAATTTTCTTCACACGTTCGGTGCGTCTGTGCAGTCCATGCTGTTTGCCAAGCAGCAGTTGGCCAGCATGCATAAGTTAATGGACCATGCCCGGATCCCATCCGAAAAATCCGACGACTTTTTCCAGCAAGCGATCCTGCTGGAAAAGACGACGGGGAACGATGATTTCGCCAGAAATTTCAAGCGCTATGCCGCGGTTCGCAGAACCACGGTTGCGGTCGCATCTGTCATTACCGTTATCGCGCTGATCCTTTTTCTTCTGTCCAAATTCGAGCCAACCGGCGCGGCAATCCGGGCGGCTTTCACTTGGCTCATGAATGACTTCATGCTCTTTATTTTCACAATCAGTGGCATTGCCGGCGTGCTGCTGCTGGGGCTGATCATTGCCTATTTTTACGGCAACGCGGCGCTTCGTCGTTTGACTGGACCCGAGTTGAGCAGGCTGTGGCAGCGCCTGGCGCAAAAGTGGGCACCGCAACTGTCGGGACCATTGGGGCAGGATGCCATCGAGCCCGCGGTCATTGCTCAATATGTTGAAGCGCAGCTCGATCAGGCGAAACGGCCTGAGGCGATGTCAGCGGGGTCTGACTGACATTGCGTGGCTCTGCGGGTCTTGAGTTGTTATTGACGCTGGCTTTCTTGACACGCGATATACAGAGATGCAGGCAAAAAAAACCCGGTCCGCGGCATGTCGCGGACCGGGTTTTCCTTATTCGCGCCCATCATGCCATATGTGTCCTCAGGCATGGCGGGCGTTATGTTACTGCTGCGCGGGCGGTGCCGGCGGTGCTATTGGTGCGCTTGCTGCGTCGGTTGCCACATCGGCAGCCTCGTCCGCGGCTGCGGCTGCGGCCGCTGCTGCTTCATCGGCGGCTTCGGTTGCCTCCATTGGTTCCTCTTCCTCCAGCGCGCCCGTTGCTGGGCCGGGCATGCCGCCGCCCAGCACGGAGCCGGCTTTTGAGGTCAGATCGGCAACACTCATCTTCTCGCCGTTGAGCGTGACCTGCTCGGCGGGAGCCTTGCTGGCATCGTAGCTGATATCGCTAATGACGGTGCCACTTTCATAGCGCGCCATGCCAGAGGCCTGGGCGAAAACGCCGGCCATCTGGGAAGATTGCAGAGCCACCTTGTCGGCTTCTTCCTTGCTCTTTTTCCCTTCGACCTGCGCGCCAGCGGAAACCACGTCGCGAATAAAGCCTTCACCAAGCTTCAGGCCCAACTTGACATCTTTGAGCGAGCCGCTCAGGAACTCGTTGTCCTTGATCGAAAGCTCGGCGGGCTGTTGTGAGCCGTCAAAGCTGGAGGCAAAATTCACATTGACTTCGCCATTGGCGGTTTTCCATGTGAACGGAGCGACATTGATTTTCATCTGGCCGCGGATAAGACTGCTCATCAGCTCGACATAATATTGCTCTATCTGTTCGTCTTGCTGTGGATCTTTCACCATCAGGTCCAGCGTGCCGACCTGTTGCTTGAATTTTTCCACGGCTGCCGGATCCAGGCTGTCAAAGGCAAGATTCAATTTGATAGCGCCAAAATCCTGTTTGTTGACCAGCAGTTTCGCAATATCGTATTCGACACCGATATTCAGGCGCTTATCGACTTCCGCGGTATTGGTTTTGACCGCGAAGTCGGTCATGGCCACAGCGACATCTTTCTCCGGCGTGATATTCAGCGAACCGACCTTGGCTGAAGCTGGGCCAAGGAACAGGCCGGAAGGGGACTTTTTGCTGCTGGCCTGGCCAGTAATGTCTTTGAGCACCAATTCAACCTTCTCGGGGCTGATCAGGCTTGCACCGGGGAAATTGAACGTCATGTCGATGCTGGTGAATTCCTTGTCGACGACCGAGTTCATGGTGAGCGGTTCGGACTTGAGGGTGGTGCCCCTGCGGGAGATTTCCAATGCCGCCAGTGTCGAGACGGAGTGGATATTTCCGGAGAAATCGATACGGTCATTCTGCACATACGGCTCTTTGCCGCCGGCGGCATCGAACAGCGGCTTCAGATTGGCGTCATTTGCCAGCTTCGTGGAGACGCTTGCATAGCCGGTCACGAATTCGCCGCGCTTCAAGGCGGTCAGGGAAAGGGGACCGTGCTCGATGTCGCTGTTGAAAATAACTTCTTTAGGCAGCTTGGGTATGTCGGGAAAATTAAGGCTGAGCTTATAGACCGCCTTGGATGAAAACATGCCTTTCTCGTAGCTGACCTTTGACAATTTGAGTTTGCCGTTGGCTTCTTTTTCCAAATAGCTATTGGACTTGTTCAGGTACTCGTCGAAGCGCTCTTGAATTTGCGTGCCCAGATACCAGCTGGATCCGGTCCAGACCACACCGGCTGCAATTACCACGCCGGCCACTACTGCGGCTTTACCCATCAGATTATCCTTGTAATTCGTAAATGACTATTAGTTGAAAACCGGACAAAATCATAGCCGAAATCCATACCTGATTTACACATTTAGAAAAATTTTTCGGATTTTTTTAAACTAATTGACAGTTTTGTGCGCTATTTTGGTGCGCCCGTCTTGCGCTAATCCGATGGCGCACACGCTACGCCAGACTATCCAGATAAAAAAAACCCCTGGCACGAGGCCAGGGGAAATGTACGATGGATAGGTGAATATTCATTCGTACAGGCGCGATTGTATAGGAGCGAACCATAAGCGTCGCTTGATGACACATATTATTTCAATAATTACAAGGGCTTATGCACTAAAAACGAGCGTTGTCCGTCAATGACCAGTCATAGTCGAAACGGAATATTGCAAATGTTGTCCAGGTATATCGCGACATGTATGGCAAACGCCATGAGGTTGATCCCTCCCTTTAAACGATCCACGCCATTGATGGCTTGCGCAAGTGAAGGACCCAACAGTACCGATCAACGCTGCCAACAAGGGCGAACAACGGGCAGGCATCGCCGCTTGCGTTATTGGCGAACAGCGCTGGACTGCGGGAACAGAAAATGGAATGGCAATGTCTATGCGCGTACGTCACCCGCTGTTGAGGAGGGCGTGGCGATGTGCTATATTATGCTGGCTCGGGGACGGCCCTGAGTCCGCGGCGTTGCTGCGGTATCTACTCCCAGGACGGCCTGATTCATCTCACATAAAAGAGGGTACTATGTCCTGGGTTTATTTATTTGTCGCCGGTCTTCTGGAAATCGTCTGGGCGTTCACCATGAAGCAGTCCCACGGTTTCTCGCGCCTGATTCCCTCTGTCATTACCTTGATTGCCATGATCGCGAGCTTTGGCTTGCTGTCCGTCGCCATGAGAACGCTTCCCCTTGGCACGGCCTATACCATCTGGACCGGCATCGGCGCGGTCGGCGCATTCATCGTCGGCGTCACCATACTGGACGAGCAGATTTCGTTCATGCGCGTGCTTGCGGCAGTCCTGATCATTTCAGGCCTTATCCTGATGAAAATGTCTTCTGGCGAATAGTTCCGCCGGGGCTGCACTCGTGTTGGCCATTCAGGCGCCCGGTGTGTGTGGCCCGCGAGTCCGACGGGACGCAGGCCCGGCGTGCCAGCCATGTTTGCCGCGGCAGCCGATATAGCACATGGTGGCTTAACGGATGGCCGGTTGCCAGCAGAGGATGGGGAAAGTCTCCCGCGACGTCGTGCTGCATGCCGAGCCTGCGCATGACCGCGCGAGACGGAAGATTTTGTCTTGCGGTGAATGACACGACTTCGACAAGGGCGAGCGCATCGAACGCGTAATCCAGTACCCGGCTCGCGGCCTCGGTGGCATACCCTTGCCCCCAGCAGCAGCGGGCCAGGCGCCAGCCGATTTCCACACAAGGCGTGAAATGGGTTGTGTAGGCGGGAACCGACAATCCGACAAATCCGGCGAAGCGAAGCTTGCCGGGCAGCTCAAGCGCCCAGAGTCCGAAGCGGGTGTCCCGCAGGCGCGTGCGAATACCTTCGGCCAATGCGTCGCTTTGGGCCCGGTCAAGAACGGCGGGGAAGTAACGCATGACTTGTGGGTCGGCGTTGATCCGGGCAAAGTCGGGCAGATCGACCTTGTCCCACTGACGCAGGATCAGACGCGGGGTGGCGAGCATAGGCGCGGACATGAATGCGGGACGGAAATTCCAATAATAAGCGGGACGTATTATAGCAAACCGCTAATCTCACTCTGATGCCCGCCCAAGCCCCGCGCCGGTAGCGTGGCCTTTCCCTCTTGTATCCGGACCGGACCGATGCCGCAAGCGATGGCGACGCGGCTTTCCCTTGCCGGACATGATCGCCCGAGGCGCATGAGCCTTTGGCCGCGCCTGGTTCGCCGGGCTGCCGATAGGCGCTAATTTTTATGGGCAAAACAAAAAAATATTTTACTTTTCGCGCCAAGCGCTTTGCCATAATGGCCAGGCAATAGCGGATCCCGTACTCGCACCGCGGACGCGCCTGACGCAACCGGCGGGTTTTCGTTTGCCCGGGGACTGCGCGCTGTCGGGGCCTTGGCGCCGCATTGCAGGGAAGTACCCATAACAATCAAGGAGGAGACAAACGATGCGATTGACTGCATTCAAATTCAAAGCGGCCAAGCCCTTGCTGGCCATGTCATTTGGAATATGCCTGGCGGCGGCGCCGTTGCACGCGGTGCAGGCCAATGCCTATCCCGATAAGCCTGTGCGCCTGATCATTCCATATCCGCCCGGCGGCGCAACAGATGTGATTGGACGCATTGTCGGGAAGACGCTGTCCGACGAGATCGGCGGTCAGGTTGTTATTGAAAACCGTGGTGGTGCCGGCGGCAATATCGGCGCCGCCGAGGTCGCCAAGGCCAAGCCGGATGGCTACACCCTGCTGATGGGCGCGCTGACGTCGCATTCGGTCATGGCCACGTTGGAAAAGGGCAAATCGCCCTATGACCTGGAAAAGGATCTGACGCCGGCCGGCATCGTCGGTTCGGTGCCGCTGGTGGCGGTGGTCAATCCTGGTTTGCAAATCAAGACGCTCAAGGAACTCGTGGATTACGCCAAGCAGAATCCGGGCAAGCTGAACTTTGCCTCGTCTGGCGCGGGTGCGCCGCAACGCATGGCCATGGAGTTGTTCAAACAGATCGCGGGCGTCAATATTGTGCATGTGGCCTATCGAGGCAGCGGACCCGCCATGACAGACCTGGTGGGCGGCCAGGTTCAGACCATGACGGAAACGGTTCCCGCCGCTATCAGTTTTATCAAGTCCGGGCAATTGCGGCCGCTGGCGGTACTGACCAGCGAGCGTATCTCGATGCTGCCGGATATCCCGACAGCCAAGGAGCAGGGCTACGAAGGGTTCAATGTCAGTTCATTATTCGGCGTGATGGCGCCCACTGGCACACCACCCGAGGTGCTGGAAAAGCTCAATCAGGCTTTGCTCAAGGCGCTTGCCAAAGACGATGTGAAAAAGCAGTTGCTGGCGCAAGGCGTGTATGCCGACCCGCTGTCCATCGACGCGTCGCAGCAGCGATTGAAAGCGGAAATTGCCCAATGGGCGAAAGTCATTCATGATGGCAAAATTACGATTAACTAAATTGGTGAACAAGTAGGACAATATGGCTAAACCCAAGCATCCAGAGACAGGGCCGGCGGCAACCGGTTTGAAAAAAGGGCTGACGAGCTACGGCGACAACGGATTTTCGCTGTTCCTGCGCAAGGCTTTTATCAAAGGCGCCGGATATTCGGACTCCGCGCTGACACGACCCGTTATCGGCATCGCCAACACCGGCAGCGCCTATAACCCATGCCATGGCAACATGCCGCAGCTGATCGAAGCGGTGAAGCGCGGCATTATGCTGGCCGGCGGCCTGCCGCTGGACTTTCCCACGATTTCCATCCACGAAAGCTTCGCCTATCCGACCAGCATGTACCTGCGCAACCTGATGTCCATGGATACCGAGGAAATGATTCGCGCCCAGCCCATGGATGCAGTGGTTCTGATTGGCGGTTGCGACAAGACTGTGCCGGCGCAATTGATGGGGGCGGCGTCCGCAGGCCTGCCAGCGATCCAGCTGATCACCGGTTCCATGCTGACAGGCTCGCATCGCAGCGAGCGGGTGGGCGCCTGCACCGATTGCCGCCGCTATTGGGGCAAATACCGGGCCGAGGAAATCGATGCCGAGGAAATTGCAGATGTGAATAATCAGCTGGTTGCCAGCGTGGGCACCTGTTCGGTCATGGGCACCGCCAGCACTATGGCATGCCTGGCCGAAGCCATGGGCATTTGCCTGCCGGGCGGCGCCTCGCCGCCGGCGGTGACCGCCGATCGCATGCGCATCGCGGAACAAACGGGAGCGCAGGCGGTGCAGATGGCGCGCGACGGCCTGACCATCGATAAAATCCTGACCGCCGATGCGTTCGAGAATGCCATCCGGGTCCTGCTTGCCATTGGCGGCTCGACCAACGGCATCGTGCATTTGACCGCGATTGCGGGGCGCTGCGGGATAGACATCGATTTGCAGGCGCTGGACCGGCTGGGTAAGAGCACACCGGTGCTGCTTGATCTCAAGCCCTCGGGCCAGCATTACATGGAAGACTTCCACAAGGCCGGCGGCATGGCAACCTTGTTGCGCGAACTCAAGCCGCTGCTCAAGCTGGATGCCCTGACAGTGACCGGGCGCACGCTGGGCGAGGAAATCGAACGAGCGGGCCCTGGCTTTGAGCAGCATGTGGTGAGATCGGCGGCCGACCCCATTTTTCCGCAAGGCGGGATTGCCGTGTTGCAGGGTAATCTGGCACCCGGCGGGGCCATCATCAAGCAGTCGTCCGCCGATGCCAGGTTGATGGAGCATGAAGGGCGGGCGGTGGTTTTCGAGGATGCGGCCGATCTTGCCGCGCGCATCGACAGCGACGATCTGGATGTCACGGCCGACGATATCCTGGTGCTCAAGAATATCGGCCCCAAGGGCGCGCCCGGCATGCCCGAGGCAGGCTATATCCCCATTCCGCGCAAGCTGGCCGTGCAAGGCGTGAAGGATATCGTGCGCATTTCCGATGGCCGCATGAGCGGCACCGCTTTCGGTACCATCGTTTTGCATGTTACGCCCGAGTCCGCCATTGGCGGGCCGCTGGCTTATGTACAGCAGGGCGACCGAATCCGCCTGAGCGTCAGTCGGCGCGAAATTTCCCTGCTGGTTTCCGCCGAGGAACTGGCGCGCAGACAGGCGTTGGCGCCTGTCGCCGTGCCTACGGCCGAACGGGGCTATAAGAAATTGTTTCTCGATGCCGTGACGCAGGCAGACCAGGGCGTGGACTTTGATTTCCTGCGGTCCGCGACGTTCACGGGAAAAACGCCCGGCTAAGGGGCGGGTTGCGCCGACTGGAATACCTGCCTGGCTTCCTCGTAAAAACAGGCGGCCAGTTTGGCGTGATGGCCTTGTTCATTCCAGACCAGCCCGTTGCGCCGCACCGGTGCCCGCGCAGGCAGCGGGATTTGCACGATCGACAGGGCGGTCCACATCGGCGACCAGTCGGGCAGCAACGAGACGCCAAGCCCCTCGTGGACCATCACGGCAATGGCTGACAGGCTGTCGATTTCCAGGCGTTGGCGCGGATGCAGATCGTGATCGCGCAAATAGCGGTCTGCCAGTTGTCCGCCGTAGATATTGCGATCATAGCGGATAAAGGGCTCGCTGCTGAGCAGTTGGTGCGCGTTGCGCCCCTGCATCGCGGCCGGGGCGATCAGCACCAGTGGCTCGGTCATGAAGGTGCGCCAGACGCAATGCTTCTGTACCGCGAATTGCGGCTCCACGACAATTGCCGCATCCAGTTCGCCGTCGGCGACTTTCCGGCACAGCTCGACCGAGGCACCCGGCGTGACGAAAATGGACGCGGCCGGATACCGGTGGTAGATGCGCTTGAGGATGGGCGGCAGGATATTGGTCAGCGCCGAGAAAAAACAGCCGATACGGAACTCGCCGAGTTGTGCCTCGTCGGCCGCCATGGCCCGCAGGTCGCGGATCTGGCGGATCACGCCGCGGGTGCTGTCCAGAATCCGCATGCCGCTATCGGTGGGCTTGACCGAGCGTCCCGAGCGTTTCACCAAGGCCACCCCAAGATCGTCCTCCAGCGCCTTGATCCGCGCCGCAACGGCCGCCGATGTCAGGTCCAGCCTACGCGCGGCTTCGGCAAAGGAGCCCGCCTCGACAACGGCGATGAAGCTTTGAAGATAGTTGATATCCATTGGGCTGTACCCGGTAAACGTAAAAAAAACTTTGCTCTGAAGCAAATCAAATCCACTTTAACACAGGCGTGATCTAGGTAATACTTGGGTGAAACCAGTCATCGCCTATCGGAGAAATGAAAATGAGTCGTACCAGATTACGCGGCGTGTTATCGCCAGTCCTGACGCCGTTCAACGAGGATTACACGCCATCCGGGCCACGTTTCCTGGCCCATTGCACCTCGCTGCTGGAGCAGGGGGTGGGCCTGGCGATTTTCGGTACGAATTCCGAGGCCAATTCGCTGTCGGTCCGCGAAAAACGACTGCTGCTGGACACCCTGCTGGAGGCCGGCCTGCCAGCCGCCAAAATGATGCCCGGAACCGGCTGCTGCTCGCTGGATGATTCGGTGGAGCTCACCCGCCATGCCGTTGCCGCCGGTTGCGCCGGCGTGCTCATGCTGCCGCCGTTCTACTACAAGGGCGTCAGCGATGAGGGGCTGTTCAGGAATTATGCGCATATCATCGAGACGGTTGCCGATGACCGATTGCAAATCTATCTTTATCACATTCCGCAGGTGACGCAGGTGGGTATCAGCTTGCCATTGATCGAACGTCTGCTTAAGGCCTATCCCGATAGCGTCGCGGGTATCAAGGACAGCTCGGGCGACTGGAGCAATACCCTGGCGATGCTGGAACAATTCCAGCCACAGGGGTTCGATGTCTTTGCCGGCAGCGAGACTTTCCTGCTGCAAACCCTGCGTCACGGAGGCGCTGGGTGCATCACCGCGACCGGCAATGTCAATACCTCGGCTATCGCGCAGCTATACCGCAGTTGGGAGGCGGAGGGTGCCGATGCGCAGCAGGAACAGCTGAACGGTATTCGCCGTATTTTCGAGAAGTTCCCCATGATTCCGGCCATGAAATCGGCGATTGCCTGGCAATCCGGTGATTCGGGCTGGTCCGTGGTCAGGCCGCCGCTCGTGGATTTGAGCGCGGAGCAGGCGCGGCAACTGCAGGAACATCTGCAGGCTGCGGGCTTCCGGATCAATAATGCCAAGGCGCTGGCCTTGGCGGCCTGACCCGAGCCGGTGTTTCGCGACGGATGAACGGCCTTCGGTAATACGAATTCCGGTTCGATGCAAAACTTTATTTGCATCAAGGACAGGCCGGTCTTTGCGCGGTTATGATTTCGCTGACCTTTGATGCGGTGCCGGTCCAAATCGTACCCATGCAGCAAGCACTGACCGGCACTTTGCTATGGGTCCTTCAATGGCTTCCATTCTGGAAGCCATTTTTTTTTCGCGCTTCTTTTTCCTTTCTCTTTGGCTTCCCTCCCGCCGCGATCTCATCCGTGCCCGAGCTTGGCCTGATGTTCGCGGCTGGCTTCCCGGCGAGGCGAGTCCATTATGTTTGTCATAAATAAACGATATCATTCGTATCGTACAAAATGCATGCAAAAAATAGATATTTTAATTTTATAAATATAAAATGCATGCATAAATAGTTATTCAAGGAGACAAATTATGGACCGCCGTTTCGCAGATCCGAGTACAGTCGCGGGTCTGCCGCGTTATGACACCCCGCCGCTGAAATCGTCCCGGCCGCCGCGCTGCCCGCCGTTTGTCGAGATCAACCACGAAGACCAGCTTTTGCCCTATCTGGAGCATGTGGCGCGGCGCCCCTATAACCACGGGTTGAATGCCTGCTGGGACTTGAAGGAAGGCGAAAGGGTCATGTTGCGCGTGGATAATTGGCATAGCGAATTGACGATCAAGGCGTGTGAAAAGATCCTGCAGAAATACAAGGTTAAATACGATATCAAGTATGTGGACCGTGGGCCGATCCGCGAGTGGGTGGGAGCCGACGAAGTCGAGTACTACCTCTTCCGGACCAAGGAGCTGGCCGAGTGGATGGACATGTGGGAAGAGGAGGAAAAGAAACAAGTCTATGACAAAATTCTGATGGGCTATGGCGGGCCGGTGCTGGCCGAGCGCCTCGTGAAAATCCAGCGCATGCCGTTCATTACGCCCGAGATCCTCGCTTCGCCGGCCCATGCCATGCCGATCGACGTGATCAATGCCATCGACCGCTGGACCTGGGACCGGATCAGAAGCGCCAGGCGCGTCAGGATCACCGATCCGGAGGGCACGGACCTGTCGTTCACCAATCACGATGAGTATTGGGACGCCAGGCGCGAGTTCTATGCGCCCGAGCTGGTTGCGCGCACCTGGACCGGCAATGAGCATTTCGGCAAAACCTATCTGCCGGGCCATATCACCGGCCGCCCATGGCTGTTTCATCCGCAGAAGGAAGACGGCTGTGGCGTAATCGCCGGCACCACCAATCACATCGCGCCTTGCGACTGGACGCAACTGATCGTGGAAAATTCCAAGATTGTGCAGATCAATGAAGGTGGCGAATTCGGGAACCGGCTCAGGGACGTGATGGAAAAAACGCGAGACATCCACTATCCCGGATTTCCGGACAAAGGCATCATGCATTGGTGGGAAGCCTCCATCGGCACGAACCCGCATATCCACCGGCCGCGCAAGGATTTTCCATCGGGATTTGTCAATTGCCTGTACGAACGGGTGCGGTCGGGTGTGATCCATATGGGATTTGGCACGATCATCTCATCGATGGCGGAGCGCGAGGCCGCCAGGGCGGGGCACTTGGTGGGGCATTGGCACTTGCATCTGTATTTCCCGACCTACCATGTGGAGCGTTCCGGCGACAATGAAAATATTATCGAGAATGGCCGTCTGCTGGCCCTGGACGACCCGGCCATTCGCAAGCTCTGCAGCCAGTACGGCGACCCCGAGCTATGGCTGGATGAAAGCTGGAATCCAGCCGTTCCCGGCATCAATATGCAAGGCGATTATTGGGATCACTACGCCAAGGATCCACTGCACTGGGTCAAGACGGAACTGGAGGTCTGCAGGAATTACCACCCCATGTTCATGAAAATGGTCGAGGCCGACGCGAAGTACTGCTCCGGCGAAGGGGCTAAATGGTGGAAAGGCGGGTGCTGCAACCATAGCGGCGTTTTCTCGCAGCAGCTCAAGGGCAATTGTTGCGGCGGCGAATGAATGCGCGCATTGCGGGAAAGCGCCAGGCTGCTTTTATTCTGGCTTGTCGCAGGAATGGATGCCGCGGGCGTTGAAGCGCATCTGTGGTTGGCGCTGTGCGGCCAGCGCAGCGCATTCGACAACCTGCTGGCCGTGTACAGCATGCATCACTGGCTGGCGTTTCCCGCGTCCTCGCTGCTGATGCTGGCCATGTCTTTGAGGTTTGTCGCCGGATGGCGGGGAGCTGGGCGTGGCATGAACGGGTTTATTCCAATTGCAATAATGTGGGCGAGCATGTATCCCGCCTGTCTGCTGGGGGAGACGCTGGCGGCATGGTTGCCGGCGGCTGTCGGCAGCCGCTTGTATGCCTTTCTCATGCTGGCTATCGGTAGTGGTTTTATGCATGGTGCAATGATAAAAAATATCACTTTGAACAGAGGGTGGACATGAGACAAAATATTATGAATGCCATAATCATGGGCGCGCTGCTGGCGCCGCCGAGTTATGCCGCGGCGGCCGATTCTGGCGACTGGCCGCAGCGCCCCGTCACGCTGATCGTGCCTTTCGCCGCCGGAGGCGGCGGCGACACCCTGGCGCGGTTGGTGGCCGAGCCGCTGGCCAGGAAACTGGGGCAGACCATCGTTGTGGAGAACCAGCCTGGCGCAGGCGGCAATATAGGCAGTGCGGCGGCGGCGCGCGCCAAGCCCGACGGATATACTTTCGTGTACGGTACCAATGGCACGCAGGCGATCAATCACAGTCTGTACCAGTCCGTGGGCTACCAGGCCGGGCAGCTCAAGGCGGTGGCAAGGTTCTCGACCATCGAGCTGGCGCTGGTGGTCGCCAGCGGGAATGAAAAGAAAATCGGTACGATTGCCCAATTGCTTGCCTACCGCGCCAGCGACGACAAGCCGCTGACCTGTGGTTCCGCCGGCAACGGCACCTCCTCACACATGGCCTGTGAAATGTTTCGCAAGCAAAGCGGCTTGCCTGTCACCCACGTGCCCTACAAAGGCAATGCGGCGGCGGTCACCGATATCCTGGGGGGACGGATCGACTTTATTATCGATGTCACGCCCAATGTGATCGCCCAGGTGCGCGCCGGCCGGCTCAAGGCATTGGCGGTAACAAGCACTGCCGCCAGTCCTTCGCTGCCGGATGTGCCTACGCTGTCCGCCTCGGGCTTGAAGGGATTTGAATTTTACGCGTGGGACGGCATTTATGCGCCGGCTGCCACGCCCGTGGCTATTCTCGAGAAAATGAATCATGTCGTGAGCCAGACCCTGGGCGAGCCCGAGACCGCGCAGCATCTGCGTTCGCGGGGCGCCGTGCCGTCGTTGCTGAGTGTCGGCGCGTTCCAGGCGTTTACCGATGCCGAGAAGCAGCGACTGGGCAGCCTTGTCAGGGAAATCGGAGCGAAGGTCGATTGAGGGGAGGCCGGCGCTGTTTGTCGCTATAATCTGGAGACGTCAAAGAGTCGGACATTGTGTCCCGCCGTTGTCCCAATCTTATGTCTACGCTGATCCAAACCGTTACGGACGAATTGCGCAAGCGCATCCTGAAAGGCGCGTTGCCCGCGGGTTCCCGTATCAAGGAAATCGAATTCTCCGCTGAACTGAACGTTTCCCGGACGCCCTTGCGACTGGCGTTGGGCGAGCTCGAGCGCCTGGGCTATGTCGAGAAGGCGGGCCGCCAGGGTTTCCGCGTCCGTGAAATCAATATGACGGAAGTCGCGGAGGCGCTTGAGCTCAGGGGTGTGCTGGAAGGCTATGCGGCACGGCGTATTGCGGAGGCGGGGGTGACCGCCAAGGACCTGGCTTATCTTGAGCTCCTGGTCGATAAGGGGCGGGCGCTGATCGCCGCATGGACTGCGCAGACCCGCTTGCAATTCGCGCAAGATTGGGCAGAGAATAATAAGCAGTTCCACGAGGCATTGCTGGTACTTGCCCAGAGCCGGCACTTGACCGAAGCCATGCAGATTGTCTCGCGGACGGTATTTGCCAGGGCCGGGAACCTGGGCGCCATCGGCGACTTTCCGGAAATCGAGCTCGAGTTCTTTACGCGCGCGCAGGAAGATCATGAAGCCATTTTCAGCGCGATACGCTGCGGCGAGGGCAGCCGGGCCGAATTCCTGTGCCGCGAACATGCCAGGCGCAGCGCGGACAATAAGCAGCGCCTGAGCCAGCTTTCGGGGATACCGCCACGGCATGCATGAGGCCGTCGGTCTGTTCAACATTTGTCGTAATCCGCCCTGCAAGTTGTCGTATCAGCCTATAGCTCAAAGGGCGCAGTGCTGCAATACTGTGAACCGTAGACGGCAACAATGTCGATCACATTCAACTGGAGAGCAGACATGAATTATGTAGACGGTTTTGTGTTGGCAGTCCCTCGCGCCAATCGCGAGGTCTTTATCAAGCATGCGTCGGATGCGGCAGTGGTGTTCAAGGAATTGGGCGCGCTGAGCGTGGTGGAGTGCTGGGGCGATGAGGTTCCCGATGGCAAGCTCACGTCCATGCCGATGGCGGTGAAGTGCGAACCCGACGAAACGGTTGTCTTTTCCTGGATTACCTGGCCGTCCAAGGAAGTGCACGATGTGGCCATGAAAAAAATGATGGAAGACCCGCGTATGCAGCCCGACGTCAATCCCATGCCGTTTGATGGGAAACGGATGATTTTCGGCGGATTTGTACCTGTGGTCAATGTGTAGCGTCACTGGCGGGGCTGCCGGCTTACGGCCGCCCCGCAACCCGCAACACTTCATGCCCGGGCGGGTTTCTGGCCGCAACCGCGGCACCTTTGTGACAGCAGCGTAAGCAGGCTATAAAATACCAGATACTTTATACCCGCTTTCGTCGTCATTGGCTTGCGCGTCCCAACGAGGGCCGCGCGGCATGACGGCTAGCTACGGACAAGGCATGATGAACAAACTTTTATTTTCCCTGGCCATTTCAGGCCTGGTATTGACCGCTTGCGCAAAGCTTCCTGTGGTTGAGCCGCTATCCGACGCCCAATTGCAAAGCATGAGTTGCAAGCAGATTGGCCGCGAAACCGATAGGCTGAACCTGATGGTCAACCAAGTGCGTGGCAATGACGCGCTCTTCGGGCCCGAAGAGCAGGAGAAAAGGGCTTCCATTTCCGCTGCCGAATCCCGGTTGCAGCAGTTGCGCGCCCAGAGCGTGAGAAAACTGTGTGTGTTTGGTTAACGACAGGACCGATATGACTGATAAAAAGACAATGGGAAAGGCAATCCTGCGCAACTCGGCGCTGGCGGCGGGCGCCGCGGCTTTGTTGCTGGCCGCGGGTTGCTCGACGGGCGTGGATCATTCGCGTGACGCCGAATGTGGCCGCATCAACTCCCGCGTCATGTTGGCGCCGGCGCCCGGAGGCGGCGATAATTTTCTTACCAGGAACAGCGCCGATCAGCGTGCCGATGCGCAACGCGCCCGTGCCCAGCGACTCGGCTGCAATTAGCGCGGCGCTATAACGCAACCGCGTTGGTCCGCGTCACGCGGTCAATCGCAGTGCCTTGGCGGTAGACGCCTCATGGCGCACCGACCTGCGAGATGCGCCCTGCGCAGCCTCCGGGCTTAGCGCAAGGCTTTCTGCCGGACCAGCTCCACACCTTGATTCGCCAACTGGTCGGCCCGTTCATTGCCCGGGTCGCCGGCATGGCCTTTCACCCATTTCCATTGCACTTCATGCTTGGCGATTTCTTCGTTCAGCGCAAGCCAGAGATCGACATTCTTCACCGGTTTCTTATCGGCGGTTTTCCAATCGCGGGCCAGCCAGCCGCGCATCCATTCGCAAATGCCTTTCTGCACGTATTGCGAGTCGACGTGCAGGGTCACGCGGCAGGGCCGCTTCAGGGCACGCAAGGCCTCGATGACGGCGGTCATCTCCATGCGATTGTTGGTGGTTTGCGGTTCGCCGCCGAACAGGGTCTTTTCGTGAGGGCCCTGGCGCAACAGTACGCCCCAGCCCCCGGGTCCGGGATTGCCTTTGCAGGCGCCGTCGGACCATATTTCTATTTGGGGTTTATCCATGAGGTTCTTTAAAAAGCTGACGCACATCGCGGCGTGATACGGCTGCCTCTCCGCGTGCGAATTTCTTTTTCTTCTTCCCTTTCCAAGAGGGGCCGATCAGGGTCATGCCCTGCGCGCGCTTGACGGCCGCCAGCAGGTAGACTGCGCCTGCAACGGGCCACCAGCGGTCGCCGGCGTGATTCATGAAATTCCAGCGGTCAAGCCAGCGATTGGTATTGCAGGCCGGAGTGTAACAGCCAAAGTAGCCGCGGTCCACCTCGAACGAGAGCAGTTTGAGCCAGTCCTTGAGGCGGGTGACCGAAACCTGGCGGGAGGCGGGAACCGGCATCCAGTTTCTGCGCCAGGGCATGCGCGTGCGCAAGCCCCACAGGCTCCAGGGATTGAAGCCGGCGATGATGAGCCGCCCTTCGTGCACGAGAACGCGTTCGGCCTCGCGCAGCACTTGATGTGGATTATCGGCACATTCCAGAATATGTGGCAGAATCAGCAGATCAATCGAGTTGGACGCCAGCGGCAGGGTGTCCAGTTGCGTGTGAACGAAACGAATATTCGGGTAAGGGGGGCAATTGTCGAACCGGTCATCCGCCAGAATGATTTTCGTACGCATTCTGTTATGATGCAAAAAATTCCAGTCAGGCAGGCCGACTTGCACAGCGTTAAAGCCAAACGAGTCGGTCACAATCTGATCAAATTTTGATGATTCCCATTGTATGACGCGTTGGCCAGGGTCCGTATTGAACCAATCTGCCAGGTTGATGATTCGTGAATGGATTTGCTTCACAGATTCCTCGGTATCAATGCGGCGCCTAAGTGTAGAGTGAAAATCAGAGATGACGGTAAAAATTTGGCCAATCAGCGCGTTCAGCGACAACTATATCTGGACAATTGTACAGTCTGACCTTGCAGTTGTCGTTGATCCAGGTGATGCAACTCCCGTTCTCGCCTATCTGCGGGACAACGGGTTAACCCTTTCCTCCATTCTTGTCACTCACCACCATGCCGATCATGTGGGCGGCGTGGCCGAGCTGGTGGCGCAAACCGGCGCGACGGTCTATGGCCCGGCCGATTCGGACATACCCTGTCGCAATATCCCCCTAAGAGAGGGGGATCACGTCAATCTCGGTGCCTTGGGCCGGTTCTCCGTTCTGGAAGTGCCCGGACACACACTTGATCATATCGCCTATTTCGGACAGGTCGACGAGCGCAATGTGCTGTTCTGCGGCGATACTTTATTTGCCACGGGCTGCGGCAGGCTATTTGAAGGAAATTCTAGACAAATGCAACAAAGCCTTGATAAATTTAGAAAAATGCCACACAATACGTCCGTCTACTGCGCACACGAATATACGGTGGGGAATATCCGCTGGGCCTGCGAAGTCGATCCGCACAATCCTGATCTTGAGCAATGGAAGCGCGAAGCGCAGACATTGCGGGATAACAACCAGGCAACCGTCCCGACATCCCTGGGACACGAACTCAAAACCAATCCGTTCATGCGAACGGATGACCCGGCTGTCGTTACCGCAGCCGAGCAAAAAGCCGGCCGTTCTCTGGACAAACCTGAGAATGTACTTGAAGTATTACGTGAGTGGAAAAACCATTTCTGAGACAGACTATATGAAACTAACACGATTTTTCCTGGTGGGATGTGTTGTCGCGCTGACCGGCTGCGCGTCTTCCGGTGGTAAATACAACGAAAGCGTAAGCTACCACGGACCCAACAGGGATGTCTGGGATCGTATCCGCAAGGGCTTTGATATGCCGCCATTGCAGGACGAGAAGGTGGCCTATTGGACCAATTACTATGCGGCGCGCCCGGGTTCGGTGCAAACCATGGCCCAGCGCTCGGGCAAATATATCTATCACATCACCAAGGAGCTGGAAAAGCGCAACATGCCCACCGAGCTGGCCTTGCTGCCGTTCGTGGAGAGCGCTTACGACGCGCGCGCACTGTCGCGCTCCCGCGCAGCAGGCCTGTGGCAATTCATCCCCAGCACCGGCACCCATTACCAGTTGAAGCAGGACTGGTGGAAGGATGACCGCCGCGATCCTGTCGAGTCCACGCGCGCGGCGCTGGATTATCTGTCTTACCTGTACACCTTCCAGGGCAATGACTGGCACCTGGCGCTGGCTTCCTACAACTGGGGCGAGGGCGCCGTGCAGCGGGCGCGGGCTCGCAGCGGCGGTGGCGGGTTCCTTTCGCTGCGCATGCCGGCGGAAACGCGCAATTATGTCCCCAAACTGCTGGCGATCCGCAATATCGTGGCCAATCCGGGCAAGTTCGGCGTCAAACTGCCCGCCATTCCGGACAAACCCTATTTCGAGCAGATCAAGCGCACCAAGGATATCGACGTTGCGGTCATGGCCCGCCTGGCCGGCATTTCCGTGTCCGAATTCAAAGAACTGAATCCTTCGTACCATCGTCCAACCCTGCTGGCCTCCCAGGATCCCAATATCCTGCTCCCGGTATCGGCCGTGAGCACCTACAAGCGCAATCTGGCCAACTACAACGGGCCGCTGGCGACCTACAAAGGCTATCAACCGAATCCCGGCGAATCGCTGGCCGCCATTGCGCAGGCGCATGGTATTTCATTAAGCAAGCTCAAGCAGCTTAACGGTTATTCCTCAAGGCAAAATGTCGCCTTGTCATCGCGTGCGCTGATGCTGCCGGTGCAACCCGATTTCAATCCAGACTCGATGGTGCCTCGTGGCCTGCCGCCAACCGCCCCGGATGGCCGGATGCGCGAATCCGACAGTATGCTCGCCGACAATTCGCCACCGGCCGCCGCTGCACCGGCTCCGGTTATTCAGCCGCGTAGTTACGTAGCCAGCGCGCCAACGTCGAGCTTGCGCCAGACATCTGGCGCGCCAGCCGTGCGTCTGGTGGCCAGCAATACCGCGACGTCGGCAGCGACGCCACGCGCGGTTGTCTGGGATAATGGCGGTAGCGCCGCCAGGGCCAATGCGGCGCCGTCCAATGCCGGCAGCCGTTCCAGCGACGATCCGCTGGCCGCACTGGTGGCGCAGAATGATATCGCCGAGCCGGCCGCGAACGCCCAGCGCTACACGGCCCAGAATAATGGCTATCAGGGCGCGACACGGCCTGCCGTTGCGTCGGCCCGTCCTGCCCAGGCCGCGTTGGCGCCAGCCGCCGCACCCGCTGTAAGGGCGGCCGCTTACGCGCCGCGCTCCACCCCCGCTGCGGGACGCCCGCCTGAGCACTTCGTTGCCCAGGGAGAGACGCTGTATTCCCTGGCGAAGCGCTACGGCACCACGGTCGAGGATCTGAAGGCGTTGAACAATATCGGCGCCGAGGGGCTTAAGGCTGGCTTGCGCCTACGCTTGCCGGGTACGGCAGTCAGAGGCTAGGCGCCTGACGGTCCGCGCCGCTTTACTAATTATTCCCGAACCGGTGCGCAATGCCTTTGCATTGCGCATTTTTTTTATAATGTCGGTTAATTCGAAAATACCAATAGGACTGCTAAGATGGGCTTTCTCGCAAATAAACGTATTCTGGTCACCGGGGTCATTTCCAATCGCTCGATTGCCTATGGCATTGCGGCCGCTTGCAAGCAGCAGGGCGCCGAGCTCGCGTTCACCTATGTCGGTGACCGCTTCAAAGACCGGGTTACCGAATTTGCCGCCGATTTTGGCAGCCAGATCGTGATTCCCTGTGATGTCGCCGAAGACGACCAGATCGATGCGGCGTTCGCGCAATTGGGCGAGCACTGGGACGGCCTGGATGGCTTGGTTCACTCCATTGGATTTGCGCCGCGCGAAGCCATTGCCGGCAATTTCCTTGACGGCCTGTCGCGCGAGAATTTTCGTATTGCCCATGATATTTCGGCCTATAGCTTTCCGGCGATGACCAAGGCGGCGCTGCCGCTGCTCAAGGCGCGCGATGGTTCGGTCCTGACCTTGACCTATCTGGGCGCCGAAAAGGTGGTCCCCAACTACAACACCATGGGCCTGGCCAAGGCCTCGCTGGAGGCCAGCGTGCGCTATCTGGCCACGGCGCTCGGCGCCGAGGGTATCCGCGCCAACGGCATTTCCGCAGGCCCCATCAAGACGCTGGCAGCCAGCGGCATCAAGGATTTCTCCTCCATCCTGAACTTCGTCGAAGCGCACGCGCCGCTCAAGCGCAATGTCACGATCGAGGATGTGGGCAATACCGCGGCCTTCCTGCTTTCCGACCTCGCCAGAGGTATCACGGGTGAAATCGTGCATGTGGATGCGGGCTTTTCCACCGTCATCCCCGGCATGGCCTGAGGAAGTCAAAGATGAGACAGATTATTCTTGATACCGAGACCACCGGCTTTGACCCCGCCGAGGGCGACCGGATCGTCGAGTTGGGTTGCGTGGAGCTGATCAACCGGCAATTCACTGGCAATAATCTGCATCTTTATTTCAATCCGGATCGCGACAGTTCCGAAGGCGCGCTGGAAGTGCACGGACTGACCACCGAGTTCCTGTCGCAATTCAACCGATTCGAGGATGAGGCCGCCCGCATCTACGAGTATCTGAAAGATACTGAAATCTATATCCACAATGCCTCGTTCGACGTGAAGTTCCTGAATGCAGAGTTTGCACGGGTGGGCTTGCCGTCCATCAACGAGACGGCAGCTTCAATCAACGATACGTTGGCCATGGCGCGGGAGATGTATCCAGGCAAGCGCAACAACCTGGACGTATTGTGCGAGCGGCTCGGGGTTTCCAACGCGCACCGCACCCTGCACGGCGCGCTGCTGGATGCGGAACTGCTGGCCGAAGTCTGGCTGGCCATGACGCGCGGGCAGTTTGGCCTGGTCATGGAGCATAACGACCAAGGCGGCGGGGAATCGGGTGACGTGGTTGTCACCGGTGTCGATGCCACGGTGTTGCGCGTCGAGCGCGCCAATGACGCGGAGTTGGCCGAGCACGCCGCGTATCTCGATGCGCTGGACGCCGCGTCCGGTGGCGAGAGCCTGTGGCGCAAACTATTGACGCCAGCGGGCTGAGCCCGATTTCAATCCCGGTACAAGTCCGGAGAGCCTGCGCTGCAGAGAAAGGCGAAGGGGCGAGCAGGCGCAGAACGACCTGATCCTGATTTCATGGAAATTTGACGGTGTGTCGCCTATAGTCCAGCTTTCATCGCACACTTTGCATCAGTATGGGCATGCCACAAGCCAGCTTGCGCCAGGCGCAGCAAAATTCAGCCAGCCGTCAGGGTAGCGCCATCGACGCCCGCCGCGCCCAGTCAGACGTGGCGGCGACACCGGTCACGCGCCGAGCCGGCAGCGCGTCCTTCAGTTGCATCATTCCCGCCCTGAACGAAGCGCGCAGTCTGCGCATTTTGTTGCCGATGTTGATGGTGATTTTGCGGGATGCGTTCGCGCAATGGGAAATCATTGTGGTCGATGACGGAAGCACCGACGATACCGCGACGCTGATGCAGGATTTCTGCCGGCAGCAGCCCCGTATCCGGTATCAGCAGCTTTCCCGTAATTTTGGCAAGGAATCGGCGCTGTCCGCCGGGCTGGGATTGAGCCGCGGCGATATCGTGGTCATCATGGATGCCGACCTGCAGCATCCACCTGCGCTGATTTCAAGCATGGTGCGTCAATGGGAGCAGGGTGCCGACATGGTCTATGCGGTCAGGCAGGCGCGTGGCGACGAGCGGCTGGTCAAGCGTATCGGTTCGCAATTGTTCTACCTGCTGATGAAAGGCACCGGCAAGGTTCGCATTACGCCGGATGCCTGTGATTTCCGGCTGCTTGATCGCAAGGTCGTGGATGCCCTGTGCATGCTGCCCGAGCGAACGCGATTCATGAAGGGGTTGTACGCGTGGGTCGGCTTTCGCAGCGAACCCGTTTATTACCAGCCGGACGAACGCCGCTTCGGATCATCCAAATTCAGCCTGTTCAGGCTGGTTACCCACGCCATGGAGGGCCTGACGGCCTTCACGACCTGGCCCTTGCGGGTCGCCATGGTCAGCGGTATGCTGATGGCCGGCATCGCCATGTTATATGGCTTATATGTGATTTTGGAGTATTTTGCCATTGGCAACCCGGTCCGGGGCTACTCGACGCTGATTGTCGCCCAGGTCTTTTTCGCGGGTATCATTCTGATCTCAATCGGTATGGTGGGCGAATATGTTGCGCATATTTATGAAGAGGTGAAGCACCGCCCGCTATATGTGATCAACCAGACAATCGGCGAAGGGCTGTCATCGGCCCCCGGGGCGGGGCAGGATCATGGCGGCGATGTATTCAGAGACAGCGGCGACGCAGCCGTCGAACAAGGAAGCGGAGAACGCGATCCGGTATGGCAGGGCAAGAAAAACAACTGGTGATCTGCGTCGATGATTTTGGCCAGCATCCCTATGTCAACGAAGCCGTCTATGGTTTGGCCGAGGCGGGCAGGGTCAGCGCGACCAGTTGCCTGACGGAGGCCCCGGCCTGGGCCGATGGCGCTGGCCGGATTCGGGAATTTGACATCCAAACCGGCTTGCATATCAATTTCACGCAGACGTGGGCAAATTCCCCCGGCTCCCTGGGACTATCTCGTGTGATGGCCATGGCCTGGCTGCGTCAATGGAGCCGTCAGGCATTGCTGGCGCGCCTGCATCGGCAATGCGATCTGTTCGAAAAACACATGAAGCGCGCGCCGGATTTTTTCGATGGTCACCAGCATGTCCACCAATTTCCTCAAATACGCGATGCCTTGCTGCAGGTGTTGGCGCAACGTTATGACAGCCGTGTCTTCTGGGTGCGTTCGACATTGACGCCACAGGCTTGGCGTCCCGGGCGGGCGGGCTTGAAGGCCACCGCGATTGCGCGGCTTGGCGGACATGCGCTGCGGCGGCGTCTCGGGCGGGCCGGTATCGGCTGCAATGCGGAATTTGCCGGTGTTTATGATTTCCAGGGCGGCGTTGCCGGCTTTGCCGCGCATATGCGCCGCTGGCTCGATGGCGCGGCCGACGGGCTGCTCCTGATGTGCCACCCGGCTGTCGGGCTGCTTGCCGATGATGCGCCGGGTGAACAGCGTATCGCCGAATATCGCTACCTGCAAGGCGCCGCCTTTGCCGACCTGCTGCAAGCCGGTCATTGGCGGGTGGCGCGGCGGTTCGAATGGTCTCAACCGGCGGCGGGCACGGTTCCTGTATAGGCGGCATCCGGGAGGGATTGCGCGCCATCGGACAAGGTGCGTTGCATCATGACCGTGTCGACCCATTGGCCATGCTTGAAGCCCGTTGCCTTGAGCGTGCCTATCATCTCGAAACCGGCCTTGCGGTGCACCGCGATGGAACCAGCATTGGCGCTGTTGCCGATGACCGCAATCATTTGCCGCCACGGGCCGGCTTCGCACAAGGCGATGAGCGCGGCCAGCAATTGCGAGCCCGTCCCTTGCCTGCCCAGGTCATGCCGCAGGTAAATCGCGTTCTCCACAGTATAGCGATAGGCGATGCGCGGCCTGAATGAGGATGCATACGCGTAGCCGATGACTTCTCCCTGGCGTTCGGCCACGATATAGGGATAACCCTGTGCCACAAGCAGATTGAAGCGTTGCCGCATTTCTTGCACATCGGGCACCTCTTCTTCAAAGGTCGCGATGCCGTGCTGGACATGCCAGGCGTATATGCGCTGAATTGCGACCATATCGTTCGCGGTCGCATTGCGAATGCTGCAGGAATTATCCATTTATTACTTTAAATCAGAATGTGGTGATATTACTGATGCTATTTTATAGAGACTAGGGTAAATTTGTACGTATCGTATTGCCAAATTGCCTTAAAATATTTTCAGGCCCCTGCATTGTTCGAGCCTGTTGAACGTGGTTGGACATCCCGATAATATAATGTCCAGGTATATTCAGGCGAGCAGCCAGGATGCGTTTCAATCAGGATGCTTGGCATCCGCCGCCGGCAATGTGCAGTCACAAGCAAGGAGTCATCTTGCCGGAACATAGTGAGGATTTATGTCTACGCCCATTACGCCGTTAAGTGATACCCTGGCCGTCGCCCCGCAATTGGGGCCAGAAGATATGGCAGCGGTCAAGGCGGCAGGTTATCGCAGCGTGATCATCAATCGCCCCGATTTCGAGGGAGGGGAAGCGCAACCCACCTCTGCCGATGTCATCAAGGCCGGCGAACAGGCTGGCCTGACCGTGGTGTATCAACCCGTTGTCAGCGGGGGCATTACACCCCAGGACGTCAAGACTTTCCGTCAACACCTTGATACCTTACCTTCGCCTGTTTTGGCATTCTGCCGCTCGGGCACCCGTTGCACCCACCTGTACAATGCGGCCAGGCAGGAATCATCCCAGTCATAAGGAGTCCTACCATGTTCAATAAAATTCTGCTTCCTATCGACGGTTCCGATATTTCGGCCCGCGCGGCCAATTCGGGCATTTGTTTTGCGCGCCAGAATAATGCGGAAGTGATAGCCATCAATGTCACGCAGCCATTCTCCACGCTGATCGGCTTTGACGGCATGGCGGCCTCCTATGCGATTTCCGATGGAGACTATGAAGAAGCGGCGCGCAAGGAAGCCGAATCCTATCTGAAGCCGGTGCTGGATCGCGCCCAGACGGCCAACGTCAAGGCGACATCGCTGATTATTTCCAACTACAGCGTTGCCGACGGCATTGTCGAGGCGGCCAAGGAAAACGGCTGCGACCTCATCTATATCGCCAGCCATGGTCGTAGCGGCCTGTCCCGGCTGCTGCTGGGCAGCGTGACGACCAAGGTGTTGTCGCTGGCTTCCACATCGGTACTGGTTTACCGTCTGAAAGAACAGCCATCGAGCTGACCCGCGCGCACCGCCCATCCGGGCGGCGCGCCAGACCCGCTCTGATTCTTTATTCCAACTGGAGAATAAAGCGGGTCATGGATGCCCCCGCCTGCGTTGACGATTCAACCCGAATCTGCCAATGCTCCAATTCACAAATATGCTGTACGATAGCCAGGCCCAGGCCACGCCGTTTGGCGGGCGTAGCCTGATCCCTCGTGTCGCGCGTATGACCGCTGTAATAGCGGTTGAAAATAAAGGGCAGGTCGGTCTGGGCGATGCCTTTGCCATTGTCTTCGAAGTAAATACGGTTTCCCGAACGATACACCGTGAGCGTGCTGGCCTCCGCGTGTTCCAGGGTGTTGCGGATCAGGTTTCGCATTGTCATTTGCAGTGCGTAGCGATTGAGCAGCAGGGTATCGTCCGGCAGCAACTGGTTGATCAGTGTTAGTGGCGGCGTGATTTCATCGCCCACCGTTGTCTGCCAGGCGTTTTCCAGGCATTCCTTCAGGCTGACCTGTTCGGGGGCCTGGCGCAAATCCGCTTTCAGATGCACCGTGCTTTCCAGCGTATCGGTAATGAGATCGACGTTGCTGATGGTGCGTTTCAGCCGGTTAATCGTGTCTTGATCAAGCGCCTTGTCTTCCAGCGCGATTTCGGCGTCGGTGCGAATGGTGGTCAGGGGAGTGCGGATTTCATGATTCAGATTGGCGGCAAACTCTTTTTCCTGAGCGATCGATTTGTCCACCTCGCCCTGCATTCGATTGAACGCTTCAATCAGGCGGCCTACCTCATCATTGCGGTTGGCCGATACGTCGGGTGCGCCCGGCGCCCAGGTCGAGAGCGTGCGGGTAAGGCTCAGGACCGGCTCGGTGATTCGGCGCGAGGCCCGACGCGCCAGGAAATAGGACAGGCCAATGCACAGGATGCCGGCCATGATGACGATAAACGCAAAATCATGCACCCGCTCTTCGTTGATTGTCGCGTCATAAAGCAATACGGTTTTGCCACCGTTATGGTTGAAGATCAGTACATGCCATGTTTCATCGCCGGGCTGGAAAAAGTAAGGGCCGGCATCGAGGTTGCGCAATTGCACCGGCATTGCAAGCTCATCGTCCGGTTGCCGGATGTCCCAGCGCCGAATGGGTTGTTCGTCATTCACCTGCGCCGCGCCGCTGCCGGCGTTTTCCGGCTCCTGCACCATAATGCGGTCGCGTTCGGCCAGCAGCGTGGTGTCGACAAGATTATCTTCCATGCTGTCGAAAGCCCACAGGGACAGGACACATAAGATCAGGACAAATAGCGTTACGGCGCCCGTCAGGGCCAGCGATATCCGCTGGGCCAGGGTGAGTTGGCTGGTTCTTTTCATTTATGCTGATCCGGATTGGCAAGCCGCCACCCGGTGCCGTGCACAGTCTCGATGATATCGCAATCGTGTTCGGACAAGGCCTTGCGCAGCAAGTGGATCTGGCTGCGCAAGGCATCCGACGATTTGGGATCATCAGCCCAGAGCAGGCTTTCGAAGCGCTCCTTGGAAATCACTTCGCCCGGGAACTGCAGGAAGGCATCAAGAATATCGTAGGATTTGCGGGTCAGGTGGATTGGCTTGCCACGGATGGAAACAATGCGCGAGCGCGTGTTGACTTCGATATCGCCCCAGCGGCGCACCGGATTGGCAACCTGGCCGGTGGCCCGCTTGATCAGCGCGTTGAGCCGGGCTTCCAGCTCATTCAGGGAAAATGGCTTGGTCAGGTAATCATCGGTGCCCAGGGAAAATCCGGTGAGCTTGTCCTGGAGCCCGTCTCGGGCGGTAAGCATCAGCACCGGCGTACTCTGTATGGCGACATCGCGGATATGCTGCAGGACATCGAAGCCGCTTTTGCCGGGCAGGCCGATATCCAGAATGATCGCGTCGAAAACATGCTGATCGACCATGGCCGTGGCGGCATGGCCTTCGTAAACGACATCGACCAGGTAGTTTTTCCGTTCCAGATAGCTGCAGATATTGGCGGCGATGCTGATTTCGTCTTCGACCAACAGAATACGCAGGTGGGTGCTCATAGCCGTCTCGGGTTGCGGTTAATGTTTCATTATAGGAAAACGTTGCGCGTTACAGCATTTTTTGTTGTGTTTTATCTGCTAAATCCGCTGGCGGGCTGCCCGTAGGGCAGCGGGGCCGGCCCGGCATCAGTCTTAGCGCAGGACATGCTTATACGGTTGCAGGGGCCTGGGGATTTTTTCGTTCCCCAGCAGGGACAGTATTTCCCGTTCCACGTTGCGGCGCAGGGCAAGGATGGGCAGCGCGTTCGGCTGTGGCCCGAAAGGATCCTCTAGCTGGTGGCCCAGCGCATCGAGCCCGAAAAACGTATAGGCAACGAGCAGGACGGGCAACAGGGTCCACCAGCTCAGCGAGCCAGCCAGCGCAAAAGGCAGCGACAGGCAGAAAATAATCGCGGTGCGATGCAGGAGCAGGGAATAGCTGAAGGGCACCGGCGTTGACGCAATCCGTTCGCAACCGGCCTGGGCCTGAGAAAGTATCGTCAATTGCTGCTCGAGCACCGAGTAGTGGATCGGCCCGATTTTTTCATCGTTCATCAGGGCTAGGCAGCGCCTGCCCAGCAGATCGAGCACGGCGTTGGTCGGGTTGGGCCCTCCGGCGGCGGCGCCGATGTCGCACCAGCGATGGATCGCTGTGGCTTCGTTGGTGTTTCTGAGCCGCGCGGCCAATCCCGCGGTAAATCCGCAGAGCCCCCTGAGCAGGAACTGCCTGTCTGCTTCGGGTAATGTCGATGTCTGGCGGGCCAGTGAGCGACAGGCAATAATGATGTCGCCCCAGAGCTTGCGGCCTTCCCACCAGCGCGTATAGCAGGCGTTATTGCGAAAGCTCATGAAAACCGATAGCGCGATTCCGATCAGGGTAAAGGGAATGGCGCTGATCTGCTCGAAAATGCCCGGATGCCACTGCGCCGCGACAATGGCGATGATGCTGATGATCGCGATAATGGCCAGACGTCCGAAGATCCTGGGCAGGATCGAACCGTTGACCGTCAGTAAAATGTCTTTAAAGCTGGGTTGTGAGCGAACGATCATTTTCGGTTTCCGGTTGTTGCAAGGCCTGTGCCATTGATCGGCCATTGATCGGTGTCGTCTTGCGATGCGGCAGGGCGGGCGATCCTGGTTTTCCGTTGCCTCAGATGTCTACTGTCGTATGACAGCTTACCACTTAGGAACCTGCTTATTATAATGGGCCTGGCTTGCCCGCTGCCTGTATTTTTTGCCGGGCATGAGGATGCCCGCCATCCTGCGGCACAGAAAAAAAACGCTGCGTGCGCAGCGTTTTTCAAGCCGGTCCGCGTGTTCAGCGAAACAGCGCGGCGGCGGTGATCAGCGTGTTGATCACGCCCCATGCCAGCGGGATACCGACCAGCAGCCAGAACGCGACAATGAGCGCAAGCGGGGTTTTACTGTTTTGCATGATCGAATCTCCTGTTATTTGGCGCCGGCGGGCAAGGGTTGGACGCCGAGCTCTTCACTGCTCATATGATGTTCATGACTGACGGGACGGATCATCAGGTTGCAGACGAATCCGATGACCAGCAGGCCTGCCATGACATACATGGTATAGATATATACGTCGGACCGCGGGATGCCGATCTTCAGCTGGTAATCGCGAATGTAATTGACCAGCACGGGGCCGAAGACGCCCGCTGCGGACCAGGCCGTCAGCAGCCGGCCATGGATGCCGCCGACATAGCGGGTGCCGAACAGGTCCGCGAGATAGGCCGGTACCGTCGAGAAGCCGCCGCCATACATGGACAGGATAATCAGATAAAAGAGGACGAATAGCGCGACATGACCGGCCGACCCCATGCCTGGCACCAGCAGGTAGAGCACTGTGCCAAGGATGAAGAAGGTGGCATAGGTTGTCTTGCGGCCGATATAGTCGGAAACCGTGGACCAGAGAAACCGTCCGCTCATATTGGCCAGCGAAAGCAATCCGACAAAACCGGCGGCTGCGGCCGCGGTGATGGCGCCCTGGAAACTTTCCTGGATCATCAGCGAAGCCTGGCTGAGGACCCCGATGCCGGCGGTCACGTTGAGGCACAGCACCCACCATAGCAGCCAGAATTGCGGGGTCTTGATGGCACGGTCAATGTGCACATGGTTCTTCGAAATCATGGCGTTGGTTTGCGCTGGCGGCGTCCAGCCTTCCGGTTTCCAGTCGGGCGCCGGAATACGCACGGCAAGCGCGCCGATGCACATATAGATGAAATACACGATGCCCAGGACCACGAAAGTTTCCATGACACCCATTGACGTCTCGGACTTGAATGTATCCATCAATCGCAGCGATAGCGGCGAGGCGATCATCGCGCCACCGCCAAACCCCATGATGGCCATGCCGGTGGCCATGCCTCGCCTATCGGGAAACCATTTGATCAGCGTCGAAACCGGCGATACATAGCCGATACCCAGGCCGATGCCGCCGAGCACGCCGTAGCCGAAGTACACCAGCCAGAGCTGATGCAGGTACATCCCCAGCGCCGCCACCAGGAAGCCGCCGCCAAAGCAGCATGCCGCGGTAAACATGGCCTTGCGCGGCCCGACGTCCTCCAGCCATTTGCCGGCAAAGGCGGCGGAAAGCCCGAGAAATACGATTGCAATACTGAAAATCCATCCGAGCTGCGGAATGGTCCAGTCTTCGGGGGAGGCGGTGGTAATGCCCAGCAATTGGGTCATCGGCTTGTTGAATACGGAAAAGGCATACGCCTGCCCGATGCAAAGATGAATGGCCAGTGCCGCGGGCGGCACCATCCAGCGGTTGAATCCCGGACCGGCAGTGATCCGGGCTTTACTGAAGAATCCGTCGTGATTAACGGCTTGATCCATACCTGTCTCCTTGTTATGGAATGATATGCGTTGTATTGATTATGTATTTTTGATACGGCTGGTTGCCATGCAGTCGCTTGTACTGCGGTTGTATTGAGATCTGTCGATAGGGTTGGCTGGACTGCGGGTGGTTGAAAGATACTTCGTTGAAAAAAGGGTCTGTTGATACATTGCCTGCGATGAACGAACGCGTTGCGATACGGGACGGCTTGATGGCTGCGCTATCACCAACAGCGCGTCGCTCGGGACACGCGGGCGATAGCATTATTCTTGACACGGTTTATGCTTTAGGGAGCGGCATGGTTCTGCGCGGGCTGCAGTTCGTTCTTGTGAGCGCGGATGGCTTCCAGCGCGAATGCCGAAAGCTTGATCTGCGCGTCCTGCCCATCCGGATGCTTTTCGAGAAAATCGAGCAGCGCGATTCGCATGCGCGGTTCCCAGAATTTTCGAATATGCTGGTACACGCTTTCCAATCCTTCCTGGCGGTCGGGCAGCGCTTCGAAAAAATCGGCGATCTGGTTGGCCATTTTGATCAGGGTTGACGTGGTGTTGACCAGGTGCGGGGCATTCATTTGTGATGTCCGTTAAAGAAAAAACTCGGGATGGGTATAGATGGTGGCTTGTCGATCGCGCGTAAAGCCCAGCAAGGTGACGCCGGTTTCATGTGCAAGCGCAATTGCCGCGGAAGTCGGGGCAGAAACGGCGGCCAGGGCGCGGGAGCCGGCCATGGCGGTTTTCTGCACCATTTCAAAGCTGGCGCGGCTGGAGACAAGCAACGCGCCTTCGGCCGGCCTGAGCGCTTGTCGCAGCAGGGCGCCGATGGTTTTATCCAGCGCATTGTGGCGGCCCACGTCTTCGCGGATCAGGACAGGGCGGTCTTCCCCGGCCCGCAGCCAGGCGGCGGCGTGGGTCGCCCCGGTTTCCTGGTGCAAGCGCTGCTGACCGCGCATGGCGGCCATGCCAGCGAGCAGACGCGCCAGGCCGCCCTGGCCAGCTTGTTCGCGGGGATCTGTCAATGCCTCTTTCGGTGTATTGTTCCGAGTCTGGGCAGACCGTGAGGCCGGGGGCACGGGCGGCAATCTGCGCACGGCGTCCAGGGTTTCGACGCCGCACAGGCCGCAAGCGGTGCGTCCCGCCATTTGGCGACGGCGTTGCTTGAGAAAATCCATGCAGGCCGGGCTGATTTGCACATGCAAAATGATGCCCTGGTCCGTGACTTCCTCCTCGACGTCGCGAATGTCGTCTTGGCTGCGCACAATCCCTTCGGTCAGGGCGAACCCCCAGGCGAAGTCTTCCAGATCGGCGGGTGTCGCGAGCATGACCGCATGGTTGATGCCATTGAACTCTATCGCCACAGGTATTTCAACCGCAATACTGTCACTTTCCTCGCGCGTGGCGGGGGCAGTATCGTTCACCCGCCTGACCGGAAGTGTGACGCTGCATGGCGTGGCCGAGGACATGGCGGCACCCGCCGCCGGCGGATGCCGGGGAGATGCTTTTGTCGGGAAATCGGCCTGGTCCATCTTGCGTATTGCTCCGTGTTATTCAGTCACTGGTGTTTCATCTCTGGTCACGCGGTTTTGCAGCAGGTCGCGCTGCTGCCGATGAAACTCGGCCCAGTTGTTCTGCCATGCCGAAGGCTGCGTGACGCGGGTAACCTGCACAGCGGTGACCTTGTATTCGGGACAATTGGTTGCCCAGTCCGAATTATCGGTCGTGACCACGTTCGCGCCCGATTCCGGGAAGTGGAACGTGGTGTAGACAACGCCAGGCTGGATGCGCGTGGTAATGTTGGCCCGCAACACGGTTTCGCCGGCGCGGCTCTGGATGCCGACCCAGTCGCCCTGCTTGATGCCGCGGTCCTCGGCGTCAACCGGATGGATCTCCAGGACATCCTCTGCATGCCAGGCGACGTTCGGTGTACGGCGGGTTTGCGCGCCCACATTATACTGCGACAAAATACGGCCGGTGGTGAACAGCAGCGGGAACTTGCGGGTGCTTTTCTCGTCCGTGGGAATGTATTTGGTGATCATGAACTTACCCTTGCCGCGCACGAATTCGTCGATATGCATGATCGGCGTGCCATCCGGCGCCGCTTCGTTGCATGGCCACTGGATGCTGCCCAGCTCGGACAGCCGCTCGAAGCTGACGCCGGCGAAGGTTGGCGTCAGCGCTGCGATTTCATCCATGATTTCAGCCGGATGGGCGTAGTTCATGGGGTAGCCAAGCGCATTGGACAAGTCGCAGGTGATCTCCCAGTCTGCCTTCCCGCTACGCGGTTCCATGACTTTGCGTACGCGGGAGATCCGCCGTTCCGCATTGGTGAAGGTGCCGTCTTTTTCAAGGAAGGTGGAGCCTGGCAGGAACACATGGGCATACTTGGCGGTTTCGTTCAGGAAAATATCCTGGACGACCACGCATTCCATGGCGGCCAGCGAGGCGGCCACGTGCTGCGTGTTGGGATCCGATTGCACGATATCCTCGCCCTGGCAGTACAGCCCCTTGAAAGTGCCTTCCTGCGCGGCATCGAACATATTGGGAATGCGCAAGCCCGGCTCCGGCTGGAGCGTGACGTTCCAGGCCTTTTCAAAGGCGTGGCGGGTGGTGTCGTCGGAAATATGGCGGTAGCCCGGCAGTTCGTGCGGGAAGGAACCCATGTCGCAGGAGCCCTGGACGTTGTTCTGTCCGCGCAGCGGGTTCACGCCGACGCCTTCGCGTCCGATGTTGCCCGTGGCCATGGCCAGGTTGGCGATGGCCATGACCGTGGTCGAACCCTGGCTATGCTCGGTGACGCCCAGTCCATAGTAGATCGACCCGTTGCCGCCGGTGGCGTACAGCCGCGCCGCGCCGCGCACTTGGTCGGCAGGCACGCCGGTGACCTCGGCCAGCGCCTCGGGCGAGTTTTCAGGCTGGCTGACAAAATCCAGCCATTCCCGGAACGCCTTTTCTTCGCAGCGTTCCCTGACGAAATCCAGGTTGATCAGGTTTTCGGTGGCGATGACATGCGCCATCGCGGAAAGGATCGCCACGTTCGTGCCGGGCCTGACCTGCAAGTGGAAGTCGGCGCGGATATGCGGCGAGTCCACCAGCTCAGTCTGCCGGGGGTCAATGACGATGAGTCGCGCGCCCTGGCGCAGGCGCTTTTTCAGGCGCGACGCAAAAACCGGGTGGGCCGCGCTGGGGTTGGCGCCCATGACGATCACGACATCGGTGAACATCACCGAATCAAAGGTCTGCGTTCCCGCCGATTCGCCGAGCGTGGTCTTCAGGCCGTAGCCGGTAGGGGAGTGGCATACCCGCGCGCACGTGTCGACGTTGTTGGTGTTGAAGGCCGCGCGCACCAGTTTCTGCACCAGCCAGGTTTCCTCGTTGGTGCAGCGGGACGAAGTGATGCCCCCCACCGAGTCCCTGCCGTACTGGTTCTGCAGCCGCTTGAATTCGCTGGCGGCGTAGGTGATGGCTTGTTCCCAGGAGACCTCCTGCCAGGGATCCTGAATGCTCTTGCGGATCATGGGTTTGGTGATCCGTTCTTTGTGCGTGGTGTAGCCCCAGGCAAAACGCCCCTTGACGCAGGAGTGGCCGCGATTGGCCTGGCCGTCCTTCCAGGGTGTCATGCGCACGACGGTTTCGCCTTTCATTTCGGCCTTGAAGGCGCAACCCACGCCGCAATAGGCGCAAGTCGTGATGACCGCATGGTCGGCCTGGCCCAGTTCGATAACGCTTTTGTCTTCCAGCGTCGCGGTCGGGCAGGCCTGTACGCAGGCCCCGCAGGAGACGCATTCGCTTTCCAGGAAAGGCTGGTCCTGCCCCGGGGAGACGCGCGACGCGAACCCCTTGCCCGAGATGGTCAGCGCAAAGGTGCCTTGGGTTTCTTCGCAGGCGCGCACGCAACGGTTGCATACGATGCATTTGCTGGGATCATAAGTGAAATAGGGGTTGGACTCGTCTTTCTTGTCCTTCAGGTGGTTGGCGCCATCGTAGCCATAACGCACATTGCGCAGGCCGACAACGCCGGCCATGTCCTGCAGCTCGCAGTCGCCGTTGGACGGGCAGGTCAGGCAATCCAGCGGATGGTCGGAAATATAAAGTTCCATGACGCCGCGCCGCAATTGATGCAGCTTGGGCGTTTCGGTGCGAATCACCATGCCTTCCTCGAGTGGCGTGGTACAGGAGGCGGGATAGCCGCGGCGTCCCTCGATCTCCACCAGGCACAGGCGGCAGGAGCCGAAGGCCTCGATGCTGTCGGTGGCGCATAACTTGGGAATATTGACGCCATTGAGCGCGGCGGCGCGCATGACCGACGTGCCTTCCGGAACAGTAATCTCGTAGCCATCGATCGTGGCGGTGATCAGTTTTTCGGAACTGCGTTCGGGTGTACCAAGATCGGTATCACGCTTGACGACGGTTTCTAACATGAGTGGCTCCTTGGGCCTTGCGGCAGCGGATGATCGTGAGTTCAGGGCGAGGGCGTGTCGGCGCCGGCTTTTTCCTGCACGCCGAAGTCGGCCGGAAAATGCGCCAGGGCGGATAGCACCGGGTAAGGGGTCATGCCGCCCAATGCGCACAGCGAACCGCCGAGCATGGTGTCGCACAGGTCGCGCAGCAGTTCAAGGTTTTCCTCGCGGTTCTCGTTGGCGCTGATCCGGTCGATGACCTCGGTGCCCCGCGTGGACCCGATGCGACAGGGGGTGCACTTGCCACAGGATTCGATGGCGCAGAATTCCATGGCGTAGCGGGCCAGATCGTTCATCCTGGCGGTGTCGTCGAAAGCGACGATACCGCCATGGCCGATCATGGCCGAGACTTTCATATAGGCTTCGTAGTCCATGGGGATGTCCCATTGTGACTCGGGCAGATAGGCCCCCAGCGGCCCGCCGACCTGTATCGCCTTGAGCGGCCGGCCGCTTGCGCTGCCGCCGCCAAAGTCGAACAGCAGCTCCCGCAACGTGACGCCGAAGGCTTTTTCAACCAAGCCCCCCTGGCGCAGGTTGCCGGCCAGTTGAAACGGCAGCGTGCCTTTGGATCGGCCCATGCCGTAGTCGGCGTAGGTCTGGCCGCCCTTGGCCAGGATGAAGGGGACGGTTGCCAGGGAAATGACATTGTTGATGACAGTAGGCTTGCCGAACAGACCCTGGATGGCGGGCAACGGTGGCTTGGCGCGCACCAGGCCCCGCTTGCCCTCGAGCGAATCCAGGAGCGAGGTTTCTTCGCCGCAGATATAGGCCCCGGCGCCCTTGCGCACCTGCAGCGTGAAGGCATGGCCGGAGTCGAGAATGCGACCGCCGAGGTAGCCGGCCTGTTCGGCTGCGTCGATGGCGCGGTTCAGGGCGGCAATGGCGTGCGGGTATTCGGATCGCACATAGATATAGCCGCGCGTCGCGCCTGTCGCCAGCCCGGCGATCGTCATGCCTTCAATAAGGCACAGGGGATCACCCTCCATGAGCATGCGGTCGGAAAAGGTGCCCGAGTCGCCCTCGTCGGCGTTACAGACGATATATTTCTGCGTGGCCGGCGTGCCGAGCACGGTTTTCCATTTGATCCCGGTGGGAAATGCGGCGCCGCCCCGGCCCCGCAGCCCGGAGTCGATCACTTCCTGCACGATATCGGCGGCGGGCATGGCCAGCGCCTTTTTGAGACCGGCATAACCGCCGTGCGTGACATAATCATCGATGGACAGTGGGTCGGTAATGCCAACGCGGGCAAAAGTGAGCCGTTCCTGGTTCTTCAGGAATGGTATCTCCTCGGTCAGGCCGTGGCAAAGCGCATGGCCTGCACCTTGCAGGAAGCCCGCTTCGAACAGCGTGGGCACATCGGCCACCTTGACCGGACCATAGGCGACGCGCCCCTTGGCGGTTTCGACCTCGACCAGCGTTTCCAGCCAGAGCAGGCCGCGGGAACCGTTGCGCACCAGGATGATATCAAGCCCGCGATCCTTGGCCTCGCGCTGAATCGCCGTGGCGACGCGGTCGGCGCCACAGGCGATGGCGGCGGCATCGGCAGGCACATAAACACGGATACTCATGACGTCAGTGCCTCCGTCTGTTCCTTGAAAAGTTCGTCGAAATCGTCGGGCGTGACATGGGCATGGGGCTGCCCATTGATCATGATGTTGGGCGATTGCGCGCACAGGCCCAGGCAATAGACGGCGTCCAGCGAGACTTTGCCGTCGGCGCGGGTGCTGTTCAGCTCGCAGCCCGTTGCGTGGCGGATGTGCGCCTCGAGGGAGGAGGACCCCATGGCCTGACAGGATTCGGCGCGGCAGACTTCGATATGGACATCGCCCTTCCGACTGGTATGAAAATGCGGATAGAAGGTAATGACACCGTGGACTTCGGCGCGTGAAAGATTGAGCGCCTGCGCAATTTGCGCGACGCATTCGGCGGGAATAAAGCCCAGCGTGTCCTGGATATCGTGCAGCAATGGCAGCAGGATGCCCGGCTCGGTGCCCAGCTTCTCAATACTGGCTTTTACCGCCCGCGAATGCGGGGTTTCCGGCGTCAGTGGAATCATTTTCCGGATTTTACTGTCTACTGACTGGATGATCGGCGAGGAAATGCCCGATTTGGACATGGCGGTCTCCGTATCGTTATATTAGAATGGTTTTCGTTAATTAATATGTAATTTCATGCATATTAAAGTTTGTTGCGCCGGGATTGCAGGCTATGCCTGGCTATCTTTTTGATAATTGGCATCAACAAACCGCTATATAGTCCTAATAGTAACCGCTTGGGATATAATTTCAATATGAATTTAAAAACACATAAATAGCGCGAGACCAGGCAGTCGGCCGACGCGTCGGCGCTGGATAAGAGGAGGCATTGCCTATGTATCCGTTTTCCATCAGAATCAATCCCGAATGGAGTATCGAAACGCATGACGGCAAGGCATTGTCGCTATCCATGCTGCTGGGGCTGCTGGCCGAAATCGATGTCAGCGGCAATATTGTGGCGGCAAGCGAAACCTGCGGCTATTCCTATCGGCATGCTTGGGGGGTGTTGCGCCAGTTCGAGGAAATCTTCGGCGTGCCGCTGCTGATCACAAAGCGGCGCAAGGGTACCGAGCTTTCCGAATTCGCGCGGCGCCTGGTGTGGGCCAACCGGCGGATCCAGGCAAGGTTGTCGCCCACCTTGGAAAGCCTGGCCTCCGAGTCCCAGGAAGAACTGGAAAAACTGATTCCCGAGCATACGCCCAATATCCGCCTGCATGCCAGTCATGGCTTTGCGGTCGAGGGGCTGACGCAGCGCATGAATTCGCCGGTGCCGATTCTGGAGTTGCGCTATCGGACCGCGATCGAGGCCCTGGCCGCGCTGGAGCAAAACGAATGCGAGCTGGCCGGGTTCCAGGTGCCTCTGGGGCGGTTTGAAAAACCCATCCTGGCCCGCTACGCGCCCTGGCTGAATGCCGACGCGCATTTGCTGATCCACCTGGCTTCGCGCAATACTGGCTTGTTCGTCAAGCCGGGCAACCCCAAGGGCATCGAAAGCATTCGCGACCTGGCGCGCGGCGATGTCCGCTTCGTGAATCGGCAGCACGGGTCCAGCACCCGCTTCCTGATCGGCTTGATGCTCGAAGAGGCGAATATCGCGACAGCCAGCGTCAGCGGCTTCGAGGACAGCGAATTCACGCACATGGCGATCGCGGCGCATATCGCCAGCGGCATGGCGGATGTCGGCCTTGGCGTGGAGACGGCGGCGCATCGCTTCGGCCTTGACTTCATTCCGCTGGTGCGCGAGCGTTATTTCTTTGCCCTCAATCGCAACAGCCTGTCGCAATTGAATGTCGAGAAATTCATTCATTTCATGCGCAGCGCCGAGTATCTGGCGTTTTTGGGCCAGTTGGTGGGGTATGATGCAACTGAGACAGGCAAGATCCAGACTATAGACGAAGCCTTCAATGACTAAAATTATTCCCATTGCCGATGTTCGCAAACCCGCATTCCCGCCGCTGGCGGCGGGAACCTATGTGCCGGGCAGGCCGGTTGTGGACCAGTTGGGCCGCGCCTTGCGCGATCTGCGGATTTCCATTACCGACAGATGCAATTTCCGTTGTTCGTATTGCATGCCGCGCGAGCAGTTTGGCGCGGATCACGCGTTTCTGCCGCATGCCGAAATCTTGTCGTTCGAGGAAATCGCGCGCATGGCGGCGATTTTCGCCAGGCTGGGTGTAAGCAAATTGCGCCTGACCGGGGGCGAACCGCTGTTGCGCAAGGAGGCGCCCAAGCTGGTGGAAATGCTCGCGCAAATCCGCGACCTTGACGGGCGGCCGCTGGATATCGCCCTGACCACCAATGGTTCCATTTTGCGCAAGCTGGCGGTGCCCTTGAAACAAGCCGGCTTGCAGCGCGTGACCGTAAGCCTGGATGCGCTGGATCCCGTTCTGTTCGGACAAATGAGCGATACCAAGATCCCGGTGGATACAGTGCTGGACGGCATCGAAGCCGCGGCGGCGGCAGGCCTGGGGCCGGTCAAGGTGAATATGGTGGTCAAGAAAGGCGTCAACGATCACCAGATCCTGCCCATGGCCGATTACTTCCGCAACAAGGGGCATATCCTGCGGTTTATCGAGTTCATGGACGTGGGCGTCACCAATCACTGGGATATGACAGATGTCATGAGCGGCAAGGCGATCCTGGAACGGCTGCAGTCGAGCTATGCGCTTGAGCCGGCGCACGCCAATTATCCGGGCGAAGTGGCACGCCGCTGGCGCTACCGCGATGGCGGGGGAGAGATCGGGCTTATCACAAGTGTTACGCATGCTTTCTGTGGCGACTGTACCCGTCTGCGCATGTCGCCCGAAGGGCAACTCTATACCTGTCTTTTCGCCGAGCGAGGCTATGACCTGCGCGGCCTGCTGCGGTCCGACGCCGACGACGAGCAGATCGCGGGCGCCATCGCCGGCATTTGGACGGGACGCGCCGACCGCTATTCGGAGCTGCGCGACCAGCTGCGCGAGCAGCGCTCCAAAATCGAGATGAGCTATATCGGAGGCTAGAGATGACGCCAAGCGCCAGCCTGATCGAACTGCCGCCGTCGCAGGCGACGGCCCTGGTGCTGGCGGGGGGGCAGGGACGGCGCATGGATGGGGCGGACAAAGGCCTGGCGCCGTTGCTGGGTCAACCGCTGGTGGCCCATGTGTTGCGCGTGCTGGCGCCGAACGTATCCACCATATTGATTAGCGCCAATCGTCATGAAAACGAATACCGTCGCTTTGGCCGCGTAATCGCGGATCTGCCCGAGCGCGGCGCGGCGCAAGGGCCGCTGGCGGGCCTGTCGGCCGCGACGCCGCATATTTGCACGCCGTGGCTGGTCATGGCCGCCTGCGATATGCCCTGTCTGCCGGCCGATTATGTGGCGCGACTCTACCAGGGCCTGGTGCGCGATGGGGGCGACATTGCCTTCGCGCACGCGGGGGCGCGCGACCATCCGGTGTGCCTGCTTTTGCGGACAACGGTGCTGGGCAGCCTGAACGCTTATCTGGATACCGGCCAGCGCGCAGTCATGCCATGGCTGGCATCGGTGCGGGCGGTGCGCGTTGTCTTTGACGATGCCAACGCGTTTCTGAACGTGAATACCGCGCAGGACCTGGCGCGGGCGGCGACGCTGGCGGGCCAAGGCTTGGCATGATTCGCCTGCTAGGGTGCGTGGGCGGGCAACGACGCCCCACCCGCCATCATCTCCGAAAGATCTGCTGTCGTCGTTGAGCCTGGCTCAGCGCGTCCAGGCCGCTTTCGGATAAACCCATACCCGATCTCCACCCGTCAGTTTTTGCACGGCCGGAACGCGGGCGAAGGCATCGGCCCAGGGTAGGGAAGCGCTGATGCCCGAACCCTGGCGGTCAAACGGTTCCGCCAACAGCTGCCCTGTCTGTTCATCCTGGGAGAGCCGCACGCGCAGGAACTCATCGCGGGTTTCGTTGAAGACCCGGTCCGTTTTCAGCGTCGCCTGGAAGCGAGCGGGCATGCAGACGCCGCGGCCTTGCAGCTTGCGTACAAAAGGAGATACCAGTACGGCCAGTACCGTATAGGCCGATACCGGATTGCCGGGCAGGCAGATCACGGGTGTGCCGTTGACGCTGGCCATGGCGACGGGCTTGCCCGGCTTCATTCGCACTTTCCAGAAATCAAGCGAAGCGCCCAGCGCTTCCAGGGCAGGCTTGACCAGGTCTTTGTCGCCCACCGATACGCCGCCGACGCTCACGACCAGATCGCAATCGGAAAATAGCGTCTCCAGCGCCCCGCGCGTGGCAGCCAGATCGTCTCTGGCATGCAGGGTATGGATAACCTGCGCGCCCAGGCCGAGAAACAGGGCGCTGAGCATTGGTGCGTTGGAATTGAATATTTGCGATGGCTGGCGCTGCGCACCCGGCGGAACCAGCTCGTCGCCGGTGGTGAGGATACCTACCTTCAGCTTGCGATAGGCGTGCAGCCGGTCGATGCCTTGGTTGGCGACCAGGGCAATTTCGGCGGCATTGAGCACCGTTCCCTTGGCCAGCAGCAGTTTGCCGACGCTGGTGTCCTCGCCTTTGTAGCGGATGTGCTGACCCTTGAGCGGGGCTTCGTCGATAAACACCGTCTCGTTGTCTTCACGGCAAACCTCTTGGATCACAACTGTGTCGGCGCCAGGAGGAATCAGGCTGCCGGTGAACAGGCGGGAAATCTGGCCGGGCGCCTGGGGCGCCGGTTCAGCGCCCGCATAGACGCGTTGCTGGATTGGCAGCGCCTTGCCGGCGGCATAATCTTCGAAACGCAAGGCATAGCCGTCCATCGAGCTGTTGTCGGCAGGCGGCAAATCCAGGACCGCAATGAGGTCCTCGGCCAGGACGCGGCCGGCTGCCTCGCGCAAGGCGATGGTTTCACTGGGGATGTCCCCGCTGGCGGTTTCCAGCAGGCGTTGCTGGGCAGTATCGAAATCGAGCATGGGTTACCTTTTTGGGTGCTGTTCAGGGCTGGAGCCGAGGTCATGGCTGGCGGCTCGCGCATTGCAAATGGCCGTGCCGCTGCCAGATGCGCGCTGCGGGCGTTTGCCTGTTGCCTGCTATGGCCTGGCAGGGGCAAACGCCGACGCGAAGTTACACGGCTGATGATGACTGTTGAATTGTTCGCGCAGGATTTTTTCCCAGCCCAGGCGGCAGGCGCCGGTGGAGCCGGGCAGGCAGAAAATCAACGTATTGTTGGCCTTGCCGCCAAGGGCATTGGATTGCAATCCCGAAGAGCCGATATCGGCAAAGGAATAGGCGCGGAACAATTCGCCGAAGCCGGCAATTTCCACGTCCAGCAGTGGGCGGACGGCGGCCAGGGTGGCGTTCGTGTCGCGCATGCCCGTGCCGCCGTTGGTGATGACGGCATGGATGTCCTTGCGCAAGATCCAGTCGGACAGTTGCTTGCGAATCGCGTACTTGTTGTCGGGACAGATGGCGCGGTCGGCAACGGCATGTCCGCAGGCCTGCGCGGCTTCCACCAGATAGCGTCCCGAGGTGTCGCTCTCCAGATCGCGGTTGTCATGAATGGTGAGGATGGCCAGTTGCAAGGCCACCGGACTGTCATGGGACGAAAGTGATTTCACTGTTGTGATTCCTGCGTTGAAGTATCCCGATTGTCGGCATCTGCATTCCATTTTGCAAGGCTATGGTGATCGCTGTCGCGAGCTTGCACCCAGAAGGCCCTGCCGTCGCTCAGCGTTTCGCGTTTCCAGAATGGCGCGCGGCTTTTGAGTGCATCCATGATGTATTCGCAGGCATGAAAGGCGTCGCCACGGTGGGCGCTGGCCACGCCGACAAAAACGATCTGCTGGCGGCGCTGCATGGCGCCGACCCGGTGCAGAATGGTCAGATCGATCAGGTCCCAGCGCTGTTGCGCCTGTTCGGCGATTTGGGTCAGTTCCTGCTCGCACATGCCGGGGTAATGTTCCAGAAACAGTTCCTGGGTTGCCTGCGTTGCGGAATAATCCCGCACATAGCCGACGAACGAGGCGATGGCGCCGGCGCGGCCCTCGGTGCGCGCATGCAGTTGGGCGATCAACTGGCCAGCATCGAAATCGGATTCCTGTACCAGAATCATGTCAGCCTCCTGTCACGGGTTCAAAAACGGCGATTTCGTCCTGGTCCCGGATGGGGGTATCCTCTTGGGCGTGCTTTTTGTTGACGGCAACCTTCAGCGCCTGCGCCTGGGTTAGCGCCGGATAGCGGGCGACCAGCAGGGGCAGCCACTGCGCAACGGTGGTTGCGCCATCCAGGGGCAGTGGCTCGTGGCGCTTGCCGGTGAGCTCGGCCACGCGCGCGAAATACAAAACATTAATCACAGTGCCATTCTCCACTCTTTCCGCCGGATTTGTATTCCAGGCGGGTTTCTTCAATCACGATGCCTTTGTCGGCCGCTTTGCACATATCGTAGATGGTCAGCGCCGCCACGGAGCAGGCCGTCAGGGCTTCCATTTCCACGCCGGTCTTGTAGTCGGTGCGGCAGGTGGCGCGGATCGTGATTTTATGGCTGGCGTCGTCCAGGCTGAATTCGATGCCGGCAAAAGTCAATGGCAGGCCATGGCATAGCGGAATCAGCTCGGAACAGCGCTTGGCCGCAAGCACCCCCGCCACGCGCGCGGTATTCAGTACTTCTCCCTTGCCATTGGCGTGCGCGTGCAGCGATGCATAGGAAAGCGGTGTCATGCGAACAATGGTTCGGGCAATGGCCGTGCGGGCGCTCGCCTGTTTGCCCAGCACATCGACCATGCGTACTTGTCCAGATTCATCCAGATGGCTGAGCGCCGGTACGTCGGTGCGGGTTGCTTCAGGTGTTGCGGAATCGGATGTCTTTTTCATACAAAAGCGGCGGTGCGCCGCCGTCATAGGAATTACGAATGAAACCATTATAGTGCAGAGAATCGAGGCCGACTTTGTTTGGATTGCTTCGATGGCATTTGCGTTCAAGTGCGCCGAATATCCCTCGGGAAATTGGGGCTTATTCGGGCGGGCAAGGTGTTACACTAGCCTCACATGCAATTGTGCATACACAGGTAGTCATCTATCCAACCAGAGAGCAAGGAGTTATCCATGACAATCAAGATCGGCGACAAGGTGCCCGACGGCACCCTGACGGAATTCATCGAGGCCGGCAAGGACGGTGAAAAGGGCGGTCCCCAGGCGTTCCAGGTTTCGGATTTGCTGAAAGGCAAAAAGATCGTCGTATTCGGCGTACCGGGCGCGTTTACCCCCACCTGTACGAATCACCATATTGCCGACTTTATCAAGGATGAAGCCGCGATCAAGGCCAAGGGCGTGGATGAGATCTGGTGCGTTTCGGTCAACGATGCGTTTGTCATGGGCGCCTGGGGACGCGATACCGGCGCGACCGGCAAGCTTCGCCTGCTGGGCGACGGCTCTGCCACCTGGACCAAGGCGCTGGGCCTGGATCTGGATCTGATCGCCAAGGGACTGGGCGTGCGTTCGCGCCGCTATTCCGCGATCTTCGAAGACGGCGTGGTCACCCATCTGAACGTCGAAGAGGCCGGCGAATACAAGATCAGCGGCACCACCACGATCCAGTCGCAGCTGTGATCGACGGGGTGTCCGACGCATCCCTGTTTTCATAAATCGTTCCCGGTGGGTGGCCGGTTTGTTGCCCGTATCCCTGGCCATGTCTCCGGGAATGATTTTTACCCTGTATTTCCGGCTTGCCGGGTTCCGTCCGTTCGTGTCAGGTCAGCATGATCAGCCTTTTTCTGTCCTTTTTCTCCCTGTATCTCGCCACGTTGCTGATGTCGCTGGGTACGGGTTTGTACAACACATTCATCGCCCTGAACCTGAGCGCGCAGGGCGTGAGCCCGGTCTGGATCGGTATGCTGATCGCCGCTTTCTATACCGGCCAGGTCCTGGGTGCGCGCTTTGGCCATAAGCTGATCCAGCGCGTCGGCCATATCCGCGCCTATGCGATTTCGGCGGCCATGGTCACAGTGCTGGTGCTGACGCAAACCATTACGCCCATGCTGCCGGTGTGGGTGTTCCTCAGATTGCTGACCGGCGTTTCCATGGTGACGCAGTACATGGTGCTGGAGAGCTGGCTGAACGACCAGGCCGATCAGAAGCAGCGGGGCAGCGTGTTTGCTTTTTATATGGTGATGTCCGGCTTGGGGCTGGTGCTGGGACAGATGACCGTGTCCTATTTCTCGCCGGCCGACATGACGACCCTGAACGTGGTGGCCATGTCCATGGCCCTGTGCCTGATTCCGGTGGCGATCACGCGACGCAGCCATCCGGCGCTGCAGGTACATACGCCGATTAAATTGAAAGTGTTTGTGCGCCTGGTGCCCATGTCCATGTTTGTACTGCTGGTGGCGGGAAGCATCACGGGCTCCTTCTATGGCCTGGGGCCGGCCTATGCCAGCAAGTGGGGCATGGATACGGATCAGGTCGCCTTGTTTCTGTCCGTATCCGTGGCGGCGGGCCTGATGTCGCAGTGGCCCATGGGATGGCTGTCCGATCGGATCTATCGCCTGACCATGATACGGATCAATGCTTTGCTGCTGACGGTGTTGACGATACCGCTATATGGCTATTGGCACTTGCCTTATCCGGTGATGCTGGTATTGGTGGGTATCTATGGTGTGCTGCAATTTACCATTTATCCGCTGGCTACCGCCTTCGCCAACGAGCATGTGGACCCGTCGCTGCGAGTTGGCCTGAGCGGCGTGCTGCTGATGACCTATGGGGTCGGCGCCAGCCTGGGGCCGCTGCTGGTGGGTAAGCTGATGGATGTTGGCGGGGCGCAGATGTTTTATATCTATACGTCGCTGGCGGCCTTTTCACTTGTGCTGTTCGTGCGCAAGGAAAAAGTCAAGGGAACTTACAAGGTGGATCCCGAACCTTTCGTGCCGATGTCGGTCAACGTGCCGGCCTCGCCGGTTGCTACGGCAATGGATCCGCGCGTGGACGAATCCATCGATATTTCCGCCGATCCCGAGGCCATGGAAAAAGTCCTGGATATCATCGAGGCCGGAGAGCCTATCAGTGAACTGAATCTACCCCATAAGGGCGACCCCGGCGGCCAGGAGACCGCCGAAGAAGACCTGATGGCCGACGAGACCGCAGCCGGGGACGAGACCGAAACCGGTGCCGCGACTGAATCGGCAGCGACGACAGTCCGACCGGACAGCGATGCATCGGCGACCGGCGATGGACCGCCCGCAACGGACAAGTCGCGATGAACGCGCGCCGGCCTGCCGCTGCATGGCGATGGGCAAGGGTGACGGCGGGCTAGGCGCCGTTCTCCACCAGGAATGACATCATCATCCCGGTATCCTCATGCTCCAGTACATGACAATGCGCCATATAGGGGTGCGATGCATCCGCCTCATGGCGGAAATGAACCAGCACCTCGCTGACCGCGCCCTCGACACTGACAATATCTTTCCAGCCTCGGCGGTGCGCGGCGGGCGGCTTGCCGTTTTCCGAGAGGATGCGAAACTGGGTGCCATGAATATGGAAGGGGTGCAGCATCATGTCGCCTTCCCCGGATATCTGCCAAATCTCGTACTGGCCGCGCTTCACCGAAAAAGCGGGCTGTTTCATATTGAAAGCCTGTCCGTTGATGAGGTTCGCGCGCTGCAGGTCGATCTCCTGCGCCGATTTTCCGCGATTGCCTTCGGCCATGGCGTGGCCGCTCATGCTTTGGCTATCTTGGCCATTGCCGTCCGGCATGCTATGGCCGGCCATGCCTTGCATGTCGTGGCCTTGCATCGCTTGTTGATCATGGCTACCTTGCGCGGGCTGTCCGCCCTGTGCCGACGGCATGCCCGGCATGCCGCCGTGACCCTCATGCGCAGCCGGATCCATGCCCGCCATGGCCTGGGCGCCGTAACGCTCGGTTAGTGCCCGCATGCCTTGCGCATCCACTTCGGGGTCCATGGAGAGTTTCAGTTTGCGCACCGGCAGGCCTTCCCTGGCGGCAAGCGCCGGCAACCGGCCCAGCGCATCGGGCAGTTTGCCCGTGGCCTGGTCGTTCGTGGGCAGCAAACGCAATACCGGTTGCGCCTGATCGAACGGGGTGATCGTCATGCCCATTTGCGTCACCGGCAGGGTCACCAGATCCAATGGTTTGCCGTCCTTGGTGTTCACCAGCACTTCGAAGCGTTCTCCTGCCATCATCGGCAGTTCGTGAACTTGCACCGGCTCGGCCAGCAGCCCACCGTCGCTGCCGATGACCATGAATGGCTGGTGGTCGCTGGTGGCGAGCCGGTATGACCTGGCGTTGCTAGCATTCAGCAGGCGCAGCCGGATCCAGCCGCGCGGCACGGCATGCTGGGGGGCGGATACGCCATTGGTCAGCAACAGGTCGCCGAACCAGCCGGCCGCCGCAGCCATGACGTCGAGCCGGTAGTCGATTTGTCCGCTCGCATCCAGCCGCTTGTCCTGGATGATCACCGGGAGGTCGTCAACGCCCCAGGTGGCCGGTAAAGACAGGGTGGCATCGCGATCCTCGATGAGGATCATTCCGCCCAGGCCCATGGCGACCTGTCGCCCGCTCACCTGATGGGGGTGGGGATGAAACCAGCAGGTGGCGGCGGGCTGATCAACGGTAAAGCTCGCCTGCCAGCGGGCGCCCGTTGCAATAGGAGCGTGGGGGCCGCCATCCGCGTCGCCGGGAATTTCCAGGCCATGCCAGTGCACAGTCGTGGATTCGGGCAGCCGGTTGCTCACTTGCAATGTCACTTTGCTGTCTCGTTGCAATTGCAGGGCGGGGCCCAGCAGCGCACCGTTGTATCCCCAGGTGGTGGTTTTCAGTTGATTGCGCAGCATCGATTTGCCCTGGCTGGCGACCAGTTCGATGATGCCCTGGCCATTCGGTTTGAGTAGCGGTGGAATCGGTAACGCGGGGCGGTTGCCGCCAACGGCCGCGGGGCTCCATAGCGGATACAGCGTGCCTGCGCCGAGGGCGGCGCTGAGTTTCAGAAAATCACGGCGTTGCATGATAAAAGCTCCTGCGGGTAGTCTTGTCAGCCGATTATGTTAGGGCTTCCTACAATGGGAAGGTCAAGGAAAAAAATAGGGTAAGCCGTGCATTTTTATATCAAGTTATCAGATAACCTGATATATTTACGAAATGCAAATGAACCCTTCGACCTTGACCGATAGAGTGGCGGATGTGCTGGTGCAGCGTATTGCTGATGGTATGTATCCCGTCGGCACAAAATTGCCCGCAGGCAAACTGCTGGCCGGTGAATTTTCGGTCAGCGCCGCCGTGATCCGCGAAGCCACGGAGCGCTTGCGCACCAAGGGGCTGGTCAGGACCCGGCAGGGCGCCGGTTGCACGGTGATCAGCCAACAAGCCCAGGAAGGGTTCCAGTTGGTGGTTCCCGATGCGGCAGATCGTGACGCGTTGCGCCATATCTATGAGCTGCGCTATGACATCGAAGGTGGCGCCGCGGCGCTGGCTGCCTTGCGCGCGACCGAGGACGATATGGCGCATATGCGCCATATCCTGGCGTCGCTTCAGCAGAACCTGCACATTCCCGATGCGGCGCTGGAGTGGGATGTCAGCTTTCACCGCGCAATCGCGCAGGCCACCCATAACCCGCATTATCGCGAACTGCTTTCCTACCTGGCGCGGCAATGGAGGCAAAGCGTGCAGGCAGCCAGGCAGCATACGTTGCAGGCCGAGCGCGCGCGGCTGGATGGCGTGGGCGCACCGCTGTCGTTGCAGGTACATCATGAGCATGAACGCGTGCTGGAGGCCATCGAAAAACGCGACGCGACCCTGGCACGGCAGCGGGCGCAGGCGCACTTGCACGCCGCTTGCCGTCGCTTGGGGCTGGATACCCGTTCGTTCGAGCAATAGGCGGACGAGCGGCCCGAGCACCTGAAAGTGTTCGAGGGGCGGCCCGATGGTCGGGCGGTGGCGGATCGCAGGAATTTTATTTATCGCAAGGGCGAACCCGGTATTCGGGTTCGCTTCACTCAAGAGGATTGGAACATGCAGGCATTTCTGGAAAAACTGGTGGCAGCGCTGGGCGAGGATGTCGTGGCCACGGCGGCGGCCGATATCGAGCCTTGGCTGACGGATTGGCGCGGCGTATACAAGGGGCAGGCGCAGGCGGTGGTCAGGCCTGTCTCCACGGAACAGGTATCGCAATGCTTGCGGTTGTGCCATGAATACGGCGTGCCGGTGGTGACGCGAGGCGGCAATACCGGGCTTTGCGGGGCGGCCACGCCCGATGCCTCCGCCGAGAATGTGATTCTGGCGCTGGATCGCATGAACCGTGTCCGCGCCATCGACACTATCGCCAACACCATGGTGGCCGACGCCGGGTGCATTCTGGGTAATCTGCGGCGCGCGGCGCACGAGCAGGATCGGTTGCTGCCGCTTAGCCTGGCGGCCGAGGACTCTTCCCAGATTGGCGGCAATGTGGCAACCAATGCCGGCGGGGTAAATGTGGTTCGCTATGGCATGGCGCGGGAGTTGGTGCTGGGCATCGAGGCTGTGCTGCCTAACGGCGAGATTTTCAACGGCTTGCAAACCTTGCGCAAGGACAATACCGGCTATGACCTGAAGCAATTATTCATCGGGTCGGAAGGGACTTTGGGCGTGATCACCGCAGTGGCGCTGCGTCTGCATGCGCCTACGCATGTGCGCAGCGTGGTGTTGGCCGCGGTCGAATCCGAGCAGCAGGCCCTGGAATTGTTCCGGCTGGTGTTCGGTGCCTGCGGGCCGCGCCTGCAGGCCTTTGAGTTCTTTACCGATGCCTGCCTGGATCTGGTCCTGACACATGTCGAAGGCGTGCAGTTGCCTTTTGCCGGGCGTCATCCGGCCTACGTCCTCATCGAATTGGCGGACACGGCCAACGAATCCGCACTGGAAACGCTGCTCGAGGAAGTGATTGGCCAGGCGCTGGAGCAGGAGCTGTGCGTGGATGCGGCGGTTTCGGCATCGCTGGCGCAGTTGCAGGCGCTCTGGCGCTTGCGCGAGGAAATTTCCGAAGCCCAGCGGGCCGATGGACCGCATCTGAAGCATGATATTTCCTTGCCGATCGAGCGCATTCCCGAGTTCGTGAAAACCGCGGAAGGAAAGTTGCGGCAAGTCAGTCCCGATTGCCGTTTGTTCATTTTCGGACATTTCGGCGACGGCAATCTGCATTACAACGTATCGCGCCCGCAGGGCGCGGACAAGACCTGGGCCGCGGAATGGGAAACGCGTATTGCCGACGCGGTCTTTGACGAAGTGATGCAATATGGGGGCAGCATCAGCGCAGAACACGGCATTGGCCAGCTCAAGCGCCACGCCTTTCTGCACCACAAGGATCCGCTGCAGTTGAGCCTGATGAAGCAAATCAAGGCTGTATTCGATCCCAAGGGCATCATGAACCCGGGCAAAGTATTGTAGGCGGCGTTTTCACGCAGGGCCGGCAAGCCGCCATCCAAGTGGCGCCGGCCCTGCGTGCCAATCCCGGGCCGCTTGCCGGCCGGCGCCGTGCGTGAGCGCCCGGTCCGCCAAGCGGCATCGTGATTCCAACGGCGGCTCAATGGCCGAGCGCGGTCCAGTAATACAGCGTCAATACGGCAATAATGGCAAGCGCAATGCCCAGCATATTGATGCGGCTGATTCTTTCCTTGAAGATGAGCGCGCCGACCACGGTGCCCAGGCTGATTACGCCGATATTCATCACCGTGAATACCAGTGTCGGATTCGCGTGAAACGTCTGGTGCGCACGGATATAGAAAAGAATATTGCAGAAGTTGAGCAGTCCCAGCAGCAATCCGCCCGACAGACTTTGCCGATTCCATTTGACCCTGCGCAACAGCAGGTAGGCAAACATCAGCAGGCCGGCCAGGGCGAACGAAAGGAACAGGCCACTGGAAAAGCTGGTGCCCGTCTTGGCGATTTGCTTGAAAAGAATATCCACTAGGCCATAGCCGAACCAGATCAGCGCCAGGTAAAGGGCACCGTGGCGACCCGATCCATTGGCACCGTCCGACATGGCGCCAGCCGGTTTATAGAGCAGACAAAACAGCGCAACAAAAGCCAGCGCCAGGCTAACCGCGCGATTCAAGGCCAGTGCTTCTCCGAATATGACAAACGAAGAGAGAACGGTAAGAAACAGCGACAGGCGCTGTGCGGCATCGGCACGGACAATCCCGGCCTGTTCCACCCCGCGCGACATAATCACAAACAAGGTTGGCAGAATTACGCCCAGCACCGCAAACAGCGACCATGGGAAGGGATGCGCCGGGTCGGGCGCCACCGAGGGAGACAGCAGGAACCAGGTGAGGGCGCAGGCCATGACGTAATTGAAAGCGATTGCCTGGCGTATATCGATACCTCTGCGCCGGGCAAGCTTGAGCAGCACCGATACGGCGACGCTGCACAGGATGCTGAGGATCAGGTAGGTCATGGCAATGTCGCCGTGGCGGCATGGTGATGGTCGCCCACGGGTACCAGGTCAAGGCGCTGGAACAGGGCTTGGTCGGCCTGCAATTGCGGATTGCCGGTGGTCAACAGTTTCTCGCCATAGAACATGGAGTTTGCGCCCGCCAGGAAACACAAGGCTTGCAGGCTGTCCGGCATGGCTTCGCGCCCGGCCGACAGGCGTACCACGGTCGCGGGCATGGTGATGCGCGCCACGGCAATGGTGCGAACGAATTCGAAAGGATCGATATCGTCGTTGTCCGCCAGTGGCGTGCCTTCGACCTTGACCAGGTTATTAATGGGCACCGATTCGGGATACGGGCGCATATTGGCCAGTTGCGCAATCAGGCCCGCGCGTTCCCGGCGGGACTCGCCCAGGCCGACAATGCCTCCGCAGCACACATGGATGCCGGCTTCGCGGACCCGGTCCAGGGTATCCAGGCGATCCTGGTAGGTTCGCGTCGTGATGATCTGGCCATAGAATTCAGGCGAGGTGTCCAGATTATGGTTGTAATAGTCCAGGCCCGCCGCCTTGAGCTGTTCGGCCTGACCCTCCTTGAGCATGCCCAGGGTGACGCAGGTTTCCAGGCCCAGGTCCTTGACCGCCCGCACCATGTCCGCCACGGCTTCGACTTGGTGCGCCTTGGGGTTGCGCCAGGCGGCGCCCATGCAGAATCGTTGCGCGCCGGCGGCTTTTGCCTGCTGCGCCGCCTGGATCACTTCCTCTAGCGGCAGGAGTTTTTCGCGTTCCACCGAGGTGTCGTACCGCGATGATTGCGGACAGTACGAACAGTCCTCAGGACAGCCGCCGGTCTTGATGGAAAGCAGGCTGGACAGTTGCACTGCATTGGGCTGGTGATGCCGCCGATGCACTTGCTGCGCCTGGAACAGCAGATCCATGAAGGGCAGGGCATAGAGCGCCAGGATAGATTTGACCGACCAGCTTGAGCTGGCCTCTGCGGGCTGGGATGAAAGCGTATCCATTGAATTTTCCTTGTACGTAGGCGCCGGGTTCTTGCATAGACCGGCGTTATGAACAATGGGTATGCTACGCAAGCGTCAAGCGGCGCGCAATTTATATTATTTCCAGAAAACCTGCAAGATAAGGGTGATTTGAAAGACAATGAGCGAATTTAAAAACCCGACAGAGATGGTCTCTGGCGGGTTTCCTTGTGACGGTGGCACCGTCCGGCATCGCCGGCCCGGTAACGGCCCGGGGCCGGTTGGGCAGATCAGCCGCCGTAGATGTCGTAATTGAAGTACTTGTCGGCGATCTTCTTGTATGTGCCATCCTTGCGGATTTCATCGAATGCGGCATTCAGCTTGTCGCGCAGTTCGGTGTCGCTCTTGCGGACCGCAAAACCGGTACCCTTGCCGAAGATTTCCAGGTCGGCAGAAGACGGAATGGCGTCGCCGACGATCGCGAAGTTCTTGCCGCCGGGGCTTGCCACGAACTCGGTGGTGACACCGCCATCGGCGAACACAACATTGACGCGGCCGGTCGTCAAGTCGTTATAGGCGTCTTCCAGGGTCTTGTAGCGCTTGATATTCGTGTCCTTGAAATACTTGGTGGCGTATTTGTCCTGGATCGTGCCTTGTTGCACACCCAGGTCTACACCCTTGAGCCCTTCCGCGGTGGTTTGATAGGTGGCGCCCTTCTTGGCGACGAACATGTTGGGCGTGCTCCAGATCTTCTGCGTGAACATCACCGCTTTCTCGCGTTCCGGCGTAATGCTCATGGAAGAGGCGATCACGTCGAATTTCTTGGCGTGCAGGGCGGGAATGATGCCGTCCCAGCCTTGGTTCTGGAACGTGCACTTGGCCTGCATTTTCTCGCACATGGCCTTGGCCAGGTCGATGTCGAAACCGACGATCTCGCCTGACGGGCTGGTGGATTCAAAGGGCGCGTAGGTGGCGTCCGAACCGAAGCGGATGGTTTTGCCAGCGGCGACGGCTGAAGTGGAAACCGCCAGCGCAATTGCGCACAGACCGATTCCGAAGACATGTTTTTTCAGGTTCATGAAAATTCCTATGACAACGTATGCTTGCGCCGCAGCGCCTTCGCCGTAGGCGGTAAACGCCTCCTGTGACAGGGAGCGCGGGTGGCTGCGGCGCCGAAATACCGCAAATCGCGGTAGCCAGACCAGCGATTATGCCAGTATTTTCCCGGAATTGTACCGGGAATTTCCCGCAGGCATCCCGGTAGCCTAAGGGAAAACAGGCGGTTTATTTCACCGGCAGGGACGATATAATGGCGCCAGTTGTTCGCGCAGGGGATAAAATCGAGCGCTTTCATGCCATGGCCAGGCGAGTCGACCCGACATGCAGTTGGCATGGCCCTGAGCCGTCTGCCGGCAGGCCGAAGCCATCGGGCCCGGCATTTGGATCGTTTCGGTTCCAAAGACACCCTCGGGGTCGCCTGCGCCATGTATTAGGGAATATGATGGAAGAATTGAATCTGATCGGGCAGTATCTGCCCCGCATCCTTCAGGGTGCGGTGCTCACGCTGGAAATTGCGGTGCTGTCCCTGGTGTTTTCCGTGCTGATCGGGCTGGTCGGCGCCAATATGCGCCTGTCGCGCAACCGCGTGCTTGCCCGGCTGGGCCAGCTATATTCCAGCGTGGTGCGCGGTGTCCCGGACCTGATCTGGATGCTGATGGTGTATTACAGCGCACAGATCGGCCTGAACATGCTGACCGAGGCCATGGAGTGGGACTATTACGAAATCAGTCCGTTTGTCGCGGGAATCCTCACGCTTTCATTTATCTTCGGCGCCTATTTCACCGAAACCTTCCGCGGCGCCATCATGGCGATACCCTATGGGCAGATCGAAGCGGGGCAGGCGTACGGCATGCGCAGCATGCAGGTAATGCGCCGCATCACCTTTCCGCTGATGATGCGCTACGCCTTGCCCAGCGTACGCAACAACTGGCTGGTCCTGACCAAGGCCACGGCCCTGGTGTCCATCATCGGCCTGGACGATATGACGCGGATCGCCCAGCAGGCGGGCAGCGCAACGCACCTGCCCTTTGTATTCAACATCGTGTCGGCCTTGCTGTTCCTGCTGATCACCACGGTTTCGCTTTATGTCTTCCGTTACCTGGACAGGCATTACCAGCGGGGTTTCCGCCGGGGGGACGCGCATGTTTGAGCTGCTCTCTCTGTTCGTTGACGCCATCGTCGTGTGCCTGCGCGCCGCACCGCTCACGCTGCTGCTTACCGGCCTGTCGGTGGCCATCGGCCTGTGCATGGCGATCCCGCTATCGGTCGTGCACCAGCGCGAAAACACGGCCGGCGCGCGGCTGGTCCAGGCTTTTACCTATTTTTTCACGGGTACGCCGCTGCTGGTACAGATTTATATTATCTATTACGGCATCCCCAGCTTCGATTTCGTCGGTCAGCTCATGACCAAGCCGGGCCTGGGTTTTCTGAAGGAAGGGTTTGTCTGGGTGCTGGCGGCCCTGACGCTGAATACCGCCGCGTATTCCACGGTGATTTTCTCTGGCGCGATCAAGAACACCGACCGCGGTGAAATCGACGCCGCGCGCGCGTTCGGCATGAATCGCCGCCACGCGATGCGGCGCATTATCCTGCCGTCCAGCCTGCGCCGCGCCTTGCCCGCCTACAGCAATGAAGTCATCATGACCATGCATTCCACCGCGCTGGCCTCCACGGTGGCCATGATGGAAATCACCGGGGCGGCCAGTCTCTTCGTGACCAATACCTACCAGCCTTTTATCGCCTACTCGGCCGCCGCCTGCATCTACCTGGTGCTCAACCTGGCGCTGGTCTACCTGTTTCGCAGGGTCGAGCGGCGCTATCTGACCCACCTTAACCACAGACATTTGGCAGAAGCATAATGCGGCAGCAAAAACACGCCCTCAGCCTGAGCGCGCCGGGCACCTCCTACGAGATCACCAGTTTCCATTTCGGCCCGACCGATACCGGCCGTAAAATCTATATCCAGGCCAGCCTGCATGCGGACGAGTTGCCGGGATCGCTGGCGGCGTTCTATCTGAACCAGCAATTGCAGGCGCTCGAGGCGAAGGGCGCGCTGCAGTGCGAAGTGGTCCTGGTGCCGTATTGCAACCCTATCGGCTTGTCCCAATCCGTCTACTACGAACATATTGGCCGCTTCCAGCTATCTACCGGGCAGAATTTCAACCGGCTTACCGGCGTCCCGCTATACGACAAGCTGCTTGCCTCGTTGCAGGCGGCCGAGCAGCTACCCGGTCCGGATGAAACGGCCAACAAGGCGCTGATTCGCCGGCACCTGCGCCAAGCACTGGCATCCCTGGAGCCGGTCCGCCTGATCGACCAACTGCACCTGACTCTCCTGACACTGGCCTGCGATGCGGATGTCGTGCTTGACCTGCACTGCGACAGCCGCGCGGTCATGCATGTGTATTCCTTGCCCCAGGTCTGGGACCGCTGCGAACCCCTGGCCCGCTATTTGCAAAGCGAATGCCAGCTGCTGGCCGAGGATTCCCTGTCGTGTTCCTTTGACGAAATGCTGTCCACGCCCTGGCTGAAGCTGCAAAGCGTATATCCGGACGCCGCGATCCCGCTGGCCTGCTTTGCCGCCACGGTCGAGTTGCGCGGCGATCGGGACTTGACGCATGACTTTGCCCGCCACGACGCCGATGCCCTGGTCCAGTATTTGCACCACGAGGGTTATCTGAGCCTGCCCGATGAGGCGGTGCGACCCATGCCGCCACTCAAGTGCCCGCCGCATCCGCTGGGCGGATTGTCCTACGTGGCGACGCCTTGCGCCGGTATCGCGGTGTATCATGTGAAGGCCGGGCAGTGGGTGGAAAAGGACCAGTTGCTGGTCGATATCGTCGATCCGGTAAACCTGACCGTGACGCCGGTGCATGCGCCGGTGCACGGCTTTATCTTCGCGACAGCGGGGGTGCGGCTGGCCCAGCAGGAGACCAAACTGTTGAGTCTGTCCTGCCCCGACGATATCGGCAGTGTTGGCTTATCTCCCTGAAGGGCGCCAATACGCGGTGGCGCGCGATGGCACCTGAACGCAATCAGATTGTCTGGTCTGTCCGCGACCTATCCTGCTTTCACTACCCGCGCCTTTAGTCTTGCAGCAGCCAGGATTGCAGCGCCACCAGCGTCTTGGCATCGCAAATCGAGCGCTCCGCGATTGCCGCGCGTACTTCGTCGCGGCTCATCGTCACCGTCTGCACAAACTCGTCTTCGTCCGCCTTCAGCGTGCTGTTGGCTTGCACGCCTTCCGCGCGGAACACATACATCAATTCATCGCAAAACCCCGGGGCCGTGTAAAAACGATGCAGCAGCGTCATCGCGCTGGCGGTATAGGGCGTTTCCTCGGCCAGTTCCCGAAAAGCGCATTGCTCCGGTGGCTCGTTGGCGACATCGAGTTTGCCTGCTGGGATTTCCAGCAAGGGCGCGCCAATGGGATGGCGGAACTGGCGCACCAGGATCACTTTGTCATCGGGGGTGATAGCCAGCACCGCGACCGCGCCGCAATGGCGGACCACTTCGCGCGTGGCCGTGTTGCCGTTGGGCAACAGGACCGTATCGACCGTTACCTTGATGATTTTTCCCTCGAAGATAAAGGCACTGTCTTGCAATGTTTCAGTCAGGGCGGAGTCGGATGCGGCAAAAGGAGAAGTCATGATCGGATACCTCAAAGTTGACGAAGGGATAAACGGAAACCGGCTACAGCAGCGGCGAGAACAGTCGGGCCACGGCTTTGCTGAGCCGGGAAAAAAAAGGTTGATGCACGATGCGGACTTCTTCCGCGAATTTCATTGATGCATTGAATTCTTCGAGCAAGGCGTGGTTTGCCTCGCGCTCATAGCACAGCACGCTGACTTCGAAGTTCAGGTAAAAGCTGCGATTGTCGAAATTGGCCGAGCCGATGAAGGAAATGTCGTCATCGACAATCATGGCCTTGGTGTGCAGCATGCGCGGTCCGTACTCGAAGACCCGGATGCCGGCCGCCGCCAGATCGTCGAACCACGATTGCGCGGCCTTGGTCACGATAAAGTTATCGGTGCGCCTGGGCAGCAGAATGCGCACGTCGACGCCGCGCAGCGAGGCGGAAATGAGGGCTTGCGAGGAGGTGGCGTCAGGCACGAAATAGGGTGTCGTCAGATAGATACGGTTGCGCGCGCGCTGGATTGCTTCCACCGTCACCATCAGGATCGACGCGTAGTCGAAATCCGGCCCCGACGGGATGACTTGCGTACGGATCCAGGTCGGCGAAGACTGTGCCGTGGATTGCGCCGTCCCGGGCTCGTCGGAGATCCGCAAGGTCGATGCCCCACTGGCAGGCTCGGCGGCATCTTCTGCCAGCTTTTCGAGCCGTGCGCGGTAGTGGTCGCGCAGCATGTGCTGGAGCGCCAGATCATGCGTGGAATAGTGCCAGTCCTCGACAAAAATGGTTTCCAGCCAGGAGACAACCGGGCCGGTCAATTGCAGGTGTACATCGTGAAACGCGCGCTTATTGCGCCGCCGGTCCTGCTGGTCGCTGATATTGATGCCGCCGGTAAAGGCCACTTCTCCGTCGCAGATAACGATCTTCCGGTGATTGCGCAAATTCATGAATGACAGCAGGTGCCGCCAGCTGATGTCATGGAAGAAAGTCAGCTGGGCGCCGGCTTCCAGCAGCGGGCGCATGAAGCGCCGGTTCAGCCGCAGCGAACCAATAGCATCGGCGATCAGGAATACCTTGACGCCCTGCAGGGCTTTTTCGGTCAGGAGGTCGCGCAGCGTCGTGCCGGTCTGATCCTGCTCGTAAATGTAATACTCAAGGAAGATATAATGCCTGGCTGCCCGCACTGCCGCAAAAATATGGTCGTAGGTGCTTTCCCCGCCGGATAACAGTTGATAACTCGTGGCGTAGCTCAACGGGTAGTTGGTGATCTGCAGCGCCAATGCATGCAGGGCATGCTGGTCCTGCGTCAGGTCGGTGGGTTTGATCCGTACATTCCAAATCCTGTTGTCGCGTTCAATCAGGCGCTTGCTGACCTTGCGATCCAGCCTGTTGCGGCTGATTTTTTTCGGGCCGAAGAAATAGTAGATAACGAAACCCAGTGCCGGCACGAAACTCAGGAATAGGATCCAGGTCAGTGTGGAAACGGGCGGGCGTTTCTGCAGTACGACCCAGATGCCCATCGACAGGATATAGATTGCCCAGAGCGAACTCCAGAATACGTCGCTGTGCAGCAGTCCCATATTCATGGCAAATCAAGTTTCCGCGGTGCCTGCAGGGTTGGGTTCGTGTTTTGTCGCGCCGACGCCGCGTGCAGGCTTTCAAATTCCAGCAACCAGCGCTTGCGGTGGATGCCGCCGCCGTAGCCAGTCAGTGTGCCGTTGGCGCCGATGACGCGATGGCAGGGAATGATAATCGAAATGCGGTTGTGGCCATTGGCCGCGCCGACGATGCGCGGATGCGCGGGAGGGCCGATGCGCTTGGCCAGATCGCCATAGCTGCAGGTAACGCCATAAGGAATCTGCAGCAAATGCCGCCAGACCGTTTCCTCGAACGCGGAACCGGGCGCATCGAGCGCGACGGTGAAGGTGTGCAGTTCACCGGCAAAATAGGCTTGCATCTGTTGCCGCAGTTGCTCCAGGTGCGGATGCTCTGCCTGCTCTACCCGGTAGCCGTGGCGGCGCCGCAAATCGGTGATTTCTTTGGTGATGGCGGTCTTCATGTCGTGAAATTCCAGCAGCACGACCCCTTTTTCTGACGCCATGCCGACCATCGGTCCGATGGGCGAGGGCAGGTGCGTATAGTACAGTGGCTGTTCCTGGCGCCGGCCAGGCAGCGGGCGGGTGCACAGGTCATGAAACTGCTGCCTGAATGCCGCTTCGGCTTGCGGGCTGAAGGAAAAATCGTCAGCAGGGAAAAGTTCGAGGTTGAGCATGGATGGCAGATCGAAAATGAAACGGGCGTGGCGCTATTTTGTATATCTTACTGTGCGCGGATGTCAAAGCTGCGTATTTCTTTTTTCAGACACATATTCGCAACAATCGCGCATCAGGCGACACGCGTTTGTCAATATCATCGGTCTTGTCGTAGACACCGTCTGAGCGGCGCAGGCCCGCGCTTTCGCTGTCAGAAAGTTGACAGTTTTCCCGAAACAACTTGTCTGACATGCATAAATAACATAAGATGTCATACAACTAGCAGGAAGCGAAATCTGTACCTTCGCCAACTCCGGCTTTTGTCATTTTACTTTTTGCAGGCAGGCGACCTATTCATGACTCCCCAGGAACTTAAACAGATTGTGAGCGAAGGACTTTTGTCCTTTCCCGTTACCGATTTTGACCCGCAGGGCAACTTCAATGCCACCAGCTACGCCAAGCGTCTGGAGTGGCTGGCGCCCTACGGGGCCAGCGCCTTGTTCGCGGCCGGCGGCACCGGGGAATTCTTTTCTCTGGAGCCCGAGGAATACACCCAGGTCATCGACGTCGCCACCCGGACTTGCGAGGGTAAGGTTCCCATTATCGCCGGCGCGGGCGGCGGCACCCGGCTGGCCATTCGCTACGCCCAGGCGGCGGAGCAAGCGGGCGCCCAGGGTATCCTACTCATGCCGCATTACCTGACCGAAGCCGATCAGGACGGGGTGGCACGCCACGTCGAACAGGTTTGCAATTCGGTCAAGCTGGGTGTGATTGTCTATAACCGTTCCTTGTGCAAACTCAACGCAAGCCAGCTCGAGCAACTGGCCGAACGATGCCCCAATCTCATCGGCTACAAGGATGGTCTTGGCGATATCGAACTGATGGTTACGATCCGCAGGAGGCTTGGCGATCGTCTCGCCTACCTGGGCGGTTTGCCGACGGCCGAGTTCTATGCTGCCGCCTATCGCGCGCTGGGCGTGCCGGTTTATTCCTCGGCCGTATTCAATTTCATTCCCCGTACGGCAATGGACTTTTATCGCGCGATCGTGAGCAATGACCAGGCCACGGTCTCGCGGCTGCTGGATACGTTTTTCATTCCCTATGCCGCCATTCGCAATAAAGGCAAGGGGTATGCCGTGAGCATCGTCAAGGAGGGCGCGCGCATCGTGGGGCGTGACGCCGGCGCGGTAAGAGCGCCGCTGATGTCACTTGCACGCAGCGAAAGCGAGGCGCTGGCCGATCTGATCCACAAGCTGGGCCCGCAATAGCGCGGAGATCCTGCGCTATCATGGCACAAGCGCCGCGCAGGGCCGTGATTGGGGGCCCGGGCGGCATTTGTAATGCAACCAGCGCCAAACCAGCGGAAATGACTATGCTAGAAGATACGCTTGCTCCCTTATACATTCGCGTTAGCCCCGAGGATAACGTTGCCATTGTTGTCAATGAAGGCGGCCTGCCTGCTGGCGCCGCTTTTGCCTGCGGCCTGCAATTGCAGGCCGCGGTGCCGCAAGGCCATAAAGTCGCCTTGCGGGCCATCGCACAGGACGAGGCCATCGTCCGCTATGGCGTGGTCATCGGCTTCGCGCTGGAGGCAATCGCGGCAGGTGCGTGGGTCAATGAAGCCCTGATCCGCATGCCCGAGGCACCGCAGTTGGAGAACCTGCCGCTGGCTACCCGGCAGGCCCCCGCGGCGGCGGTCTTGGAAGGCCGCAAGTTCGATGGCTTCAGGAATGCCGATGGAACAGTGGGGACCCGCAATATCCTGGCGATCAGCGCAACAGTGCAATGCGTAAGCGGAGTGGTGGAGTTTGCGGTCAAGCGGATCCGGGAAACGCTATTGCCGCGCTATCCGAATGTCGATGACGTGATCTATCTTGAGCATGGCTACGGTTGCGGCGTGGCGATTGATGCGCCGGATGCGGATATTCCCATCCGCACGCTGCGCAATCTCAGTTTGAATCCCAACTTCGGCGGACAGGTTCTGCTGGTCAGCCTCGGTTGTGAAAAGCTGCAGCCGGCCCGTCTGTTTCCAGCCGGCGCCATCCCAATCGCGCAGGCCGATCCCTGGTTGGTTACGCTGCAAGATGAAGAACATGTCGGCTTCGAAAGCATGGTCCACGCCATTGTGCAAAAGGCCGAGCGCAGGCTGGCGCAACTGGATGCCCGGCGACGCGAACCCTGTCCGCTGTCCGATCTGACCGTGGGGGTGCAATGCGGCGGCAGCGACGCATTTTCCGGGATCACGGCCAATCCCGCGGTGGGCTATGCCACCGATTTATTGGTGCGCGCCGGCGCGACAGTCATGTTCTCCGAAGTGACCGAGGTCCGGGATGGCATTGCGCAACTGACGGCGCGAGCGGCAACGCCGGAGGTCGGGCAGGCGCTGATCGACGAAATGCGATGGTACGACAATTATCTGCGCCGGGGCGGCGCGGACCGCAGCGCCAACACCAGTCCGGGCAATAAGCGGGGCGGGTTGTCCAATATCGTTGAAAAGGCCATGGGGTCGATTGTCAAATCGGGCTCGCGCGAGATTGCCGGCGTCGTGGCGCCAGGCAACCGGGTGCAGCGCAAGGGCCTCAATTACCTGGCGACACCGGCCAGCGATTTCATCTGCGGCACGCTGCAGCTGGCAGCCGGCATGACCTTGCATGTCTTTACGACCGGCCGTGGCACGCCCTATGGTTTGGCCGCAGCGCCCGTCATCAAGGTGGCGACGCGCAATAGCCTGGCGCGCCGCTGGTTTGATCTGATGGATGTCAACGCTGGGCGCATTGCGACCGGGGAGGCAAGTATCGAGCAGGTCGGGGAGGAAATGTTCGAACTGATGATTGATATCGCCAGCGGTCGCAAGCAGTCCTGCGCGGAACGGCTCCGGTTGCATAACGCCCTGGTCTTGTTCAATCCGGCGCCCGTGACCTGAGGCGCGCAGGGTCTGCGTCAAACGCGCATGACGGGCGCAATGCGACCACTTGGTCGCGCACGGGTAATGCTTGTGGATGTCCGATATGCTGACGTCTCATGACGATTTCGTTCTACAATGGCGGGCGTAATACCTCTTATCGCTGAACTGTTCCTGGTGACCTGAAAACTATGCCAATTTCTCAACTGCTCAATACCGGCCCGATCAAGAAAAGGGGCAGAACCCTGTCCGACGAGGTGGTGGAACAGCTCGCGGAAAAAATCCAGTCGGGAGAGCTGGAAGTTGGCAAAAAACTGCCCACCGAGTCTGAGTTCGTCGAGGCTTTCGGCGTCAGCCGCAGCGTGATCCGCGAGGCGATTTCGCAACTGCAGGCGCGTGGCCTGGTGGAAACCCGTCACGGCGTGGGCACCTTCGTGCGCGAATTCGTCATGAAAGAATCCATCTTTGATCGCAGCACCATGGCGCCCGGCACGACAGAGGACCTGGCCGCGGTCCTGGAGGTAAGGGCCTGCCTCGAGTCCGAGGCCGCCGGGCTGGCGGCGCAGCGCCGCACGGAACAGCAACTGGTTCAATTGGAACAAATACTGAAAACCCTGCTGCGGGAAGATATTTCGCGCGACGTATCGGTGGATGTCGATTTCCAGTTCCACGTCCAGATCGCCAAATGCACGCACAACTCCCATTTCCTGGATCTCTTGCTCCAGCTTGGCAAGCATGCGATTCCGCGCAGCCGCCTGGCCATTTACGATCAGGAAAAACCCATGTACCAGCAGCGCCTGAACATGGAGCACGAAGCCATCTATAACGCCATCGCGTCCAAGGATGCGGACGGCGCGCGCGCGGCAATGCGCATGCACATCGTCAACAGCCGCCAGCGCATGAAAGCCAGCGGCAAGTAATCCAGTCGTTTTCCTCTTCTCTCCCTGTTTCACTCCCGCCCGCATCTATGGTGTAATGGCCTGGCGATCAATCGATAGCGAAGCATTGCCCAGATGGCGGCCGGTCGTGATCGCGCCGGCGGCCGAAGAAGGAGCGAGATGACCATCGAATATGCAAGACGGCACTTTCCCGCCCTGTGCAGGGCACGTGCGGCCGATAGCCATAAGGGTACCTATGGTGCGGTCGCCGTCATTGGCGGGGCGCCCGGCATGACCGGCGCCGCTTTGCTGGCAGGGCGCGCCGCCCTGTACCAGGGAGCTGGCAAGGTATACATCGGGTTTGCGCAATCTGTCCCGCTGCCAATTGATGTACAGCAGCCCGAATTGATGCTGGGGCAAGCCGATGAACTGTTGCAACGGCCCGGCATGACGGCCTATGTCGCGGGCGTGGGCATGGGGCTGGATCAAGCCGCGTTGGCGCTGCTGCAGCGTGTTTTCAAGGCAAGCGCGGCAATGCCGCTGGTGCTTGATGCCGATGGCCTGACACTGCTTGCACGGGGCCAGATCAAGCCCGGCCAGCGACAGGGCCCGTTGGTCATGACGCCGCATCCGCTGGAGGCCGCGCGACTGCTCGGTTGGACGGCAGAGCAAGTGCAGCAGGCGCGTCCGCGGGCCGCGGTCGAGATCAGCAAGAAGTATGGGGCCTGGACTGTCCTGAAAGGCCATAAAACAGTGATTGCGACGCCAACCGGGGATACCCAGACCAATCCCACCGGCAATCCTGGTCTTGCCTCGGGTGGCACAGGAGACGTGCTGGCCGGGATGATCGGCGCCTGCCTGGCCCAGGGCCTGCCCGTCGCGCAGGCCGTGCCGGGCGCGGTGTGGCTGCATGGCGCCGCCGCCGACCAGCTCGCAGCCGAGGGGACCGGACCGATCGGCATGACAGCCAGCGAAGTCCTGCTCGCGGCCAGACACCTGCGAAACCGGCTCGGCGACACCAGCGCCTGACAGTTGACTATCGTCGCACGCATGCCGGCAACGGCGGCGCCTGACCATGGCATGCGCATTTTCCGTTACTGGTCGCGCAGGTCAGGTTAAACGATGGTCCGATCCCTTGATCCATTTGCGCGATCCAGTCATCGGATCTTTTGAAGACCGCAGGCGAGGGTGATCGGGCGCGACGTTGCCGGTCGGCTGGCGAGATTGTTGTATTTTTATTGCAACGATAAAAGTACTTGCGCAAAGTAATAAAAGCAGTCATAATTCCGCTTCTTCGCTAAACAACGTAAGTTGATTGGTTAAACATGTGGGGGTATAGCTCAGCTGGGAGAGCGCTTGCATGGCATGCAAGAGGTCAGCGGT
>JBEBPQ010000007.1:0-158299 GCA_040395835.1 Advenella kashmirensis
AAAGCACCAAAGCACCAAAGCACCAAAGCACCAAAGCACCAAAGCACCAAAGCACCAAAGCACTTTTTTCATATTGGCGCTCGTCTTGTCGTATTTTTTTGGAACGGTACCGTGCGGATACATCTCGTTTTGTTTTGCCTTGCTTTTCCCCTCACGCTTGCGGGACCGCTGGCTGCCCAGGAGCGCCCCGCTGGGGAGGAAGCATCGGATATACGCCCGCTGGGTTTGCGGGCGGGCATGTCGATGGATGAGATCAGGAAAATATCCCCGGACTTAAAGCCGTATGGTCGGATCAAAGGCATATATCTGACCCAGACAGTACCTGAACCTTATAAAAACGCGGTGGGCTATGGGTTGATGCTTTTTCCGTCCACCGGGCTGTGTTCCGTAAATGTCTATGTGGTAAAAGGCAAGGAGGGGGAGACGTTGACTCTACTCAACCAGAAATACGGGGCGCCACGCAAGGCCAAGGGGTTGGATTGGTGGAAGGTGTCCGACGCGGCGGGCAATAAACGCCTGGAATTGTCGGCGGGGATTTCGAACAATACGAAGCGCATGGAAGTTCGCTATTATTTCGAGAATATCGAGCAATGCAATCAGGAAATCAAATTGCAAACGCATCGGTACAAATCGTCCAATCCGTTGTGACACGAAGCGAGATCATCGCGGCGAATTGTGCCTATAAATGTCAACTATCGATCTGGTTTTATCGATGATTTTTTCTCAAAACCGGACGGCAGTCGCAGCGGGCTTGGCGATCGCGCGATAGAGGGCAAGCATGTCAGTGTCGCGATGCCAGGCATCCAGGTGTCGACGCGTCGACAAGGCCTATCCTGAAAACCTTTCCCCCTTTGGGGATAACGTGGCGAAGCCACAGGGCATATCTGGCGCACGAGAGGTGGCGAAAGAGGGAGAGAAAGGGACGGTGAAAATTTACAATTTTCTCTCTTGGATTCCTGTTTTCCTTGTGTTAATCTACAAACTCCTCTGAAGCAGAGGATGAAGGCCTCATCCGTCGGGTGCAATACCTGGCAATAAGATGAGGCCTTTTGCGTTTATTCGGCACCGCTGGTAACGCTGTTACGTTATCCGGGCTTTGGTCGGACTATTTTTTCCGACATAGTCCTGTTGCTGGTATTGCCAGCCTCGTTTCATGCACAGTTTACGCTTGTCGCGCGCGGGCCTTTGCAGGCTGCGCCAGTGCGCCCGTGCCGAGGCGGCAGGCAGCCCGAGGGATGCGGGCTGTCTTGCGGGCAGCGCTATCGGGCGCCGGCCCGACGCTTATTGCGCATCTTCATTCATCCTGCCGACGATATCTTTTTCTTCGGCAAACGTCTTCTTGGCAAATTCGGCGTATTGCTTATGATCCATATAGTAGGTTTGTATGCCGTATTCCTGGATCGCTTTCAGAAAGACGGGATCCTGGGTGGCCGCCTTCACCGCGGCATCCAGTTTTTCCACAATGTCGGACGGCAGGTTTTTTGGACCAGCCAGGCCTAGCGGAGAGGGGACGACGACCGGATAGCCTGCTTCGGTGAACGTGGGCACAGACGCAAAGGCATCTAGTCTTTGTTTCGAAGCGACGGCCAGGACACGGACGGTGCCCGCTTTCATGTAGGGAAGAATGCTGTTGGTCGTGACGGCCGCCTTGACATGTCCGCCCAACAAGGCGGTAATCGCTTCGGCGTCTCCCTTGAAGGGAACATGGGTCAGTTTTGCGCCCGTGGCATGGCTCAGCTCAACCATGACCATTTGATTGCCTGTAAAACGCCCTGGGGTGCCAACCGTGATGTCTTCCGGGTGCTGCTTGGCATAGTCGACAAACGCCTTGGTGGTTTGCAAGGGAGATTTGGCATCGACGACCAGTGCGAAATCATAGCTGGAAAAAGAGGCGATATAGGTCAGATCCTTGATGGGGTCATAGCGCGTTTTTTGCAGATAGGGTTGCCGGAAAATACCATGCGGGGCCAGCGCCAGCTTATAGCCGTCCGGACGAGTCCTGACCATTTCCTGCGCACCCATGGAACCGGCCGCGCCGGGTTTGTTTTCTATGACGATTGTTTGTTTCAGGTAGCGGCCCATGCTCTCGGCCAATGCCCGGCCCACCAGGTCGGTGGCGCCGCCGGCCGCGTAGGGAACCACAATGCTGATCGGCTTGTCAGGATAGTTGTCGGCGGCGTGAGCGAAACTTGGCGCGATGGCCAGCAGCGCCATGCCCAGGAGTTTTTTGTGGAGGGTAAAGTGCTTCATGTGTTGCCTTTGGATAATGCGGAGTGAGAGTGCCGGGAGGCAGGAAATCGGCCATTATAGAAGGAATTTTTTCAAACACATAATGCGCTGAAAAAGGGTTCCACGTATCGGAATTTTTCGACGGCTGATGCGTCATTTGTGCTTTATTCATGCGGGTTTGGCTGGGTGGTGGCAACAAGCAAAGCGGCGAGCAGAAGCCTCAGGACAAATCGATTTGATCTTTTTTTGCCTGGCCTTTCCACTTTAAAATTATTTCAATTGAAATTCTTGTAAATGAATTGAAAGTCGCCGGCGGAACGAACGGGCAGCGCATGAGTGCGCTTGTTATGTGGCGTTTACCGCTGGCTGATCCCGATGGCCTGGCGCTGATTACCCGGTGCCATGAGACGAGTGAGCAATCCGTCGCAGGCGACAAGGGGCGGGAGCATTTGGATAACCCGGGAATGTATCCATATCCGGCTGGCAAATCCATATTTCAGGCTGTCTATGCCGGCAGAGTACGAGCAGGCGCGCGATGATTGGCCGCCGAGTCCGTGGAAAAGCAGCATGGCCGCCAGGCATCGGCGAAGCTTGCCGGGGCATTTTTTTTGCAAATTGAAACTCCAAAAATACTGTATACTTATCCAGTGTTTTTGGAGTTTTCCATGTCAATCAAACCTGTTGCTTTTACAGATCCGCCGTCGGTGTTGGCGGCCCCGGAACGCATTCATCCCGCGCTTTGGCGCGCGTCGCAGCTTGCCAGCTCGCCGGGCCTGCATGTGGATACAGGGTATCCGGCCATGTCGGCGCAATTGCCGGGCGGGGGCTGGCCCCTGGGGAATCTGATCGAGGTCATGATCCCGCGCGCGGGTATCGGTGAACTGCAACTGTTCAGGCCGGCGCTAGGGGGCCTGCTGGGCAGGCCAGGCGGGCAGGGCAATACGCAGTTGGGGCGGGGTGGCGACGACGCCGGCGGGCGTGCCGGTTCCGCGGGAGGGACGGGAGTCCGGGACGAGCGTCCCATTGTGCTGATCCAGCCGCCCTATATTCCCCAGACTGCCGGCTGGGCCGGCTGGGGGGTCGCGCCGTCGCGCCTGCTGTGGTTGCAGCCACAGGCGCGTCCCGATGCCTTGTGGGCGGCCGAGCACATCCTGGACAGCGCGGCGTTTTCGGCCCTGATCCTGTGGCAGGATACACTGCGCGAGGCGACCTTGCGTCGTTTGCAACTGGCCGCGCAGAAAGGCAATACCCTGTTTGTGCTAATCCGTTCGCTACAGGCTGCCCGGCAGTCCTCGCCGGCCCCCCTGAGGCTGGCCTTGCATCCGGCGCGAGGCGGGTTGCAAGTTCACATCGTCAAGCGCCGTGGCAGGCTGCTGGAACAACCCGTGCCCATTCTGCTCTATCCGGATCCGGTTGATGCCGCAGGTCCTTTTTCTGTCGAGTCACGCCATGCGAGTCTGGATCGCCGCGCATCTGCCGCATCCCGCGCTGGATACCCATTGTCCCGAATGGCGCACTAGCCGCGCGGTTGTCATGGCGCGCGGCCAGGTGAAAGTCTGTACGCCAGCCGCGTCGGAGACGGGCATACGGGTGGGCATGCGCATCAGCGGTGTAACCGCGCTTTGTCCGCAGGCGATCTTGATCGAGCATGACGCGCAGGATTGCGCGCGGGTTGTCCAGGGCGCGGCGCTGGCGTTGCAGCAATATACGCCGGAAGTCGCCTTGAGCGAGCAGGACACGCTGCTGCTCGAGGTGACAGCCAGTCTGCAATTGTTCGGCGGGATCCGCCCGCTTTATCGCCGGGTACGGCTGACATTGCAAGGCCTAGGCCTTAGCGCCCGCTATGCGATTGCGCCCACGGCTGGCGGGGCATGGCTGCTGGCCAACGCTGTGGCTGCCCCCGGCCTGCCGCGACAACGCCGCTGTCTGCGGCTGGAGACCTTGGTCCGTCGCCTGGATCGCTTGCCCAGCCATGCCTTGCCCGTGGCCCGCCCCTTCGATGATTGGCTGCAGCATATCGGTTGCGCCACGCTGGGGGCCCTGCGCCGCTTGCCGCGGGCGGGGCTGCAGAGGCGCACCAGCAAATCATTGCTGGTCGCGCTGGATGCCGCCTACGGCCAGGCGGCCGAGTTGTTCGATTGGTTTGTTCCCCCCTTGCGGTTCGAGGGCCGGATCGAGTTGCTTGAGCGTATCGAGTATGCCCAGGCCGTCCTGGGTCTTGCCCGACGCCTGGTGGAGCAGGTATGCGGTTGGCTGGCCGCACACCAGCAGGCCGCCACGCATTTCCTGTTGTCGCTGGAGCACGAGCGGGGCCGGGCTGCCCGCCCGCCAACCTTGCTGACGCTGGTCACGGGTACGCCCAGCCGCGACCCGGCGCATCTCATGCATTTGTTGCAGGAGCATGTGCATCGGCTGCAGCTGGCCGCGCCGGTGATTGCGCTGACCCTCAAGGTGGAGCGCGCGCAAGCCCTGGCGCCTGTTCCCGACGATCTGTTTCCCATGCCCGGCGGGGCGCCCGAAGACCGGCGGCGGACACTCGAGGTCATCGTGGCTCGCCTGGGGCATGACAAGGTGTTGCGTCCAGGGCCGGTGGCCGATCACCGTCCCGAGGTGGCGAACCGGTGGGTGTCGATCACCCAAACGGAGACGCAGACCATGCTTCGCGCCAGCCCGCAAGCGTCGGACGAGCGTCGCTGTTTCCAAGGCACGGTCCGCCCTTGCTGGCTGCTGTCAGAGCCCTTGCCCTTGCAGGTGCGCAGCAATCGCCCTTGCTACGGTTCTCCGCTACATATCTTGCAGGGCCCCGAACGTATCGAGGATGGCTGGTGGGAGGGTTGGGCCATGCGTGATTATTTTGTCGCTGAGGATAGCGCCGGTGCGCGGTATTGGCTGTTCCAGGAGCGAGGTGCGCGCAAGGGATGGTTTTTGCATGGTTTTTTTGGATAGGGCGACAACTGCCCGGATCCGCGCATTGCGGCCAGCGACGCTGTTCACGGCTTGTGCCGCGACATGCATCAGCCAGCGAAGGCCGCGGCCAGATAGGAAAAAATAGAATGGATTTCACGCCCGATTATCGTTTGCCAGCCTACGTTGAGTTGTATTGCCAGAGCAATTACAGCTTTCTGCAGGGGGCTTCGCATCCCGAAGAGTTGGTGCAGCGCGCGTTCGAATTGGGATACCTGGGGCTGGCCGTGACCGATGAATGCTCCATGGCGGGCGTGGTTCGCGCCTATTCGGAACTCGAAACGCTGAATGCGCCGATCGTGGCACGCTTGCGGGCGATCGAAGAGGCCCAGGCACAGCAGCAGGCGGGCCTGCCCGCCGTGGCGATACCGGCGGCACCTGAGCGCATGCCCATGCAATTGCTGGTGGGTTCCCATTTTGCGCTGGCCGGAACGGACGGCGCGCCGGCGCTGCGCTTGCTGGTCTTGCCGCAGACGCGCAAGGGGTATGGCAATGTATGCGAGCTCATTACCCTGGGCCGGAGGCGCGCGCCCAAGGGGCAGTACCAACTGGCGACCGGCGATATCACGCGTCCCGCAGCCGGCTTGGCGCATCTGCAAGGTTTGCCGGAGTGCCTGGGCCTGCTGGTGCCCAAGTATGGCGCGACTTATGAGCAGGTGCTGGCGCAGGCGCAGTGGCTGGCTGCGGCGTTTCCCGGCCGTTGCTGGCTGGTTCTGACATTGTTGCGCCAAGGGCATGATGAGCGACACAAGGCAATATTGGAGGCCGTGGCCGAACACACCGGCCTGCCGCTGGTGGCGGCGGGGCAGGTGCAAATGCATGTGCGCTCGCGCAAACCCATACACGACACGCTCACCGCCATCCGCCTGGGCAAGAGCGTGCAGGCCTGCGGCTTTGATCGCCAGCCGAATGCCGAACGGCATTTGCGCCACTTGCTGGGCCTGGCCAACTTGTATCCGGCGGCGCTGCTGGCGCAAACAATCGAGATCGCCAGCCAGTGTCCGTTCCGCCTCTCGGAGCTGAAATATGAATATCCGGACCATATCTGTCCGCCGCATTTGTCGGCGGCAACCTATTTGCGCCAGGAAACCTATGCGGGCGCGCATCGGCATTTCGGAACCGATATCCCGGCCAAGATAGCAGCCCAGCTGGAAATGGAATTGGGCTTGATCACGGAGCTGGAGTACGAGGCCTATTTCCTTACGGTCTACGATATCGTGCGGTTTGCCAGAAGCCGGGAAATCCTGTGCCAGGGCAGGGGGTCGGCGGCCAACAGCGCGGTGTGCTTTTGCCTGGGCATTACGGCGGTGACACCCGAGTTGGGCAATAGTTTGTTCGAGCGCTTCATCAGCAAGGAGCGCAATGAGCCGCCGGATATCGATGTGGATTTCGAGCACCGGCGCCGCGAGGAGGTCATCCAGTATGTCTATCGCACCTATGGCCGGGATCGCGCGGCCCTGACGGCTGTCGTCATCAGCTACCGGGTCAGAAGCGCCTTGCGCGATACAGGCAAGGCGCTGGGGATCGACCCCATGATTGTCGACACCGTGGCCCGCTCATACCGGTACTGGGATGGCCGGGCCAACCTGATGGCGCGCATGCAGGAGGGCGGGTTGGATAAAACCTCGCCGGTGGCCATGCAATGGGTCTATCTGGCCGAGCGACTGATGACGTTTCCCCGGCATCTGTCGCAGCACCCGGGCGGATTCGTCATGTCGCGGGGGCCGCTGAACCGGCTGGTGCCCATCGAGAATGCCGCCATGCCGGAGCGCAGCGTGGTGCAATGGGATAAGGACGACCTGGATGCCCTGCGCATCCTGAAGGTGGATGTCCTGGCGCTGGGCATGCTTAGCGCCTTGCGGCGCGCGCTGGACTTCGTGGCGCTGCGCCATGGCCGCGCGGAACGCTTGCTGCTGGAGGATATCCCGAAGGAGGATAGCGAGACCTACGATATGATCTGCAAGGCCGATACCATCGGCGTGTTCCAGATCGAGTCCCGCGCGCAAATGACCATGCTGCCGCGCCTGCGGCCGCGCAACTATTATGATCTGGTCATCGAGGTCTCGATTATCCGGCCCGGCCCCATCCAGGGCGGCATGGTGCATCCGTATTTGCGGCGGCGCCAGGGGTTGGAGGAGGTCGACTATCCCGGCCTCGAGGTGGAAACGGCCCTGCAGCGTACCCTGGGCGTGCCGATCTTCCAGGAGCAGGTGATGCAGATTGCCATGAAGGCCGCCGGTTTCACGGGGGGCGAGGCCGACCAGTTGCGGCGTTCCATGGCCGCCTGGAAGCGCAAGGGAGGGTTGGAAAAATTCTATGACAAGATTGTCAATGGCATGATGGGAAAAGGTTATCAGCGGGCGTTCGCCGAGCAGATTTTCCGACAGATCCAAGGGTTCGGGGAATACGGTTTTCCGGAAAGCCACGCGGCCAGTTTCGCCTTGCTTGCCTACGACAGCAGCTGGCTGAAATGCCATGAGCCCGAAGCCTTTCTTGCCGCCTTGCTCAATAGCCTGCCCATGGGGTTCTATAGTGCGTCTACGCTGTTGCAGGACGCCAGGCGGCATGGCGTGAAGGTATTGCCGCCCGATGTCACGGTAAGCGACTGGGAGGCGGGGCTGGCATTGCCTTGCGGCAAAATCCTGGCAGGCAAATCGATGACTGGCGCGGTCGCCTCTGGCCGCTTGCAGGATGATTATGCATCGGAATCCGTGAGCAACGGGCTGCGGCGGGGAGACAGGCAGGCGGCCAGTGCGGCGTGGTTGGGCAAGCGGGACGGGCAGCCCAGGCCGGCGGTCCGGCTTGGCCTGAATCAGGTCAAGGGCATGCAGGAGGCGGCGGCGCGGCGTATTGAAGCGGCGCGGCAGGCGGGGCCGTTTTCGGACGTGGCGGATCTGGCGCGGCGGGCCGATCTGGACCGGCATGCGTTGAAGGCGCTTGCGGGAGCCGATGCCTTGCGCCAACTGGCGGGTCATCGGCGCGCCGCGCTGTGGGAGGCCGTGGTCAGCGTACCGGACAAGGACATGCTACGCGAGGCGCCGGTTCGCGAGGCCGTGTCTCCACAGTTGTCGCTGTTGACGGAAGGGCAGTCTCTGACGGCCGACTACGAAACTTTGGGCTTGACGCTGGGAAATCACCCGCTCAGTCTGTTGCGCGAGCGGTTGACCAAAATGCGGTTTTCCTCTTCGGCGGTGTTGCGCGAGCAGCCCGACCGGCGCCTGGTGCGGGCAGCCGGCATCGTGACGGTCAGGCAGCGGCCCGGCACCGCCAAGGGGGTGGTTTTCGTGACGCTGGAGGATGAAGAAGGGCAGGTGAATCTGCTGGTGCGCCCCGCTTTGGTAGAGCGCCAGCGCAAGGAGTTGCTGACGTCCCGGCTGATGGGGGCCTATGGGCGCTGGCAGTCGCAGAGCGGGGTGCAGCACTTGGTTGTGGAGCGCCTGGTGAACCTGACGCATTTGCTGGGCAGACTGCCCACGCACAGCCGAAACTTCTTCTAGCTAAGATGGGGTGCGTCGCATCCTCAGAACGAGCCCGCCCAGCAAAAGCCCAAGTATGCTGATGCTCACGGCCAGCCAGTTTCCGACCCGGGCATAAAGCGTGAGCCCTTGTTTTCCCTGGACGGAGATATCGAGTACGCCCGCGGTGGCGGTTGGCAATAAGGCGCGGACCCGTCCCTCGCTTTCGATGGCCGCGGTGGATCCGGTATTGGTTGCCCGGATCATGGGCCGGGCCGTTTCCATGCTGCGCATGCGCGCGATTTGCAAATGCTGGCGCAGTGCCCAGGTATTGCCGAACCAGCCCAGGTTGCTGACATTGAACAGGATGCTGGCGCCTGGCGAGCCGTCGGGCCGGGTCTGTAGCGCGGGCAGCAATTCCTCGCCGAACACGTCTTCGTAGCAGATGTTGGGGGCAAACCGCTGGTCGCCGACGGGAAAGCTTTGCTGGCCCTGGGAACCGCGGTCAAAGTCGCCCAGTGGGATGTTCAAGGCGTTGACAAACCAGCGAAACCCCAGGGGGATGAATTCCCCGAAGGGCACCAGGTGTCGCTTGTCATAGACGGGCAGCTTGTCGCCGCGCACCAGATCATCGACGGTGCTATCGCCGCTGATCATCATTACGCTGTTGGTATAGCGATCCTTGCCATTTTGCACGGTATGCATGGGTGTGCCCATGAATAGCGTTGCTTTCATCTGGCCCGCCATTTGTATGACCGATTCCCAGAATTCCGGTGCCATGCGGTCCTGGAAGGTGGGCAGGATGGTTTCAGGGAAAATGATGAGAGAGGGCGCCGGCTGGTTTTCTGCGGCGGGCTGGCTTGCCAGATTGAACTGCGCCTGCAGCGAGCTCATCAGCCGGTTGGGATCGAACTTCAGTTGCTGGGCGATATTGCCCTGCACGAGCCGTACCCTGACGGGCTGGCCATGCTCATCCGACCAATTGATGTAGCGCAGTCCCAGGCTAAGGATAAACAGAAACATCAGGCTGCTGGCCATGGCGGCCATGATGCCGCTGCGGTTGTGCAGCATATAGAACAAAATGGACGCGGTCAGCGCGCTGGCGGCGGCGGCATGGAAAGCGACACCGTACACGCCGGCGATGGGTGCCCAGGCGGCCAGCAGGCTGTCGACGTGGGCATAGCCAATGTTGTTCCAGGGAAACCCGGTGAACACGAAGCCACGCAGCCATTCGCCAAGCGTCCAGGCGCTGGCCCAAAGCAGGATGCGCAGCAGCGCTTGCGGCACCCGCATGCTATTGAGGTTGCGGCCCAGCCATACCGTGACGGCGGCTGCCAGGGCGCCATAGAGCGACAGGTACAGCGCAAAGAGCAGGACAGCGAGGGCGGCCAGCGGCGCCGCCATGCCGCCGAAATCGTGCATGCTGATATACAGCCAGTATATGCCGACACAGAAATTGCTGGTGCCAAAGGCAAGCCCGGCGAGCGCGGCCTGCCTGATGCTTTGCTCGGCAAAGATCCGGTATGCGAGGACGGCCATGCTCAGTACCTGAATATAAGGCAGGCTCCAGGCAGCCAGGGGGTCAGGCGAAAAACTCAGGGCATGCACAGCCCCGGCCGCGATAAGAAGGAGCCAGCTCATATGCTCATGTGTCTGTGTTGTTGTCCGGCTCGCCGCCGGTCAGGCGCTTGACATGCAGCCACAAGGCGCGGCGGGCATCGGCCCGCAGGACGTGAAAGCGCAAGCCCTGGAAGTCGTACGTATCGCCGCGTTGCGGGATGTGGTCGAGTTCGGCCGCCAGCCAGCCGCCGATCGTGTCGTAGTCGTCCTCGGGGATGCTGGCGTGCAACGTCTGGTTCAACTGCCGGATATCCGTGATGGCCATCACGCGCCAGGCGTTCTCTGATTCGGGGAAAATCGTCAGTTGTGCTTCTTCATCGTATTCGTCTTCGATCTCGCCGACAATCTGCTCCAGCACGTCTTCCATGGTGACCAAGCCGGCGATACTGCCGTATTCGTCGATGACAATGGCGATATGGTTGCGGTTTTCCCTGAAATCGCGAAGCAACTGGTTCAGGCGCTTGGTCTCGGGGATATAGTTGGCCGCGCGCACCAGGCTGCGGATATCGGTTTCCGGATTGGTGATGAAGCGCAGCAAGTCCTTGGCCAGCAGGATGCCAATGATATTGTCTTTTTCGTCTTCGTATACCGGAAAACGCGAGTGCGCGGTCTCGATGATGATGGGCAGCAGTTCCTGCAGCGGCTTGCCGATATCCAGAAGATCCATGCGCGAGCGCGGGATCATGATATCGCTGACGCTTTTCTCGGTAACCGCGATGGAGCCGAGGATCATGGTGTAGGAATCGTCGTCCAGGATATCCCGGTCATGGGCCGCGGAAAGGATTTCCTGGATGTCCTGCCGGTCTTCCGGCTCCTGTTGGCGCAACAGGCCTTTGATTCGCTGGATAAGGGAACGGGTAAGTTTTTTCTTGCCGGGACTCTCGGTCTCGGCATCGGTGGAAGGGTATGGGTCTGACATCTTCGGACGTCTAGTTTAAGAAGCTTAAAGGATAACGCAAAATAGCGTAAATTTGATGAAAAGTTGAGAAATTAGGGTAAACCGCACGCCTTCTGGCCGGCTTGTGCCGCTAGCGTGGCGCGTAAGGGTCGGGAATGCCCAGTCCGGCCAGAATACGGGTCTCGAGCGCTTCCATATGCTGCGCCTCGTCTTCTTCGAGATGATCGTAGCCCAGGGCATGCAAAACGCCGTGAATGATCAGGTGGGCGGCATGTTGGCGCAGTTTTTTATCCTGCTCCCCGGCCTCCTTGTGCAGCACCGGCACGCAAAGCACGATATCGCCATGGGCAACGCCATCGGGATCGATCCCATATTCGAAGGTCAGCACATTCGTGGCGTAATCGCGGTCGCGGAACTGGCGGTTCAGGGTCCGGGCTTCCTCTGCGCCAACCAGCCGCAGGCCAAGCTCCACGGCGACGATGTCCTCGTTCTCGGCCATGGCGGCATCGACAGCCCGCAGCATCCAGCCGCGGATGCGCTGCCGGGTCAATTCCGGTTCGGGCACAATGTGCTGCACCGTGGTTCGCAGATAGGAGGTGTCGCGCATGCCGCGGCGGGCTTCGGCGCTGGATTCAGCCATGGGGTTGCAGGCGGCCCTCGGCCGCGTCGTAAGCGTCAATGATGCGCGCAACCAGCGGGTGGCGGACCACGTCTTCACTGGTAAAGCGCGAGAAAGCAATGCCGTGGACCTGCGACAGCACGCGCAAGGCATGTTCCAGCCCGCTTTTCTGGCCCTTGATCAGATCGATCTGCGAGGGATCGCCGGTGATCACGGCCTTGCTGCCAAAACCGATGCGCGTCAGGAACATTTTCATTTGTTCCTGTGTCGTATTTTGCGCCTCATCCAGGATGACGAATGCATGGTTCAGTGTGCGGCCACGCATGTAGGCAAGCGGCGCGATCTCGATCGTCTGCTTTTCGAACAGGCGCATAACCTTGTCAAAGCCCATCAGATCGTAGAGCGCATCATAGAGCGGGCGCAGATACGGATCGACCTTCTGCGCCAGGTCGCCGGGCAGGAAACCCAGGCGCTCGCCCGCCTCCACGGCTGGGCGCGTCAGGATGATGCGCTGCACGTTTTCACGCTCCAGCGCATCAATGGCGCAGGCGACGGCCAGCCAGGTCTTGCCGGTGCCGGCCGGTCCGGTGCCAAACGTAATGTCGTGGCGCAGGATATTGTTCAGGTAATCGCGCTGGCGTGGCGTGCGGGGACGCAGATCGCTGCGACGGGTGCGCAGCGCAATGCTGCCGCTATCGTCGTCCAGCGGCGGCAGTTCCGGCAATGGTTGCCGGCCTGCCTGGCCGTTGCGGTCGGTGGTGGCCTGCGAATGCTTCTCGACCGCGGGCGCGGCGGCGGATCTGGCGTTGGCGCGCAATTCGACCAAACCGAGCTGGATATCGTCGATGGTCAGATCGCGGTGCCGGGCGCGGCGATGGAACAGGGACACGGCGGCGGCCGCTTCCTGCGCCTGGTCGCCTTCGGCGATCAGGCGGTTGCCGTTGCGGCCGATGGTGACATCGTAGGCCTGGGCGATTTGTTGCAGGTTTTCGTCCAGCGGACCGCAGAGATTGGCCAGTTGCGTGTTGTCTCCATCCAGATGGAAAACGACTGGTAGGGTCCGCTTAGTGTTCATCAGGAAGCATCTCGAATATCGATTTCTCCACGAAGGGAGTTGGTGTAGACGTCGGTGATCCGTACCTTGACAATCTGGCCGATCAGCCGGGGCGGGGCGGCGAAATTGACGATACGGTTGTTTTCGGTGCGGCCGGTGAGCTCGGATGCATCGCGTCGCGACGGGCCTTCCACCAGGACGGGTTGCAGCGTGCCCAACATGCCGTGGCTGATGGCGCTGGCTTGCTTGATGATTTGCGCCTGCAGTCGCTGCAGCCGTCGCAGCTTGACTTCGTACGGCGTCTCATCGGCCAGGTCGGCGGCCGGCGTGCCGGGACGCCGCGAATAGATGAATGAAAATGAGGTATCGAAGTTGACATCCTCGATTAGGCGCAAGGTTGTTTCAAAGTCCTCGTCGGTCTCGCCGGGAAAACCGACGATGAAATCGGAGGACAAGGTCAGGCCGGGTCGGGCCGCGTACAGGCGACGCGCGACGGATTTGAACTCCAGCCCCGTATAGCCGCGCTTCATCGCGGCCAGGATACGGTCGCTGCCGGTCTGGATGGGCAGGTGCAGAAACGGCACCAGCTTGGGCAGCTTGCCGTGCGCCTCGATCAACCGGTTGGTCATTTCCTTGGGATGGGAAGTGGTGTAGCGGATTCGCTCAATGCCGGGAATATCATGCACATATTCGAGCAGCATGGCAAAGTCGGCCAGTTCGCTGGTGTCGCCCAATGTGCCCCGGTATGCGTTGACGTTCTGACCCAGCAGGTTGACTTCCTTGACGCCCTGGTCGGCCAAGTCGGCGATCTCGGTCAGCACGTCTTCAAAGGGACGGGAGATTTCCTCGCCCCGCGTATAGGGCACGACGCAGAAGCTGCAATACTTGCTGCAGCCTTCCATGATGGACACGAAGGCCGAGGGGCCGTCAACCCGCGCCGGCGGCAGCGCATCGAATTTTTCGATCTCGGGGAAGCTGATATCGACCTGGGAGCGTCCGGTGCGCTTGCGTTTTTCGATCAGGTCGGGAAGGCGATGCAGGGTTTGCGGACCGAAGACAACATCGACATACGGCGCGCGCCGGATGATGGTGGCGCCTTCCTGGCTGGCGACGCAGCCGCCGACACCGATCACCAGCCCCGGTTTCTTCTGCTTGAGCTGGTTGATGCGGCCCAGATCGGAAAAAACCTTTTCCTGGGCTTTTTCCCGGATCGAACAGGTGTTCAGGAGAATGACGTCGGCGTCTTCCGGGTTGCTGGTCAGTTCCAGCCCCTGGTTTTCTCGCAGCACATCGGCCATCTTGTCCGAATCGTATTCGTTCATCTGGCAACCGAAGGTCTTGATGAACAGCTTTTTTGCGTCTGCGGGAATGGAGATGGGGGTTGCGGCCGCGGGCTCGGCAGCGGTTGCCGCGCCGTCGCGTTTGAGCGTTGTTTCTTGCATAGTGAGTGTACCGTTGCGGGTTTTTATCCCGGGGGTAAATTTGGAAAACGAGATTGTAGCCTGTTTGCTGTCATTTTACCTTATCTCGTTGTTTTTCATACGGAATGCTGTTGTTTTTAGTCGGCATTGGCGAGCCCAGGTGCCGTTTTAGGGGGACAGGTCAGGTCGAGGGGGGCGCCGCTTGCTGATGGGCCGGGCGTAGGCAAGCGCGGGGGAGCGGTTATTGGATGCCTGTCGTTTGCCGGGCAGGCCAAACGACAGGCAATAAAAAAGGCGCGGAAAAAGCGCCTTTTCTATTGCTATGCTTGGGACCGAGTGGATCAATAGACAACTTCGTTGGCGTTGTCTTCTTTTTTCGGCGCCTTGATCATATCTTCGCGCTTGACGCCAAGCCACATGGCGATGGCGGCGGCCACGAACACGGAAGAATAGATGCCGAACCAGATGCCGATCGTCAGCGCCAGGGCGAAGTTGTGCAGCGAGGGGCCGCCGAAGAAGAACATGGAGAGCACCATCATTTGGGTGGATGCGTGCGTGATGATGGTCCGGGAAATCGTTTGCGTGATCGCGCCGTCAATGACCTCCCGCACGCTGGTGCGACGCTGCTTGCGGAAATTTTCGCGAATCCGGTCCATGATCACCACGGATTCGTTGACCGAGTAGCCAAGCACCGCCAGCACGCCGGCCAGCACCGCCAATGAAAATTCCCATTGGAAGAACGCGAAAAAGCCCAGGATGATCACCACGTCGTGCAGGTTGGCGACAACGCAGGCGACGGCGAATTTCCATTCGAAGCGGATCGCCAGGTAGATCACGATGCCGATGATCACGAACGCCAGCGCCTTCAGTCCGTTGGTGAGCAATTCGTTGCCGACCTGAGGACCGACGAATTCGACACGGCGCAGTTCGGCATCGGGGTTGGTCTGCTTGAGCGCCTGCATCACGTTATTGCTTTGTTCGGTCGAGGACAGGTTCTTGTCGACGGGCAAGCGGATGATCACGTCTCGCGAAGTCCCGAAGTTCTGGACCTGGAAATCGGTGTATTTGAGCGCGCTGATGCTGCTGCGCACCTGTTCCAGCTGCGCCGCTTCCTTGTAGGTCACTTCCATGACCGTGCCGCCGGTAAATTCGATCGACAGGTGAAAGCCGCGGGTGACGATGAAAAACACCGCCAGCACGAAGGTGATGGCGCTGATCGCATTGAGGATCAGCGCATTCTTCATGAACGGGATGGTTTTGTGGATTCTGAAAAATTCCATATTTTTTCCTGCTCTGTCCGGTTATGGCCGGACAGAAAAATTATCCTGCGCGATTCAGTGTTTAGCCTTGCCGTTTGGCTTGTCGTTAGTGTTCTCGGGACGCCAGACCGTGCCGATGGATACGGTCTTGAGTTTCTTGCGTCGTCCATACCACAGGTTGACAATGGCGCGCACGCCGACGACCGACGAGAACATGGAGGTCAGGATGCCGATGCAATGCACCACCGCGAACCCACGGATGGGGCCGCTGCCGAAGGCAAGCAAGGCTAGGCCGACAATCAGGGTGGTCAGGTTGGAGTCCAGGATCGTTGCCCAGGCGCGGCTGAAGCCGGTATTGATGGCCTGCTGGGCGCTTGCGCCGTTGCGCAATTCCTCGCGGATCCGTTCATTGATGAGCACGTTGGAGTCAATCGCCATGCCTAGCGTCAGGGCGATGGCGGCGATGCCTGGCAGGGTCAGGGTGGCTTGCAGCATCGACAGGACGGCAAGCAGCAACAGCACGTTAAAGCCCAGGCCCAGCGTGGAGAAAATGCCGAAGATATGGTAGTAGATGATCATGAAGATGGCGATCATGATGAAACCATACAAGGTCGAATCAAAGCCCATCTTGATGTTGTCTGCGCCCAGGCTGGGGCCGATGGTGCGCTCTTCGATAATGGACATGGGCGCCGCCAGCGAACCGGCGCGCAGCAGCAGGGCCGTATCGGCGGCCTGGGTGGCATCCATGCTGCCGGAAATTTCCACTTGTCCGTTGGGGATTTCGCTGCGGATGACCGGCGCGGTGACAACCTGGCCCTTGCCGTTTTCAAACAGAATAATGGCCAGGCGCTTGCCGATATTGTCGCGTGTGGTGTCGCGGAATATCCGGGCACCCTTGTCGTCCAGCGTCAGGTTGACGGTGGGCTGCTGGGTCTGCTGGTTGCGGCCGGACTGGGCGTTTTCCAGATTTTCGCCGGTCAGCAGGACCTGGCGTCGGACCAGCACGTCGCGGCCATCGGTATCCTTGAATTTCTCCAGGCCGAAGGGGACGGTGCCGGCGCCCAGCGCATTCATCGCGGCGGGCGAATCGTCAACCATGCGCAATTGCAGGGTCGCGGTGCGGCCCAGGATTTCCTTGGCCTTGGCCACGTCCTGGATGCCCGGCAGTTGAACGATGATGCGATCGGTGCCCTGCTGCTGGATGATCGGCTCGGCGACGCCCAATTCGTTGATCCGGTTGTGCAGCGTCAGGATGTTCTGTTGCAGGGCGGTTTCCTGCACACGGGTAATTTCCGTGGCGCGGATGACGCCGTTCAGCAGGAATTTGCCGCCGGACTGGCTGGGCGAGAAATCCAGTTCGTTGGTGCGCGAGCGCAGCACGCTCAGCGCCTTGCTGCGCTCGTCCTCGCTGGCGAAGGTGGCCACAATCGTGCCATTGTTGTTGTTGACCGACTCGGCATTGACCCGGCCGTCGCGCAGGATGGCGCGCAGATCGGTGGTCAGGGAGTCGTAGCGCGCGCTGAGGGCGCCTTTCATGTCGACTTGCAACAGGAAATGCACGCCACCGCGCAGATCAAGGCCCAGGTACATGGGGTTGGCGCCCAAGGCGGTGAGCCAGTCGGGCGAACCGGAAAGCAGGTTCAGGGCGACCGTGTAAGTCGGGTCATCCTTGTTGGGGTTGAGCGCGTTGTCCAGGATATCGCGCGCTTTCAGCTGGGCGTCGGTATTCGGCATGCGCACGCGCACCGTGCCGGCCGGACCGTTCTGCTGGAAATAGGCGCCGGTGTAGGCGATGTTTTGCTGCCTGAGCATATCCTCTATCTGCCCCATGGTCTGGCTGGTGACTTTCTGGGTCACCTTGGCGCTGGACACCTGGACAGCGGGCGTTTCGCCAAAAAAGTTCGGGATGGTGTAGAGGATGCCGATAACCAGGGCAACCAGCACCGTAATATATTTCCAGAGGGGATAGCGGTTCATACCGTAGCCGTAAAAGAGGGTGAATAAAACAGAAAATCAGCGCGCGGGGCGACAGTCTGCCGCCCGCCGGGCGCATGCTTACAGCGATTTGACCGTGCCTTTGGGCAGAACGGTGCTGACTGCGGCGCGCTGCACCAGGACTTCGACGGGTTTGTCGGCCAGGCTGGCGACCTCGATGGTCAGGTAGTTATCGGTCACTTTGGTGATTTTCCCCAGAATACCGCCAACCGTGATGACTTCGTCGCCTTTGGCCAGCGCTTCGATCATGGCCTTGGTTTCCTTCTGGCGCTTCATTTGTGGACGGATCATCAGGAAATACAGCACCACGAACATCAGGATGATGGGTAGGAAACTCATCAGCCCACCGGCGACGCCGCCCTGTGGAGCAGCCTGGGCCAGGACCAGTGCGGAAAGGTTGCTTGTAAGCATAACAATAACTCCCGTATGAAATAAGTGTAAATTAACCGAATATTGTAGCCTTTTCTTGGCTAATCAATGCCCTTTGCGCGATCTGCGAAAAATTGTTCCTGCCATTGGGCAAACCGGCCCTGTTCCAGGGCTTCACGCATTTCCTTCATGATTTGCAGATAGAAATACAGATTGTGCAGCGTATTGAGGCGGGCGCCCGTGATTTCGTTGGCCTTTTGCATATGATGCAGGTAGGCGCGGGAAAAATGGCGGCAGGTGTGGCAGGCGCAACTGGGATCCAGCGGGCGCGTGTCGTCCCGATAGCGCGCATTGCGGATCTTGATATCGCCGAAACGCGTAAAGAGCCAGCCGTTGCGGGCATTGCGCGAAGGCATGACGCAATCGAACATGTCCACGCCCTGGGCGACGCCCTCGACCAGATCCTCGGGCGTGCCTACGCCCATCAGGTAACGCGGCGCGTTGTCTGGCAACTGGTGGGCGATATGCTTCAGGACGCGGCGCATGTCTTCCTTGGGTTCGCCGACCGAGAGGCCGCCGATGGCATAGCCGTCGAACCCGATGCGGCGCAGGCCGGCCAGCGACTCCTCGCGCAGATCCTCGAACATGCCGCCTTGCACGATACCGAAAAGGGCATTCGGGTTTTGCAGGGCGTTGAAGGCGTCGCGCGAGCGCTGGGCCCATCGCAGGGACATCCGCATGGAGCGCGCCGCCTCGTCATGGGTGGCCGGCCGGCCGTCGATGGCATAGGGCGTGCATTCGTCGAACACCATGACAATATCCGAGTTCAGGGATCGCTGGATACGCATGGATTCTTCGGGCGTCAGGAACAACCGGGAGCCGTCGATCGGCGAGGAAAACTTGACGCCTTCCTCGGTAATCTTGCTGCGCAGGTCGCTCAGGCTGAATACCTGGAAGCCGCCCGAGTCCGTGAGTATGGGTTTGTCCCATTGCATGAAACCATGCAGCCCCTGGTGTTTTTCAATGACTTCGGTGCCGGGGCGCAGCCACAGGTGGAACGTGTTGCCAAGCACGACCTGGGAGCCAATTTCCTCCAGTTCGTGGGGCAGCATCGCCTTGACGCTGCCGTAAGTGCCTACCGGCATGAACATGGGCGTTTGCACGGTGCCGTGATTGAGCGTAATGCTGGCTCGGCGGGCTTTGCCTTCGGTGTTGAGCAGGGAAAAAGAAAGTCCGGACATGAATTTTTCTGGTTGGATCGATAGGGTGCCTGAGGCACAGCAAGGTAGGACCGGGCCGCCGGGGATTGGTTCCTCGAGCATGCGCCGGGTCTATTTTAACGGGTTACGGGCGCAATGGCTGTCATGCCGGGGTCAGCGCCGCGGCGCAATGAACATGGCGTCGCCGTAGCTGAAAAAACGGTAGCGTTGTGCAATGGCGTGTTCGTAGGCCTGGCGCATGCGTTCGCGGCCGGTCAGGGCCGACACCAGCATGAGCAGCGTAGACTGCGGCAGGTGAAAGTTCGTGATCAGGCCATCGATGACCTGAAATTCATAGCCAGGTGTAATGAATAGCCGCGTATCGGCGCTATGGGCCTTGGGGCAGCGCAGGCCGGGCAGGGTGCCGTTCTGCTGCGCGGCCGATTCCAGCGCGCGCACGCTGGTTGTCCCCACGGCAATGACGCGGCCGCCGCGCTGGCGGGTGGCGGCAATGGCTTCGACCGTCTCAGGCGCAACGGTATACCACTCGGCGTGCATGATATGTTCGCTGATCTTGTCGACCCGCACCGGCTGGAACGTGCCTGCGCCGACATGCAAGGTCACCCAGGCGGTGTTCACCCCCAGCGCCAGCAGGCGCTGCAGCATGGCTTCGTCGAAATGCAGTCCGGCGGTCGGCGCGGCCACCGCTCCGGGGTGCCTGGCGTATACCGTCTGGTAGCGGGTCTCGTCGGCGTCGTCGGCCTCGTGTCTGATATAGGGCGGCAAAGGGAGATTGCCGTGCCGGTCCAGCAGCGGCAGAATCGGATCGTCAAATTGCAACTCAAACAAGTCTTCATGCCTGCCGGTCACGCGGGCGCGGATGTTGCCGTCGAAAACCAATTCGGTGCCGGGACGCGGTGATTTGCTGGCCCGAACATGCGCCAACGCGCGAGTTGGTTCTATAATGCGTTCGATCAACGCTTCGATGCGTCCGCCGCTGTCCTTGTTGCCATAAAGGCGGGCTTTGATGACTTTGGTATCATTGAACACCAGCAAGTCGCCGGGCTGCAGCAACGAGGGCAGGTCGCCGAAGTCTAGGTCGCGCAAGTCGCCGTCAGGCGGGACCAGCAACAATCGGCTGGCGCTCCGCGTGGCCGAGGGTGTCTGCGCGATGAGCGCTTCAGGCAGGTCGTAATCGAAATCGGTGATGCTCAGGGAAGGGTCGATGGGTAGCATGGACTGGACAGCAAGGATGATAGATGGCGGCCTGGCAAGTGTTGTTTCCTGCAGACCTGGATTTAAAATTATGGTCAATTCGGCGAATTTAACCGGATTGTCGTATCAAACCATTATAAAGTGTCTTTTTTCCTTGCGGACTCCCATAGGATCGCCGGACCAGAATGAATTGCCTGTATGCTTTCTTTTTGCGCTATCCCCGACGTGATGTCATGTCCGTGAAAGGCGTCGTTACGACGGTTCGGAAAGATGCCTGTCGCAAAGGATGGCCATGGTAGCAGCCGCTATCCCGCAGGCCGGGGGGCGATCGCCCGGATCAAGGCGGCCGTACGGCAGGCAGGCGGTATGCGCGTTGCTGGCCTCGCTATGCCTGGCCTTGCCGGCGGCGGCGCAGGAAAAAAGCAAAGCCGGCGAGCGCAAGCCACAGGTCAAATCCCAGGCCAAATCCGCCGCATCGAAAACAGCAAGCAAGCGCAGCGCCAAGAAATCCCGCAAGCGGACTCAGGCGATTCGCGTTGCGCCAGGCGAGACGTTCGAATTTCATCGGCCAGGCAGCCTGGATGTGCAGATTCTGCCCAACGCGGGCAAGGCGGCAGCGGCGGGTACGCTGGCCACAGGCGCGGCACAGGCGGCGACCGACGCCGACACGTTACTCAATGTCTATGGCTTTCCGGTAAGCGCGATCAAGTCGGCGGGGCATTTGCCTGTGCCGATCATGACCCGCTGGGAAAAGACCGGCGTACCGGTTGCCAGCCTGTCGCTGCTGATCAAGGAGGCCGGGGGGCCGGTGATCCTGTCGATCAACCCCACGGTGGCGCGCAACCCAGCCTCGGTCATGAAAACGCTGACGACCTGGGCGGCGCTAAACCGCTTGGGTGCCGGGTATCGCTGGACCACCAATATCTATCTTGACCGGCGCGCGCGCCTGGATGTTTCCCAGGCGATGCGCACGCCACTGTATATCAAGGGCGGCGGCGATCCGGCGTTGAACTATCAGGATCTCAAAGAGATGATCCGCAAGGTGCAGGCCAGTGGCCTGAAGCACTTGTCCGACGTTGTGGTCGACCGTTCGCTGTTCGCCCCCATCTTTACCGACCCGGCGCAATTTGACGGTTCGCCGGAGCGCCCGTATAACGCCAATCCGGACGCCATGATGGTTAATCTGGGCGCGCTCATGCTCAATTTCAAGCCGGATCGGCAGGCGGGCATCTGGCGCGTCACCCATGAGCCAGATATCCAGAATCCGCCGATTGTCGGGCACCTCGGGCTGTCTTCGGGGGCTTGCGTCAAGTCCCGTACCGGCTCCGAGCTGACGGGCAGCGTCGAGACCGACCAAGGGCGCGCGTTGCTGCTGAAAGGCGATTTGTCCGGAGCCTGCGGCGAATTTTCGTTCTACCGGCTGGTCGGCTCCCAGCCCTATCTGTTTTCCAGTATTTTCGAACGCCTCTGGACCGCCGAAGGCGGCACGATTTCGGGGGTGATCCGGGACGGGCTGGTGCCGAAAAACGCGGTACTGCTCGAAAGCCGCAGTTCGCCGCCGCTGGCCCAGGTGATTCAGACCGTCAACAAATACAGCAATAACGTGATGGCCAAAACCCTGCTGCTGACGCTTGGCGCGGAAACCTACGGCGCGCCGGCAACGTTCGAGAAGGGCAGCGAGGCAGTACTCGACGTACTCAGAAAGCAGGGCATCAACGTGAGCGACTACACGGTCGTCAACGGCTCGGGTCTGTCGCGCGGCGGCCGCATTACGGCGGCAGGACAGGCCCAGATGCTGGAGTCCGTCTGGTCCTCGGGTTTACGCGATACTTTCATCGATTCGTTGTCAGTCAGCGGTGTCGATGGTACTATGCGTCGCCGTCTGACAGATCAGGCCGCGCGCGGACGAGGGCATTTCAAGACCGGCACATTGGGCAATGCCAGCGCTTTGTCGGGGTTCGTGACCGCGGCGAGTGGCAAAACCTATATCCTGGTAAGCTTGGTCAACGATGCTGCGGCACTAAAAACAAAGTCCTTTGTCGATTCCCTTGTCGAGTGGCTTATTACGCAATAGTTCCGGAGAATTACACCATGTCCGTTCACGAAATCCGCCATCCCCTGATCCAGCACAAGCTGGGCATCATGCGCCGCGCCGACCTGAGCACCAAAAGCTTTCGCGAACTGGCGCAGGAAATTGCCGCGTTGCTGACTTACGAGGCATCCAAGGATTTTCCTTTGGAAGATACTTTCATCGAAGGTTGGTGCGGACAAGTCAAAGTCAAGAAGATCGCCGGCAAGAAGGTAACGGTCGTTCCCATTTTGCGTGCCGGTATTGGTATGCTCGACGGCGTGCTTTCCCTGATTCCCGGCGCGAAGGTCAGCGCTGTCGGTATCGCGCGCAACGAGGAAACGCTGGAAGCGGGCACTTACCTGCAGAAACTGGTTGGTGAATTGGACCAGCGGCTCGCATTGATTATCGACCCCATGCTGGCGACGGGCGGCTCCATGGAGGCGACCATTTCCATGCTCAAGCAGGCCGGTTGCAAGGAGATCAAGGCGCTCGTGCTGGTGGCGGCGCCGGTGGGGATCGAGCGTGTGCTGGCGGCGCATCCGGACGTGAAAATCTACACCGCGTCGATTGACGAAAGTTTGAACGAGGACGGCTATATCATTCCCGGCCTGGGCGATGCCGGCGACCGCATCTTCGGCACCAAACAGAAAATGTAGGCAACGAAAATTTGCAAGATATTGCAGATGAGGTTGCGCTTGCGCCTTTGCATGCAAGTTGGTGTTTTTGTTTATGAAAACAGGATAGCTCGCAGCCCATTTTTGGCGCGGCCAAGCCCTTTGAATTGAAAAGAATCTTAAAGGCGTGCTTGATAAATAGCCATAATGCGATATGATGATCTTGAAATATTCGCGATAAGAATAATATATAAATAGTCAGACCCGGTTAAGGCGGGTGCTCCGCTTTCCGGATTTTTCAAACAATCGTTGCAGGAGAGTTATATGGCTAGCAAATCTAATCTCGAACAGTCTCAGGAACAACTGCTGAACAATCTGCGTCAAAGCATTGCCGAGGCGGAAGGCATGTTGAAGGAAGCCACGGAACTGGGGGGCGATAAAGCGACGGAATTGCGTGACCGTGCCGTTAACGCCTTGCAAAAGGCAACGAATTCATTCAAAGATGTCCAGGACCGGGCGGTAGAGCAAAGCAAGCATGCCGTGCGCGTCACCGACGATTACGTCCACGACAATCCGTGGCGTACCGTCGGGTTCGCGGCCCTGGCCGGCGTGCTGCTCGGCGTCATTATCGGACGCAAGTAAGCGGCATCGACCGGAACCGGACTATGTCTGTCAAACAGAACCTGAGCGCCGTCGCCAGCGATCTGACCGCCATACTCAAGACGCGGCTGGAATTACTGGCGGTCGAGCTGGCGGAGGAGAAGGACCGTTTGCTGTCCGTGATGCTGTTCGGCGCCATCGGCTTGCTCTTTCTGCATCTGGCGCTCATGGTGATCGCCGTGCTGGCGGGTCTGTTCTTCTGGGAGACCGAGTATCGCTATATTGCGTTGGCGGTGCTGGTCCTGGTGTATGCCGGAATCGGGGTCGGTTGCCTGCTGCTGATGAAAAAGCATCTGAACCTGGCGTCCAGCCCCTTTTCGGCAACGGTCGACGCGCTCAAGGACGATGTCGCGGCCTTGCGGGGCAGCGCGGCACCCGGCAGCGCCGGGTCGTCCTCGACAGGAGGGGGGCATGAGTGATCCGAGGCTGAAAAAAAACTATCGCAAGCAATTGCTCACCGCCCGCGTTTTGCTTGAGCGCGAGCAATTGCGGCATGACACCCGCAAGCTGGGACAGTCCATTTCTCCCGAGTCAATCAAGAACGCCATACTTGATTCGGGCAGCCAAACCCTCATGAGCCTGACGCGTCGGCGTAGCGGGCTGTTCTCCCTGATCGAGAAAAATCCGTACATCAGCCTGGGTGTGGCCCGCTTTCTCTTGCGCGCCAGCAAGACGCGTTCGGCATTGCTCAAGCCGCTGGCGTTGGCGGCGACGTCCTGGTATGTCTATAACAAGTTCCGGGATAAATCAAAACGCGGCGGCAAGAGCCAGGACATGGCCCGCGGTTACTCCGAAGAGGATATCCCCGTGGATCACGGCTCCTTCACTTACCAAGACCAAGATCCAGCCACAGATCATCGACGCGGCGCTTGACGACATCGTCCATGCGTATGGGGGTGCCCCATTCGCGCTGCGTTTCGCCCGGCCATTTATTGGTCGCGTCCATTCCCATTTTGCCGCCGAGCCCGGATTGCGGCGAGGCGAAGTCCAGGTAGTCGATCGGCGTGTTTTCGACCAGCACCGTGTCGCGCACTGGATCCATCCGGGTCGTCATGGCCCAGACCACCTCTTTCCAGTCCCTGGTGTCCACATCGTCGTCAACCACGACAATGAACTTGGTGTACATGAACTGGCGCAGGATACTCCAGACGCCGAACATGACGCGTTTGGCGTGCCCCGCATATTGCTTGCGAATCGACACCACTGCCAGCCGATAGCTGCAACCTTCGGGCGGCAAATAGAAATCAACGATTTCCGGCAACTGTTTCTGCAGCAGCGGGACAAAAACCTCATTGAGCGCCACGCCAAGCACGGCTGGTTCATCCGGTGGTTTGCCGGTGTAGGTGCTGTGGTAAATGGGCTGCCGGCGCAGGGTGATGCGGTCGATGGTGAAGACGGGAAACCAGTCCTGTTCGTTGTAGTAGCCGGTATGGTCTCCATAGGGGCCTTCCAGGGCCATTTCGAAGCCGTTGCTTCTCGGCTGCGGGGCGCCGGGCGGCACCTCGAGCGGCGTGGCATCGGGGTGGCTGGCCGGCAGGATATGCCCTTCGAGTACGATTTCGGCGGAGGCCGGGACGGAAAGCCCGTTGCCGATGGACTTGACCAGTTCGGTGCGTGAGCCGCGCAGCAGCCCGGCAAACTGGTATTCGGACAGGCTATCCGGCACCGGCGTGACCGCGCCCAGAATGGTGGCCGGGTCGGCACCCAGTGCCACCGAAATGGGAAAAGGCTGGTCGGGGTAGGCCAGGGCATGATCGCGAAAATCCAGCGCGCCGCCGCGGTGGGAAAGCCAGCGCATGATGACCTTATTGCGTCCGATGACTTGCTGGCGATAAATCCCCAGATTTTGCCGCCTGGCGTTGGGCCCCTTGGTAATGACCAGCCCCCAGGTGATGAGCGGCGCAATATCGCCCGGCCAGCAAAGCTGCACGGGCAGGCGCGACAAATCGACCTCATCGCCTTCCCAGATGATTTCCTGGCAGGGGGCATGTCGCTGCATCTTGGGCGCCATATCCCATAAGGCCGACTTGAGCATTGATACCGTGCCGATGGCTTCGCGCAACCCTTTGGGCGCTTCGGGCTCGCGCAGCGAAGCCAACAGGGTGCCGGTTTCGCGCAGGGCCGCGACCGAGTCGGCCCCCATCCCCCAGGCGACGCGCTGCGGCGTACCGAAAAGATTGGTCAGCACCGGCATGTCGGCGGTGCGTCCCAGATGCTGGGGCTGCTGAAACAGCAGGGCAGGGCCGCCCGCCTGCAAAACCCGATCGCTGATTTCCGTCATTTCCAGACGGGTCTGCACCGGCACGTCGATGGACTTGAGGTTGTCCTTTTTTTCCAGTTGCTTGAGAAAATCCCGCAGATCCGTGTATTTCACGATAGCCAGCCCATAGATGATTCCGATCCGGGCATTATAGGAGAAAGCCGGCCGGTACAAGCCGCCGCATAGGCAAGACCGCCAAAACTGGGGTATAGTCATTTTTTCCTTGTCCTGCGCCGGGCTGCTGCCTGGGCAACGGTTATCTATGAGCTTGTCTACGTCCCCCGAACTTAATCCGCCGGCTTTGTTGCGCGCCGTTTACCGGACCTTGCTGGATATCGTTCACCTGGCGGTCGCCTATCTGGGTATCGCCGCCCTGGTCGCGATTCTTGCCGCGGCGTTGTTGCCGGCAATCCGCGATCAGGTGCGGGTGATCCACCAGGCGTCGCTCAATGCGCTGGTGCCCGATAGTTCGGTCATGTCCGACAAGGATCTATTGACGATTTTCGGCGCGTTGCAGGGCGGCGCGCAAATGCCGCTGCAGAGCCAGCCCGGCCAGAGCGAAGCCGAGCAGCGCGCCGCCGCCCTGGCCAAGGAGCAAGATGCCACCGCCAAGGGTTTTTTCACCAATTTGAATATTGCCGACAGCCAGTTTTCCGTCCCTGGCCTCGATAATGCGCAGGCGATGGCGTTGCGCGAATATGTTGCACGCAAGTTCCGCGTGGCTCGCAATGTCACCGGCGCGTTGATTCGCGTGGTATACAGCGTGGCGGAAAAAAAGGATCTCGATCCCATTCTGGTGCTGGGGGTGATCGCCATCGAGTCCCGCTATAACCCGTTCGCGGAAAGCCATGTGGGCGCCCAGGGCCTGATGCAAGTCATGCCGACGGTCCATGAAGAAAAATTCCATGCTTTCTATGGCGGGGCGCTGTCCGCATTGAATCCGGTCGCCAATATCCATGTGGGAGCGCAGATCCTGCATGATTGCATCAAGCGGCGCGGGTCGGTGGACAAGGGGCTGTCGTGCTATGTGGGGGCAATCGGCCCCAATGATGGCGGCTATGCCGAAAAAGTCCAGGCTGAAAGGCGTCGCATCGCGCTGGAGTCCGGCATTCCCCTGAAGCGCAGCCTCGGCCTGTATCAGTAGCGGGCTGGGTTGCTGGCGGTTCCGCCGGGCTGCGGTGGCCTGCTACAGGACTTTTTCCAGGCGCGCGATGGCTTGTTGCAGGCGATCGAGCGCCGTCGCGTAGGATACGCGAATCATGCGGTCGGCATGCTCGGGACCGAAATCCAGCCCCGGCACCACGGCGACACCGGCTTCATGTAGCATTTTGTGCGCGAACTGTCCGCTGTCCATGCCGTGGGTGCTGATATCGGCGTAGATATAGAAGGCGCCATCCGGGGCGACCGGAACCCGCAGGCCCAGTCTTTCGAATTCCGGCAGCAGGTAGTCCCTGCGTTCCTTGAAGGCCAGGCGGCGATGTTCGTAGGTGGCGAGGGCCTCGTCGGAGAAGCAGGAAATGGCCGCGTGCTGGGCCAGCGTGGGCGGGCAGATGCATAGGCTGGCCGCCAGTTTTTCCACGGCGGGCACCACCGCCTCGGGCACCACCATCCAGCCCAGCCGCCAGCCCGTCATGTTGAAGTACTTGGAAAAGCTATTGATAACGATGATCTCCGGATCCAGCGCCAGCGCAGATTGGGGCGGTGTATCGTAATACAGCCCCAGGTATATTTCATCCATGATAATCAGGCCATCGCGGGCCTTGACGGTGTCGATGATGCGCGACAATTCGTCGCGGGCAATGGAGGTGCCGGTCGGGTTGCTCGGAGAGGCGATCAATACGCCGCGAGTGCGGCTGTTCCAGTTCGCGGCGATTTTTTCGGCGGAAAGCTGGAAGCGCTCCTCGGCGGTGCATGGGACCAGGCGCGGCGTGGCGCCGGCGCATAGGATGAAGTTGGAGTTGGCCGGGTAGGCCGGGTCGGGCATCAGGATTTCATCGCCGGGGTTCAGCAGGGACAGGCAGGCCAGCGACAGGGCACCCGAGGCGCCAGCGGTGACAATGACGCGTGCCGGATCCAGCGCGACGCCCCAATGACTGGCGTAATAATCGGCAATGGCGCTGCGTAGCGGCATGATGCCCAATGCCGGGCTATAGCCGCTCAAACCGGCCTGAGCGGCGCGCGACAGTGTATCGACCACGATTGGCGGCGCGGTAAAATCGGGTTCCCCGATACCCAGGCTGATGATGTCCTGGCCTTGTTCACGCAGTTGTTGCGCCGCTTTGGTGACTTCAATCGCGTGAAAAGTCAGGGCCTGGTCGATTCTTTGAGCAAAACGGGTCATGGTAAAACGGAGCAAGGTAAAATACGGACGATGAAAGCGCATCGCAAGCTGTTCATTGTAACTGGTAATTAACCGGTGGACGTCGCGCGGTGTTCCCGTTGGCTGTTCCCCGGGCCCCATCCCCTGTCTTTTCCTTGAGTTGCCGAGTATTCATGCATCTTCACCGTCGTCGTTTCCTAACCCTGCGCAAAGGCCCCGAGGAGGGGCCCTGGCCGGCTTTCTGCCGACGGGTGCAGCGGGCGCTGCAGGCACCCCTGACGCAGGAATGCGAGACCAATGGCTATTACTCCGCAAAAATCCGGCTGCAGCGGCTGGCCGATCTGCCGTCGTTGCGCCAACTGTGCCATGAATACGATATTGCCATGGTGCTGGAGGGAACGGCCAGTCCGGCCAGTATTATCGGGCGCTCCTGCCTGGTTGTCGAAAGCGGTGAGTCGCTATCCGGTTCCGAGGCACTGGGCGAGCATGCCTGCCTGGTCCTGCCGGGTACGCCGGTAGGGCATCTGCAGGCGCAGGGGTTTGCCCAGTTTTCCCACGTTCCGGCAACGCTCACCCTGGCGCAATGGCTGGCCCAGCCGCAATGGCACGATTGCAGGCCCGGATATACGGGCCTGTCGGGCCTGGAGCGGGTCCACGCCCTGTTTGCCGACGGGCAGAACGCGGTGCTGGGCGGTTTTGGCGTCAATGACGAGTCGCCCTTGCGCCTGCCTGCCTTACAGCGCGTGGTGCCGGCGCTATTTGAGTTACTGAACGACACGGATGTCTCGCGCTGCCTGGCATTGCCGGCCTGGGGGCTGGCCTACCGGTTGGATGCGCTGAAACCGCGCTTTGGCGATATTAACCTGGCGCGGGTGTTCCTGGGCCATGCGGGCACGCTGATCTGGTGCCAGGAACTGGTTGTGCGGCGCCTGCGTGAAAATCAGATCGTCACCGATGCCGTCCTCGACGAAGCGGACCAATCCTGGATCGCCAACAGGCATAGCCATGTGGAGGGCGCGATCAAAGCGCTGCTGGATCCGGCTGGGCGCTATCCCTATCTTGATGAAGTGGTGTCGCCCTAGCGGGCGTGCATATTCCCGGCCGGCGCAAACCGATCCGGGCGGCCCGCATTTTCGGTTTTAGCAGATGCATTCGCGATTGAATTTCCGTATCATACCCCTAGGCCAGCCAAGACCGTGACGGCCTGATAGCGACAGGCGGGCGCCACCCATCGGTAATCCGCCCGTTTCCCGAGGAATCATCATGGACTCAAGCCTATGCGTACAGGCGCTTATCAATCCGGCCAAGATGCGCCCATGACCCGCCAGGATCATTCAACTACGGGGCAGGATAGCCCAGCGACGCATCCAGGTAAGCCGCATGCGCATCCCACCGAGGCGCCGGTAACACCGGGCGTGCGCTCGATTGACGGTACGACTGCCCTGGTGCTTACAGGGGGTGGCGCGCGCGCCGCCTACCAGGTGGGTGCCTTGCGCGCCATCATGGCGCTGCTTGATCCACAAAAATCCCCGCGGTTCGAAAATCCGTTTCCCATCGTCTGCGGCTCCTCCGCAGGCGCCATCAATGCAACCGGCTACGCGTGCCGTGCCGCGCATCCCCATGCGGCGATCCGGCGCCTGGAACATATCTGGGGAAAAATCCATACGGGTGATGTCTATCGTTCCGATCCCGTGGGCGTATTTGGCAATGGCCTGCGCTGGCTCGGGCTGCTCATGTTCGGCTGGGCGCTGAAAGGATGGCGCGATAACGCGCCCAAATCGCTGCTCGATAACCGACCGTTATACAAGCTGCTCAATTGCAGCATGGATTTCGGCAATCTGCAATCAAACTTGCGCAGAGGGCATTTGCAGGCCCTCGCGATCACGGCCTCAAGCTACACCAGCGGCAATCACCTGACTTTCTACCAATCGGCCCATCCGATCAAGGCGTGGTCGGGCAGTAGCCGCTATGCCGTGTCCGAGCCCATCGGTCTGGAACATCTGATGGCTTCCAGCGCCATCCCTTTCGTCTTTCCCGCCTATCGCCTGCCGATGGCCGACAAATGGGAATGGTTCGGCGATGGTTCCATGCGACAGCTGGCGCCCATCAGTCCCGCCATCCATCTTGGGGCGGACCGGGTCATGGTCATCAGCACCAGCATACATGGAGATCTGCAGGAGGATGAAAAACCACATCAAAGTGACCAATATCCAACGCTGGCGCAAATTGGCGGTCATGCCTTGTCAGACATCTTTATCGATGGCCTGTCTATTGATCTGGAAAGGATAAATCGCATCAACAATATGCTCGACTCCATTCCCCATGGTGTGCAACTGGGAGCGGGCCTGAAAAAAATCGATGTTTTAACGATAAGTCCAAGTAAATCTATTGACGAAATCGCCTTGAAGCATTTAAATTGCATGCCTGAGTCGGTTCGGGCATTTCTGCGTGTATTGGGCGTGTCCGGAAAGCAAGGCAAGGAGTCTGGCGGATTGCTGGCGTCGTTCCTGCTTTTTGAGTCGGCCTATACGGGTGAACTGATCGAGCTAGCCTTTAGCGACGTGATGAAACGTCAGGAAGAAATAAAAGCGTTTTTTTATGGAGAGGCCAATGAGTAAAAAAACCAATACCGCGTTGAAAGCCAACGTCGAAAAAGGTGGCGCCATAAAAGAAACTGCTGTCGGTATCAATGAGCTGAAGGCGCATGCCGAGAAGTCTGGCCTGGCATATTTCGAAGCCGATTGCGACAAGGCGCGCAGTTGTTCGGCGGTCTTGCGGGCGATTGCGAAAGCGGTCGACTATCCGGTGTTTTTCGGCAGCGACATGGACGCACTGCTCGATTGCCTGGGCGAAACCCTGCAAGAGCAGAAAACCGGCATGGTGCTATTGCTGCGTCATCTGCATTCGGAAGACGAAACACTGCTGGAGCAGATTGAAGCCCTGCAGGGCGTGCTCAATGACACCGTTGAATACGGCAACGACAACGACCGGGTCTTTTCCTACATGATCGAGCATGTGGGCAAGCATGCGGCCGCGGAACCGGGCCGGTCGCCGCGCCCCTATGCGGAGAGCGACTGAGCCGCTACTATCCGGGTTTCAATTGTCGTGAACAACAGAATGCGGATCGCGTCGCCGCGCGGTGCATCATGCCGATAATTGCCTTTGCGATATCACCGCGTTGATATGGGTCCTGCGCGGGCATATATGATCGCGCTATTCAGTTGTGATTTCGATAACCCTCTTGGGGCGCTCGTGTTGCGGGTACCCGCCTTCGCTTTGTGAAAATCAGATCCATCCGAGAACGGCGCAGGTTGCTGCGGTCATGGCCAGGCCGGCGGTTTCCGTGCGCAGGACGCGCGAGCCAAAGCGAACTTGCTCGAATCCGCCGTTTCTTGCGCGTTCCAGTTCGCGATCGGTCCAGCCGCCTTCAGGGCCGACCAGCAGCCGGTAACCGCATTTGTGATCACGCGCCGGATCGGCGACGGCGTCAAGCAACGGCCGACCGCCTTCCGGGTGGCATAGATAGCCGGGCGTCGATTCCGCAGCCCCGTGAGGCAGCGAGCGCAGGCAGGCATCGAGCGTCTGCAAAGGGTGGACCTGCAGTACTTTGTTGCGCCCCGATTGTTCGCTGGCCGATTCGGCGATGCGCTGCCAGTGCTGCTGGCGTTTCTCCAGCCTGGCGCCGCTTAACTGGACGATGCTGCGTTCGGCCTGCACCGGATAGACGGCGCTGACGCCCAGTTCGGCGGCTTTTTCTATGATCCAGTCCATTTTGTCGCCCGACGGCAGGCCCTGCAGTAGCACGATGGCGCCAGGCAGCTCGGTTCCGGTATGCTGGCGATCGCCGACGTCGGCCATGGCCTTGCCCTGATCGAAGCGCAGGGCGGCTTCGTACTGCGAACCGTCGCCGTTGAACAATACGATGGCATCGCCCTCGCGCAGCCGCAATGCGCGCGAGGCATGGTGGGCGGCGGCATCGGGCAGGGCGACGCGGGTGCGCTCGGCAAGCGGGATGGGGCAGTAAAAACGGGGCGGTGTGCTCATGGTTAAATTTTACTTTATTTACCGACACGGGCACGGACAAAACCGGGAGTGTTAAAATCACGGGTTAATCGTAACAATATCGTGATTTAAGACAGGATACGCATGACCACCGCGGCGGCAATTTCAAACTCTCACCTTTCCAATGCAATTCGTGCGCTGGCCATGGACGCCGTGCAGCAAGCCAATTCCGGCCATCCCGGCGCGCCCATGGGTATGGCTGAAATCGCCGAGGCCCTGTGGACCCGTCACTTGCGGCACAATCCTGCCGATCCGGCCTGGCCCGACCGCGACCGCTTTGTCTTGTCCAACGGTCATGGTTCCATGTTGCTTTACGCATTGCTGCACCTTACCGGCTACGATTTGCCCATGGATCAGTTGCGCCAGTTCCGCCAATTGCACTCCAAGACGCCGGGTCATCCGGAGGTCGGTATCACGCCCGGTGTCGAAACCACGACGGGCCCGCTCGGACAAGGGGTTTCCAACGCCGTGGGCTTTGCCCTGGCCGAGTCCTTGCTTGCCGCCGAGTTCAACAAACCCGACCACACGATCGTTGATCATTTCACCTATGCGTTCGTTGGCGACGGTTGCCTGATGGAAGGCATTTCCCACGAAGTCTGTTCGCTGGCCGGTACGCTGAAGCTGTCGAAATTGATCGTACTCTATGATGATAACGGCATTTCCATTGACGGCAAGGTCGAGTCCTGGTTCGCCGACGATACCGGCAAGCGATTTGAAGGCTATGGCTGGAATGTGATCCGCGGCGTGAACGGCCATGACGTCGTGGCCGTCGACCATGCCATCGCCAAGGCCAAGCAACAGGCCCAGCGCGGCTCTTCCGGTCCGACGCTGATCATCTGCAAAACCACGATTGGCAAAGGCGCGCCCAATCTGCAAGGCAGCGACAAGGTACACGGCGCACCGCTGGGCGCGGCGGAAATCGCGGCAACCCGCGAGGCGATCGGCTGGGACCTGCCGCCGTTTGAAGTTTCAGATGAGATTTACCAGGGGTGGAGCCAGCGCGCGCGTGGCGAAGAGACACAGCGCGAGTGGAAAAAACGCTTTGCGATGTATGCCATCGATCATCCGCAAGAGGCCGAGGCGTTCACGCGCCGCATGAACGGCCAGCTGCCTGCCGATTTCAACGAAAAATTCGCCGCTTTCCTGCAGGACACGATCAAGAAAGCGGAAACGGTCGCTTCGCGCAAGGCGTCCCAGTTTGCGATTACCGCACTGGTCGATATCCTGCCCGAGATGCTCGGCGGTTCCGCCGACCTCACCGGCTCCAACTTTACCGACTGGAAGGGTGCCGAGCCCGTGCGCAGTGGCGCCGACGGCAATATTCGCTTCGGTCGGCATATCAATTACGGCGTGCGCGAGTTCGGCATGGCTGCCATCATGAACGGGGTTGCGCTGCATGGCGGTTACCTGCCGTTTGGCGGCACCTTCCTCACGTTCTCTGATTATTCCCGCAATGCGATCCGCATGGCGGCGCTGATGAAGCAGCGTGTCGTCCATGTGTTTACGCATGATTCCATCGGCCTGGGCGAAGATGGCCCGACTCACCAGTCGGTCGAACATGCGGCCAGCCTGCGCCTGATCCCGAATCTGGACGTCTGGCGCCCTTGCGACACGACCGAGACCGCCATTGCATGGCAGTCGGCGGTATCGCGTCCGGCCAGTGTCGGCATGCAGGTCGCGGACGGCGGGCCCAGTGCCTTGCTGCTTTCCCGTCAGAACCTGCCGTTCGTGGAACGTGATGCGGCGACACTGGAAAGTATTGAAAAAGGTGGTTACGTTTTGCGCGATGCAAACAACGCCGTCGCGGTTATCATTGCCACTGGTTCGGAAGTGGGCCTGGCGCTGGAAGCGCAGGCGCTGCTTGCCAAGGAAAATATTCCGGTACGGGTTGTGTCCATGCCCAGCACGTCGGTCTTTGACCGTCAAAGCGCCGAGTGGCGCAACAGCGTGATTCCGCCGCGGTTGCCCGCCGTCTCGATCGAGGCCGGCGTCACGGCAGGCTGGTACAAATACATAGGCCGCGAAGGCGCGGCCATCGGCCTGGATACTTACGGTGAATCGGCGCCCGCGGGCGTGCTGTTCAAACACTTCGGCTTCACCCCGGAAAATGTCGTAAATACGGTTAAACAGGTTTTATAAAACAGGAGAGAATGTAATGACCATTCGTGTTGCAATCAACGGGTATGGCCGCATCGGCCGCAATGTGCTTCGCGCTCACTACGAAGGCGGCAAGAAGCATGATATCGAAATCGTTGCGATCAACGATCTGGGGGATCCCAAGACCAATGCGCACCTGACGCAATATGACACCGCGCACGGCCGTTTCCCTGGCACCGTCAGCGTTGAAGGCGACTACATGGTTGTCAATGGCGACAAGATCCGCGTGCTGGCCAATCGCAACCCGGCCGAACTGCCCTGGGGCGAACTCAACGTCGACGTCGTCATGGAATGCACAGGCTTTTTCACTTCCAAGGAAAAAGCCAGCGCGCACCTGAAAGGCGGCGCCAAGAAAGTCATTATTTCCGCACCAGGCGGCAAGGATGTCGACGCGACCGTTGTCTATGGCGTGAACCACCAGACATTGAAAGCGTCGGACACCGTCATCTCCAACGCCTCTTGCACGACAAACTGTCTGGCTCCGCTGGTCCAGCCGCTGCACGAAGCGCTGGGCGTGGAAACCGGCCTGATGACGACGGTCCATGCGTACACCAACGACCAAGTGTTGACCGATGTCTATCACGAGGACCTGCGTCGCGCGCGTTCCGCCACCATGAGCATGATTCCGACCAAGACTGGTGCGGCTGCGGCGGTGGGCCTGGTCCTGCCTGAACTCAATGGCAAGCTCGATGGCTACGCGATCCGCGTTCCAACCATCAACGTTTCCATGGTCGACCTGTCCTTTGTCGCCAAGCGCGACACGACGGTCGAAGAAGTCAACAGCATCCTGAAGCAAGCATCCGAAGGCGCGCTCAAAGGGATCCTGGACTACAACGAAGCGCCGCTGGTTTCCGTGGATTTCAACCACAACCCCGCCTCCAGCAGCTTTGACGCGACGCTGACCAAGGTTTCCGGCAAGCTGGTCAAGGTGGCTTCCTGGTATGACAATGAATGGGGTTTTTCAAACCGCATGCTTGATACCACGGTCGCACTGATGTCGGCCAAGTAAGCCGATTGGTGTCTTGCGATTCAAAGACAGTATGAACGGCATTGCACGCATTGCGTGCGATGCCGTTTTTTCACGATAGAACAAGGAGTGACAACTAATGGCGAATGTACAAACGCTGGCCGAGCTGGCCGCTGGCGGACAACTGAAAGGCAAACGTGTTTTTATTCGGTCCGACCTGAACGTTCCATTGGATGACCAGGGCAACATCACGGAAGATACGCGTATCCGCGCCTCCGTGCCCGCAATCAATATGGCGCTGGACGCCGGCGCCGCGGTCATGGTGACATCGCACCTGGGCCGGCCCACGGAAGGTACGCTGAGCCCGGCCGACACGCTGGCACCCGTGGCCAAGCGCCTTGCCGAACTGCTGGGCAAACCAGTGCAATTGGTGCAGGATTGGGTAGACGGCGTCGACGTCGAGCCTGGGCAAGTCGTCCTGCTGGAAAACTGCCGGGTCAACAAAGGCGAAAAGAAAAACGATGAAGCGCTGGCCAGGAAAATGGCGGCGTTGTGCGATGTCTATGCCAATGACGCTTTTGGTACGGCGCACCGCGCAGAGGCAACCACGCATGGCATCGCCAAGTTCGCGCCTGTCGCCTGCGCCGGTCCGCTGCTGGCGGCGGAGCTCGACGCGCTGGGCAAGGCGTTGCAGAATCCCAAGCGTCCGCTGGTGGCGATTGTCGGTGGTTCAAAAGTATCGACCAAGCTCTCGATTCTGCAATCGCTGGCTGAAAAAGTCGATCAACTGGTGGTAGGGGGCGGCATTGCCAACACCTTTATGCTGGCAAGTGGCAAGAAAATCGGCAAATCCCTGGCCGAACCCGATCAGGTCGACCAGGCTCAGGCCGTCATCGAACTGATGCGCAAGCGCGGGGCCTCGGTGCCGATTCCAACGGATGTGGTTTGCGCCAAGGAATTTTCGGCCCAGGCGGAAGCCTCCGCCAAGTCGGCAGACGAGGTCGCGGATGATGACATGATTTTCGATATCGGCAGCGACACCGCCAATGAACTGGCTGGCATCCTGCAAAATGCGGGCACCATTGTGTGGAATGGCCCGGTGGGCGTATTCGAGTTCGACGCTTTCGCCGATGGCACCCGCAAGGTATCCGAGGCCATTGCCGCTTCCAGCGGTTTTTCGATTGCCGGCGGTGGCGATACCCTGGCGGCCATAGCCAAGTTCGGCATTACCGACAAGGTTGGCTACATCTCCACGGGTGGCGGCGCGTTCCTGGAGTTCCTGGAAGGCAAGGTGTTGCCTGCTGTGCAGATTCTGGAGCAGCGCAAGCAGGGCTAGTCCTGGGGGGCGTCCGCGCTGTGGCGCGCGCCTGCCCGAGGTTCCCGATGATAAACGCCGCCGGCGATGCCTGCGGCGTTTTTTCATGCGCGTCGGTTGTGCCGGGCCAGTGCAGCGGAGCGGTGTGGTGCCGCAATGCCCGGCGCGTAGCCAGACTGTGTCCTTTCGGACACGGCATTGCGGCGCGGCATGAAAGGATGCAACCGGATACTGCGGCTTTCACGCAATACTGATATGATTTCACACAATAAGAAAAATACCGTCATACTCGCGGTATCGTCACAATCCTCGCCTTGCGGAAAAGGTCGCCATCATGAAACATAACTATGCCGCCGCGTTCAGTCTCGCGCTTTTTTCGTCGATGTCGATGGCGCAGGCCGCCGATATCGAATCGGTCTCGCCGCAGGGCTCGCAAAGCAAAGTCTCGGCAATCGACATTGTGTTCAGCGAGCCGGTTATCCCGCTGGGGCGCAACGATCTGCCAGCACCCGCTGCCATTGCGTGCAAGGGCAGCGATATCAAGGGGCACGGGAAATGGTCCGACGGCGCGCATTGGTCTTATGAATTCGAACAGATCCTGCCGGCTGGCGTCGAATGCACGATAACGCCCGACACTTCGTTCAAGGACACCAAGGGACAGGCCATCAAGGGCAAGCCGCAATACCGGTTTGATACTGGCAGGCTGGAGGTCACCGATATTTCACCGTCCAGCGAGATCAGTGAAGATCAGGCGTTTCTGGTCCGTTTCAACATGCCGGCCGATCCGGCGAGCTTGCAAGCCAATGCGGTGTGTGTCGTCGAAGGCCTTGGAGAGCAGATTCCGGTGCAGGTCATGGAAGCCGGACAGAAAAAGAAAATTATCGATGAAGCGCGTTCCTACCTGTCCGATGATATTGATAAAATCGAATTGCTCAGCTGCGGCAGGCGCCTGCCCGCAGGCGCGAAGGGCCGCTTGTTGATCGCCGACAGCGTGACCAGCAAGGCTGGCCTGACAATGGAGAAGTCGGCGACCAATGAATTCACGGTACGCAAGGATTTTTCGGCGGGCTATAGCTGCACGCGGGAAAACCAGCAAGCCAATTGCACGCCGGTGCTACCGATCTATCTTACCTTGTCCGAGTCGGTTTCGACCCAGGATGCGGCCAAAATTACGCTGACCGGCCCTGACGGCAAAACGTATCCTGGCGACATCGACAAAACGGACGATTTGACCGGTTCGGTGAAGTTTCCAGGACCGTTCCCGGAGAACCAGACGCTGACGCTGGCCTTGCCGCCGGGCCTGAAGGATGATTCGGGCAGGGCTGTTTCCAATGCCGCGCAGTTTCCCATGACGATCCGCACGGCATCGTTTCCGCCCATGCTGAAATTTGCCTCATCGTCTTTCGGAATCATCGAGCGCAAGGCGGAAAACCAGGCAGGCAAGGCGCCCTGGCTGGTGCCGGTGACCGTGCGCTATCTGGAGGACAAGGTCAGCCTGCGCGACCAGACACTGTCGCCGGGCAGCATACAGGACTATGTGCCGCAAGACGATGCCGACGTGCTCAAGGCATATGCGAGGGTGCGCAGACTGAACGAAACCTCCATGACGGCCGAAAATATCCGCGCCGTCATGAACGATCAGGAGGATGTCGGTTCGCAAGGGAAAAATCCGGTGTATATCGACACCCGCTCGGTTTCGATGCTGGCGGAAAACAAGTCGGCGCAAACTCATCCGCTGCCGGGCGCTTCCGGCAGTGATCGACGCGAGTACGAAGTGCTCGGCGTCCCTTTGCAGCGTCCGGGCTTCCATGTGTTGGAAGCAAAATCGAACAAGCTCGGTCAGGCACTGATCGCCAACAAATCGCCCATGTATGTGCGTAGCACGGTGCTGGTGACCAATATGGCGGTGCATGTCAAGCAGGGCAGGGACGACCTGCTGGTCTGGGTCACCACGCTGGACGACGCCAAGCCGGTGTCGGGTGCGCTGGTCAATGTGCTCGATTGCGCGGGCACGCCATTGCTTTCCGGCGAAACCAATGCCGATGGCGTTTGGCATTATCGCAAGGCAGTAAAGGGCCGAGACTATTGCGCTTCGACCGAACTGTCAGGCCTGTTCGTTTCCGCAAGGATCCAGGCCGAACACCCGCAAGCGGGCGGGGTCGCCGATTACTCCTTTGCGTTTACGACTTGGAATGACGGCATTGAATCGTGGCGTTTCAATGTGCCGACCAATAGCTCGGCAGAGCCCACCGTCAAGGCGCACACCATCCTGGATCGCAGCCTGTTCCGCGCTGGCGAAACCGTATCCATGAAGCACTTGCTGCGCACCCTGACGCGGGACGGCTTTGCATTGCCGGCCGATGGCGCGTTGCCGCCCAAAATGGCGATTGAGCTGGTGGGCGGCGAGGATCGCTATGAAATGGCGCTGGACTGGAAGGCGACGCGTAGCGGTGGCAAGTCCAGCGATGCGACATGGAAGATTCCCAAGGACGTCAAGCGCGGACAGTATCAAATCGTGCTCGATCCCGACGGCCATTCGTACTCGACCGCCGAGTTTCGCGTAGAGGATTTCAAGCTGCCGCTTTTGGCTGGTCAGATCAATGTCAGGGACGCGGATCATGATCAATCGACCCTGATCGCGCCTGCCTCGGTCAACCTGGATATGCAGCTTTACTACCTGTCCGGCGGCGGCGCGGGCAAGCTGCCCGTTGCGGTTTCAGCGCTGGCGCGCGACCGGGGCGTGTCGTTTGCCGATTACGATGATTATTCTTTCAACCCGCCGTCGGACACGGACCGTGACCAGGACGAGCAAAGCGATGGACAGGGCGATGAGGTCAGCCGCATTATTGTCGACAAGAAAGAATTGGTCCTAGATGCGGAGGGACACGGCAAGATGGCGCTGACCGGTCTGCCTCGCTCGGATCGTCCGCAATCGATCATGTTCGAAGGCAGTTTCATGGATCCCAACGGCGAGGTGCAAACCATCAGCCGCTCGGTCCCGGTATGGCCCTCTTCCTATGTCGCGGGCATTCGCACCGGTTACCTGGTGCAGCAACAGCAGAAAGCGGGTATTTCCGTTGTCGCGCTGGACACCAACGGCAAGCCTGTCGCCAATGCGCCGGTGGCGGTGCGCGCCGTGAGCTATACCTACCAGAGTGTGCGCAAGCGCCTGGTTGGCGGTTTCTACAGCTATGATACGCATCGCGTGACGCAGGACCTGGGTACCGTCTGCGAGGGTAGCAGCGCGACGGACGGCAAATTCGCCTGCGATATCCAGCTCAAGCAACAGGGGACCGTCAATCTGGTTGCCACGGTGAGCGATCCCCAGGGCCGGCAGGCCCGGGCCGAGTCCTCGGTCTATGTCGTCGGGGAAGGCGAGTTCTGGTTCTCGGGAGAAAACAACGACAGGATCGATATCATTCCCGAGAAAAAAAGCTATGCGCCGGGCGAGCAAGCCCGTTTCCAGGTGCGCATGCCGTTCAGGCAGGCCAACGCGCTGATCGCGGTTGAGCGCGAGGGCGTACTCGAAACCCGCCTGGTCAGCCTGGTGGGTACCGACCCGAGTTTCACGCTGGACATCAAACCCGAATGGGGGCCGAATGTCTATGTTTCGGTGCTGGCCCTGCGCGGCCGGGTCCGCGACTCGGCCCAGAATCCTGAGTTGAGCTGGGGCGAAGCCAACGCGACAGCGGCACAGGTATCGGCTTTGATCGATCTGGCCAAGCCCGCCTATCGCTTCGGGTTGGCGGGCATTCGCGTTACCAGCCCGCAACACGCCCTGAATGTGGCGGTCAGTACCGATAAGCCACGCTATCAGGTGCGCGATACCGCCAACGCGACGATTCGCGTTACGCTACCGGACGGCAAACCGGCGGCCAATGCAAGTGTTGCCCTGGCGGTGGTGGATCAGGCGCTGCTGGAACTGTCGCCCAATACGACCTGGGACCTGCTCAAGGCGATGCTGGGCGAGCGGGCCTACGGCGTGGAAACCGCGACGGCGCAAATGGAAATCGTCGGCCGCCGCCATTATGGCCGCAAGGCGTTGCCACCGGGCGGGGGCGGCGGTAGCGCCGGCGCGCCCACCCGAGAACTGCTGGATACGCTGGTGCTGTGGAAGCCGGAGATCGTGGTGGATGAAAATGGCCAGGCAGTCGTGCCGATACCGCTGAACGATTCGATTTCCGCGTTCCAGGTTGTCGCCGTTGCCGATCTTGGCAAAGACCGCTTCGGCGATGCGAAAGCAAAACTGGTGACGACGCAGGACCTGCAAATGATTTCCGGCCTGCCGCTGGTGGTGCGCAATGGCGATCGCTATAGCGCGATCGCGACCGTACGCAATGCGACGGATCGCAAAATGCGTGTCACGGTCGGCGCACGGGTCAGCAGTCCGGATCTGGCCCCCCGGAATCTGGACAAACAGACGCTCGAGGTCGAGCCGCAATCGGCCGCAAGAGTCAGCTGGGACCTGGACATGGCGAGCCTGCCGGTCGGCCCTGCTGCGCAGACCCTGAAGTGGCAGTTCGACGCGCGGGAAGAGGGGGGCGGCAATGCGCTGGACCGCGTGGCGGTATCGCAGATGTTGATTCCTACCGTACCGTTGACCTTGCGCCAGGCGACGTTGCAGTCGGTGCAGGCCAGCGAACCGCTGGCCGATCTGCCGGTGCAACCGCCGCAGGGCGCGTTGACAGGCCAGGACGGCAAGCCGCAGGGCGGCGTGCAGGTGCAATTGTCCAAGACACTGACCAAAGGGCTGGAGCCGGTGCGTCGCTGGTTCGGCGACTACGCCTATACCTGCCTCGAACAGCTATCGTCGATTGCGGTCGGCCTGGATGACCCGCAGCGCTGGCAGGCGCTGATGAACCGGCTGCCGGTCTATATGGACGCGCATGGCCTGGTCGGCTATTTCCCTGGCCTGGATGGCGATGAAGTGCTGACCGCACACCTGATCTCCGTATCCAACCAGGCGAGCGAGGGCCGGCAGCCTTACGCCATTCCGCAAGCCTACCGGGAGAAAATGCTGCAGGGCCTGATGGCCTTTGTGGAAGGCAAGATCCGTTCGCGTGCCTGGAGTCCGGGGCGAGATGATACCGAACGCAAACTGCTGGTGCTGGAAGCGCTGGCGCGCGAAGGCATGGTGACGCCGCGCCTGATGTCGACGGTCGATCTGCGTGGACAGCGCAGCACTGCAGCACTGGTGGATTGGCTGAGTATCTTGCTGCATACGCCGTCGCTGCCGGATCGCGCGCAAACCATGGCAAATATACGCTCCGGCCTGCTGTCCCGCGTCAGCCGGCAAGGCGGCAGCATGGTCCTGGCCGATAGCGACAATGATTACCCATGGTGGATGATGAGCAATCGCGAGGTGGTGACGGCGCGCTTGTTGACCACGGTCATGAAAGCGCCGGCCTGGCAGAAAGATGTGCCCCTGCTGATGACCGGGCTGCTCGGCATGCAGCAAAAAGGCACGTGGTCCACGACGACGGCAAATCTATGGGGCACGCTGGCGGTACGCGCGTTCAGCGCCCAGTTCGAGAAAACACCGGTGAAAGGGACCTTGACGATGACGCTGGCCGGGGCCGCCGGGGAATCCCCCCAGCAATGGGAAGGCTTGACGCCCACGCAGAAAGTACTGGCGCCATGGCCGGACTCCAAGCCACGGCAGTTGTCGCTTTCCATGCAAGGGAGCGGCCGCGTCTGGGCCTCGCTGGGGGCGTTGGCGGCGGTGCCGGTGACGCAACCGGTCTATGCCGGCTATACAATCCAGCGGCACATCGAGCCGGTTTCCCAGGCCGCATCCGGCGCCTGGGCGGTCGGCGATATCTATCGTGTCCGCCTGGAAATCAATGCCAAGGCAACCATGAATTGGGTGGTGTTGAGCGACCCGGTGCCGGCCGGCGCCACCATCCTGGGCAGCGGCCTGGGCCGTGATTCCGCGATCGCCACCACGGGAGAAAAGCGCGAGTACGATCAGGTGCAGGCCAGTTTCACCGAAAGGAAAAGCGAGCTGTATCGCGCCTATTACGCCTGGCTGCCAGCCGGCAAGACATCGCTGGAATACACCGTCAGGCTCAATACGCCAGGCCGGTACAGCTTGCCCGCGACCCGAATCGAGGCCATGTATGCGCCGCAGGTATACGGCGAATTGCCTAATAACCAGGCGTTTATCATCAAGGCGGCCGCCCAGGACGCCAGCACGGGCGCCGTGGCCCGGCCATGAGCAAGCAAGCGTGCCGCCCCGGCTGGCGCCGTTGGCGCGCGGCGGCCGTCCTGTGCCTGCTGTTGGGCGTCGCAGGCATCGCGGGCCTGTCGCTGCTGATCAGCCGCCAGCAGGTACCCGCCTACGAGCAGGTTCGCGATGGCTACCGATCGTCCTATGTCACCTTGCTTGACCGCCAGGGCAATGCGCTGGAGCGGATGCGGCGCGACTTCTCCGCCCGGCGCGATGACTGGGTGGAACTGGATCGCGTCTCGACCGCACTGCCGCAAGCAATCATGCTTTCCGAGGATAAGCGCTTCTATGCGCATCCCGGGGTCGACCTGCTGGCGCTTGCTGGCGCGCTCCGGGATCGCCTGCGGGGACATTCGGTGCGTGGCAGTTCCACCCTTACCATGCAACTGGCGGGCTTGCTGCAAGCCGGTTCTGCCAGGGAAGGGCGCCGCAGCGTAGGAGAAAAACTGGCGCAGATGCTGCTGGCGCTGGCCATCGAGCGGAGCTGGGACAAGCGCCAGATCCTGGAGGCCTATTTGAACCTGGTGCCCTGGCGCGGCGAACTGGTGGGTATCGGCGCAACGGCGCGGGCGTTGTTCGGCAAGCACCCCGACGGCCTGGATGCCCGGGAATCGGCCCTGCTGGCCGCCATGCTGCGCGCACCGAATGCTTCGGCCCGCGCGCTGGCCCGGCGCAGCTGCCTGATTCTCAGGGAGCAGTCGCGGGCCTCGTATTGCGACTATCTGGAAAGTTATGTCGCCAGCCAGTTGAATAATCCGTCGACGCGGCTGCTGGACGACCCATTCACTGCCTCCCATTTCGCCCGTGGCCGGCTGGCGCTGGGCGGACGCGAGCAGGTGTCGCTGGCAACGACCATCGATGGTCGCCTGCAGCGTGCAGTCCAGACGATTATCAGTCGCGTGGCGCACCAAATCCGGCAAAGCCATGCGCAAGACGCCGCCGCCGTGGTGCTGGATAACCATAGCGGCGCGATCCTGGCCTATGTCGGTTCGTCTGGCGATCTGGCCAGCGCCAGATATGTCGATAATGCCAGGGCGCTGCGCCAGGCCGGCTCCACGCTCAAGCCGTTCCTGTATGCCCAGGCGCTGGAGCAGCGACGTATTACCGCCGCCTCCCTGCTCGACGATAGCGCTGTGAATTTGCCAACCGGCAATGGCATGTATGTGCCGCAGAACTATGACAAGCGCTTTGGCGGCTGGGTCAGCGCCCGCACGGCCCTGGCCTCGTCGCTGAATATTCCGGCGGTGCGGCTGCTGGTCATGGTGACGCCCGACGTATTTCACCAGCGACTGCTGCAATTGGGATTGCCCCTGACCGAGTCCGGCGATTATTACGGCTATAGCCTGGCGCTGGGCAGCGCCGATGTGACCTTGCTGTCGCTGACCAACGCCTATCGCGCCCTGGCAAACCAGGGCATCTATAGCGCAGTCAATTGGGGGGAAGCCGAAACAGCGCCCGCCGGGCGGCGCGTCATGAGCGCCGATGCGGCGTGGCTGGTGGGCGATATTTTGTCCGATCGGCAGGCGCGGGCCCGCACGTTCGGGCTGGACAGCGCTTTATCAACGCCGTTCTGGACGGCAGTCAAAACCGGCACCAGCAAAGATATGCGGGACAACTGGACCGTAGGCTGGTCGCAGCACTATACCGTAGGGGTCTGGGTTGGCAACAGTTCTGGCGCCAGCATGCGCGAAGTCAGCGGCGTAACCGGCGCGGGGCCCGCCTGGCACGATATCATGGCGTTCCTGCACCGGGACCGGCGCAGTATGGCGCCCGCCAAACCTGCCGATGTGGTCGCCAACCGGATCACTTTCGATAATCAGCTGGAAGCGGCCCGGAACGAATATTTCCTGCCTGGAACGCAAATGCAGCATATTGCCCTGGCTGCGGCTGCAACGACCCAGGATTCGGGACGGCTGGTGATCCGCGCGCCCGCCGACGGTACGATCATTGCCCTGGATCCGGATATTCCCCAGGCGAATCAGCGGCTGCAATTGGTGGCCGGCACGTTGACCGGCAAGACACGCACAGCCCCCGCGCACTGGTATCTGAATGGCCGTCCGTTGACACGCGCCAATCCCTACGAGTGGTATCCCTTGCCCGGCAGGCATGTCATCGAGTTGCGCAGCGGCGAGGGGCGAGTCCTGGATACGGTCACGGTAAGCGTGCGGGGGGCGACGCTGCGCCGGCAGGCCGGGGCCGGGCCGTGATGCCTTCCTCGGCTGGCGCCTCGGCGGCCGAAAAAACCATTGAGCCGCAAACATTATTGCATAATGGTAGACTGGACAATACGATTAGGATCTGAATATGGCGTCCGCTGCAACTACCCTCCAACCATCACAATTGAAAGTCGGCGTCGGCCAGTTTGCCGCCGTTAACGACATTGCGCCCAACCAGGAGCATATCCGCAAGCTGGTGGCGCAGGCACGCGAGCAGAATGTGGAATTGCTGGTGTTGCCAGAGGCCTCCATGTGTTCCTTCGGGTCCGAGCTTGCCGTCCTGAGGGAGACGGCGCGCAACAATGCCCCCGTTTTCATTGAGTTCATGCGGGAACTGGCGCGCCAGAACCGCATGCACATTATCGTCGGCGTTCTCAGCCTGGCGGACCAGCCGGGCGATGAGCGTGTGACCAACCAGTTGCTGGTGCTGGACGACCAAGGCGAACTGCTGGTGCGCTATACGAAAATGCACGTTTATGATGCTTTCCGCTTCAAGGAGTCCGACAAGGTCCGGCCGGGAGGCTTTGGCGAGCCCGATAGCGAACTGGGCCTGTTTTCCATCAGGGATTTCACGATCGGATTGATCAACTGCTACGACCTGCGTTTCCCGGAGCTGGCGCGGGCGTTGATTCAGAAAGGTGCCAATGTGCTGTCGGTCAGCGCGGCCTGGCTGGCCGGTCCGCTGAAGGAAACGCACTGGGAGGTGCTGTTGCGGGCACGCGCGATCGAGAACACCAGCTATGTCCTGGCCTCGGGGCAGACGCCACCGCGCAACTGCGGCCTGAGCATGGTGATCGATCCCCTGGGGTTGGTCCAGGCCACGGCGGCCGACGAGCCGGGATTGGCGGTGCATACCTTGTCCGCGTCGCGCCTGGCCGAAGTCCGGGCATTGCTGCCGTGCCTGCAAAACCGCCGCTACCGGGTCGGCCCCGCCGGCTAGGCCCGCGTCCAGCCATACTTGTGATAAATGCTTTTGAATGAAATATGGGAATGAAAGTGGTAAAGACAAATGAAGTAGATCGTTCTGATTCGGACGAACTGGTGGTCGGCCTGGTTTCAGTGTCGGATCGGGCGACGGCGGGCGTGTACCAGGACAAGGGCATCCCGGCATTGCAGGAATGGTTGTCCAGCGCATTGCAATCGCCATTTCGTTGCAACACCTGCCTGATCGCGGATGACCAGCAGACGATTGCCGAGACGCTGATCGACCTGGTGGATCGTCAGCGCTGCGATCTGGTGCTGACCACGGGCGGCACCGGACCGGCAAGGCGGGACGTCACGCCCGAGGCCACGCTCGCGGTCGCCAGCAAGGTCATGCCCGGCTTCGGGGAACAGATGCGCCAGATCAGCCTGGCGTTCGTACCCACGGCGATTCTGTCGCGACAGGTCGCTGTTGTGCGCGAGACAACCGGCGACCATGCCGCGTTGATCATCAATTTGCCCGGCCAGCCCAAGGCGATCCAGGAAACGCTGGAGGGGTTGAGGGATAGCCAGGGACAGGTGAAAGTGCCAGGTATTTTCGCGGCCGTGCCTTACTGTATCGACCTGATCGGCGGCCCCTATATCCGCACGCATGCCGCGGTCGTGGACGCGTTCCGACCGAAATCGGCGCGCCGTCCCGCGGATACGTAAACATACGCTTGGTCACAAATCGTTAATTTGGGGAAAATATCCCGAGAGCCCGCCCCAATTGCGGTTTCCCCATTAAAATGTCGCATGTTCAGGTAATTTTAAATCTTAGGAGATCGTTAACATGGCACTCGTTTCTATGCGCCAATTGCTGGATCACGCTGCTGAAAATGGCTATGGCATTCCCGCCTTCAACGTCAACAATCTGGAGCAGGTCCAGGCTATTATGGAAGCGGCCAAGGAAACTGACAGCCCGGTCATCATGCAGGCTTCGGCCGGTGCTCGCAAATACGCAGGCGAAGGCTTCCTGAAGTATCTCATCCAGGCCGCCGTCGAGAGCTATCCTGAGATTCCGGTCGTGATGCACCAGGATCACGGCCAGTCTCCGGAAATCTGCCAGGGCGCCATTAACCTGGGTTTTTCCAGCGTGATGATGGACGGTTCCCTGATGTCCGACGGCAAGACCATTGCCGAATACGAGTACAACGTCGATGTCACCAAGCAAGTGGTTGACCTGGCGCACAAAGTCGGCGTTACCGTCGAGGGCGAGCTCGGTTGCCTGGGGTCCCTGGAAACCATGAAGGGCGACAAGGAAGACGGCCACGGCGCCGAAGGCACCATGACCATGGAGCAATTGCTGACCGATCCGGAACAGGCCGCAGACTTTGTCCGCCGCACGCAACTGGATGCGCTGGCAATCGCGATCGGCACCAGCCATGGCGCGTACAAATTCACGCGCAAGCCCACGGGCGATATCCTGTCCATCAACCGGATCAAGGAAATCCACGCGCGCCTGCCCAATACGCACCTGGTGATGCATGGCAGCTCCAGCGTTCCCCAGGAATTGCTTGCCGAGATCCGTCAGTTTGGCGGCGATATGAAGGAAACCTACGGCGTGCCTGTCGAGGAGATCCAGGAAGCCATTAAATATGGCGTGCGTAAAGTCAATATCGATACCGACATCCGCCTGGCCATGACCGGCGCGATCCGCCGCTTTATGGCGGAGAATCCTGGCAAATTCGATCCGCGCGAGTACAACAAGCCTGCGCGCGAAGCGGCCAAGAAAATCTGCGTGGCCCGCTACCAGGAATTCGGTACCGCCGGCAACGCCAGCAAGATCAAGCCTGTGCCGCTTACCGATATCGCTGCCCGCTATGCGGCCGGCGAACTGGCCCAGCAGGTCAAATAAGTCCGCTCGCCGCCTGGCAAAAGGGCGGCCTGGCCTTGAATCCCGCTACGACCTTGTGCCGTAGCGGGATTTTTTCGCATTGCCGGCCCCGGATGGCGGTAAAATGGCAAATTATCTTTTTTCGCATGTCCTGTCTGCCTGTCGGCATGGATAGGGGCCGGACGTGTGTGGTTATTTCCCTTCCTGAGGACCTCCAGTGACGCTCGCGCTTCTTCAATCCAATATCCCGTCGCTGCCGCTGCTTGCGCGCGGCAAAGTTCGTGACATGTATGCCGTTGGCGACGACAAATTGCTGATCGTCGCTACAGACCGGATTTCGGCGTTTGACGTCATCCTGGATGATCCCATTCCCGGCAAAGGCCAAGTCCTGACCGAATTGACCGAGTTCTGGCTCAAGAAACTGGGCCACCTGATTCCCACCCATGTTACCGATGTCCGTCCCGAAGACGTGGTGCAGCCGTCCGAAGTGGCGCAGGTAAAAGGCCGGGCCATGGTGGTCAAGCGCCTCAAGCCGGTGCTGGTCGAGGCTGTCGCGCGCGGCTATCTGATCGGATCGGGCTGGAACGATTATCGCAAGACCGGGGCGATCTGCGGCGTGGCGCTGCCCGCCGGGCTGTCCCAGGCGGAAAAACTGCAATCGCCCATCTTTACGCCCGCCGCCAAGGCCGAAATGGGCTCGCACGATGAGAACGTCGCGTTCGATCACGTGGTGCGCGAAGTCGGGCAGGCGTTGGCCGAGCAGATCCGCGACATCACATTGAGACTGTACGGCGAGGCGGCGTCCTATGCCGCCGAGCGTGGCATCATTATTGCCGATACCAAGTTCGAGTTCGGGCTGGATGAAAACAATGTCCTGCATTTGATGGACGAAGTGCTCACGCCGGATTCGTCCCGCTTCTGGCCGGCCGATTCCTACCAGGTGGGCATCAGCCCGCCATCCTTCGACAAGCAGTTTGTCCGCGACTGGCTGGAAACCCAGCCTTGGGACAAAACGCCACCAGCGCCGCGGCTGCCCCAGGAAGTCCTGCAAAAGACTGCAGACAAGTACCGTGAAGCGGCCACGCGCCTGATCGGCTGAGAGGGAATCGCATGAATCAGTCAACGAACCAATCCGAACGACCGCTGGTCGGCGTCATCATGGGATCCTCCAGCGACTGGGAGGTCATGAAGCATGCCACTGCCATGCTCGAACAGTTCGGCGTCCCTTTCCGCGCGCAAGTCATTTCCGCGCACCGGATGCCGCAGGACATGGCCGAATACGGCGCCGCCGCTTATGAAAGTGGATTGCGCGCCATCATTGCCGGCGCCGGGGGCGCCGCCCATCTGCCGGGCATGATGGCCGCCCTGACCGAAGTGCCAGTCTTTGGCGTGCCTGTGCCATCGCGCTACCTGCGCGGTGAGGATTCGCTGCTGTCGATCGTGCAAATGCCCAAGGGCATTCCCGTGGCGACCTTCGCCATTGGCGAGGCCGGCGCGGCCAATGCCGCGCTGCATGCGATTGCCGTCCTGGCCATGAACGACGCCCCGCTGCGCGAGCAGTTGCGCGCCTTCCGGAAAAAGCAAACCGAAGCGGCACGCGCCATGACGCTGCCGCCGGCCCCTTAAGGAGCATGCCGATGGATACGCCAATTTCACTGTCGGCCCGGATTCTACCCGGGGAGTGGCTGGGCATGCTTGGTGGCGGACAGCTGGGCCGCATGTTTTGCCACGAGGCCCAGAAACTGGGCTATAAGGTCGTGGTGCTGGACCCATCGGGCAACAGCCCGGCCGGCATGGTCGCCGAACGACATATTGCCGCGGCCTATGATGACATCGTGGCGCTGAAGGAACTGGCGGCCGCGACGCCGGCCATTACGACCGAATTCGAAAATGTTCCCGCCAGCAGTCTCAAGCAACTGTCCGCCCGTTGCCGGGTCACGCCGGGCGCGGCCGCGGTCGCCGTGGTACAGGACAGGATCGCGGAAAAAGCGTTTATACGGGCCCAGAATATTCCGGTTGCCCCTTATTGCGAGGTACGCGGCAGCGAGGACCTGGAGCAGGCACCCGATGCCTTGTTTCCCGGTATCCTGAAAGTGGCACGCCTGGGCTATGACGGCAAGGGGCAGGAGCGGGTGTCCTCCAAGGCCGACGCGCTGGAGGCGTTTCGCAAGTTCGGCCAGATCCCCTGCGTGCTCGAAGCCATGCTGCCGCTGGACCACGAGATCTCCGTCGTCATGGCCAGGGCCATCGATGGCGAGACCGCCGTTTTTCCCATCGGGATCAATACCCATGAAAACGGAATTCTTGCCAGTACAGTCGTGGCGCCGGGCCTGGTCAGGGAAGACTTGGCGCAGCAGGCCCGCGAGGCCGCGCTGCGCATCGCGGAAGGGTTGAATTACCAGGGTGTGCTGTGCGTCGAGTTTTTCGTGTTGTCCGACGGCCGCCTGATCGCCAATGAAATTGCGCCAAGGCCGCACAACAGCGGTCACTACACCATGGATGCGTGCATCACCAGCCAGTTCGAACAACAAGTGCGCGTCATGGCGGGCATGCCGCTGGGCGCCACCGAATTGCTGACGCCCGTGGTCATGCTCAATATCCTGGGCGACTGCTGGTTCAACGGCAATGCCTCACATGCCAGCGAACCCCAATGGCACGAGATCCTGTGCATTCCGGGTGTCTCGCTACATCTGTATGGCAAGGACGAGCCGCGCCCGGGGCGAAAGGTTGGCCATGTCAATGTGGTCGGCGCCACGCTGGAACAGGCCAAGGAGCGGGCGCGCGATGTCATTCGCAAGCTGGGTATCCAGACCATCCTGGGCTGTGACCGGCCTTGATCGCAATCTCAAGCCGGACACGCCGATGACGCCAGAGCAAATCCATGCCATCGAACACGCCGCCCGTGTGCTGGACGAGGGCGGCCTGGTGGCCCTGCCCACCGAAACGGTCTATGGCCTGGGCGCGGACGCCGAGAGTCCGGCCGCGGTCGCGGGTATCTACCGCGCCAAGCAGCGGCCCTCGAATCATCCGCTCATCGTGCATGTCGCGCCAGAGGCCGATCTTTCCTACTGGACCCGGGCCATTCCCGAAGAGGCCGGAAAGCTGATCGCCGCGTTCTGGCCTGGTCCGCTCACGCTGATTCTTCCCAAGAACCCCGCCATTGCCGATGCCGTCACCGGCGGCCAGGACAGCATCGGCCTGCGCTGCCCCTCGCATCCGGTCGCAATGGCGCTGATCCGCGCTTTCGCCCGCTTGCGCGCTTCCGGCCAAGCCGGCATCGCGGCGCCATCGGCCAATCGCTTCGGCCATGTCTCTCCAACCAGCGCCCAACACGTACGGGACGAGTTCCCCGCCGAGTGCGCAGCCGGCATGCCGGTGCTCGAGGGTGGCGCCACCGAGATCGGCATTGAATCGACCATCGTCGATGTGTCCCGTATCGATCAAGGCATGCCGGTCGTCATGCTGCGGCCCGGGCACGTCACCGCGGCGCAAATCGCCCAGGTAATCGGATACGAACCGGCGCGCCCGGACGCCGGCGTGCCGCGCGCCTCGGGCACGCTCAAGGCACACTATGCGCCGGCAACGCGGTTGAGCCTGTTTGATGCGGAACAGCTAGCCGCCATGCTGGCGCAAAGGCCGGCGCAGTCGCGCTGGGCTGTCTTTGCATTCGCGGCGCGGCCCGCAGGTCTGCCGCCGCAAGTGCAATGGCAGCAAGTGCCGTTGGATCCGGTGCGCTACGCGCACGATCTGTACGCCATGCTGCGCGACGCCGATCAACAGGGCTTTGATCATTTGCTGGTGCAGCGCCTGCCGGGCGACCAGGATTGGGATGCCGTCAACGATCGGCTGCAACGCGCGGCGGCGGCGTTCGAATAATCCGTCCTCCCGCCGATTTTCTTGTCCGAATCCCTCGCTTGGCTTTGCCTGGTAACACAAAGCGGATTATGATGGTTCCTGTCGGAATTTTCGGAATCGCTAAATGATAGAAATCAAGAACCTTCAGGAGATGGTGACCTTGCGACGGGATATTCATGCCCATCCCGAGCTGGCCTACGAAGAGAATCGTACGGCCGATGTCATCGCCAGAACGCTGAGCCGATGGGGCATCCCCCATGAAACCGGAATCGGCAAGACCGGTATCGTCGCCACCCTCAAGGCCGGCGAATCCAGCCGGACCATTGCATTGCGGGCCGATATGGATGCGCTACCCATGCAGGAGGAGAATCACTTCGCGCATCGGTCCACCCACGACGGCAAGATGCACGGCTGCGGCCATGACGGCCATACGACCATGCTGCTCACGGCCGCCCATCACCTGAATGAGACCCGTAATTTCGATGGCACGGTGCACTTCATTTTCCAGCCCGCCGAAGAGGGCGCGGCCGGTGCCAAGGCCATGCTGGACGATGGGCTGCTGGAGCGTTTCCCTTGTGACGCGATCTTCGGTATGCACAATTGGCCTGGCCTGCCGGAAGGGGCGTTCGGCTATCGCAGCGGTCCCCTGATGGCGTCCAGCAATGTCTTCAAAATAACCGTGCACGGCAAGGGCGGTCATGCCGCCGCCCCGCATGATTGCGTCGATCCCGTCCCTGCCATCGCGCAGATCGCGGTGGCGTTGCAAACCATCGTTTCCCGCTCGATCCGTCCCATCGATCCGGTGGTGCTCTCCATTACGCAAATCCATACCGGCTCGGCCAATAATGTCATTCCGGACAGCGGCTGGCTTGCCGGCGCGGTGCGCGGCTTTTCAGATGCGGTCGTGGACAAGGTCGAGGCGCGGATCCGCGAGCTGGCCGGACAGATCTCCGCGGCTTTCGGTTGCGCCTGCGATGTCCACTTTGACCGCAAGTACCCGCCACTGGTCAATACCCCGGCCGAAACCGATTTCTGCCGTCAGGTCATGCAGCAAATGTATGGCGAGAAGAGCGTGGAAATGGTTCGTGAACATGTACAGGTCATGCCTTCCGAGGATTTTTCCTTCTTCTTGCGGGAGCTGCCTGGCAGCTACGTATTCCTGGGCAATGGCGACGGTTCGCACCGGGAGCCCGACCACGGGCTGGGCCCTTGCATGCTGCACAACCCGAGCTATGACTTCAACGATAACCTGATTCCGATAGGCGCCAGCTACTGGATACGCCTGACCGAAGCCTATCTGGCCAAAACCGCCTGATAGCCGGCGCCTGACCGGCTTCGACGGCAGGCGCCCATCCGCATTTTCCCCAAAATTTCCCTGTGACCCCGGCAAGCGCTAGGGGTTATCCCGGTCGTTGAATATTTCAAATTTGTATATTATTCATAATAATGAAAATTTCATTTATGAAATCGTCAACCCGACAGGTGCATATGATGGATACGGCCAGCTCAGGGCGCGCTTCGGCTTCCACCGGTAAAATCAGCTCGTTTGTTGATTTCTGGCTAGGCCAGCAATTGCGCGAAATCCGTCGCAGCCACCGCCTTTCGCTGGAGCAAGTGGCGCGCAAGGCGGACATTTCCATCGGCTCGCTCAGCCAGATCGAGCGGGGCATGACCTCGCCGACGGTGAATATGCTGAACCGGATTGCGGCGGCGCTGGATATTTCCCTGAACGATCTGCTGTCCAATTCGGAATGCTCCGACGACGAAACCGACGGCTGGGTGGCAAGGGCCGCCTCGCATAAGCAGGTTGTCATGAAAGATAAAAAAATAATAAAGAAAATCATCACGCCGTCGCGTTGCCAGTCCGTGGATTTGTACCAGGCGGTCATTCAGCCCGGCGGCAGTTCGGGAGACGAATGGATTACGACCCGCAGCGGCGAGATCAGTGGCTTGATCATCTACGGCCGGCTGCAATTGTGGTTCGACAACCGTTTTGTAACGCTGGAGCAAAACGATACGTTCTGCTACACCAGCGAAATGCCACGCAAGTGGAAAAATCCGACCGATCAGGACACCTGTGTGCTGTGGGTCATAGCCAAACCCGAACAGGGATAGGAGATAGAAATGACGCTGAAGAAACTGCTTTCCGCTTGTCTGATTGCTGTTTGCATGAACGGCACCGCCGCGCTGGCCGCAGACAACTACAAGGTTGGTTCGACGCCGACCGGCATGCCATTCACCTACCTGGACTCCCAGAGTGGAAAAATTGCAGGTGTGATGGTCGACGTAATTGACGCGGTCTCGAAAAAGTCCGGATTCACCTATGAAATCAGCCCGATGGTATTTTCGGCCCTGATCGGTTCCCTGCAGTCCAAGCGCATCGACATTATTTCCGCCGCCATGATCAAGACCGATGAGCGTGCCAAGGTCGTCGATTTCACCAATACGATCTTCAGCTATGGTGAGGGCCTGGTGGTGCCCGACAGCGACAAGACCGCTTATACGGGACTGGAGGAACTGAAGGATAAAACCGTGGGAATCCAGATTGGCACGGCGTATATCGCGCCGGCCCAGAAAGCAGGCATTGCCAACGTAAAGCTGTACGATGCGTCCACCGATATGATGAAAGACCTGGAAAAGGGTCGCCTGCAGGCGGTGTTGGTGGATCAGCCGATTGCCGCCGCGTACATGGAGCGCAAGATGTTCAAGGGCATGCACCTGGTGGAAAGTTACAAGCCCGTGGTCGTGCGCGATCTTGGATTGATCACGCGTAAAGGCGAGGCCGAGCTGCAGCAAAAATTGAATACGGCGATTGACGCCTTGAAGGCCGACGGTACGATCACCGCCATTCTGAAGAAATGGAAACTGGAAAAATAAACGGGTCGCCAGGGGCTGTGCTGCGGCAGTAGGTGGCCGACAGCCCTGTCATGGATTGCTATAGGATGAATGGTTTTATATGGATGAACTATCGGTAAGAATCGCCCAGTATTTTCCCGTCTTGATGCAGGGTGTCAAGGCAACGCTTATCGTGACCGCGGGCTCCTTGCTGCTGTCGACCGTGCTGGGCATGGTGTGGGCGCTGATGCGCACGTCGGGCTGCCGCTGGCTGGCATGGATCAGCGAGTCGGCGGTCAACCTGATTCGCGGCATTCCCATTATCGTCATCCTGTTCTACGTCTATTTCGTGTTTCCGGATATCGGTATCGACGTCAACGCCGTCCAGGCCTCCATCCTCGGGCTTGGCGTCGCCTACTCGGCGTATCAGGCGGAAAATTTCCGGGCCGGTATCGAAGCCATCGATCGCGGGCAGGTGGAAGCGTCGCAGGCGCTGGGCATGACCTGGGTGACGATGATGCGGCGGGTCATTCTGCCGCAGGCGGTGCGGATCACCTTGCCACCCTACGGCAATACCATGATTATGATGCTGAAGGATTCCTCCCAGGCATCAACCATTACCGTTGCCGAGCTGGCCATGCAGGGCAAGCTGCTGGCAACCTCCAATTTCGACAATATCACGGTCTTTACCATGGTGGCGCTGATGTATCTGGTCATGTGCATGCCGCTGATCTTTCTGGTGAAGTATCTTGAAAAACGGACCAGGAAAGCATGATTAAACTGGAAAATGTTCACAAGCATTTTGGCAAGAACCATGTGCTGCGCGGCGTGGATGCCCATATCGATAATGGCGAAGTGGTCTGTATCGTCGGACCGTCGGGATCGGGGAAATCCACGATCCTGCGCTGTATCAATGGTCTGGAAACCTACGAGGAAGGGCGCATCAGCATCGACGATAAAGTCGTGGACCATAAGAGCGACCACCTGCGTCGGATACGGCAGGAAGTGTCCATGGTGTTCCAGCGCTTCAATCTGTTTCCGCACCGCACGGCTCTCGAGAACGTCATGGAGGGCCCGGTCTATGTCAAGGGCGTGGCGCGTGCCCAGGCGCGGGAAGCCGCCGCGAGCTACCTGGAGAAAGTCGGGCTGGCCGATAAGCTCAACGCCTACCCGCAACAGCTTTCCGGCGGACAGCAGCAGCGCGTCGCGATCGCACGCGCGCTGGCCATGGAACCGCAGGCTATCCTGTTCGATGAGCCGACCTCGGCATTGGACCCGGAGTTGGTGGGCGAAGTGCTCAATGTCATGGCCGATATGGCCAAGGCGGGCATGACCATGGTGGTGGTCACCCACGAAATGGCTTTCGCCAAGGAAGTGGCCGACAGGGTACTGTTCTTCGACCATGGCGTGATTGTCGAGGAAGGCAAAGCCACCGAATTGCTGAACGCGCCGAAACATCCGCGAACCCAGGATTTCCTGCGCCGCGTCTTGCATCCATTCTGAAATATTTCACTTTTCATCAAGGACCGTCATGTTTCCCGATAGCAGGTTTCCCTTGTCTCCCGCCTTGTGGCACGACACCGCCGTCACCCCTCCGGCCACCACGGCGCTGGCCGCTTCGGTCGATGTCGATACGCTGATTATCGGCGCCGGGTATGCCGGGTTGAGCACGGCGCTGCACCTGGCCAGAGAAGGTGCCAATTGCATGGTGGTGGATGCCAGGGAGATCGGCTTTGGCGGCTCCGGCCGCAATGGCGGGCAACTGGTACCGGGCCTGAAGAAAGATCCGTCGGAATTGCTGGCCGCCTATGGACAGCAACGTGGCCGCCAACTGATCGATTTCGCCAACGCAACGGTCAGCACGGTGTTTTCGCTGATCGACACTTATAAACTGAACGTACCGCATACACGCAACGGCTGGATTCAGCCCGCGCACTCGGCATCGTCGCTGGCCCTGGTGCAGCGCCGCGTCGCCGACTGGGAAAAGGAGGGTGCGCCAGTGCGTCCCCTGTCAAAAGCGGAGGTCGCCGATCTGCTGGGCAGCGATCAGTACCATGGTGGCTGGTTCGATGAGCGCGGCGGATCGCTGCAGCCGTTGAGCTACGTCAGGGAACTGGGCCGGGCGGCGATCGAGGCCGGGGCGACAGTGCATACCCAGACCCCCGTACAAGCCTTGCAGAAGCAGGGCGGGCAGTGGGTCGCCATCACTGACAAGCAACATCGCATTCAGGCGCGGCGTGTCGTGGTATGCGCCAATGCCTATAGCGACGGCGTCTGGAAGAATCTCAAGGAAACGGTGGTCGATCCCAATACCTACCAGGTGGCCACTGCGCCGTTGCCCGAGGACATCGCGCGCACGATTCTGCCGCAAGGGCAGCCCGTGTCCGATACCCGCAATCTGCTGCTGTATTTCCGCAAGGATCATACCGGGCGATTCCTGATGGGCGGGCGCGGCCCGTTTCGCGAGCCGCGTGGCAAGCAGGACTGGGACCACCTGAAAAAGGCCATTACGCTGTTATATCCGCAGTTGAAAGGGATCCCTTTCGAGTATTATTGGTGCGGCCGCGTATCGGTGACCGAGGACTACATGCCGCACCTGCATCAACCGGAACCGGGCCTGGTGCTCAATATCGGTTGCCAGGGGCGCGGCGTGGGCTTGCAGAGTGCCATGGGCAAGGCGCTGGCTTCGTACTTGCTCAGTGGCGACGAGGCGGTATTGCCGGTGCCCTTTACGCCGATCCGTCGGTTGCCCTTCTATGGCCTGCGCAAGCTCTACGTCGGCGCGCTGATTGGTTGGTACCGCTATCTGGACAGCCGCAGCTAGGGCCGGATTCCATTTGTTTCAAAGGCAGGAAAAGAGATGATTCCCGTTGTACTCGCTTCGGAAAACCCCAGGGGGGCCGAAAAATGGCTGGCATTGATTCAGCAGCATTTCCCCGATTTGCAAGCCCATATTTTTTCGCCTGACGCTGGCGGCCCACGTACCGATGTCCGTGCAGCCATTGTCTGGCGCCCGCCCGCCGCACTATTCGAGCGGTATCCGGCGCTGGATCTGGTGTTCAATATGGGTGCCGGCGTCGATGCGATTCTACGCCAGCCCGGCATGAGGGAAAGCGCCAGGATTATCCGGCTGGAAGATGCCGGGCTGGCCAATACCATGATCGAGTACGTGGTGTATTACGTGTCGTCCATCACGCGCGGTTTCGCCGCCTATGAACAGCATAAGGCCGAGCGGCGATGGCAGCCGGAGATCCATGAACCGGTGCAGGCCTGGCCGGTCGGCGTGATGGGGACGGGCGTCATCGGCGCACGCATCGCCAATACGCTGAGCCAGCTGGGGTACCGCGTGTCCGGCTGGTCGCGCAGCGGGAAGCCTATCGACGGCGTGACGGGCTATGCGGGGCAGGAGCAGCTGGGTGCGTTTCTGGCGGCCAGCCGCATTCTGATCAATGTCCTGCCGCTGACCGACGCGACCCGCAATATTTTGGATCGCCAATTGTTAAGCCAATTGCCGGCGGGTGCCGTATTGATCAACATTGGGCGCGGCGAGCACCTGGTGGAAGAGGCACTGATCCCGTTGCTTGACAGCGGTCAACTCTCGCGCGCCGTGCTGGATGTGACGCGCACCGAACCGTTGCCCGCCGATCATCCGTTCTGGATGCACCCGGCCATTACCCTTACGCCGCATATCTCGGGGCCGACCAATCATTTGCTGGCCCTGGCGCAAATCCGCGCTAAACTGAACGACGCGATGCAGGGCAAGCCGATTACCGGCGAAGTGACCCGCAGTAACGGCTACTGATTACGATGCCGAGCGCGTTGCCGCGCTCACCAGCGAGCGGGGCTTGCGGGTCAAGATTGAAAACAGATCAGGAGGCGGAGGATGGCACAGGTAAAGAAAGCAGCCGGGGAACCGGAGCACGCTGCGGCAAAAGCGGATGTGGCACCGGCAGGCGAGCAGGCGGCCACAGGCGGTGGCGCGCGGCTGGCGCCGGTGATCACGCAGCGCAAGCATGCCGTTTTCGATGCCGGCTTGCGTGAATTTTTCGAATATCGCGACCTGGGCGTCGCGCAAGCGACCGGGGGGGCGTTCTCCGTGCACGTCATTCGCGCATTGGCCGGCCATGACGCATCCGGCACGCCGCACCTGCATCGGCTGGATTTTCAATTCGTGTACGTATTGCAGGGCTGGGTGGAATTCGAATATGAAAACCACGGCATCGTGAGGCTGGAAAAGGATGATTCCGTCTATCAACCGCCGGGTATCCGTCACCGCGAAATCCGCCATAGCGCGGATCTTGAAATGCTTGAAGTGGTTGCGCCCGCGTCCTTTGAAACGAAAGTGCTGGAGCGAGTCTGAAATATGAAAGTGGTTGTGCAGCGGGTCAGCCATGCCAATGTGAAGGTGGCGCAAGAAGAAGTGGCTCGCATTGGAAAAGGATTGCTGCTGCTGGTCGGCATCGGTCGCGAGGATACGCGCGAGGACAGCGAGTACTTGCAGCGCAAGATCGTTGCCTTGCGGATTTTCGATGATGAAAGCGGTGTCATGAATTTGTCGGTCAAGGATGTGCACGCCGACATCCTGGCGGTCAGCCAATTTACGCTGCTGGCGGAGACCCGCAAGGGCAATCGACCTTCCTATATCGCCGCCGCGCGGCCGGAGGATGCCCGACCGTTTTTTGATGATTTTGTCGCGGGATTATCCGTCGCATTGGGCAAACCGGTGCCGGTGGGGATATTTGGTGCCGATATGAAAGTATCGCTGCTCAATGATGGGCCGGTGACGATCCTGCTGGATAGCCGTGATCGTTAAGACGGCGCGCCGCCAGGGCGGCGGCATTGGATGGAGCGAGGCTGGCGCCTGAGCGCGACAGTATCAGGAAAAAAACGCGAAATAGAGCGTCAGCACCACAATGGCGGTAAATATGCCGTTCAAGCTCATTCCCAGGCTCGCGTAAGAGCCGGCTTCCTGGCTATGCTTGAATTCGGTGGCCGTGCCAATGGCGTGCGAGGTGACGCCCATGGCAAGGCCGCGCATGTCGTCGCGCCGGATTTTCATCCATTCGAACAGGAAGGGGCCAAGCGTTGCGCCCAGGATGCCGGTAAAGAAAACGAAGGCGGCGGTCAATGCGGCCACGCCACCAAGCGAATGGCTGACCTCCAGGGCGATGGGCATTGTCGCGGCCTTGACGGCAAGGCCGGCCAGGATTTTTTTATCTGCGCCAAGCAGCCAGGCCAGGCCAATGCAGGACACCATGGCCGTGAGTGACGCAGAAGCCAGGGCGAGCGCGATGGGCCCCAGGCGCTGGCGGATTTTGCGCGCCTGCATGGCGATCGGCACGGCTAGCGCGACTGTTGCAGGGCCAAGCAGCATCGAAATATATTTTGCGCCTTGCATATAGGTTGGATAGTCGATATGGACCAGGCGCAGGATCAGGATAATCAGCGTTGTGGAAACAAGCACCGGATTACATAGCGGAAAGTGGCCGCTGCGATTGAACAGCCAGGATGCCAGGATGTAAACGGCAATGGTCAGGAAGAGTCCGATAAAAATGAACACAGCAAGTCCAGTCAGCGTAGTGTGGTTAAGGTTATGGTCAGCGGCGTTTGTCCACCAGCCGGAATACCGCGACGCCGACCAGCAGCGATAGCAGCGTGCTGGCCGCGATAGCGATAATGATCGCCGTCCAGTAGCCTTCGAGCAACGTATAGCTGGCCATAATGCCGACGGTGGCCGGCAGAAACAGCAGCGTCAGGTGGGAAAGCAAGGGCGGAACGTGCTTGGCCATGGGGGTCAGCAAGGCGGGCTTGATTCGCAATACCAGCAGCAGCAACAGCAGGCCGATAATTGGCCCCGGCACCGGTGCGGGCAGGATGTCGGCGATCGCGCTGCCGCAAAAATAGCAGGCGAGCACCAGTAGAAGCGAAACTATCATGACGGCTCGTTATTGGGTTGTGTCGGCAATAGGCTATTGTAAGGGCTTTGCCAGCGAACGATTGCGATCAATCGTTGAGTACGGTTTTTACCTGCGGTTTATACCGCAGCGCTGGTGGCTGCGTTGCCGCACACGTATCCATCGCTTTTGCCCAAGCATGGCACCCGGATATGGTACTCTTTGCATAATCGTCGTCACGACAGCGAATCAACAAAAACAGATACAAGGAGTACATAGACATGAAGCTTAACAATCCTGGCTTGCTGAAAGACAAATGTTATATCAACGGTAAGTGGGTCTCGGGCAAGGAGGTTATCGAGGTCACCAATCCGGCCACGGGAAAACGGGTCGGCACGGTGCCCAGGCTGGGTAAAAAGGAGACCGCCGCCGCCATCAAGGCGGCCAACGCGGCCTGGCCCGCCTGGCGCGCGCTGACGGCGAAAGCCCGCTCGGCCATGCTGCGCCGCTGGTTCGAGCTTATCAATGAAAACGTCGATGACCTGGCGCTGATCATGACATCGGAGCAGGGCAAGCCGCTGCCCGAAGCCAAGGGAGAAGTCGCCTATGCCGCCTCGTTCATCGAGTGGTTTGCCGAAGAAGGCAAGCGCGTATACGGCGATACGATTCCCGCGCCGCAGACCACGCAGCGCATTGTCGTGACCAAGGAACCGATCGGGGTGTGCGCGGCGATCACGCCATGGAATTTCCCCGCAGCCATGATTACGCGCAAGGTCGGGCCCGCGCTGGCCGCCGGATGCACCGTTGTCATCAAGCCGGCGTCGCAGACGCCGCTGACGGCGCTGGCGCTGGTGGACCTGGCCGAGCAGGCCGGCATCCCCGCGGGCGTGCTCTCCCTGGTGACCGGCAATTCATCCGAAATCGGCACGGAGCTATGCACCAATCCGCTGGTCCGCAAGGTCAGCTTCACCGGTTCTACCGAGGTGGGCCGTCTCCTGATCGAGCAGTCGGCCAGCACGATCAAGAAGGTCTCCATGGAATTGGGCGGCAACGCGCCTTTCATCGTGTTTGACGATGCCGACATCGACGCGGCGGTCGAGGGCGCGATGATTTCCAAATACCGCAATGCCGGGCAGACTTGCGTTTGCGCCAACCGGATTTATGTGCAGAAAGGTGTATACAAGGAATTCACCAAGAAGCTGGTCGCCGCGGTGGAAAAACTGAAAGTGGGCGATGGCACAGGCAAGGGCGTGCAGATTGGTCCCTTGATCGATGAAAAAGCCGTGGAGAAAGTCGAGGCGCATATCAGCGACGCGCTGGCGCACAAGGCCAAGGTCCTGACCGGCGGCAAGCGCAGCAAGCTGGGCGGCCTGTTCTTCGAGCCTACTGTGGTCGCCGATGCAACGCAGGACATGGCGTTCGCGCGCGAGGAAACGTTCGGCCCGCTCGCGCCGGTCTTCAAATTCGAGACGGTCGAGGAAGTGATCGCCATGGCGAACGATACCGAGTTCGGACTGGCGGCCTATTTCTACGCCCGTGACCTGGGCCGTGTCTGGCGCGTGGCGGAGCAACTGGAATATGGTATCGTTGGCATCAACACCGGCCTGATTTCGAATGAAGTGGCACCTTTTGGCGGGGTCAAGCAGTCGGGCCTGGGCCGCGAGGGTTCGCATTACGGCATTGACGATTATCTGGTAATCAAGTACATGCTGATGGCGGGCATCTGAGTCGACAGAGCGATCCCAACATGAAATTGCAAATTCCCAATACGTTCCGCCAGCGCCTGCTGGCGCGAGAGCGGCTGCTGGGCTTGTGGCTCAGTACGGCGCATCCCACGCTGGCCGAGCTGGCCAGCGTCTGCGGCTATGACTGGCTGGTCGTCGACGGCGAGCACGCGCCCAACGATATTCCCCTGCTCATGAGCCAGCTGCAGGCGCTCAACGCCAGCGACAGCGCGGCCATAGGCCGTCCGCCGGTCAATGACCAGACGCTGATCAAGCAGTATCTGGACATTGGTTTTTATAATCTGCTGATTCCATTTATCGAATCGAAGCAAGAGGCCGAATATGCGGTGGCCGCGACCCGTTATCCGCCGGAAGGGGTGCGTGGCGCAGCCGGCATGACCCGCGCCAGCGCCTATGGGACCGAGCCGGACTATTTCAAGCAGGTGAACCAGCATATCGGCGTCATCCTGCAGATCGAAAGCCGGGCGGGGGTGGAGGCGGCGGCCGAGATCGCCGGGGTCGAGGGTGTCGACGGCGTCTTTATCGGCCCCTCCGACTTGTCCGCGGCCTATGGGCATCTTGGGCAGCCGAATCATCCCGAGGTGCAGGAGGCGATCCGCCATATTCATGAAGTCACGCAGGCCGCCGGCAAGGCGACCGGGATCCTGGCGGTCGTCCCCGAGGATGCGCAGCGTTACCTCGATATGGGGGTCAGCTTCGTCGGCGTCGGCGTGGACTTATCCGTTTTCAAAAATGCCCTCGTGGGTTTGCGAAAACGTTTCTGAGATACCAAACCTGTCACGCCGGTGGTTTATACTGAACCTTTATCGTTCATGATATGCCACCGGTTTGATTTTGCGGATACACGTCGCCTTTCTGATTTCTCTGTTGTTATTGCGCGCGCCGCCGCTGGTTGCCCAGACTGTCACATACCCGTTATACGAAGATCACCGGGCGGCGGCAGATGAGCCAGCGGCGTCGCTTGTCGTATCCGGCACAGAGCCCGCCTGGCCTTTCGACCTCGAAAAAAACAAGATCATTCTGCTGCCGGTCGACGAACCCAACCCGTTGCCCCTGCCGGGCGAAGCCATTCCCCTGGAGCAACTCCTAACCGAGGATGCGTTACGGGGCCTGGATAATTGGGAAAAATACCAGTACGAACCCCAGATCGTCGTGCCAGATGACGGACAGGGCGGGAGTGGGCAGCAGGCGCGATCATCGCGATTGGCCTTCAAGCCGGCGCGCAATTTCACGACCGGCACCCGGGCATGGAGCCTGACGACCGAAGACAACAGTCATATTTCCCTCGGCTCCAATCAGGTGTCCAACGTTTATCAGCCGGGGTTCCGGATCGGCGGCATCCAACTGAGCCAGGCGCCGGCCAGCGTGCAGGATAGCTGGTTCCTGGGCAGCAATCAGCTCTCATACAGCACGACGGCGGGAGCCATGGACTATTCGGCCAATGCCGCCGACAATCCAAGCTTCAGTTTTGGATCTGGCGCGGCCAATACGGCCTTGCGGTATGGCTTGAGCGATGACGCCTCGATAGACAGCCAGGTGCAACTGGCGCGTTCCATGAAAAATATCGGCCTGGGCACCAGCTATGCCATGGATGATTTGGGCGACCTGCGGCTGACTGTCAACGCAGGCAGATACCAGGACCACGCCAGTTGGCGCTCCATGCTGGCCTATCGGGCCAAGGTGTTCGACCTGGCATCGTTGCAGTTTTCCAATGAACTGACCAGTGCGCATTATATGGATTTATCCCGATTATCGCAGGATCCCCTGAGCGATCGCGCCGTGCGCAATCAGCTCAAGCTGAGCTATCCGTTGAACACGCGCGCGCAGATTTCAGGGCTCGTGGAAAACACGCATGTGATGAGCGGGCAGTCCGAGCAGCAATTCGGCCTGGAGCATAGCTTCCAGCTCAAGTCGCTGCTGCTGCGCCTGAAAGCGCAGCGCGCCGTGCGCAGCGATAGCGGGTCGGTCAACCTGAATCTGAATATTCCCATGACCTGGCGCTAGCGGGCTTGTCTTCGGCGTCATGGTCGGGGAGGACGGCTAGGCGCCGATGTCGGCCATGGGGCGCATCTGCGCCTGCTCGCTCTGCCGCAGGATGCCTTCCAATATGTCCGGAACTTCGAAAACCGCCTGGTTGTCCTGCCGCCTGACATTGGCCTTGTATTCGTCCAGCTTGTCCAGGAGCTGGTGGACCGCCTCGTGGGTATTCTTGAAGCTCTTGAGCACAATGCCCAGGCCGTTGCGGGTGATCCATTCGCCGTTGTAGCGCTCCTGGATCATGGTCCATTTATTGCTGACGACGATGACCGGCATCTCCTTGCGGATCGCTTCGCTGATGCTGCCCGGGCCCGGCTTGCCGATGAAGAAGTCGGCCATTTCCATGAAAACCGGCATTTGCGTCGTGAAGCCTTCGACCAGCTTGTGCGCCCGGGTTTGCAGGCGGCCGATCCGCTTTGCCAGGGCGGCGTTGTGTCCGCAGATGTAGATCATCTGCACATCTGAAAGCTGCCTGGCGATTTTCAGCATGGTTTTGGAGCCATGGCCGCCGAACATGACCAGGCCTACCGGCTTGTCCGGATCGAACCCGGCTTGCTGCAGTTGCTCGCGCCGGTTTATATCGGGTTTGCTATAAAAATTGGGGTGCAGGAGCATGCCCGAACTAGGGTGCACATGGCTTGCCGGATGGCCGGCGGCCAGCGCCTGCTCCACGGCTTTGTCGGTACCACAAATGAAATGCTGCTGCTGGTTCTTCTCGATCCAGAAATGGGGGGCATTGTCGGCCAGATCGGTCAGGATAGTAACATACGGTACGCCGGGCAGGGAGGACACCAGACTTTCATACATGGCGCGATTGAAATTCGGAACCAGCGAAACGACCAGGTCTGGTTCGGTTTCAATCCAGTGCTCCTGCAGCCGCCGTATCATGACCTGGTGAGTAAGCCGGATAAAGGCCTGCAGGATGCGCAACTCTGGCGTCATGGCCATGGTCCAGCCCTTGGCTAGCTGTCGATTGTAGAATTCTTCGGGTGCGACGCCGGTGACCCGCTTGTAGACCTGTTTCGAGTCCAGGACTTCGAACAAGTTGACCAGCCTGACATTCCAGTGGGGGTGGGAGTGCTTGAGCACTGCCTCCAGTGCCCGGGCCGAGGCGCGGTGCCCGCCGCCCGCATTGAAGTAGATCAGGTCGATATTCTTATTCATACGTTCCTTGGCAATAGTGGTCACGCGAATAGTTTATGACCATATTGTTGCATGAATATGAATAATTCCCTATGAGAAAATGTGTCCAAGTGAAACCCCTTGGCGGCGCGGCGCAAGCCGGCGTGGCCAAGGGGTTGCCGCGCGTTATTTTTGCGCGATCGTGGTGTTGACGCCGGTATCGTGTGAAGCCCAGCGCGCCGTAATGGACTTGGTCTGGGTCCAGAACATCAGCGCCTGCTTGCCGTTGGGACCCAGGTCGCCCAGCTTGGAGCCGCGCGAGCCGGTGAAACTGAACCAGGCAACGGGGACGGGAATGGGAATGTTGATACCGATCTGGCCGACATCGATATTGTTCTGGAAGTAGCGGGCATTGCCGCCGCTCTGGGTGAAGACCGCGACGCCGTTGCCATTGGGATTGCGGTTGACGAATTCAATGGCTTCTTCCAGGGTATCGACGCAAACGATACACAGCACCGGCCCGAAGATTTCTTCGCGATAAATGGCCATGCTGTCCTTGACGTCGGTAAAAATGGTCGGGCCGATGAAATTGCCGTTTTCGTAGCCCTGGACCTGGAGATCGCGGCCGTCCAGGATCAGTGAAGCGCCTTCATCGACGCCGCTCTGGATGAGCTGCGCCACGCGCTGCTTGGCGCGTGGCGAAACCAGCGGCCCCAAGTCGGCCTTGCGGTCGCTGCCCGCGTTGACCTTGAGTTTCCTGGATTTCTCCAGGAACTCGTCGATCCATGCCTTGGATTCGCCGACCATGACCGCGACCGATGTCGCCATGCAGCGCTGGCCGGCGGCGCCAAAAGCAGCGCCGACCAATTGGTTCAACGCGACTTCCTTGTCCGCGTCGGGCAGGATTACACAATGGTTTTTCGCGCCCATCATGGCCTGGCAGCGCTTGCCGGCATTGGAGGCACGCTGGTAGATCTGCGTGCCGACGTGGGATGAGCCGATGAACGACACCGCCTTGATATCCGGATGTTCGCACAGGCGATTGGCGACGTCGGGCCCGCCATGCACCACGTTCAGCACGCCGGGCGGCAACCCGGCCTGCAGCGCCAGCTCGGCCAGGAAAAGCGAGGCGCTGGGGTCCTGCTCCGACGGTTTCAGCACGAAAGTATTGCCGCTGGCGACGGCGATGGGAAACATAAAGCAGGGCAGCATGACGGGAAAATTGAAGGCCGTGATGCCGGCGCACACCCCCAGCGGCTGGATCAGCGTGTAGACATCGATGCCGGTGCCGGCGTTTTCCGCATACTCGCCCAATTGCATGCTGACAATGGAGCAGGCGTGCTCGATGACTTCCAGACCGCGGCCGACTTCGCCTTCGGCATCGGGCAGGGTCTTGCCGTGCTCCAGGGTAATCAATTCAGCCAGCTTGGTGGTGTTTTCGCGCACCAGTTGCTGCAATTTGAGCATGACGCGCATGCGCGCGCCCTGGCTGGTGTTGCGCCAGGTCTTGAACGCTTCCTTGGCGCTGGCGATGGCTTCGTCAACTTCGGAGATCGGTGCCATCGGCACGCGCGCGACGACTTCCTGGTTGGCCGGATTGAGGACGTCCAGCCATTCGGTGGCTTTGGACTGGACCTTTTGGCCGTTGATCAGCAAGGGAACATTTGGAATGGCAGTCATTGCTTGAATCCTTATTTTTTCACAAGAGGGCAGGTTGAGTCGGACAGGGGCATGAAGGCCTCCTGTGCGGGAATGGTGGCGAGGAGTTTCGAGTAATCCCACTCGCTTTTCTTTTCATCGGGTTTCTTGACTTCATACAGATACATATCGTGGATCACGCGACCATCGTCGCGGATCGACGCGTTGCGCATGATCGGGTCCTGGATGGGCAGCTTGCGCATTTCCTGCGCTACCTTGTCTCCATCCGTGGTGCCCGCGGCGGCGACCGCCTTGAGATAGTGCAGCACGCTGGAGTACACCCCGGCCTGGGTCATGGTGGGCTTGAGCCCCTTGAAGGCTTTGGCAAAGCGGTCCGACCACTGACGGGTGCCATCGTCGAAATCCCAATAGAAGCCGTCGACATAGGTCAGGCCTTGCGCGTTCTCGTTACCCAGCGCGCGCAGGTCGGACAGGAAAATCAGCAGGGCAACCAGACGTTGGTCGCTGGTGGCGATGCCGAATTCCTTGGCCTGTTTCACGGCGTTGACGGTATCCTGGCCGCCATTGGCCAGCGCCACGACCTGCGCTTTGCTGCTTTGCGCCTGCAGCAGGAAAGAGGCGAAGTCGCTGTTGTTCAGCGGATGGCGTACCTGGCCGACGGTCTTGCCGCCCAGCTTTTCGACCATCTTGGCCGTATCGGCTTCCAGAGAATGGCCGAAGGCATAGTCCACGGTCAGGAAGAACCAGGATTTTCCACCAGCCTGTACCGTCGCCTTGGCGCCGCCAACCGATTGGGAATAGGTATCGAACATCCAGTGAAAGCCGACAGGCGAGCAGGACTTATTGGTCAGCGCCGTGGTCGCCGGACCGGAAAACAGGGCAATGCGGTTTTTCTCCTTGGCGACATTCTGCACGGCCAGGGCCACCGCGGAATTGGTCAGGTCGGCGATCGCCGTCACGCCCTGGCGGTCGAACCATTCCCGAGCCTTGGCGGCGCCGACATCCGCCTTGTTCTGGTTGTCGGCCGATAGCAGTTCAATATTCATGCCCTTGCATGCGCCCGCCAGGCAATCATCGATCGCCAGTTGCGCGGCCGCGACCGAGCCCGCGCCGCCCATGGAGGCATAGGTGCCGGACATGTCGGTGAGCACGCCGATTTTTACCTGGGGCGCAGCCCAGGCGTTCAGCGACAGGCAGGCCGCAGCCGCCAGTACGGTGTTCCTGATCAACATAGAAGTCTCCTGAATCTTGTAATAGTTGTTTCGTTTTGTCTGCAAAACGCTCTAAGTTTGATGTGTATAAATCAATTATGCAATAGAATAAATGCACATTTGATGTTTATTTTTGCACAACAAGACGTGATGAAGAAAGAGCCTAGCAGCATGCCGGATTGGGACGACATTCGCTATTTCCTGGAAGTGGCCAGAACGCAGAGAGCCAGCGCCGCAGCGGCTCGCCTGGGGGTAGAGCATACGACCGTGACGCGCCGCATCCGCCACCTGGAGGCGGCGCTGGGGCAACCTTTATTTGAAAAGTCGCGCACCTCGGGATTTACCCTGACACGTTCCGGACAGCAGTTTCTGACCCATGCCGAGCAGATGGAGACCCATCTCTACAATGCCCAGGAGCAGATACAGGGTGTGAGCCAGAGTCCTTCCGGCCATGTCCGGGTTGCCGCCACCGAGGCCTTCGGCGCCTGCGTGATCGCGCCGCTGTGCGCGCAGTTCCAGAGTCAGTATCCGGACATGACGATAGATGTACTACCGGTGCCGCGCTTTGTCAGCCTCACGCGGCGCGAAGCCGATATCGCCATCACGATCGAGCGACCGGCCCGGGGACCCTACGTGACCCGCAAGCTGACCGATTACACCTTGTTGCTATATGGCACGCAGGCGTATTTCGAGCGTTATGGCGGCATCGGGGATGTGGCGGATTTGCGCAAGCATCGCTTTATCAGCTATGTCGACGAGTTGCTCTTCAGCGAGCAATTGCGATATCTTGAGGATATTCTGCCGTTCACCAAGCCAGTCATCAAAAGCACCAGCGTGATCGCCCAGTATTACAGTTGTCTGCAAGGGCACGGTCTGGCGATCCTGCCCTGTTTCCTGGCGGGCCAGAATCCACAACTGGTGCCTATTTTGCAGGATCGCATCGGGATCAGGCGCAGTTTCTGGATCTATTATCATGAAGAGCTCAAGCGGCTCAAACGCATTGTCATGCTCTCGGAGCATCTGTGCGACATCATTGCGAACAACCCCCTGCTGGTGGAAGGCAGAAGACCGGTGCAGCAGGTACAATAAGACAGACAGATAGACAGATCAAGTTTCCAGTGCCAATTTGAAAGGATGCAACGCTATGAATATCACGCTCACTGCCGCCGACGGCCATACTTTGCAGGCATATGTTGCCGGCCCCGAGGACGCAGAGAATGCCATTGTCGTACTGCAGGAAATCTTTGGTGTTAACAGTCACATCCGTGATGTCTGCGACTTCTACGCCGCCAAGGGGTATCGCGTCATCGCGCCCGCGCTGTTCGATCGGGTTCAGCCCGGCATCGAACTGGGCTACGCCGCCGCGGATATCGACCGCGGCAAGGCATTGAAGGCAGCGGTCAGCTATGAACAGGCGCTGCTGGATATCGAAGCGGCGGCGGCAGCCATGTCCACCCAGAAAAAAATCGGTGTGGTCGGCTTTTGCTGGGGCGGCACCCTGACGTGGGTAGCTGCTTGCCGCAGTTCCCAGTTTTCGGCCGCTTCCTGCTGGTATGGCGCCGGTATCGCGGAATTGCGAAATGAAAAAGCGCGCTGCCCTGTGCAAATGCATTTCGGCGATCGGGACAAGTCCATTCCCGCCGCGGATGTCGAGGCGATCCGAAAGGCACAGCCCGACGTCGATATCTGCACCTACGATGCCGATCATGGTTTCGGCTGCGATCAACGTGGTTCTTTTGATCCGGTGGCCAGTGAACTGGCCCGCACGCGTACTGTCGAATTCTTCAAGGCAACGCTCTAGCCTGTGCCTCGCTCCACGCCCAGAGGGATGGAGAACAAGTTGCCGGCAAGCCCTGCTGCCGGCGGCCGGCACACATGCGCGCGGCGTATCCATGCCGCGCGAATCGCATCAATATCGGGTGAGATCAATTTATGAAGTTAACCAAAGCGCTGTCTGCCGTCATGCTTTCCTTGGCGCTGGCCGCTACCTCCCAGGCCCAAAACACCAGTGAATCGACTGCGGCACCCTTTACCGTGCCCGAAACCGGCTTTACTTTGCCGCAAAACTTCGGCGAGGCTACGTTCGAGGCGCCCAGGGTTTCCTGGATCGAAGATGGCCGTCCGGTCGATCAGGCCAAGGATGCGCTGGCATTGCTGGCTTCTGCCGATCAACATGGCCTGGACCCGCGCTGGTTCCATGTGGCCAAGCTTAAGGCCGACCTGGAGCGCGTCGGCTACGCGGCTTCCGCAGAGGAGCTTGCGCGCTTCGATCAGGAACTGACGACGCAAATGCGGACCTACGTGAAGTTCCTCAAGAACGGGCGCATCAATCCGTCGCTGATCAAGAATCGTTATGATAAGCCCCGCTTTACCGATGAGGATGCCGACCTGTTCCTTTCCTCGGCGATCCATAATGGCAACTTGAAAGCGGGCGTCAAGGCGATGACCGACCGCATACCCATGTACAACTCCCTCATGAAGGCGCTGGCCGTGTACCGGGAACTGGATAAGAATCCTTCTCTTGCCACGCCGTTGCCGGCCGTGCCTGGCGGCAAGCTGACCGAAGGCCAGCCATACACGGGCATGCCGGCGTTGGTCGAGCGCCTGGTTCTGCTGGGCGATCTGCCACAAGGGACGCCGCCCCGGCCGATCTATGACACAACGGTCATGGCGGGCGTCAAAAGCTTCCAGGAGCGCCACGGTTTGCAATCTGACGGCGTATTGGGCCGCGGTACCCTGCAGCAACTGAACGTGCGCCCGATTGACCGCATTCGCCAGATTCAGATCAGCATGGAACGGCTGCGCTGGACGCCGCTGCTGGAAGGCGCCCGGCGCATCGTCGTGAATGTGCCGGAGTTTGTGCTGCGCGCCTACCATATCCGGGGAGACAAGGTTGAGAACATCATTGAAATGAAAGTCATCGTTGGCCGCTCCTTCGATACCAGCACCCCCCTGTTCGACGGCCTGGTCAGCAAGATTGAATTCAGCCCGTACTGGAACGTGCCGATCTCCATTTCCCGCAAGGAGCTGATCCCGCGCCTGCGGCGCGATCCCGGCTACCTGGACCGCCAAGGCTTTGAATTCGTGACCCAGTCGGGGCAAGTTTCGCAGTCGGTCAGCGATGCCAATCTGAACGCTGTGCTGGCCGGACAGGCGCGGATCCGCCAGCGGCCGGGGCCGCGCAATTCATTGGGGGATATCAAGTTCATTTTCCCCAACAGCGATGCGATCTATCTGCACCATACCCCCAGCACCCAATTGTTCGACCGTAGCCGGCGCGATCTGAGCCACGGTTGCATTCGCGTGGAACAGCCGGTGCAACTGGCGCAGTTTGTGTTGGAAAAACAACCAGAATGGACGGCAAACGCCATAGAAAGCGCAATGTCGGCGAAAAAATCCAAAACAATCAAGGTATTGGAACCGGTTCCCGTTGTCTTGGGTTATAGTACGGTGGTGGTCAAAAACAATAAAATCCACTTTTTTGCCGACATTTACGGACAGGATAAACTGCTGGACGCGGCCATCAAGAAAATGGCCGCCGCACGTAACATCCCGCCTGCCTCGTAATTTTTCAGGAGCCAGTCAGGTATGACGTTAACGCCACCCCATTCACGACGAAAGTTCATAAAACATTCCTCGCTGCTCGTTGCCGGCGCGATGTTCTCGATAGGCAACAACGCCCGCGCCAATATCGCGGGCGGTTTCAGGCAGCTCTCCCTCGATAATCTGCATACCAACGAGAAAATCACGCTGGCCTATGCCGATGGCGAGCAGTACATTCCGGCGGCGATACTGCGCCTGAACCATTTCCTGCGGGATCATTACTCGGGAGTGGTCGGGCGCATGGATCCGACGCTGTTCGATCTGGTCAACAAAATACGCCTGTCCTTGAATACCGATGTGCCTGTGCAGGTCATTTCGGGCTATCGCGATCCACACACCAACGAGCGCCTGCGCAATACGCGCGGTGGCGGCGTGGCCAAGCGCAGCCTGCATATGGTGGGCCAGGCAATGGATATCCGGCTGCAGGGCGTGCCTCTGGATGAGCTGCGCGATGCGGCGAAAGCACTGGCGCTGGGTGGTGTCGGCTATTATCCGAAAGATCAGTTCGTACATGTGGACACAGGGCGCGTGCGCAGTTGGTAGTCGTTGCGCCGTATCCTTGGCAGCATCGTTGCGGGGAGCCCCATGGGCTCCCCTTATTGATCCATTCCAAAGCATATATTGAAGATGAACGATAAGATTCGAACCATTGGCGTTGTCGGCGCCGGCACCATCGGCAGCAGCTGGGCTGCCCTGTTTCTCGCGCATGGCTATCATGTCGTGGTGTCGGATCCGGTGCCGGACACCGAGCGCAATACGCAGACGCTGATTGATTCGGCCTGGCTGACGCTGCGTGAACTGGGGCAGGTCGGAGACGAAGCGTTTCGCCACAACCTGCGCTTCGAGCCCGACCTGGATAAAGCCTTGGAAGGCGTGGATTTCGTCCAGGAAAATGCGCCGGAACGTGAAGACTTCAAGATCGATCTGTTCGCCAGGATGGATGCGATTGCGCCCGAACACGCGATTCTCGCTTCCAGTTCCTCGGGCCTGTTGGTCAGCCGCATGCAATCGCAATGCCGCCATCCGCAGCGCTGCGTGCTGGGGCATCCTTTTAATCCACCACATGTGATCCCGCTGGTCGAGGTGGTTGGCGGCGAGCAAACCAGCGAAGCGACGATCCAGCGCACGCTGGCGTTTTATCGCGATATCGGCAAGTATCCGGTCCGTCTGAATCGGGAAATCACCGGGCATATCGCCAACCGTCTGCAAGCGGCGGTGTGGCGCGAGGTCATGCACCTGGTCAACGAGAATGTGGCGAGCGTTGCCGATATCGATGCGGCGATGAGCCAGGGCCCGGGTTTGCGCTGGGCCATTTTCGGTCCGCAAATGGTGTTTGACCTGGCTGGCGGGCAACGCGGCCTGTCGCATTTGATCGATCATCTGCAGCCCGCCATGCAAACCTGGATGGCCGATCTCGGCAATCCCGTCATGACGCCGGCGTTGAAGGCGCGCATGGTCGAAGGGACGCAGGTGGCCAAAGACGGGCAGTCCTTTGAACAGCTGCTGCGCTACCGAGATAGCAAGCTGATCGAGATTCTCAACGCCTTGAAAAAATAATAGGAATATCGCGAGACAGGTGGCATCGCATGTCGCCGTCTCATATTGATTTTATGTCAAATGAAATAAACAGGCCGACTGCCGATCCTTCGCTCGATTTGCGGCCGCTACAGATCGCAGATTTGCCGCAAATACTGGCATTGCAAGCCCGGCAGTATCCCGAGCCGCTGCTTGAATCCGCCGCGGTCATCGGCAGCAAAATAAGCCATTGTGCGTCTGGATGGGTTTCCTGGGGCATGTTCCAGGGTACCGCGCTTTGCGCCTATGCGCTGGCCTATCCATGGCGCTGGTCGCAGACGCCATGTTGGAATCAGGTGCTGGAGCAGCCGCAGGATTGCGATACGCTATACCTGCACGATGTGGCTGTCGACCCGGGGTCGGAAGGCCGTGGGTTCGCCCGGCAGCTGGTGGCGCGTCATCTTGGCCAGGGCCGGCAATTTGGCTTGCGCCAGGCAATGCTGGTGGCCGTTACGGGAGCGGAAGGCTATTGGCTGAAACAGGGCTTTGTCGCGGTTGCCGACGGCCGCACTGACCCCGCGTTCGGCGCCGATGCCGTGTTGATGAGGCGCAGGCTCGACGCGGGGGATGCGGGTACGGCCGTCGGTGTGGCGTAGGTGAGGGGGCTGTCGAATGACGCTGCTCAATATTGTGCCATTTGTCCATTCGCTGCTGCATGCCCATGTGCGGGCCGGCGATAGCGTGATTGACGCGACCATGGGCAACGGCCATGATACGCAATGGATGGCGCGGCTGGTTGGTCCGCAAGGACGGGTTTATGCTTTCGATGTGCAGCAACACGCGGTGGACAGCACCCGCAAGCGTCTGGACCAGGAAGGCTTGCTGGCGCGTGTTACGCTGCTCGCGCAAAGCCATGATGATATCGCCGCCAGCGTGCGCGAGCCAGTCAGCGCCATTGTGTTCAATCTGGGCTATTTGCCTGGCACCGATAAGTCCGTGGCCACGCAGGCCGAAACAACCTTGTCGGCACTGCAACAGTCGCTGCGCCTGCTATTGCCTGGCGGGTTGCTACTGGTCGCCATCTATTGGGGGCATGCTGCCGGTGCCCGGGAAAAAACCTTGCTCGACCCCTGGTTCGCACGACTGAGTCCGTCACGCTATCGCGTAGCGCGATACGAGTTTCTCAATAGTATCAAGCCTTCGCCCTACCTGGTCATCGTGGAACGGCGTAGCGATGACGCGCCGGGCGGATCGGACCCGGGCCGCTGAGCGGCATACCGGCGCAGGGGGCCGGATTCACGGCAAGGCAAAGGCCGGCCGGACCGGCGCACCCGGCCGCGGCAGATTCAGCATCTGGCGCGCCTCTTGCGGCGTGGCCGGTTCGTACCCCATATCCCGGATCAGCCTGACAATTCTTTCGGTCAATTCCAGATTGGTGGCCAGGCGGCCTTGGGAGTAATACAGATTATCTTCCAGGCCGACGCGGACATGGCCGCCCAACAACAGCGAGTTGATGGCGCAGGGTAGCTGGGCCGGACCGATACCGCTGGCGCCGAATATCGTGCCGGCCGGCAGAGACTCCACCATGAATTGCAGATTTTTGGGCGAGTAGGGCATGGCATTCTGAAAGCCGCGATGCACACCCATGACCAGATTGACGTAGGCGGGCTCTTCATCCACGCCCATGGCCAGCAGCGTGGCTGTGTCCTGAAGGATATGGGTGGGGCTGAAGACCTCCCATTCGGGCTTGATACCGCGCTTTTTCATTTCCTCGGCCAAATAGCGGCAGCGCGAAGGCGCCGTATTCATGAGGATTTCCTTGTCGCCGAAACTAGCGATGATGGTGGTGGCGTCCAGCGTGCACATTTCCGCGCCGGCCTCCATCCCCTTGATTCGTTCCTCCCAGAGCAGTTCCCACATACCGTTTTCGTTCTGGCCGATCATGTCGCCATGCACGCCGCCGCCGGTGGAATTATTGATAATAATGTCGCACTTGGCCCGGATCCGGGTGTTCATGTCATAGTAAATATCGGGATTGCACGTGGCGCCGTCATCGGGATTGCGCGCGTGCAGCGCGACGATGCTGGCGCCCGCGTTGTAGCAATCATAGACGTCCCGGGCAATGTCTTCCGGCTGGGTGGGCAGCGCGGGATTTTGGTGTTTGAAAGCCATGCCGCCAGTTGGCGCGATGGTGACGATAACTTTGGGTGTGCTCATGGTTTATCCCTGTGTCGATGAGTGAACAAGTTTGCAGGCCGAGTCTTCGAGTTTGCCGTAAAGATCATCCGGTGCCAGCGTCTCGATTTTCTTATAGTAATCCCAAGGTCCGCTGGACTCCTCTGGCTTCTTTACCTGCATCAGATACATCTGGTTGGTCAGGCGTCCGTCGGCGCGGACAATTGCATCCTTGGCGAAGAAATCGTCGATGCGGTTCGATTTGAACCAACGCATGACGGCATCGGCGTCGTCGCTCTTGAGGGCGGCGACAGCCTTGAGATAGTTGCTGACCGCCGAATAGTCTCCCGCCTGAATATAGGTAGGCTTGCGCTTGGCCCATTGCTCATACCCGGCCGACCACTTGCGGGTTGCCTCGTCGGTATCCCAGTAAAAGGGGGTCGTCAGGTACATGCCCTGGGTAACCTGCAGCCCCAGCGAATGGATATCCGGAATCAGCACCGTCAGGCCCACCAAATTCATCTGGGTATTCAGGCCGAACTCATTGGCGGCTTTCGCGGCATTGACGAAGTCGCCGCCGGCATTGGCCATGCCCAGTATCTTGGCGCCGGACGACTGCGCCTGCAGAATGTACGAGGAAAAGTCGGACGCGCCCAGCGGAACCTTGACCGATCCCTTCACATTGCCATTGGCTGCCTTGACAACCTTGGTCGTGGCCGCTTCCAGCGCATGGCCGAAAGCGTAGTCGGTCGTGATGAAGAACCAGTCGGTGCCGCCATTTTTCACGACTGATTTGCCGGTGCCATTGGCCAGCGCATCTGTCGAATAGGTGTAGTGGACGATATATGGCGAGCATTGCTTGCCGGTCAGCGCGGAGGTGCCACCGCCCGTTGAAATAAAGACTTTCTTCTTCTCGGTGGCGACGTTGGCCATGGCGAGACTGACGGCGGAGTTCGTGCCCCCGATGAGAATATCGACCTTGTTGCGGTCGATCCATTCGCGGGATTTGGCGGCGGCGACATCGGCCTTGTTCTGGTGATCGGCATAAAGCAGTTCGATCTTTTTGCCGTCGATGCTGCCGCCGGCGTCGCGGATGGCCATTTCGATCGCCTTGACGCCGCCTTGGCCGTCATAGTCGGCATACACGCCTGAAATATCGGTCAGATAGCCGATACGGATAACATCATCCGAAATACCAGCAGCCGATGCGACCGTGGCCGCCAGCAGCGATGCGCCGCCCGCCAACATTCTGCTTGTATTCACCATAGCTTGCTCCTTGTTGTTATGTGATTGAATCGCGACGATGCGCTGTTTCCTAGCCTGCGTTGGCGGATTGGCTACACCCCTAGGTAACGATGGATCATCGCGGGCGCCTGGCGCAGGCGCGCTGCGTCATCGGCCAGCACCACGCGGCCTTTTTCCAGGACCAGCAGACGGTCGGCCTGATCCATGACCTTGCGGAAATTGCGGTCGACAACCAGCGTCGCCAGGCCGGTGCCGCGGATCAGGCCGATTACCCGCCAGATCTCTTCCACGACCAGGGGTGCCAGTCCTTCGGTGGCTTCGTCCAGGATGATTGCCTCCGGGTTGGTCATGAGCGCCCGACCAATCGACAGCATTTGCTGTTCGCCGCCGGAAAGCTGATCGCCCATATTCTCCAGTCGTTCCGCCAGTCGCGGGAATGTGTCCATGATCAGATCGAAATGCCAGCCCTGCTGATCATCGCGTGGTGCGCGCGCGCACATCATCAGGTTCTCCCGGACACTCAGGTTGGGGAATATTCCACGGCCTTCCGGCACGTAGGCAATGCCCAGTTGCGCCACCTGGTGGGGCCGGGCGCGCGACATGTCCTGTTGCCGCACATGGATCCGGCCGGCGCGCTGTTTCACATGCCCGAGTATGCTGCGTATCAATGTGGATTTTCCCATGCCGTTGCGTCCCAGCAATCCGACTGTTTCCCCGCGTTTCAGGGAAAAGTCGACGCCATGCAAAATATGGCTGGAACCGTACCAGGCATGGACATCCTGTGCTTCGATAATTGTGCTTGTCATGCCGCTGATTCCTCTGCATGATCGACTTCACCAAGGTAGGCCGTCTGTACTTCATGGTTATTGCGGATGTCTTCCGGCAGTCCGCTGGCCAGCACGGACCCATTGACCATCACGGTCAAGCGGTCGGCAACGGCAAAGATTGCATCCATATCATGCTCGATCAGCAGGATCGCCAGGCGTTTTTTCAGATCGCGCAGCAAGTCCAGCATGCGTTCCGATTCCTCGGCACCCATGCCGGCCAGCGGCTCGTCCAGCAAGATGACCTCCGGTTGCTGGGCCAGGCACATGGCGACTTCGAGTTGTCTTTTCTGCCCGTGCGACAGGTTGGCCGCGATCGCATCGGCGACCTGCACAAGCCCCGCTTGCTCCAGCGCCGTATCGGCCAATTGGCGACTCAGGCGGCAATGTTGGGCGGCCGACCAGATTTGCCAGGGCTTCTGGATTTTCGCTTGCGCGGCAAGCCGGCAGTTTTCCCGCACGCTCAGCGGCTGGAAAATATTATTGCGCTGATAGCTGCGGCCCAGCCCCGCCTGCGAGCGCGCCGGCTGCGACCATTTGCTGACGTCCTTGCCCCTGAGCAAGACTTGTCCCGACGTGAGCGGCAACTCTCCTGAAAGCAGGTAGGTCAGGGTGGATTTGCCGGCGCCGTTGGTCCCGATGACGGCATGGATTTCTTTTTCATGCAGCTTTACCGATACGTCGTTGACAGCGACAAGGGCGCCGAATTTTCGGGTAATATGCTTGCCTTCCAGCAGGATTTGTTTCATGAAGACACCTCGTTTTTCAGCGCACGCCGGCTACGCCAATTGCGCAATTGCCGCGGCAGGCCGGCCAATCCTTGCGGCATCAGTATGACCACGAGGATAATGAAACCGCCCAGCAGCAGTTGCCAGTGCTTGGTGATGGTGGTGAACCATTCCGAGAGCAAGACAAAAGCAAAGGCGCCAATGATCGCGCCGCCCAGGCTGCCGAGGCCGCCCAGAATGATCATGAGCAGCACATTGCCCGATTGATGCCATGAAAGCAGCTCCGGATTGACGTAGCCATATTGGCTTGCATAGAGAAACCCGGCCAGGCCCGCGAACATGCCGCTAATGACAAAGCTGGCAATTTTGTATGCGGTCGATTCAAAACCCGCTGCGCGCATGCGCAACTGATTATGCTTGATGCCGACGAAGGCATGGCCCAGGCGAGAACGCAGGATCAATTGCAGCATTACGACAGTCAGCACCAGCATGGCCAGGGTGAACCAGTAAAAGGTATTTCCGGCTTCCAGATCGAAAGGCTGCCAATTGCCGATGAAAAATTCCGGCTTGAAATAGATGTAGGTGCCATCGGAGCCGCCGAACATCTTGATATCGTGGAAGACAAAATAAACCAGTTGGCCGAACGCCAGCGTCACCATAATGAAATAGACGCCATGACTGCGCATGACCAGCATGCCGATCAACAGCGCCAGCAGGCCGGATCCGAAAATGCATACCAGCAATAGCAGCCAGCCGTTGCCGGCTTCCGATTCGGGCGCCAGGGTGGCGACCATGTACGCGGCAAAACCCATGAAAGCCGCATGGCCCAGGCTGACCAGGCCGGTGAAGCCGACCAGCAATTGCAGGCTGAGCGCGAAAATGCCAAGAATCATGATCTTGGAAACCAGATCGGTGTGGTACTTGCTGCCAACCGGTTCGGGCAGCAGCGGCAGCGCGGCGAGGATCAAAAAACCCGCCAGCCAGAGTATGAAGTGGTTGCGGCTCATGTTCAGGTTCCTTGTTTGAAGAGACCCTGCGGCTTGAACAGCAGGACCAGTACCATCAGCAGATAGACCAGCGCGCCGGCCCCTTCGGGCCAGAGCACTTTGCCGAAGGTATCCACGAAACCGATGAGCAGGGCGGCGACCAGCGCGCCCTTGATCGAGCCGATACCGCCGATAACCACGACCACAAAACAGATAATGAGTTCATTGCCGCCCATACCGGGGTAGACCGAGGACACTGGCGCCGACAGCATGCCCGCAAAGACCGCCAGGGCCACGCCCGTGGCGAAGACGATCCGGTACAGCACCTGGATGTTGACGCCCAGGGACTGCACCATCTCGCGATTGGTGGCGCCGGCGCGGATCTTCATGCCGATCCTGGTATGCCGGATCGTGATATACATGCCGATGGCGATGACGATACAGACGGCGGAAATAAAAAGCCGGTACACCGGATAGCTAAGCCCGTTGCCCAGGGGGATGGCGCCGCGCAGCCAGGTTGGCGGCGTGACCCCGTGCACATCGTCGCCCAGCAGGATGCTGCGCAAGGCTTCGAAGACAAGAATCAGTCCGTAGGTCAACAACACCTGTAGCAGATGTTCGCGTTCATAAAGAAAGCTGAAAAATCCCCATTCAAGCAGATACCCGAAGGCGACCGCCAGTAAGATGCCCAGTGCCAGCGCCACGAGAAAACTCTCGAAGTACATGCCCAATGCATAGATCAGGTATGCGCCGATCATGAAGAAACTGCCGTGCGCCAGATTGATGACGCCCATGATGCCGAAGATCAGCGTCAGCCCGCTGGCGATCAGAAACAGCAGCAGCCCGTACTGCACGCTGTTCAGACACTGAATCAAAAATGTCGTGATATCCATGTATGGTCCGAAAAAAAGCGCAGGCATGCCGCGGCACGCCTGCGCTATCGGTTTATTTTGTCAGCTTGCAGCCTTTTGCTGGATCTTCCAGATTGGCAACGGCAACGCCCAGGTTCTTATTGTGTTTATCAACGACTTCCCGCAGATAGATGTTCTGCACGGGATTGTGCGCCTTGGACATCGTAAACGGTCCGCGTGGACTATCGACCTTGGCTTGTTCCATGCCGGCGATGACCGCGTCCTTGTTCTTGACATCGCCCTTGGCCTGGTTCAGGCCGGCAGCGAGCAGTTGCGCGGCATCGTAACCCTGAACCGCATAGACGTCCGGCTCAAGTTTGTACTTGGCCTGGTATTTCTGGCGAAACGCCTTGTCCTTAGGGTTGTCGAGCGCGTCGGCATAATGCAGGGTGGTCAGCATGCCTTTGGCCGCATCGCCCTGGGCTTCCAGGGTACCATCGGTGAGGAAGCCCGGTCCATACAGCGGTATGGTCTTGCGCAAGCCCGATGCATCGTAGTCCTTGACAAACTTGACGGCGCCACCGCCGGCAAAGAAGGCAAAGACGGCATCAGGCTTGAGCGCGGAAATCTCTGTCAGCAGGGACTGAAACTCGACATTGGGGAAGGGCAGCGTCAATTCCTTGACGACTTTTCCGCCCTTGGCCTCGAAGCCTTCCTTGAAACCATCGGCGGCTTCGGTGCCGGCGGCGTATTTCCAGTTGATCGTCACCGCTGTTTTATGCTTTTGCCGTTCCGCGGCGACAATACCCATGCCATAGGCCGGTTGCCAGTTCGTGAACGAACTGCGGAAAATATTCTTGGCGCATAGCGGCCCGGTCAGCATGTCGGCGCCCGCATTTGGAATGATATAGATGACGCCGCTGTCGCGCGCGATCTTGGCCATCCCCATGGCAACGCCCGAGTGCACCGTGCCCACCAGCACATCGACTTTGTCCCGTTGCACCAGTCGATTGGTGTTTTCCGGTGCCTTGGCCGGATCGGACTCGTCATCAACCGAAAAGTACTGAATCTCCTGACCCGCGAGTTTGCCCCCTTGCTCCTCCACATAGAGCTTGAATCCATTTTCGATCGCCTTGCCCAATGCAGCATAGGTGCCAGTGGCCGGCAGCATCAATCCGACCTTGACCGGTTCCGCCAGCGCCGTACTACTCAATCCCATTGTCAGCATGATCGCGGATGTCATGGTGACGGTGTTGACTATTTTCATTGTCATGTCTCCTGTGTATTTTTACTGCTTATTATGATTGCTGTTGCGTACTTTGATATGACTTACTTTGTTTTCCCCCCCCGTCCATCTGCCGCCGCCCTGTCTCTTGCCGCGGTCAGACCTTTACTGCCTTGCTGCCCGTTTTCCGCTGCGGCTTCCTCATGGCCTTTATGGCGCTTATGGCTGCACCGGTCGATTTTGCTCGCGCAATTTGAAACGTTGTATCTTTCCCGTTGCTGTTTTTGGCAGTTCCGCTATGAATTCGATGCTGCGCGGATATTTATGGGGCGCCAGGCGGGATTTGACAAATGCCTTGAGCGCCTCCTTCAGTGTCTCATCCGCCGCCGGCGCCGCTTCTTTCAGGACCACATAGGCCTTGGTCTTGACCAGGCCCTGGCTGTCGGTCACGCCGATCACGGCAGCTTCGAACACAGCTTCATGTTCTATCAAGGTTGCCTCCACCTCGAATGGCGACACATACTGCCCGCTGACTTTGAGCATATCGTCGCTGCGGCCGGCGTAGGTGTAGTATCCCCCGCTGTCGCGAGAATATTTGTCGCCACTTTTGGTCCAATCCCCCAGAAAGGTTGCGCGCGATTTGTCCCGGTTGTTCCAGTACATCAGCGCCGCGCTTTTTCCTTTGATATACAGATCTCCGATTTCTTCATCCGCGACGATAGCACCTTGTTCGTCGCGCAACTCGAGTTCGTAGCCGGGTACGGGTTTTCCTGTGGTTCCGTAACGGACGTCGTCGGGCGTATTGGACAGGAAAATATGCAGCATTTCGGTCGAGCCGATGCCGTCGATAATATGACAACCAAAATGCGCGGTGAAGCGTTCGCCCAGTTCGCGCGGCAAGGCCTCGCCCGCGGACGAACACATCCGCAATTGCACTTCGTCGCGCGTCGGGGTATTGGGTGCCGCCAGCATGGCGGCGTAGCCGGTTGGGGCGCCGCAAAACACCGTGGGTTGATGTTTGCGCATGGCTTCAAATACCGCATCCGGAGTTGGCCGGCCTTCGATAAGAATCACGCTCGCACCGACGCCCAGCGGGAAAGTCAGCGCATTTCCCAGGCCATAGGCAAAGAAGAGTTTCGCGGCCGACAGCATCCGGTCCGATTCGCCTAGGCGCAATAAGTCGCGCGCGTAATGACGGATTGTCCAATAGGGATTGGCGTGGGTGTGTACCGTGCCCTTGGGCTTGCCGGTCGAGCCCGAAGAGTAGAGCCAGAAAGCGGCCTCGTCCGCATGGGTCGGACAGGGACGCAGGCAGGGCGTTGCCGCGGTAAGCAGCGCTTCGAAATCATATTTGCCCTTGGGGAGCGCGTCGGTCGGCCGCGATACGATCACATGCTTGATTTCATGGTCGGCGCCATTCATGGCGTCGGCCAGTTTCGGCAACAGGTCGGCGGAGACTAGCGAGGCCTGGCAGCGACTGTCCTCGATAATGTATTTGTAGTCCTCGGGCGTCAGCAGGGTGTTGATGGCCACGGGAACAATGCCGGCATAAATCGTGCCCAGGAACGCGACCGGCCAGTCGTTGCAATCGTTCATCAGCAGGAGCACACGCTCCTCCCTGCGCACGCCCAGGGTCTTGAGGGCGGCGGCCAGCCGCTGCGTCCGTTCAAACAGTGCGCCATAGCTGAGCGTGCCCCGACCATCGATGTAAGCGGTCTTGGGATGACGTTCAGCATTGACTTGCATCAAATACTCTGAAATATTGAATTGGCTGCTGTCTTCTGGGGTATTCATGGCTGACTCCGCAAATTGCCGTTCTTGCCCATGACCCGACTCGCCTGTCTGCTGGCGATTCCGGGGCGTGAGGCCGCCAGCGTGGCGGCAGGCTTGAAATGCTGCGACCTATCAATGCGCAGCGGGGTTCTCTACTGATTCCGGGTGAATTCTATTTTTCCGTCGGGCAGCAAATACAGAATACAGGCCGCGCCATTGCTGACGGTAGGGTAATGGGCGCTGTCGGGGCCATAGACCTTCCAGCCCGCCGCACAGTCGTCGAACAGGGCATCGGGAGTCAACGGCATGATAAGGTCGATCTCGCCATTGGGGTGGCGGTGATGCGGGCCGCGGAGATCCGCCATGGATACCACGTCCACCGAGAATCCGCCGGTCTCCGGCGAGGGCTTGGTGACCCGGCCGTATTTCACGCCATCGGCCTCATGTTTGCACATCCATCCCGCCTGGATGCCTTCCTTGCAGGCAGACGCCATTTCCTGGAACCAACTTCCTTGCGGACTGTAATGGGCGTTGAGCCAATCCTGCAGCGCGCCGTCCAGTGGCCGACCGGCGATGTCATGCACAACCGTCTGGACAAGCGTATCGAATGCGTCGCGCATACTGAAAGTCTCCTGAAAGCATAAATATTTTTCGTGCATTATTTTGCATGTAGGTGATAAGATAGGCATGCAGTTAAAATCAGTCAAGATTTTTACTTCATGTCTAGGGTAATCACTGAGTTACCCACACGGAAATGGCACATCATGACGCTGGAAAACTCATTCGATTTCGATTCGCAGGAAGATAAGAGCCCGTTGTTGCGTGCGTTGGGCGAACGGATCCGGTCGCTGCGCGCGCGCAAGGGCATCACGCGCAAGAAGCTGGCGAGCCTTGCCGGCATCTCTGAGCGCCATATGGCCAATCTCGAACTGGGTACCGGCAATGCCACCATTCTGGTGCTGCATCAGGTCGCCCAGGCGCTGACCTGCTCGCTGGCCGAATTGACGGGCGATGTCACGACTTCCTCGCCCGAATGGCTGATGATCCGCGAATTGCTGGAGAACAAGAATGACAAGGACCTGCACAAGGTGCGCCTCAAGCTGATCGAGTTGTTCGGCGCGCAGAAGGCGCCGGGTTCCAGGTTGTCCAGAATTGCCCTGATCGGACTGCGCGGCGCGGGCAAGTCCACGCTGGGACGCATGCTGGCCGATAAATTGAATTATCCCTTTATCGAGCTCTCGCATGAAATCGAACAGACGACCGGCTGCAGCATCAATGAGATCCATTCTCTGTATGGTCCCGTGGCTTATCGCCGCTATGAGCGCAGGGCCCTGGAGGAGACCATACAGCTCTATCCGGAGGCGGTGATCGCCACGCCCGGCGGATTGGTCTCGGAGGCCGCGACCTACAACAGCCTGCTGGAGCATTGCCTGACAGTATGGTTGCAGGCAACGCCCAAGGATCACATGGATCGCGTCATCGCGCAGGGCGACTTCCGCCCCATGTCGGGCAGCAAGGAGGCCATGCACGACCTCAAGCTGATCCTGGAGGGGCGCGTGGCTTTCTACGGCAAGGCCGATATCCATCTGGATACCAGCCTGCATCCTTTGCCCGAGACCTTCGAGACGCTGTTCGGCCAGGTGCAGGAGGCTCGCCAAACGCAGGACTTGCCGCTGTGATGCATTGACGCGCAATGCTGAGCCACTAGGGTAAATCCTAGGTTTGGAGGCTTGACGCGCACAAGAATCATGCAATATAGTGCTTTTAAACGAATATTGAATGCAACGAATTGCATGAAACTATCGGAGGCCGGCATGAGCGAGCTCAAAGTAAATTACCAAACCCACCCGTCGCAGTACAAGCATCTCAAATTGAGCACCGAGGGCAACGTGGCGCGCCTGTCCATCGATATCGACGAGGATAGCGGCATTCGTCCCGGATACAAGCTGAAGTTGAATTCCTACGATCTGGGCGTGGACATCGAACTGAATGACGCCTTGAACCGGATTCGCTTCGAACATCCAGAGGTGCGCTGCGTCGTGGTCTCCAGCGCCAAGGACCGGATTTTCTGCTCGGGCGCGAACATCTTCATGCTGGGCCTGTCCAGCCATGCCTGGAAAGTCAATTTTTGCAAGTTCACCAACGAAACGCGCAATAGTATCGAGGACACCAGCGAACACGCTGGCGTCAAGTTCATTGCCGCTGTCAATGGCGCCTGTGCCGGGGGCGGATACGAACTGGCGCTGGCCTGCGATGAAATCTATCTGGTGGATGACCGTTCTTCGTCGGTCTCCTTGCCCGAAGTGCCGCTTTTGGGCGTACTGCCCGGCACCGGCGGCCTGACCCGCGTGACGGATAAGCGCAAGGTGCGCCATGACCATGCCGATATCTTCTGCACCTTGGTCGAAGGTGTTCGCGGGCAGCGCGCCAAGGACTGGAGGCTGGTCGACGAGGTCGTGAAGCCCGCCAAGTTCCAGGACACAATCAGCGCGCGGGCGCAGCAGCTCGCGGCGGCGCAACCGGTGGCGGCAACAAAGGGCATTGCCCTGACGCCGCTGGAAAAGCACGAGTCCGCCGATGGCCTGGATTACCGGTATGTCAGCGTGGATATCGATCGTGCCGGCAAAACGGCGACGTTTACCGTCCGGGGCCCGGAGGGCGCGCAACCCGACAGCATCGAGGCCATTGTCGACGCGGGCATGGGCTGGTGGCCGCTGCAAATGGCGCGCGAGCTGGATGACGCCATTTTATCGATGCGGACGAATGAGCTCGATAGCGGTCTGTGGCTGCTGAAGACCACGGGCGATAGCGAAGCGGTGCTTAAAAGCGATGCGCTGTTGCTGGCCCACAAGGACCATTGGCTCGTCCGGGAAACGCTGGGTATGTTGCGCCGTACGCTGGCGCGCCTGGATGTGTCGTCCCGTTCGCTGTTCGCTCTGGTCGAAGAGGATTCCTGCTTTGCCGGCTCGCTGCTGGAATTGGCGCTGGCTTGTGATCGCGTATACATGCTGACGCTGCCCGATGATGAATCCAGGACGCCACGCGTGACCGTCGGCACCATGAATTTCGGGTTCCTGCCCATGGTGACGCGCCAGTCGCGCCTGGCGCGTCGGTTTTACGACGATGCCGCGGCGCTCGAGCAGATCAAAGCGTTGGAAGGCCAGGCGCTGGAAGGCGATGCCGCCGAGCGCGCCGGCCTGGTCACCTATGCCCTGGACGATATCGACTGGGCAGATGAGGTCCGCATCGCCATCGAGGAGCGCGTTTCCATGTCCCCCGATGCATTGACAGGCATGGAGGCGAACCTGCGCTTTAACGGCACCGAAAATATGTGGACCCGGATTTTCGGGCGGTTGACCGCGTGGCAGAACTGGATTTTCATCCGGCCCAATGCGGTCGGAGAGAAAGGCGCGCTCAAGCTATATGGCAAGGGCGAAAAGCCCAATTTCGATTGGAACCGGGTCTAACGGTTCCTTGATGTCGAGGTAAAAACGATCAACCTGCGGGCGCGCGTGAGGCGCCCGGACAGACGACTCCGGAGAAGACTATGTCAAGCATCAACTATAGCGAAAAGATTCCCAATAATGTAAACCTGTCGGAAGACAAGACATTGCAGCGCGCATTGGAGCACTGGCAACCGAACTATATCAAGTGGTGGACCGATATGGGACCCGACGGCTCGCAGGAGTTCGACGTCTATCTGCGCACGGCGACCAGCGTGGATCCGCAGGGCTGGGCCTCGTTCGGTTACGTGAAGATGCCGGACTACCGCTGGGGGATTTTCCTGAATCCGCAAGAAGCTGACCGTCAGGTCAATTTTGGCGAGCACAAGGGCGAGAAAGCGTGGCAGGACGTGCCTGGCGAGCACCGGGCCAACCTGCGGCGCATTATCGTTACCCAGGGCGATACCGAGCCGGCATCGGTCGAGCAGCAGCGGCATCTCGGACTCACCGCACCCTCCATGTATGATCTGCGCAACCTGTTCCAGGTCAATGTGGAAGAAGGCCGCCACCTGTGGGCCATGGTATATCTGCTGCATAAGCATTTCGGCCGTGATGGCAGGGAAGAGGCCGAGGCGCTGCTGGAGCGCAACAGCGGCGATGAGGACAATCCGCGCATCCTGGCTGCGTTCAATGAGAAAACGCCCGATTGGCTGGCATTCTACATGTTCACCTATTTTACCGACCGTGACGGGAAGTTCCAGTTATGCGCGCTGGCCGAATCCGGTTTTGACCCCTTGGCGCGCACCACCAAATTCATGCTGACCGAAGAGGCGCACCATATGTTCGTCGGCGAATCCGGGGTTTCGCGCGTGATCCAGCGGACCTGCGAGGTTATGAATCAGCTCAAGACCGATGATCCCGTGCGCATCCGCGAAGCCGGCGTGATTGATCTGGAAACCATACAGCGCTATCTGAATTTCCACTTCAGCGTTACGATCGATCTGTTCGGCGCGGACGAATCGAGCAACGCCGCGACGTTTTACAATACCGGCTTGAAAGGGCGCTACGAGGAGACAAAGCGCGATGACGATCACAAGCTTTATGATCGCCAGTATTCGGTGCTTTCGATCCAGGACGGCAAGCTGGTGGAGAAGTCCGTGCCGATGCTCAATTCTCTGAACGAGGTTTTGCGTGACGACTATATAAAGGACTCGATCGGCGGCGTCGGACGCTGGAACAAGGTGATTGAAAAAGCGGGGATTCCATTCCGCCTCAAGGCGCCGCACAAAGCATTCAATCGTCGCATCGGCACTTTGTCTGCCGTAAGCGTTTCGCCGGATGGCCAACTGATGTCCGATGCCGAATGGGCGATGCATGAGCGAGAATGGCTGCCCACGGCAGAGGACCGCGCGTTTGTCGCTTCTTTGATGGGGCGGGTCGTGGAGCCCGGCAAGTTTGCCAACTGGATCGCGCCACCGGTCATGGGTATCAACCGCCAGCCGATTGATTTCGAGTACGTGCGCTTCAACTGAAATTGCGCGCACCCCTAGGGTGCGTCATAGGATAAATGGAGATTGCAATGGCCACGCCCGAATCCGTCCAGATAAAAAAACAGCATTTGATCGACCCGGAAATCTGCATACGCTGCAATACTTGCGAAGAAACCTGTCCCATCGATGCGATTACACACGATGGCACCAACTATGTCGTCATGCCGGATATCTGCAATCATTGCATGGCTTGCGTGGCGCCCTGTCCGACGGGCGCCATCGACAACTGGCAGGATGTGCCCGCTACGCGGATGTACTCGATCGAAGCGCAGTACAGCTGGGACGAACTGCCGCCACCGGTCGCGATCGAGGCGAGCGAGCCGGCGGCGGCTGGCGACGAGGATCCGGCAGCGCAGGTGACCATTCAGGGCAGCAACTATGTGGCAGGGGCCCAGATCCCGCCGTGGTCGGCTTCCCATTGCTTCACCAATCTGTACGGGCCGCGCAATGTCATTACCGCGACGGTATCCGGCAATTTCCGCTTGACCGATGCGTCTTCGGAAAGCGATATCCGGCATGTGGTGCTGGATTTCGGCAGTGTGCCGTTTCCGGTGCTGGAAGGGCAATCCATCGGCATCATTCCGCCGGGCCGAGATGCCAGTGACCGATTGCATCACGCGCGCCAGTATTCGCTGGCCAGCCCGCGCGACGGAGAGCGGCCCAAGTACAACAACGTGTCCATCACGGTAAAGCGAGTGGAGCAGGATTACGACGGCAATCCCGTGAGGGGGGTCTGCTCTAATTACATATGTGATTTAAAGAAGGGCGATACGGTACAGGTCATCGGGCCATTCGGTCATACCTTCCTGATGCCGAACCATCCCGGCTCGAACATTATCATGATTTGCACGGGCACCGGGAGCGCGCCGATGCGGGCAATGACGGAACGCCGCCGCCGCAAGCGCCTCGAACAATCGCTGGAGGAACGGGGCAGGCTGATGCTGTTTTTCGGCGCCCGCTGCCCGGAAGAATTGCCATACTTCGGCCCGCTGAACAAGTTGCCCAAGGATTTCATTGATATCAATTTCGCGTTTTCGCGGGAACCGGGCAAACCAAAGAAATACGTGCAGGACGCAATGCGCGAGCGCCAGACCGATTTGCTTGCCTTATTGAGGAATGACGACACCTATATTTATGTTTGCGGTGTCAAGGGTATGGAGTCGGGGGTGCTGGAAGTGTTGCAGGAGACAGCGGTTGCCGGCGGCCTGGACTGGCCTGAACTGCATCTGAGCCTGAGACAGAAAGGCCGCCTGCACCTGGAAACCTATTGAGCGAGGCTGTCGGGTAAGGCAAGCCTGGCGTCGAACGATGCCCTGATTTCACTCACGGCAGGCGGCGCACAAAGGCCGCGATGAGGTCGGTGACTTCGTCTGGCTTGTCCCGGTGCGGCGAATGCCGGCAGTCGTCGATAAGATGCAGTGTGGTGTCGGTTGCCAGTTCGGCGATACGCTCGACTTGCGCCAGCGACCCGTATTCGTCTTCGCGCCCCTGGATGGCCAGAACGGGACAGGTGATTTTCGCGACTTCGTCTTCAATATTCCAATCGCGAAACGGCGGATACAGCCAGATATCGTTCCAGCCCCAGAATGCGGAGTCGACATTCTCATGGTAAGGTGCCAGCCGTTGCGGCAAATCGGTAGTCAAATAGCTTGACCGGGCAAGCTCGATATTGCGCAGCGTGACGTCCTCGACAAACAGATGCGGCGCCATGGCGACCACGGCCTTGATGCGATCAGTGTGGTTAGCCGCGTAAAGCAGGGCGATCGATGCGCCGTCGCTGTGTCCGACCAGAATCGGCTGGTCGCGCCGGGTATCGATGCCAAGGGCATCAAAGAAGGCAGGCAGAAAATCCTGTGCCTGGGCATGCATGAAATGCACGGGCCATTTTTCAGCAGCCGGCCGCGCCGTGGATTTGCCATAGCCGTAGCGGGAAAAGACCAGACCCCGGCAATCGAGGGCCGCACAGGTTCGCGCGGGCCAGTCCTTCCACATGGCAACGGAGCCGAGTCCTTCGTGCAAAAAGACCAGCAGCGGCCGGTCGGCTTTCTCGGGATGAACCATTTGGTACTCGATGGCGACATTTTTTTCGCCATATGAAACCTGTGTCAGTGCAGTGTCAGCCATTTTTGGAATCTACGGTGGTTTGTGATCTAACCGCGGAAGTTTCAGTAAAATACACGATTCCGGGCAAGGTTGCCGGTAGTGCAAAAGCAGTTTCCGCCGCGCGTTTTCAGTGTATCAGTACATACGTGTCAACGCGTGGCGCATGCCATTGTCAATGCATTTTCATGCAAGCCACATAAGGTTTTTTAAAAAATGAAATTCGCGGAATTCCAGCCAGGTATGGTCTTTGAGCAAGGCCCCAGGCATTTGACCCAAGAGGAAATTATTCGTTTTGCCACAGAGTACGATCCACAGTGGTTCCATGTCGATCCGGAGCGTGCCAAAAGCGGAGTCTGGGGGGGGCTGATCGCCAGCGGCTGGCATACCTGCGGCATCGCCATGAAAATGGCGGTCGAGGCTGCACTGGAAGGCTCGGAGTCATTTGCTTCGCCAGGACTCGATAGCGTAAAGTGGCTCAAACCCGTACGTCCGGGCGACGATCTTTATTGGAAGGGCGTCGTCAAGGCGAAACGCGTATCCAATACGCGCGAAGGCCTTGGTATCCTCCTGTGGAGCTGGGAGGTCACCAACCAGAAAGGTGAAACGGTGCTGGAGCTGGATGCGACGAGTCTGTTCGATATCTCCGCAAGCCAGCAGGAAACCGAGCAATAGCGTCCCAGGCGTCGTGTTGCTTGGCAATGCGATCGCTCAGGCTCGGGCATTGGCATGCCCGCCAGCGCGCACCATGCGATAAGCCCATTGTGTCGAATGACGCGGCGCGCATGTGCGGAAGTCCTAAGCGGAGACATCCGCGAGACAAAGGCCGGGTCGTTCCGACTGCGGCCTTGTTTTTTCTCCAGACATAAAAATACCGCCGACAGCGCGGGCAGTCAGGATAAAGGCGGCGCCTTTACGATGATGCCTCGGCTGCCGGCGGCAGATTGCCGCCCCGATACCGCGCCACAACGACATGGCATCGGGGGGCGGCGGGATCAGTAGAATGCCTGCAGGCCGGTTTGCGCGCGGCCCAGGATCAGCGCATGCACATCATGAGTGCCTTCGTAGGTGTTGACCACTTCGAGGTTCACCAGATGGCGAGCAACACCGAACTCGTCGGAAATGCCATTGCCGCCCAACATGTCGCGCGCCATCCGCGCGATATCCAGCGATTTTCCGCAAGAATTGCGTTTCATGATGGATGTGATTTCCACGGCTGCGGTGCCTTCGTCCTTCATGCGGCCCAGACGCAGGCAGCCCTGCAAGCCCAATGTGATTTCGGTCTGCATATCGGCCAGCTTCTTCTGGATAAGCTGGTTCTGCGCGAGCGGACGACCGAATTGCTTGCGATCCAGCGTGTATTGGCGGGCCGTGTGCCAGCAAGCCTCGGCGGCGCCAAGCGCACCCCAGGCGATGCCGTAGCGGGCGGAATTCAGGCAAGTGAACGGGCCGCGCAAGCCACTGACGCCCGGCAGCATTTGGTCGTCGGATACCTGCACATCATCCATGACGATTTCACCTGTGATTGAAGCGCGCAAACCCACTTTGCCGTGAATGGCTGGCGCGGACAGCCCCTTCATGTCCTTTTCCAGGATAAAGCCGCGGATCTTGCCGTCGAACTCGCCACCGACGCAACGCGCCCAGACGACGAACACATCGGCGATGGGCGAATTGGTGATCCACATTTTGTTGCCGCTCAGGCTATAGCCGCTGTCGGTCTTGCGAGCGCGGGTTTCCATGCCGTCAGGGTCGGAACCGTGGTTGGGTTCGGTCAGGCCAAAGCAGCCGATCCATTCGCCAGCGGCAAGCTTGGGCAGATACTTCTGCTTCTGCGCTTCGCTGCCGAATTCGTTGATCGGGACCATGACCAGCGAGGATTGCACGCTCATCATGGAGCGGTAGCCGGAGTCAACACGTTCGACTTCCCTGGCGATCAGTCCGTAGGCGACGTAATTCATGCCGCCACCGCCATATTCCGTAGGAATGGTGGGGCCCAGCAGGCCCAGGCCGCCCATTTCGCTGAAAATGCTGGGATCGGTTTTTTCATGCCGGAAGGCTTCCAGCACGCGCGGCGCCAGCTTGTCCTGGCAATATGCGGCGGCGGCATCGCGGATCATGCGCTCTTCGTCGGTCAATTGCTCGTTCAGTAGTAGGGGATCATCCCAGTGGAAGGAAGGGTGAGAAGACATGTCTGGCTCCAATATTGATATGAGAATGGGTGGAAACGACTCCATGGCAGTGATTGTATGTGTTAAATTATCAACGATCAATTGAAAAAAATGCACAATAACGTGCTTTCAAGGCAGATAGGACAAGACCGACCATGCGCAAAGGCATTCCCAGTCTCGGGGCATTGCAGGCGTTCGAAGCCTGCGCGCGCCTGGGCTCGTTTTCCCGCGCCGCCGAAGAGTTATCGCTCACGCATAGCGCCGTGTTCCGGCAGGTCGAGGGGCTGGAGGCGCGGCTTGGCGTAACCCTGTTCAACCGTGTGCGCCGGCGTATCTCGCTGACGACGCAGGGTGCGGAATACGCTGCCAGGATCCGGCATCACCTGGAGCAATTGCAGAAAGACACCTTCGGCCTGATGAGTCGCTCGGGGCTGGGAAGAAGCCTGCATATCGCGACCTTGCCCACGCTGGCGACGACCTGGCTGATTCCTCGGCTGGCCGACTTTCAGCGGCACTGGCCGGATATCCAGATCAGCCTGTCGGTCAGGACCCAGCCTTTCCAGTTTGCCGATGTGCCGGTCGATGGCGCCATTTATCATGCCGAGGCGCCTTGGCACAATACGCAGGGTGTGATGTTGTTTCGCGAGCAGGCGCTGATCCCGGTCTGTTCGTCGCAGTTGCTTGCGCGGGTGCGTCGCAAGGGGGCGGACGTCCTGGAGCAATTGCCGCATTTGCATATGATGACGCGCCCCGATGCCTGGCAGAACTGGTATGAATATAATCAGCAACCCTACACACCATTCGTGCTCGGCGGTCCACGCTACGAATTGTTTACCATGCTGTTGGCCGCCGTCGATGCCGGCATGGGGGTCGCGCTGATTCCGGCTTTCATTGCCCGGGAACACATTAAAAGCGGCCGGTTTGTCAGCCCGGTGCCGGCCACCTTGCCGGTCGAGGCGGCGTATTTCTTCGGTTACCCGAGAGCCGACGACTACCCTGAAGCCTTGATGATTTTTGAAAACTGGCTCAAGGAACAGGCGCTGCGGCAATAGCGCGGACAATGCGCAAGGCGGTGTGCGCCGCCATCTAAAGCAAAAATTGGTGCATGGCCAGAACAGTGATCGATGGGCGATAAAGCCCAAGACGTGCCGCGACACCAGGGTGGGCAACGTCGATGCCCGAAAAACCCTCACGGATCAAAGGATTGCGGAACGCGCTTGTGGTTGAAAGGCGCATCGCGGGATGGCGGTGGCGGCGTCGAGGGGCGGCACCGGACGGTAGAGGGCCCGGCAGAAGCCGGGCCTGCATGATAGGGCGGTACGATAGCCTACCGCGAAAGCCCGGGTCGTGCCGGATGGCGCTAGCGGAAAATGACCGTGCGGTGGTTGTTCAGCAGGATCCTGTGTTCGACATGGTATTTTACGGCGCGTGCCAGTACCAGCGACTCAATATCGCTGCCCACGCGCGTCAGCTCATTGGCCGACATGGCGTGGTCGACCTGCTCGATGTCCTGGGCGATGATCGGGCCTTCATCCAGTTCCGCGGTCACGTAATGGGCCGTTGCGCCAATGATCTTCACACCGCGCGCATGCGCCTGGTGATAGGGGCGGGCGCCCTTGAAGCTGGGCAGGAAACTGTGATGGATGTTAATGGCGCGGCCTTCCAGTTCGCGACAGAATTCGTCCGACAGAATTTGCATATAGCGTGCCAGGATCACCAGGTCGGCCCGGTGATTTTCGACGAGCGCCATGATCTGTTTTTCCTGTTCCCGTTTGGTGTCGGGTGTGACTGGCAGGTAGTGGAATGGAATGCCATAGCCCGTCACCATGTGTTCATAGTCGCGATGATTCGATACGACCGCGACCACCTCGACAGGCAAGGCGCCGCTGTTGGCGCGAAACAGGAGATCATTCAGGCAATGGCCCTGCTTGCTGACCATGATCAGGACGCGCGCCTTCCTTTTCGCGTCATACAGTTTCCACGTCATGTTGAAGGCTTCGCCCAATGGGATAAATTTCAGGCTGATATCTTCGTGGCTGATGCTGCTATCGACAGAGAAATGGATCCGCAGGAAAAAGCGTTGGGTTTCCTCGTCTCCGTACTGTTGCGAGTCCAGGATGTTGCCATTCAATTCAAGCAACAGGCCGGAAACCGCATGGACAATACCGGTGCGGTCGGGGCAGGAGACGGTCAGGATGTAATCGTTTTGCATGTGAATGTTATTTCGTTAATACCGCCGGGTGAATCAGGCATGGATCGACAGGGCGTCGTGGGTCTTGTCGGCAATGGCCAGCGCGGCGGTGAGCCCGGGCGATTCGATGCCGAACAGATTGACCAGGCCGGCAACGTGATGCGTGGCCGGGCCGGCAATGATGAAGTCTGCCGCAGCCGAGGACGCTGGCACGATTTTGGGCCTGATGCCGGCATAGCCCGGTTCGAGCGCATCGTCAGGCAGCGCCGGCCACCAACTGCGGATCGCCTCGGCAAAGGCGCTTTCGCGTTGCGGGTCGACCAGGTACTCTTCCTGTTCGATCCATTCTGTATCGGGTCCGAATTTGGCCTGGCCGCCCATGTCCAGGGTAAGATGCACACCCAAGCCCGCATCGTTGGGCATTGGGTAAATCAGGTGGGTGAATGGGGCGCGCCGATTGAGCGTGAAATAACTGCCCTTGCAATAATATTCCTGGGGAATTGTTGCTTCGTCCAGGCCGCGCAGCTTGCGGGCTACCGTGGGCGCATGCAGGCCTGCCGCGTTGACCAATTCGCGACACCGCAGCGTCATGGGTTCGTCACCGCCGAATTCACAATTGAATGAGCCGTCCGCCTCTATGGCTGCGCCCAGGAATGGCGTGCGGAAAATCGTTTGCGCGCCGGCATTCTCGGCGTCGCCTTGCAGGGCCAGCATATAGGCATGGCTGTCCACGATCCCGGTGGACGGAGAAAATACGGCAGCGACGCAATCGAGTTCGGGTTCCAGTTGCCGGGTTTGCTCGGCCGTCAGCCATTGCAGGTCATCGACGCCATTGGCCTTGCCCTGGGCCGCGATCTTTTCGAGGTAGGGTAATTGCGACTGTGTTGTCGCCACCAGTAGTTTTCCCATGCGGTTGTACGGGATATGACGTTCTTCGCAATAGGCGTACAACTGTTTCTTGCCTTGGACGCACAACTGCGCCTTCAGTGAGCCTTCCGGATAGTACAGGCCGGCGTGGATGACCTCGGAATTGCGGGAGCTGGTGCCCATGCCAATGGCGGGTTCTGCGTCCACGATCATGACCTCGCGCCCGGACAGGGCCAGCCTGCGCGCGATCGCCAAGCCGACAACGCCCGCGCCAATGACGATGCATTCGATATCGATATTCATTATGTTTCGGTGAGAGTAGGGGTCAAATCAAAGCTGCCGGCATGATACACCAAGGGCAAGGCATCGGTATGGTGGCAGCGCTCCACCTCGCCGATCAGGATCATGTGATCACCTTCGTGATAATGATTGCGGTTGTAGCATTCGAACCAGGCTGAGCAGTAGCGGTCGTCCAGTTTCGGGACATCGTGTTCGCCGGCATCGGCCAGGAGAATATCGCGAAACCGCTCCTGCGGGCTGCCGCCTGAAAACTGCCGGGCCAGCGCCAGCTGTTCGGCATTGAGAATGTGGATGTTATAGCGCTGCAAGCGCTCGAAGGCGTCGCGATTGGAGGATGTCTTGACCAGGCTCCACAAAATGAGCGGCGGGTTGAGCGACACCGAATTGAACGAGCTGACCGTCAGGCCGACAGGCTGCCCGGTATCAGGATGCCGTGCCGTGACGACCGTCACGCCCGTGGCGAAGCGGCCAAGGGCTGACTTGAATTCCCGTGAATCAAAATCCGGAGCGATTGCGCTCATGTCGCTATACCTTTCGTATTGAGTGTAATCGATTCAGGGTGAAAGCCGGGCCAGTGCCCAATTGCCTTGCGCGTCCCTGGTGTAGCGAAGCCGGTCGTGCAGCCGGGAAGGGCGCCCCTGCCAGAATTCGATCATATCGGGAACCACGACGTAGCCGCCCCAGTGCGGAGGTTTGGGTACCGTGTCGTCAAACTTTTCACGAAAGTCGGCTTCGCGTTCCTCGAGTTCCTCGCGGGTGATCACCTGGCTTTGCTTGGACGCCCAGGCGCCGATCTGCGACCCCAGGGGGCGCGTAACGAAATAGTCCGTGGAGACAGCCTCCGGCAATTTTCTGGCTGTTCCATTGATGTGTATTTGCCGCTCCAGCCCAAGCCACATGAACAACAGGCTGACATGCGGATTGCCGGCAATGTCGTGGCCTTTGTGGGATTCGTAATTGGTGAAAAAGGTGAAGCCTTCGGCCGTCAAATCCTTGAGCAGGACAGTGCGCGACGAGGGCCTGCCTTGGCTGTCCACGGTTGAGAGTACCATGGCGTTGGGTTCGGCGACATCGCCGCCCACGGCATCGTTGAACCAAGTTTCGAATTGTTTGATCGGGTCAGGATCGACCTGGGATTCCAGAAGGACGTTCTTTTCGTAATTCTGGCGTAAATCTGCGAGCGTCATAATCACTTCTTCAGGGAAAATACCTAAAGGAGTAGTGTACTGCACTTGCGGGGACTTGCTGTGGATTCCCCTGCCTGGATATGCAGATTACCGTCGCCTTTGCGTGCTCAGGCCTTTGCGTGTTTTTTCAGCGTATCGGCCAGTTGGAACAGGGCATGGTCCTGAATATTCGCATCGGACAGGGCGTGCGCCGTCTCGATGACGTATTCCGGGCAAGGGCCATTCTGACCGGTCGCGTTCAGGATGATGTGCAGCGTTTCCTCGAAGGTCAGGTCCTTGGCATAGGCATGATTTTCCCGATCCATGATGAAGGCAAGGGCGCGGACCGGACCTTGCGCTGTTTCGCAGTCGGTCCAGGTGGGGATATAGGCGCCCGATACCATTTCACGTTTCCAGAGCGCACGGAATTCGCTTTCCAGATCATCGGGACGCAACTTGAAGACCTTGCCTTCGCATTTGCCGCCTTCATCCAGCCCAAAAACCAGTCCGGGGCGCTCGGGGGTTCCCCGGTTCACGCTGGACCAGAGGCAAAGGGCGCGGTGAAAGCCATGCAGCGTGGCGATACGGCATTCTTCGAATTCAAATTCAGGGCGCCAGATCAGCGAACCGTAACCGAATACCCAGACATTGTCGGGGTTGGTGCCAGCCAGATTCTGGCGCATGGAGTTTTCGACTTCCTCTTCGGTCCACAGCCTGAATTGGCGGATATGGTCCAGGGCTTTCTGTAATGGATTCCTGATTGGTTCGGCCACGATAGTGAGCTTTGTTGAATGTGCTATAAAATTGCGATGCCCGCCATGAAATTGTTGCGCGGGCACGCCATGCGTCAAATGTAAGACGTGTGTAACGAGTTTAGTATAGGTCAGATTCGATTGAAATGGATACAACTATTCACGATAAGCAAAGACGTTTCAGTGGTTTACAGCGCTTATATGGTGAAGCCGCAACACAAGGGCTGGCGCGGGCCCATGTCATGGTCGCGGGGATCGGCGGCGTCGGCTCATGGACGGTCGAGGCGCTGGCGCGTTCCGGCGTGGGCGAGCTGACGCTGATCGATCTGGACCATGTCGCCGAATCCAATATCAACCGGCAAATCCATGCGCTCACCGCGACCTTGGGGCAGGCGAAAGCGCAAGCCATGGCCGAGCGGATCGCCGGCATTAACCCGGATTGTCGCGTCCATGTCGTCGACGACTTCGTGGGGCCGGACAATATCGATACGCTGTTGGATGCGCGCGCGGTCAACGCGTTGATCGATGCCACGGACCAGGCGGCGGCAAAAATCGCCATGACGCTGGCCGTGCGTACGCGCGCCATGCCATTTCTCATGTGTGGCGGGGCGGGCGGCAAACTGGATGCGCTGACGTTGGCGCGCGGGGATTTATCGCAGGCGCGCAACGATGCATTGCTGGCCAGGATCCGTCAGTTGCTGCGTAAGCAGCATGGCTATCCCAAAGGTGCGGATCGCCATGGCAAAGCGCTGCGCAAAGCCCCGGCCATGCATGTGCCATGTCTGTGGTTCGATCAACCGGCACTGCTGCCGTCGGCCTGGACGCAGGACGCATCGACCGATACGGCGGCTCCCCAGGGGCTGTCATGCGCGGGTTATGGTTCGGCGGTGACAGTCACTGCCGCCATGGGTATGGCCGCCGCGGCATGGGCGATACAGGAAATCGTTGCTTGCGGCGGTCCCGGATGATTGTCTGATTTTTTGCCATTGTTGTTTTATTACCCGGGTAATATTGAAATTATATTTATACCCGGGTATTATTATGCCTGTCATTGAATCAATCTTCAGGAGCAAGGGTATGAGGCAGGCGGGCACAGACTATACGGTTTTCGACGGCTACCGGCATTTACTGACAGGCACAAAGTCGGAGGCGGCCGCCGCTTATCAGGCCGCGTTGGCGCGGATGGGTACGCAGCCGGTCTTGATTTTCGATAACGAAACCGGTCGTAGCATCGATGTCGATATCAGCGCCATGATTTCCGCCGGCGCGTCGGAAGGCGCGTCTTCGACGCAAACACAAGAGGCAGTATCGCCGGCGCCGTCACGGGGGCGTGGGCGTCCGAAATTGGGCGTGATTGCGCGTGAAGTAACATTGTTGCCCAGGCACTGGGAATGGCTGGCGGCGCAGCCGGGCGGGGCGTCGGTGGCGTTGCGCAAGCTGGTGGAAACCGCGCGTTTACAAGGAGGCGAACGCGAAGCCAGGCGCAAGGCCCATGAACGTGCCTATCATTTCATGCTGGCGATCGCCGGGAACCTACCTGGCTATGAAGAGGCGACACGCGCCCTGTTCGCCGACGATCGCGCCCGTCTTGAGACGCAGATAGCCGAATGGCCGGTTGATGTCCGGCGGCAGGTGCTCGCGCTGGCCTTTGTCTCCGGGGAGACCGCCTAGCCGGTTGCCGCGCAGCGCGGGCCAAGCAACCCCAAGGTGGGGCTGCCTGATGTCACTGCCTGCCGGTTCGGTGTGCTCGCGTGCCGGCGCACCATGGCTGCGGTGATCAATCCACCGATGCGTCTGCAGCCGTACGCTCGAGAAACTCGTCCAGCACCCGGCCGGTATGCGACTGCTGCTTGCGGGCGATGATGTCCTGCACCGATCCCATGGCCACCACTTTGCCGCCGCCATTGCCGCCTTCCGGACCCATATCCACAATCCAGTCGGCTTCGGCCATGATGTCCAGGTTGTGTTCGATCACGACCACGGTGTTGCCGGCCTGGACCAACCGGTGCAGCACGTGGATCAGTTTTTCGACATCCGCCATCGATAGCCCGACAGTGGGCTCGTCCAGCACATAAAGCGTGTGAGGCCGTCGCGAAGCCCTGCCGGTCTTGATCACGCCCTCGTCAAGACGCGCCTTGACCAGTTCGGACACCAACTTGATACGCTGCGCTTCACCGCCTGAAAGCGTAGGCGAGGGTTGTCCGAGCGTCAGGTAGCCAAGGCCGACATCCTGCAGCAGTTGCAGGGCGCGCTTAACTTTGGGGTGTGCCGCGAAATAGGGGATGGCGTCGTCGACTTCCATTTGCAGGACTTCCCCCACATGCTTTTCACGCAGCCGGATCGCCAGTGTGTCGGGGTTGAAGCGATCGCCGCCGCAGGCTTCGCAGGGGATTTTCACGTCGGGCAGGAAGCTCATCTCGATGGTGCGCATGCCCTGGCCTTCGCAAATCGGACAGCGTCCGTCGCCGGTATTGAAGGAGAAGCGCGAACTGCTCCAGCCGCGGATCTTGGCGTCCCGGGTTTCCGCGAATTGGCGTCGGACATCATCCCAGAACCCGATATAGGTCGCGGGGCAGGAGCGTGGTGTCTTGCCGATCGGAGTCTGGTCGACTTCCAGCACGCGATCCAGGGATTCCCAACCCGAGATGCTGTCGCAGCCCGACCAGGTCTTGGGTGTCTTGGCGCCCACGACGCCCTTCAGGTTGTCCAGCAGGACATCGCGCGCCAGCGAGGATTTGCCGGATCCGGACACACCGGTAATGACTGTGAGGCGTCCCTTGGGAATGCGGACATCGACGTGGTCGAGATTGTGCAGGTGCGCACCGTGGATTTGCACGAACTCGGTGGCGCTATCCGTGGGCTGTCCGGGTTGCAGGGGGTGCGCCATGGGATGCGCCAGATAGCGTCCCGTCAGCGATTGCTTGTTGTCGATGATGTCCTGGTAGCTGCCTTGGGCGACGACCGTGCCACCGCGCACGCCGGCGCCGGGTCCCATGTCGATGATGTGTTCGGCGCGGCGAATCGTATCGTCATCATGTTCGACCACGACCAGGGTATTGCCGTTGCCTTCGAGGCGGGACAAGGCATTCAGCAGTATTCGGTTGTCGCGCGGATGCAGGCCGATGGTGGGTTCGTCAAGAATATAGCAGACGCCCTGCAGGTTCGAGCCGAGCTGTGCCGCCAGTCGTATCCGTTGCGCTTCGCCGCCCGACAAGGTCGGTGCCGAGCGATCCAGGCCCAGATAGCCCAGTCCCACTTCCTCCATGAAGGCCAGCCGGCTTTTTATTTCATGCAAGATGTCCCGGGCGATATCCGCATCGCGTCCTTTCAGCACCAATGCGGCGAAGAAGGTATGCGCCTCGCTGACCGGCAGCGCCGCCAGATCGGCAATGCTGCGGTCCTTCCAGCGTACGGCGAGGGCGGTGGGATTCAGGCGCTGGCCGTGGCAGGCGGGGCAGGCCGCGAGGCCGTGCTCTTCTTCGTCCGACAGGGTCTTCCAGGATTCCTCCTCGCCCGTCTGTTCCTCGTCGAAACCGGTCAGTTTCACGCCGGTGCCAAAGCAACTGGTGCACCAGCCATGTTTGGAGTTATAGGAAAACAGGCGCGGATCGGGTTCGGGAAAGCTCAGGCCGCAAGACGGGCAGGCGCGTTTTGTCGAGAAGTGCTGCTGTTCGAGATGGCTGGCGCGCAGCGGATCGGCGGCATCAAGGTCCAGGATGATGCTCATGGTGCCATGGCCGATTTCCAGCGCGCTGCGCAAGGCATCCTTGAGACGGTTTTCGGCCGTCGCATCAATGACCAGGTCGGCCACGGGCAGCTCGATCGTGTGTTCCTTGTAGCGGTCCAGCCTGGGCCAGGGCTTGACGGCGACAAAATCGCCATCGACCCGCAGATGCGTATATCCCTTGCCGTCCGCCCATTTGGCCAGATCGGTATAGTAACCCTTGCGGGCGCTCACCAGTGGCGCCAGAATGCCGATATGGCGGCCTTTGCACTGGCTCATGATACGGGCAAAAATTTGCTCCTGGCTTTGCGGCTCGACCGGCACTTGGCAGTCAGGGCAATATTGCGTGCCCAGCTTGACGTATAGCAGCCTGAGGAAATGATGGGTTTCCGTCATGGTGCCGACGGTAGACTTGCGACCGCCGCGGCTGGTTCGCTGCTCGATCGCCACCGTTGGCGGAATGCCGTAAATCGCATCCACGTCGGGCTTGCCAGCCGGCTGCACGACCGCGCGCGCGTAGGCGTTCAGCGATTCCAGATAGCGACGCTGGCCTTCATTGAAGAGAATATCGAAGGCCAGGGTGGATTTGCCGGAGCCCGAGACGCCGGTGATGACCGTGAATGTGTTGTGCGGGATATGGACATTGACACCCTTCAGATTGTGTTCCTTGGCGTTCATGATGTCGATCTGCGTCGGTGTTCGCCGCCGCGCGGCGACGGAAGCGGCATTGGCCAAGTAGCTGCCTTCGGGCTCGCGCAAGGAGAGCGGCGCCTTCGCGATGATATCCGATTCGTAGTCGCGCAACGCCATACCGGTATGGGATGCGCTATCGACCATGACCATTGCCGGCGTGCCTTCCGCCACGATCCTGCCGCCGTCCGTGCCGCCTTCCGGACCAAGGTCGATCAGCCAGTCGGCCGCGCGGATCACGTCCAGGTTATGTTCGATGACCAGCAGCGAGTGGCCGGCCGCCAACAGCTTGCGGAACGCACCCATCAGGCGCGCCACATCGTCAAAATGCAGACCCGTGGTTGGCTCGTCGAACAGGAACAGGCTGCCTTTCTTGGCAACCTTGGCCGAAGCGAGCCCGCTGCGGGCGGCTTCGGCCAAGTGGCCAGCCAACTTCAGGCGCTGGGCCTCGCCACCAGACAGCGTGGGCACTGGCTGTCCCAGCTTGAGGTACTCCAGCCCGACGTCCACCAGTGGCGTCAGACTGGTCTGGACATCGCGCAGACCCTTGAAGAAATCCAGGGCTTCGCTCACCGTCATGTCCAGGACCTGGTCAATGGCGGCGCGCCGGCCGAGGTGTTCCACCTGGACTTCCAGGATTTCCGGCCTGAAGCGCTTGCCGTCGCAGTCGGGACAGCGGATATAGACGTCCGATAGAAATTGCATTTCGACATGCTCGAAGCCGGTGCCGCCGCATGTCGGGCAGCGTCCGTCGCCACTGTTGAAGCTGAACGTGCCGGGCGTATAGCCGCGCTCCCTGGCGGTGGGCGATTGCGCGAACAGCTTGCGAATGGCGTCGAAGGCGCCGACATAACTGGCCGGGTTCGACCTGGCCGTCTTGCCGATCGGGCTTTGGTCGACCATGACGACGGCGGCGATCTGCTCGGCGCCCAGCAGGCGGGTGAAGGCGCCGGGCGCTTCGGTTGGACGGCCGAAATGCTTGAGCAGGGCGGGATACAGCACGTCTTGCACCAGCGTGGATTTGCCGGAACCGGACACGCCAGTCAGGCATACCAGGCGGCCCAGCGGGAAGGCGACATCGATCTGCCGCAGGTTGTTCGCGCTGACGCCCTCGATGATGAGCTTTGGCGTGTTTGCCTGTACCGGCATGGGACGTGGTGCCTCGACTTGCAACTGGCCGCTCAGATAGCGTCCGGTAAGCGAAGTGGCTGCCCGCAGTTGCGCCGGCGAGCCGTCGAAAACGATTTGCCCGCCCCGTTCGCCGGGGCCGGGCCCGATGTCCAGGATGCGATCCGCCGCGACCATGACCTGCGGATCATGCTCGACCACGACCAGCGTGTTGCCCGCGTCCCTGAGGCGATGCAATACCTGAACGATCCGGTGCATGTCGCGCGGGTGCAGGCCGATAGACGGTTCGTCGAGCACAAACAGCGTATTGACCAGGGACGTGCCCAGGGCAGTGGTCAGATTGATGCGCTGGACTTCGCCACCAGAGAGCGTGCGGCTTTGGCGGTCCAGGCTAAGGTAGCCCAGGCCGACATTGCAGAGAAAGTCCAGGCGGCTGCGGATTTCCTGTAGCACCAGTTCCATGGCGCTATCCATGAACGCGGAGAGCTTGATGGTCGCGAAAAATTCGCGGACCTGGGTGATCGGCAACCGCATGAGATCGTGGATGCCCAATCCATGCAGCGTTTCCAGCCGCTGCGGCGTCCATTTGGCATGGACCGGCATGAAGCGGCTATAGCTGCCCATGATGGCGTCGGAGGCTGGCTCGTCACCCAAGCGCCACAGGCTGGCGTCCGGCTTCAGGCGTGAACCCTGGCAGGCCGGGCAGGGCGTATAGCTGCGGTATTTCGAAAGCAGCACCCTGACATGCATTTTGTAGGATTTGGTTTCCAGCCAGTCGAAAAACCGTTGGACGCCATACCACTGGTGCTTCCAGGCCGAGGCGCCGCCTTTCCATTCTGGATCGCCGTACAGGACCCAGCGCTGTTCCGCATCGTTCAACTGCTTCCAGGGCGTATCGGTGCGAATGCCGGTTTTCCTTGCATACTGCATCATTTCCGTCTGGCATTCGCCATAGCTCGGTGTTTGCCAAGGCTTGACGGCGCCATCCGCCAGGGATTTGGTTTCATCCGGAATCACCAGGCCGAAGTCGATACCCATGGCCCGCCCGAAGCCACGGCAGGTTTCGCAGGCGCCCAGCGGCGAATTGAAGGAAAAGGTGCTGGACAGGGGGGAGGCATAGGTGATATCGCAGTTCGCGCAATGCAGTTGTTCGCTGAACTTCCAGGCCTCGATATTGTTGCCATCGTTATCGACAGCATAGATCGTGCACATGCCGGTGCCGTAGCGCAAGCAGGCCTCCAGGCCTTCGATGACGCGGCTTTTCTCTGCGGTGGAAAAGCGTAGCCGATCCTGCACCACGTGCAGCACGCGGCTGATTTCCACTTTCTGGGTTTTGCCCTTGCCTTTGGGCGCGACAGTTGTGCTGCGCTCTTCCTCGGCATGGACGCGGGTGTATCCCTGCTGCTCCAGGTATTGACGGACTTCCTCCTCGCTGTAGTTTCCCGGAATGACGACAGGAAACGTCATAATCAGGCGAGGATCGCCCAGCCCCGCGGCGTGCCGCGCGAGAAACGCGTAAATTGTTTCCGGCGTATCTTTCCTGACCTCGGTGGCGCATTGCCGGCAATAAAGCCTGGCGGCCCGCGCGTAAAGCAATTTGATATGGTCGTTCAACTCGGTCATGGTTCCCACGGAGCTACGGGAGTTGCGCACCGGATTGGTCTGGTCGATCGCGATCGCCGGCAGAATGCCTTCGATGCGATCGGCCTGGGGCTTATCCATGCGGTCCAGGAATTGCCGGGCATAGGGGGAAAAGGTTTCAACGTATTTGCGCTGCCCTTCCGCATACAGCGTATCGAAGGCCAGGGAGCTCTTGCCTGAACCGGATACCCCCGTGATCACTAGGAATTCGCCCGTATTGAAGGTGACGTCGAGATTTTTGAGGTTATTTTGCCTGGCGCCGAAAATCCGGATTTGCGAACTCATGAAGTGCTCCGAGTGCCCTGGGCAAGCGGCCGGGGCGGATAAGAAATGAAGGATTTATAAGGGTTTTCATACTGTATATATACACAGTCATTATATTGTCGCACAATAATCAGGGCATGGCACGCGGCATTGGCAAAAAACCGCGATAAAACGAGGCCGATGTTGCCATCCTGTGTTTGAATTGCCTGTGGCTTGGTTTACACTTTGCTCTCTCTTTGGTTCTCCTTAACGGTCGTCCGTCATGACAGCTCAAACGCAATCCCCGCTTCCCCTGCCGCTAGGCCTGACCATGGGCGATGCCGCGGGGATCGGTCCGGAGCTGGTGGTCAAGCTGCATGCGGCGGGTCTGCCGGCGCCCACGGTCGTTTACGGCGACATCGGCGCTTTGCGCCGCGCCGCCGCGCAGCTGCAACTGGACCTGCCTGTGCGCGGGTTCGCAACGATGGGCGACTGGCAAGCCATCTGTCGCACGGCGGGGCCGCCATCGGGCCTGGCTGTCATCGAGTGTGGCCCGGCGCTGCCCGATACCCTGCCGCTGGGAAAGGTAAGCGCACAAGCCGGGCTGGCGTCCTATCAGTACTTGCTGCGCGCAATCCACGATGCGCAGGCGGCCCGGATCGCCGCCATCGTCACCGCGCCGCTTAACAAGCTTTCGCTGCAGGCCGGCGGCGTCGGCTTTCCGGGACATACCGAGATCCTGGCCCATGAGGCGGGCGTTGAGCGGGTTGCGATGATGCTGCTCAATGACGAATTGCGCGTCATTTTGGCCACGATCCATGTCGCCCTGAGGGCGGTCCCTGCGCTTATTACCCACGAGAGCCAACTGGCGGTGATCCGGCTGGCGAACCGCGCGTGCGCCATGCTGGGCATCGCGCGCCCTCGCATCGCGGTCGCCGGATTGAATCCGCATGCGGGCGAGGGCGGTCGTTTCGGCGACGAGGACGAAACCATTATCCGCCCGGCAGTCGCCGCCGCCCGGGCTGCCGGGCTGGACGTCAGCGGGCCCTATCCCGGTGACACCGTCTTCATGCGTGCGCGTCGTGGTGAATTCGATATCGTGGTGGCGCAATACCATGACCAGGGGCTGATTCCCGTCAAGTATCTGGGCGTGGATAATGGCGTGAATGTGACGGTTGGCTTACCCTTCGTGCGCACCAGTGTCGATCACGGCACGGCCTATGATATTGCCGGCAAAGGGATTGCCGATCCGGCTTCGTTGCGCGTGGCCTGCGAGCTGGCGCTCAAGATGCGTGTTCCGGTTTAGTCGCAACGTCGCCACAAAAAAACCAAAAATTGAATAAATGACTGATTTTGTGCTAGAATATTCGATTAAGTAAAATATTTCTCGGAGAATCTCATGGCAGAAGTCAAACGCACTCGCCGCAACACGCTGGAGCGTCGTTGCCTGGGTAAAGCATTCAAACGTCTTTTCGTACGCTCTCCCAAAGGCGTATTCAAAATGCTGGAAAAAGTTAAGCGCGTTTAAATAAATCGCGCTTAAAGAATTCGTATAAGAAAGAATTCATAAAAGCGCGGATAAAATTGCAATTGGAAAATTGCAATTTCCGCTTACGGGAATCGGCATAGGGGCATTGTCATGAACTGGGTCGCGCATGAACCAATTGGTCGCGGCGGCGTAGGCAACATCGGCGTTTCATGGCATCCGGCCAGTGAATTGCAACCGCTTTCCCCCTGTAATAGAAAAAAGCCACTTGCGTAGTGGCTTTTTTCTTGCGCGATGCCGGCAGCCCATGCCGCATTCGCGACGATATTCCAACTGGCGTCGCTACACGGACTCGGCAATGCGGCTTACTTTTTGCTACAAGTTGTTCCTCGTTTTCCATATTTTCTCTGCTATCTTAAACAACGGAACAACAAAATAATTATCCCAAAGAGTAATACCTACGCTATGACGCAGAATCTCTATTTTTTCACGGTGTTGACGCCAACCTACAATCGCGCGCACACACTTGGACGCGTCTATGAGTCTTTGTGCTTGCAACAGTTCAAGGACTTCGAATGGCTGGTCGTCGATGACGGCTCGACCGACGACACGCGTGAAAAAATAGAAGGCTGGCAGGCCGAGGCGCCGTTTCCCATCCGCTATGTATGGCAAACGAACCAGCATAAGAAAACCGCGTTCAATACGGGGGTCAAGGAAGCCTGGGGGCGGCTGATTGTCGCCCTCGATAGCGACGATACTCTGCTGCCCGAGTCCCTGCAAGCCATGGCACAGGCCTGGCGCAGCATTCCCGATGATCTCAAGAGCGGATATATCGCGGTTACCGGGCTATGCGCCCGTCCAGATGGCAGTATCGTGGGGGACCGTTTTCCCGAAGACCAAATGGACATGACCTCGCTGGACATGAATTTCAAGCATCATGTCAAGGGCGAGAAATTCGGCTGCCTCCAGACAGAGGTGCTCAAGCATTTTCCGTTTCCGCAGGACGTTGAGGGATTTGTGCCCGAGAGCATGGTTTGGCGGGCCATTGCCCGTGCTGGCTATCTGACGCGATTTGTCAATACGGTATTTCGCACTTATTACGATACGGAAGGGTCCCTGACGGCGGAAGGCGCCCAAGGGGGCGAAAAGCATGCGCTCGGCATTCTATTGCTGGCCCGCGACACGGTCGTCAATTGTCTTCCCTGGTTCCGCTACCAGCCCTCCGCTTTTTTTCTTGCCGCTGCACGCTATACGCGTTTTCGGCTGCATCTGCGGACGGCGCGAAAGAAAATTCCCGTTGCCGCCGAGTTGGAGGGCAATGTGTCGCGCCTGTTAGTGTCGCTGATGTACCCGCTGGGCTGGGCCCTGTACCTGCGTGATCGGCAACGGCGTTCACCAGGCGCGTGAGAAGTTGCCCGGCGCCTGGGGGGGGGGGGCGGCCTGCGGGGCGGGGCGACAGGCATGCAAATTGATTTGATTAGTGCAGGGTGGCGTCCGGCGGAGAAGCTGGCGGCACGTCGTCATCGTCGTCGTCATCTTCGCTTTCGTCGTCGGCCAACAAATCCTCCGGATTGGGCTCTTTCATGCCAAACGGCAGCAACTCTTCCAGATTATCGCTCCATTCGACTTCTTCTCCTTCGAAATCAATGCGAACGAAACGTGCGTTCTCGATATCCGTGATCTGGATTCCCCAAAGAAATTCGCAGGCATAGACGTCTTGCTCCGGCGTTTCCAGATCGCTGGACTGGCTGATAATGCGCGAGCCGGGCCCGCCCATTTCCATGGTGACAATATCGTCGGTCTCGTCGTCGGCGACATCCAGCGGCACGCCGAAAGCAATCCATTCCAGCCCGTCTTCGGTGGTGTCGACTTCCGCAATGACGGGTTTGCCCAGATAGGCGGTCAGCGCTTCTGCCGTTTTCTTTAAAAGGCCGATTTCATGATCGGTAAAGGTGGGTTCGGATACAAAGCTCATGGTGGTGTCCGGTTGTCTGGTCTTATTGTTATTGTAGCCGCCCCAAGCAGCCACGCAGCAGCTTTATTTCATACAATGCCTATTTGGTTTTTGCAAGCAAAGTTAACTATGGCTCAATACGTTTATACGATGAATCGGGTTGGCAAGATTGTGCCGCCGAAGCGGCAGATTTTGCGTGATATTTCGCTGTCTTTTTTCCCTGGCGCCAAAATCGGCGTGCTGGGCTTGAACGGGGCTGGGAAATCCACCTTGCTCAAGATCATGGCCGGTATCGACAAGGATATTGAAGGTGAGGCCATTCCCATGCCGGGCCTGAAGATCGGCTATTTGCCACAGGAACCGCAGCTCAACCCGGCGCATACCGTGAAGGAAGCGGTAGAGGAAGGGCTGGGCGAAGTCTTCGCCGCGCGGCAGCGCCTGGAGCAAGTCTATGCCGAGTATGCGGAGCCTGATGCCGATTTCGACAAACTGGCTGCCGAACAGGCCGAGCTCGAGGCGATCATCGCGGCGGCGGCATCCAGCGGCGCGGATGATATCGGAACGCAAATGGAAATCGCAGCCGACGCCTTGCGCCTGCCGCCATGGGAGGCGGTGGTTGGCAAATTGTCCGGCGGGGAAAAGCGCCGCGTCGCATTATGCCGCCTGTTGCTATCCAAGCCGGATATGCTGTTACTGGACGAACCCACCAACCACCTCGATGCCGAAAGCGTGGAGTGGCTGGAGCAATTTCTGCAGAAATTCCCGGGCACCGTCGTCGGCGTAACGCACGACCGGTATTTCCTGGACAATGCGGCCGAGTGGATCCTGGAACTGGACCGCGGCCATGGCATTCCCTGGAAAGGCAACTACAGTTCATGGCTGGAGCAGAAAGAGGCGCGCCTGGCGCAGGAAGAGGCCAATGAATCGGCACGCCAGAAAACCATTAAAAAGGAACTGGAGTGGGTACGCCAGAATCCCAAGGGACGGCAGGCAAAATCCAAGGCCCGTCTGGCGCGCTTCGAAGAGTTGTCATCGCATGAATACCAGAAGCGCAACGAAACGCAGGAGATCTTTATACCCGTTGCCGAGCGCCTGGGCAACGACGTGATCGAGTTTACCAACGTGAACAAGGGGTTCGGCGACCGCTTGTTGATCGAAGACCTCAGCTTCAAGATTCCGCCGGGCGCCATTGTCGGGATTATCGGTCCCAACGGTGCGGGTAAATCGACGCTGTTCCGCATGATCGCCGGTCAGGAACAACCGGACGCTGGCGAGGTCAAAATCGGACAGACCGCGAATATTTCATTTGTCGATCAATCGCGCGATTCCCTGTCCGATAACAAAAGCGTGTTCGATTTCGTATCGCAGGGATCGGATGTCCTGAATGTCGGCCGCTTCGAAATTCCCGCCAGGGCCTATCTGGGACGTTTCAATTTCAAAGGCGCGGACCAGAACAAACTTGTCGGGCAACTTTCCGGTGGCGAGCGCGGCCGCCTGCATTTGGCCAATACGCTGATTAAGGGCGGCAACGTCTTGCTGCTTGACGAACCGTCAAACGATCTGGATGTTGAAACGTTGCGGGCGCTGGAAGACGCGTTGCTTGAATTTGCCGGCGCGGTCATGGTCATCAGTCATGACCGCTGGTTCCTGGACCGTATCGCTACGCATATCCTGGCATTCGAAGGCGATTCGAAGGTCGTGTTTTTCGATGGCAACTATCAGGAATACGAGGCCGACAAGAAAAAACGACTGGGTGAAGAGGGCGCCAAGCCGCGCCGCATCCGCTACAAGGCGCTCAAATAGTCTCGTCCTTATTGCGTTGCAACGGCCCGGCCTGCTGTATTGGCCGGGCCGTTGCATTTTGGAGACGCCCGCGCCCGGGTTATTTCAATCCGTGTCAATTCGCCGGCCTTAAAACAGCTTTGAAATAATTGCCATGCGCGTCTTCCCTTCAGGAACTATAGTAGTGACAGCGCGATAAAAAAATTGATGGGCTGTGATGCCTGGCGCAAGTTATCAGATCTCTATCACTCAGGAGTAAGAACATGAAAACAAATATCGTAGCCAAGAGCATTGTTGCAGGCGTGCTTGCCGTTACATTGGCAGGCTGCGGGGGAATGAGCCACCGGGACCGGAACACGATTGGCGGCGCTGCGATTGGCGGCGTGGCAGGTTCACTGCTGACCAACGGCGGCACCGTGGGGACGCTCGGCGGCGCAGCCATCGGCGGTGTGATCGGCAATCAGGTGGGACGTCGTCGCTAAGATCCATCGTCTTACATGGCAAAAAAGGCTATCCCCGGGGATAGCCTTTTGATTTTGGGTCAACAAAGTGCCGTATGTTTAACCGGCCCTGACCTTGTTGTCCGTCTCTTTATTGTCCTGCGGCATTTCGATCTTGACTTCCAATACTTCCAGGTTACCATGCTTGTCGACGTTGACCTTGAGGTCTTCCTCGTTGATCTTGATGTACTTGGAAATGACCTCGATCAAGTCCTTTTGCAGTTGCGGCAGAAAATCGGGTGCCCCCGGCGTGCCCTCATTGCGTTCATGCGTAATGATAAGCTGCAGGCGTTCTTTGGCGACGTTGGCCGAAGATTTCTTTTCTCCGAGCAGAAATTTCAGGAAGGACATATTACTTGCCTCCGAAAAGTCGTTTGAAGAAGCCGGGCTTGTTGTAGTCGGTAAAACGCAGGGGTTTTTCTTCGCCCAGGTAACGCGCAACGATATCCTGATAGGCCTCGGAAACGTCGGAGTCTTTCAGATGGATCGCGGGCACGCCGGAGTTGGAGGCTTGCAGCACGGACTCGGATTCAGGCACCACGCCGATCAGCTTGATGCGCAGGATGTCCTCGATATCCTTCAGGGACAGCATTTCGCCGTCTTCCACGCGCTTCGGGCTGTAGCGCGTTAGCACCAGGTATTCCTTGACGGCTTCCTCGCCGTTTTCGGCGCGTTTCGACTTGGAAGACAGAATCCCCAGAATACGGTCGGAGTCGCGCACGGATGACACTTCGGGATTGGTCACGACCAGCGCATCGTCGGCGAAGTAGGCCGCCATCAGGGCGCCGGTTTCGATACCGGCTGGCGAATCGCAAACGATATATTCGAAACCCATCTCCTTGAGGTCGTCGAGCACCTTGCTCACGCCTTCCCGGGTCAGCGCATCTTTGTCTCGGGTTTGCGAAGCAGGCAGGATAAACAGGTTTTCCAACTGCTTGTCCTTGATGAGCGCCTGGTTCAGCGTGGCCTCGCCCTGGATGACATTGACGAAGTCGTAGACCACGCGACGTTCGCAGCCCATGATCAGATCCAGATTACGCAGACCGACGTCGAAATCGATAACCGCTGTTTTATGGCCGCGCATGGCAAGACCGGAAGAAAAACTGGCGCTGGTGGTGGTTTTGCCCACACCGCCTTTACCTGAAGTTACCACAATGATGCGAGTCATGTAAGGTTATTCCTATATATCCGAATGGCTGAAAGTGCCGATATCTTAACGCATATCGACGGGAATTTCTTTTAACAAACGTTACTGCAAAGACCCGTATCCACCCCTAGCTGCTGCTTTCGTTGGGGATGAATTTCAGGGTGTCATTGTCCAATTCGACAATAACCGATTTTTTGTTGAGCGCTGGTTCCAGGTCGGCATCCACCACACGATAGATGCCCGCGATGGCCAGCAGTTCCGCGTCCAGATGAGAGGTGAATATCCGCGCCGAGGCATTGCCACGGGCGCCGGCGATGGCTTTGCCGCGCAAAGGCCCGTAAACATGGATATTGCCGTCGGCAATGACTTCGGCGCCACGGCTGACGACGCCGATCACGATCAGATCGCTGTTGCGCGCGTAGACACGCTGCCCGGAGCGCAATTGCCGCGCCAGCACCATGGTGGGCACCGGAACCGGGACTTCCCGAATGGTTTCCCGGACCACAGGCTGGTTGGGCCGGTTATTGCCGCGCGTTTTCGCTGGCGGCTTCTGCGGTTCGGGGCGGCTGGCCTTGGCGGCCGGCGCCGGTTCGATGACTGTTGGTTCCGCGACCGTGCGCACTTGTGCTGCCGGGGCCAACTTGACCGCATCGGCCACCGGTTCGGTGAGCATGGCCGGCTCCGGCGGCTGGCGTGTGTTCAATGTCGATGTTTCGACTTTGCACAGGCCGGCCTTGCGCGCACTGTCCACGATTGCGCCGTCGGGTCCCATGACGCCGATCACCGGCAGCTTGTGCCGCGCCAGCAGGGCGACCACTTCGTTCCAGTCGGGTGCCTCGGTCAGGCTGCTGGCGTCCAGCACGACTGGTTCGTGTTCGAACAGACTGCCCGCTTCGGCCATTTTTTGCCCCAAGGCTTCTTGCAGGGCAGAGATGTCGGTGCTTTGCAGTTCAACCCGGACCACGAAAAGCGAGGCGCTTTTGAATTCCAGGGCGAGAGAGGATGATTTAGAAGCCACGATTAAACCCGCTTAAATTAAGACCATGAATCCCGAAGGGTAACACACCGATTGAGCACAGGGTTTTCCGGGGTGGAATCCTTGGCATCGGCGACGAAATAGCCAAGCCGTTCGAATTGCCAGCGCGTGTCCGCGGTTGCCTTGAAGCCGGGTTCCAGCCATGCCGAAATGCGTTGCACGGAATTCGGATTCAGGTTGTCCAGGAAATTCTTGTCGCCGCTGTCCGGGGACGGGTCGGTGAACAGGCGGTCGTACAGCATGACCGTCGCTGGCACCGCGTGGGCCGCGCTGATCCATGTGATATTGCCCTTCACCTTGACACTGTCGGCGCCGGGCGTGCCACTCTTGGTGTCTGGCAAGTATTCCGCATAGACTTCGGTGACGTTGCCGGCCTCGTCTTTGGCACAGCCGGTGCACTTGACCACATAGCCGTATTTAAGCCTGACGGTGTTGCCGGGGAACAGCCGGAAGTACTTCTTGGGCGGATCTTCCCGGAAATCGTCGCGTTCTATCCATAATTCGCGCGAAAAAGGGAACTCGCGGCGTCCGGCATCCGGGTTATGCGGGTTGCGCGGGGCGCTGCACGCCTCGGTCTGGCCTTCCGGATAGTTGGTGATGACCAGCTTGAGCGGATCCAGCACAGCGACGGCGCGCTCTGCGACGGGGTCCAGGTCGTCGCGCAGCGCTTGTTCCAGCAGACTGTAGTCGATCAGGGAGTCCGACTTGGATACCCCCAGGCGGTCGCAGAACAGACGCAGGGCGCTGGACGTATAGCCACGTCGGCGCAATCCCGCCAGGGTTGGCATGCGCGGGTCGTCCCAGCCGGTGACCCTGCCTTCGCGAACCAGTTGCAACAGCTTGCGCTTGCTGGTAATGACGTAATTGAGCTTGAGCCGGGCGAATTCATATTGCCGCGGCAGCGGGTCGCGTAATTGGCCAAGCTCGACCAGGCGCGCCAGCAGCCAGTCGTAGAAGGGGCGCTGGTCTTCGAATTCCAGGGTACAAATGCTATGCGTAATGCCTTCCAGCGCATCCTCGATCGGGTGCGCGTAGGTGTACATGGGGTAGATGCACCAATCGTTGCCGGTGCGGTGATGCGTGGCATGGCGGATCCGGTAGATCACCGGGTCGCGCATATTGATGTTGGGCGATGCCATGTCGACCTTGGCGCGCAGGGCGAGGCTGCCATCAGGGTGCTGGCCGGCTTTCATTTCACGCAACCGGGCCAGGGACTCTTCGGGCGCGCGGTCGCGCCAGGGCGAATTCACGCCAGGCGAGGTCAGGGTGCCCCGGTTTTCGCGGATTTGCTCGGGTGATTGCTCATCGACGTAGGCGAAACCGCCCATGACCAACGCTTCGGCGAATTCATACATATAGCCGAAATAGTCGCTGGCGAAGTAGCGGTTGACGTCGCCGCCCGGACCCGTGGTTGAAAACCCCAGCCAGTTGATGGTGTCGTCAATGGCGTCGACGTATTCCTGTTCCTCTTTCTCTGGATTGGTATCGTCAAAGCGCAAGTGGCAGACGCCGCCATAATCGCGGGCCAGCCCGAAATTCAGGCAAATGGCCTTGGCGTGGCCGATATGCAGATAGCCATTGGGTTCGGGCGGAAAGCGGGTGCGGATGCGGGCCGGATCTTTCGCGGCATTTTGCTGCAGCGCGGCGGGACCGGGCTCCCCGGCCCATTTTTTCGACTGGTAGCGGTCATTGCTGAGATCATTTTCGATAATCGTGCGCAGGAAGTTGGAAGCGGGGATATCGGGCGGCGTTGCGGACATATTTGAAAGTTTCAGAAAATCGTTAAATATAGTACATTTTGCCATGTTCAGCGGTTAGACTCATGGGATTCGCTCAACTGGCCAGAAAATTCAGCCGCACTCTTACGTATGTGGGATATTTCATCTTTACAACTGGCGAAACTGCAATTTTTCAGTTCGCTTTCCTTCTTCGGCATCTTCGGACTGGCCACCCTTGGCCAGGCGTGGCTGCTCCTGTTCTGCAAATGCATGGCGCATTGGCGCAGCGATGGCAAGTGGGTGCATATGTATCGATTCTGGGTACGCATCTTCGCCCTGTCGATGACGGTTTCTCTGCTGCTCATGCTGTTTCTGCTGGTGCAAAGCGGCGCGCTCTGGCCACACCTGTTTGTACGACTGGGCTCGGTCACCGGGCCGCTGATCGTACTCGTGGTGTCCCTGGTGTTTGTCATCAAGCTGTTCGTCATCGACATTATGCTGTACCGGCAAAACAGCATGGCGCCCATATTGCACAGCGTGTTTGTTCTGTTGACCGCGCTGGGCGTGACAACCTTGGCGATATTGCTGGTGGCGTTCCAGAGCTGGCTTAATTTTCCCGCAGGGTTGCAAGGCGACGTCGCGCCGCTGGCCCTGAGCTCGTGGCGTTCGCTGGTCATGCATGCACAAGGGAACCATCGCTTGCTGTTCGTGGGGGCGCTGGCTTTGCTCTGCCTTGCCTTTCTGCTTGCGGCTGTCGGCGCCCGGCACGCGTTGAACCGCTCGCCCGATGTCACGGGGTATCTGGATTTCAAGACGGCCGCGGTGCTGGCAGCGCTCGGCCTGCTGGGGAGCGTGGCCAGCGGCATGCTATACCATGACGAACTGTTCCGGCCGCTCGCGGCATTACCTGGCTTGGCGCGTTGGGCCGCGTACGCCGCCATGGTTCTGCTCGCCACCCAGGGCCTGGGGTGCCTGGTGCTCTGGTTCTGTGTGCTTCGGCGCAGCGACGATGTTTCGCGCTTGCCCAGGTTCTGGCTGCACGGTATTGTCTGGCTCGGTCCGCTGGCGTGGCTCTCCGTCGCAATTGCGCTGTTTCTGCTTTCCATGAAAGATGGCCTGTTTTTCGTCAGCCGGCAAATAACCTATGCCGAGGCCTATAGCGAGCAGGCATTCGCCATGATGGCGGGATCAACCCTGCTGATGTGGGCGCTGTTTGCCGCCATTGCCGCAGGTTTTGTATTTCTGGTGTTGCGCGCCATCCGTTTCGGCGTGGTACCGGTGCGAAAAATCAGGAGAACGGCGTGATCGATACCCTCGCGGCATCCCTGGGGCTGAACAGCTATGATCCCGGTTTCTGGATGCCATTGCTGTGCTTTGCGGTTTTCCTGGGGGTGGCGGTCGCAGGCGCCGTCCTGGACGGTTTTGATCTGGGCGTGGGCATGTTGCTGCCGTTCGCCGATACCGAGCAGCGCAGCCGCATGCTGACCTTCCTGGGCCCCTGGCGCGATATGAATGTATTCTGGCTGTTTCTCGGCTGCGCCATTCTGCTGGCGGCCTTTCCCAAGGCATGGGCGTATGTCGGCGGCGCGCTCTACCTGCCCTTGTTCTTAGTGGCCAGCGGCGCGTTGATGCGGGGTGTCGCCTACGAATTCCGGCTGCGTGCGCCAGTGGCGGACCGCCGGGGATTTGTCGTCGCCTTCGGGATTGGGTCGTGGCTTACCGCCTTGGGGCAGGGGCTGATCTTGGGAAAAATCGCGGTCAATTTCGGCGAAGAGGGCGGCAGCGATCTTTTTGCCCTGTTCATCGCCTTATGCACCATCTCCGCCTTTGTCCTGCTTGGCGCGGCCTGGCTGCTGATGCGGGTGGATGATCAATTGCAGCGGGATGCGCGAGGCTGGGTGCGGCGTTCCTGCCGCATGACCGCCGCGGGCGTGGTGGCGGTGGCTGTGGCGGTCGGGATGGTCAATAGCGGCGTGTTTTTCAAATGGACCGAGACCGGCAGGATTCCCGCGGTGCTGTTCCTGTGGTGCCTGCTGCTGGCCAGCTTTGTGTTGATCGAGCTGGTTGTGCGCAAGGTGCAGCACGCTCGATTCCTGATCTGGCTGCCTTTTATGCTGACGGTATTGGTGTTCCTGACCGTGATCGCCGGTATCGCGTTCAGTTTGTTCCCATTCTTCGTGCTCGATAATCTGACGATCTGGGAAAGCGTGACGACGCTGGACACTGCGCGGATCCTGGTGCTGGCATTCCTGCTTTTCCTGGTCGTGATCCCGCTGGTGGTGCTGTGGCAGTACCGTGACTTGCTGGGCAAGGAACGCAAGGCGCGCGATGTCGCGTTTATGAAGCGGGTGGACTGATCAGCGGCAGCGTCGCCGTGACTTGCAAGCCGCCTTCCTGGCTGTTGCCCAGGGTCAGCGTGCCGCTGTGGGCACCGATGATGGTGTCGGCAAGCGACAGTCCCAGCCCGACGCTGCCGGTGAGGGTGCGTGCGGAATCCAGCCGGGAGAAGGCGCGCAGGGCTTCCGCACGCCGCGCTTCGGGAATGCCGTCGCCATGATCCGTCACCGTGATGGTGGCCGTGTTCTGCGTCAGGTCGAGGCGCAGGGCCACTTCCACCGGCGGACGGCCATGCTTCAGGGCGTTGCTGATCAGATTATCCAGAAAGCGGCCCAGGGACAGGGTATCGGCATTGATATAGGCCGGTTGCTGCGGTAGTTCGCGCAGATGCACGGGGCTGCCGGCCTCGTTCCAGGACGAGACCCTTTCTTCAATCCAGTTGCCTACGTTCAGCGGCTGGAAATGGTAGGTGGCCAGGTCCGAGCCGCGTACATAATTGATGAACTGGTCGATCATGTCCTGCATTTCATGGACATCATTGCGCATACCGTCCTTGAACGCCATGTCATCGGTCAGTTCCAGGCGTAGGCGCATGCGCGCCAGCGGACTTTTCAGATCGTGCGGCAGGCCTGCCAATAGCGTCTGCTGTACGGCTTTGGACTCGTCCAGGGCATCCAGCATGGCATTGAAACGTTCACCCAACTGGCGGGTTTCACTGGGGCCGGCCGGGGTTACTCGCTCGGGGTGGCCCTGGGCCAGCTTGTCCGCGGCGGCGGTCAGTCGCGTCAATGGACGGGTGATGTGCCAGGCGAATCCGGCAGCCAGGGTCAGCAGCAGGGCTGTCAAGCTCAGCCAGGCGATCATGATGGCGTGCATGTTGGGCGGCTCGATCCGATCCAGCGGAATGACCAGCCACTCGCGAATGAACGTCGTGCTCTCGTCATCAGGTTGGGGCTGCAACGAGATGAACATGCGCGAGGTTGGACCACGGGTCAGGCCGACCCGGGTGCCGTCGTTCAGCTCCATGTTCAGGCGCTTCACGATTTTCAGAATATCGGGACTGGGGCCCGCGTGGTCGCCGCTGTCGCGTCGGGGCCGGGGCGCGATCTTGTTTTTTGCGCGCTCCGCTTCCTTGGCGGCTTCAGGTACAGGTAGCCGGCCACCGTTGTCGGGGTTGGCCAGATTGACGCCGCGATTGCGCCGATTGGCGTATGGATCGGGACGGGAGAGCAGATACCAGCGCTTTTGCGAGGCTTCGATAATGAACTCGGCGCGCTTTTCCTCGGGGATTTGCGATACCGCCGAGCGCAGGGTGCGAATCGTGGTGGACAAGTAGTTGACGACCACGTCTTCAAGAAAACGATCTTTGAGATAATTTCCGACTGCGAGACTGCCTAGCTGCACCAGAATCACGGTGCCCAGGATAAAGAGAATCATCTGCAGCCGCAGGGAGCGCGGCCACAGGGTACGTTTTTTCATGCGTCGGGAGAGAAGCGGTAACCTATGCCCCATACGGTTTGAATCCAGCGAGGATCCTTGGGATCGTCCTCGACGGCACGGCGCAGGCGCAAAATGGCGATATCGATGGCCCGGTCGTTGCGCTCGCCTTCGTCATCGTCGCGGGCAAGCGCCAGCAGACGCTCGCGCGACAGCGGTTTGCCGGAATTCTTGACAAGCGCTTCCAGCAGATTGATTTCGCCGCCGGTCAGTTTGACCTGGACATTGTCCTTGAACAACTGGCGTTTGGCGGGATCGAAGGTAAACGGGCCGAAATGAATGGGGGTTTCCTTGACCAGCGCAGATGCGCCTTTCTTACGGCGCAATACCGTTTCTATGCGAGCGAGCAGCTCGCGTGGATCGAAAGGCTTGCCCAGATAGTCATCGGCGCCCGATTCCAGTCCAATGATGCGATCTGCCGTTTCGTCCTTGGCCGTGAGCAGGATAACGGGAATATCTTCGTTTTGCGCGCGCAGCTTGCGGCAGGTTTCGACACCGTCGCCGCCGGGCAGCATGCGATCCAGCACAATCAGATCCGGCGAGAACTTGGTGATGCGTTGCGTAATATCGCTGGCGTCGGGCGCCAGAAGCGTATCGTAGCCGTGGCGGTTAAGGTACTCTGCCAGAAGCTGGCGCAGGGCAGGGTCATCATCGACCACGAGTATTTTTGTCAGTTGCTTATCCATAGTGCCTCATCTTGCCAAAGGGTGGTGGTAAGCGCAAGCTGCACGAAATGATCTGAAATCAGAAAGCGCGTCCTGCGCCGGGCATGGCCGGTTATCGGCGGACTTCAAAAGTACGTGTTGTCAGTACCTTCTTTGTTGCTACATCTGAAATTTTAACGGTCACCCGGCGGCTTGTCATGGTCGGCGGGATATCGACGGTGCCGGTGGCCTGCTGGAAGTCGGTGACGTCCAGCAGAATCGGCTCCAGCTCGGCAGTGCCGGAACGGCCATTACGATAACGGCCATTGACGGCAAATTCAATGCTGGCCTGGAAATCAGGGTCAGCTTCGTTTTTCTTCATCAGCAGCATGCTGTAGTTCAGCTTGCCCATGGGGCCGCCAAATTCCGCGACACGAATGCCCAATGGGCTGCCGCTGGGATCGGCGGGAATGATCTTCTTGATAAGCGCCAAATTGCCCGCCAGATCCTGCGCTTGGGTCTGGGATTTGCCCAGCGCGTCCGTCTGATTCTGCAATTGTGATTTCGTGCTCGCCAGTTCCTGGGTGGCCGCGTCCAGTTGCGATTGCAGGCGTTGCCGGTCTGCGCTCAGGGACGAGACCTCGGCGGTCAGCTTGTTGGATTCGTCCAGCGTGAGCCGTTTGGGTCCGTAATTGGTCTGCAGGAACCAATAGCCGCCGGCGCCGATGATGATGCCGGTGAAAAGGATGCCAACCCAGGGGGGCATGCGGCGATGCCGACGGCGGTTGCTGGTTTCGAAAACGGATGGCTTGAACGTGGCTCTTTTGGAAGATCCGAACATGTGATGAAAAATCCTTTGCTAATCGGGTCCGACCGGTACGGCGTGCAAAAAAACAAGAGAAGCGGCCGGGCGTCGCTTACTTCCCTTACTTCTGGTAACGAGCTTATTGTACCTGTTCCGCTTACGGTTTATGTCCGCTTCGCAATCGCTGGTCAAGTTCGGCCAGTCGTTGCGGGGTGCCGACATCGGTCCAGTTTCCCTGATGATGGGAGCCAACCGCCGAGCGTGCCGCCATGGCCATTTTCAGCAAAGGCAGCAGCGGTACTTTCTGGTCCGGGGCGATGCCGCGAAACAGCGAGGGATGGTAAACGCCTATACCTGCGTAGGTTAAGGCAGGACGGCCCGCTTGTCGAGGGCCGAGGTAGCCCTGGGCGTCCAGCAGGAAATCGCCTTCGGGATGGTGCTGCGGATTATCGACCATCAGCAGCCAGGCTTGCACCGGAGAGGTGTGCATGCGATTGACAATATCCACCGCCTGCATGGGGTTCCAATCGCACCAGATATCGCCATTGATGACCAGGAAAGGCTGATCGCCCAGCAGCGGCAGGGCGTGGGCGATGCCGCCCGCGGTTTCAAGCGCTGTCGTCTCGGGGGAGTACTGGATGGCCAGATCATATTGGCTGCCGTCGCCTAGGGCGGCCTCCAGCTTATCGCCAAGCCAGGCGTGATTGATAACCACGTCTGTGATGCCGACCGAGGCCAGGCGCTCCAAGTGGTGGACGATGAGGGGTTTGCCGCCGGCCGGCAGCAGCGGCTTGGGCAGGGTATCGGTAAGCGGACGCATGCGTTCGCCGCGCCCGGCCGCCAGAATCATGGCCTGAATCAAAATGTATACCCCACTTTGGTTTCGATTTGATCGATTCGGTCCAGCAGGCGCAACAGCGGGCGGAACGCGTTGTAGCGGGCGGCAACCTGTCGCACATATGCATTGACCCGCGGCATGTGTTGCTGGTAATGAGGCTTGTTATCGCGCAGCGACAGGCGGGCAAAAACACCCAGGATCCGCAAATTGCGTTGCAGACCCATCCATTCATAGTCGAGATGGAAATCGGCGAAATCGGGCGGAACCGGGTTGCCCGCCGCCTTGGCCATTTCCCAGTAGCGGATCGCCCAGTCCAGTTGCTGGGGTTCTTCCCAGGTGGTGCGGGCGTCCATGACCAGCGAAACAAGGTCGTAGGAAATGGGCCCGAGCACCGCGTCCTGGAAGTCAATGATCCCCACGCCGCGACCGTCCTCGGGATGGTCGTTGAACATCAGGTTGGGCGAATGATAGTCGCGATGTACGAAGCAGGTTGCCTGGCCCGCGTTGTGGCCGCTGAGCTGGTCGAAAATCCTGGCTAGCGTATTGCGTTCGTCGTCGGATAACGCGATGTTGTGATAGCGACCGACATACCATTCGGGGAATAAGTCCAGTTCCTCGCGCAGGCGCGCCTTGTCGTACTGGGGCAACCCGTCCGTCGGGATTCGTTGCATTTGCGTGAGCGCGGCCAATACCTCGCGGTAACTCGCCTGCAGCAAGCTGTCGTCGATGCCGTTGCTGATGCGCTGGTAAAAGGTATCGTTGCCGAGATCGCTCAGCAGCAGCAGTCCTTCTTTGCTATTGTCTTCAAGGATCTGCGGGACATTGAGCCCGGCGGCAGCCATTCTGCGGGCGATATCGACGAACGGGCGGCAATCTTCGTGTTCGGGCGGCGCATCCATGACGATAACGCTGCCGCTGGGATTTGTGTCGACGCGAAAGTAGCGGCGGAAGCTGGCGTCGCTGGAGGCCGGACGCAAGGTGTCCAGGCGCATGCCGTAAGTTGCTTGCAACTTGTCGAGCCAAGACTGTATGAGAGTGTAACGGGTATCGGGCGTTTCGGAAGCAGCAGGGGAGGTCATGACGCGGAGATATGGTAAAAGTGTATGAATATCAACGACTTGAATAGCGTTGGCTGTTTTTATTTCAGTAACAATGGCACGCGTTGCCTATGCGCGCGGTTGGTAACTATAATATCGGGCTAATGTGAAAACTGCAAAGCCCGGATATTTTATGCGGTATCCTCTGTTTTGTCCCGCAGCGGCTGCGATCTTGCGCAACGCCATCAGGCTTGGTCTGTGGCTTGCTATATTGGGTCAAGATTTTGTCTTTGCGTTCGGGAGCTTGGTGCCAAGGGCTCACTTCAATCATTTCCGGTAAATAAGCATAGTGCGAAAGATTTGTCACCTACTTCTCCTGACCGTTCCCACGATTGCCGCCGCCCAGACTGGGGTGTCGGTGCCGGGTATCGCGCAGCATTCGGGAGGGAAAAACCCGGGGGCGCAGCTTTACGTGTCGCCCATGTTGAGCAGCCCGGCTCTCGCCAATGACGAGATCGTTACCTTCACGGACAGCGGGCGTGCCGATGTAACTGACAATACCAACCGTATCCGGCTGGAAGGGAAGTCCCAGATTCGCCGTCCCGACGCCATTCTGAAGGCGGATGCAATCGAATACGACCGCAGCACGGGCACGGTCACCGCCACCGGCAATGCCAGGTTGCTGCGCGACGGCAACCTGATTACCGGCCCCGGCTTGCGCTACAACGTGGACAAGGTCAACGGCACCATCGAGTCGCCCGTATACAACCTGGCGACGGGCGCGCATGGCCAGGCCGGCGTCGCCAATATCGTCGACGACAATCACGTGAATCTGCAGGACGCGACTTATAGCGGCTGTGGCTGCGAGAATCCATTCTGGCAGATCCGCTCCTCCAAGGTGGATCTGTACAATGACGAAAACGAGGGGATTGCCGAAGACGGTACGCTTTATATCAAGGGCGTACCAGTCTTGTGGTCGCCTTATCTGACATTTCCCGTCAGGGCCGAGAAGAAAACCGGCTTTCTTGCGCCGACCTACGGCATGACCTCGCGCAGCGGCCTGGACATCACGGTGCCGTATTTCATCAACCTGGATCCCCAGTACGATCTCACGCTTTTTCCCCGCTACTTGAGCAAGCGCGGACTGCAATTGGGCGCCGAGTTCCGCTATATGCAGCCCACGTACTCCGGAACCTTGGCCGGAACCTATTTGCCCAATGACTCCGAAGCCGACCGCAAACGATGGATGTATTCGTGGCGCCACGTACAGTCCCTTGGCAGCGCGCTGGGCTTTAACTTCCAACTGTCGGTCGACTGGAATGCCGTTTCCGACGACGATTATTATCGTGATTTCACCGATATGCAGACGGTGACCCAGGCCGATAAGACCTACCTGAACCGAAATATCACATTGGGCTTCTACGGCAACAAGTACTGGGACGGGTACTTGCAGGTGCAGAAATACCAGACGCTGCAAGATTCGACCAGCGACGTCATTTACGGCCAGTACGAAAAAGTGCCAGAGCTGAGAATCCACGGGCAGCGCTTCGACTGGCATGGTTTCGATCTGGAAACCACCAATACGTTGACGCGTTTCGAATACCCGCGCTATTTTGGGCCCAAGTTGACCGAGGATGTCATCGACCGCACCGACGGGCATTTGCGACCCGACGGTACGCGCCTGACTTCATACAGCACCATCAGCTATCCGATTACGCGCCCGGGCTGGTATATCACGCCGAAAGTCGGACTGCACGCCTCGCAATACAGTACCGATTGGTATACGCGCTACGGGCAATATTCGTTCCAGAGCCAGAATGGCACGCAGAAACGATCGCTTTCACGGGTGCTGCCGATCTTCTCCCTTGACGCAGGCATGACATTTGAGCGCGAGACGACGCTGTTCGGCTACCCATCCACACAAACGCTGGAGCCGCGACTCTATTATCTGTATATCCCTTATCAGGACCAGAGCGATATTCCGATTTTCGATACCGATGTCAGCCAGTTCGGCTTTGCCAGTGCGTTTACCGAAAACCGTTACAATGGCGGTTGGGACCGCATCAACAACGCCAATCAGGTGACGCTGGGCCTGACGTCGCGCTGGTTTGACCGAGATACGGGCTTCCAGCGCCTGGCCCTGCAAGTGGCGCAGCGTATTTATTTTGATACGCAGCGCGTCACGCTGCCATTCGAATCGCCCAGGATAGGAACCCGTTCCGACTGGATATTCGGCGCCGAAGCCGCGCTGACCAACACGTTCAGCACGCAAGCCGCCTTGCAGATCGATCCGTACCAGGGCAAGACCACACAAAGCTATGCTTCGGTAAAATGGACGCCGAAACGCCTGACCAGCCTGTCCCTGTCATATCGCTACCAGCGCGATCCCTATGCGGATCCCGATCGCACCGATGTCAAGCAAGGCAACCCGCTGTCCTACCAGTTGCAAGGCAAGGAAACGGTCAGTTTCGCCGGGCAATGGCCGTTCACGAAGAACCTGTACGGTGTCGGTCGCGTCGACTATTCGCTCAAGGAAAGCCGCGTGACCCAGCATATCCTCGGGGTCGAGTACAAGGGAGACTGTTGCTGGACTGGGCGAGTTGTGTTGAAACGTTACGCGGTTTCTAAAGAGGATTCGAATTCTGCTATATTCTTTCAGTTAGAATTGGCGGGATTGGGTTCGGTTGGCAAGGATCCGATAGATTTATTGAGACAGAATGTCCCTGGTTACGAAAGCGTAAACACACCGGTTCCCGCCAGGACATCATTTGAAAGGTATGAATAATGCGTAAATTGGGTTTCATGCGAACAGCCGTTGCGATCGCCATTCCCGCCATGCTTGTTGCACTACCGCCTGCGACGCAGGCGCAGAATGCGAAGAAATCGGGCGCTTCCCAGCGCTCTCCAGGCCAATATGCGGATGGCATCGCCGCCGTCGTGAATAATGAAATCATTACCATGCGTGAATTGCAGGAGCGCATGGCTGCCAGTCGCATCACCTTGGGGGTGCAGAACCCTGTCCAGCAGGCCGTCTTGCAGAACATGATCGACGAAAAGCTCATGCGCCAGGACGCGGAGCAGTTCGGCATCAATATCAGCGATACGCAGCTCGCGGAAGCGGTCAACAATATCGCCCAGCGTAATAATCTGCCTCCCGAGAAACTGCGGCCGGCAATCGAGCAGATGGGGCTCAAGTGGGACGAGTACCTGAAGAACCTTCGGACCGAAATGGCCATGGAAGAGCTGCGCAACCGCATCGTGCAGAGCCGCGTCAATGTCACCGAGTCCGATATTGACGCATTTCTGAAGCAGAATCCAACCGGGCTGCTGCCAGGCCGTGCTGCGGCGAGGCAGAGTCAACCCAAGCCCGCGCCACAGAAACAGGTCGTGGTCGAGCGTTCATTCGTCCCCAAGGCGGTGGCCTTGCAGCATATCTATATTCGTGTTCCCGACAATGCCACCGAGGATGTCGTGGCTGCCGCGCGCAAGAAAGCTGACGAGGCCATGGCGAAATTACGTCGCGGCACAAGCTTCGCGAACGTTGCCAAGGAGTATTCAGAAGGCGCCGAAGCCGCTTCGGGCGGCAATCTGGGTATCCGGATGTTCGAGGACTGGCCCTCGCTGTTCGTGGCACGGATCAAGAACGTGGCCGACGGCCGTACCACCGGCGTCTTCAAGGCGCCGAATGGCTTCCACATTCTGAAAGTCGTGGAACGACGCGGCCTGATCCAGGAGAACAAGCGCGTGGTCACGGTCCAGCCACCGACGCCCGCTGCGCCGCCGGTGCCGCCCATCGAAAAAATGGCAACCCAGAAAGGGCCGGTCAATATTACCGAGACCAAGGCCCGCCATATCCTGGTCAAGATCACGCCGGTGTTTTCCGATGCCCAGGCAAAGGCCAAGATCCAGGATATCCGCCAGCAGATAGAAGGCGGCATGTCGTTTGAGGATGCAGCCAAGAAATATTCACAAGATACCTCGGGCCCGCTTGGCGGCGATATCGGCTGGGTGCCTCCCACCGCCTCCGATCCGGCATTCGAAAAAGCCATGAACGCCTTGCAGCCCGGGCAGGTCAGCATGCCGGTACGGTCGCAATTTGGTTGGCATTTGATCGTGGTTGAAGATCGCCGCAGTTCCGATAAGCAGCCGGAAATCCGTCGCAATCTGGCGCGTCAGTCGCTTTTCGAGAAGCGCGCCCAGCCGGTGCTTGAGGATTGGCTCCAGCAACTGCGCGCCAAGGCATTTATCGACAATCGCCTGACTCAGAAGAAAACCGGGTCCTAGGCGCCAAAGATATGGCTGTTCATCAGGCACGCAAGCGGTTTGGACAAAACTTCCTCACTGACGAAAGCGTGATCGAATCCATCGTGCGGGCCGTGTCGCCCGCTCGTTCAGATAGCGTGGTGGAAATCGGTCCGGGGCTATCCGCCTTGACGGCGCCACTGCTGGCGCGGCTGGATCATTTGGCGGTCATTGAGATTGATCGCGATCTGGCCGCCAGGCTGCGCAATCGCTTCAGCGACAAGCAGCTCACTATCCACGAAGCCGATGTCCTCACCGTTGATTTCTCACAGTTTGGCGACAGCCTGAGGGTGGTGGGGAACCTTCCCTATAACATTTCAAGTCCGTTGCTTTTTCATCTGGTGGCTTATGCGGAGCATATCCGCGACCAGCATTTCATGTTGCAGAAGGAAGTGATTGACCGGATGGTGGCGGTGCCCGGCGATGGCGACTACGGCAGGTTGTCGGTGATGCTGCAAGCCCGATATCGGATAACGCATTTGTTCGATGTGCCGCCCGAGGCTTTCGATCCGCCACCCAAGGTCACATCGGCGATCGTGCGCATGGTTCCGCTGGGCGCGGATCGCGCCCAGCCGCGAAGCGAGCGTGCTTTTTCACAGGTGGTTGCCAAGGCATTTTCCCAACGCAGGAAAATGTTGCGACGGGTCCTGGCCGATTGGTCCGTCGACTGGGCGGCCGTGGGCATCAAGGAAACCGCCAGAGCCGAAGAACTGTCGGTCAGCGATTTCATCCGCCTGGCTGATTTCCTGGTTAACCAGGGCGTCCTGGCCTGAGCCGCGCCAAGCATCGCGGTATCGGCCTGGACAACGCCTAGGTGGCCTTGCGGGCTTTGGCCTGTCTTCCAGCCAGGAATACGGCCAGAATGTCGCGGCTGCGTCGTTGCAGCAGTTGGCTGGTCTGGCCCATGGTGTCCTGCAAGGACATGGGACCGGATGGCAGGCTGAAGGCCGCCGCGATTCCGCCTTCGTAGACCTGCGTATAATCCTCATGCAATGAGCCCGCCAGCGCAATTAGTGGCACCTGGTGCTTGCGCGCCAGCCCCGCGATACCCGCGATGGTCTTGCCTCGCAATGTCTGGGCATCAAGCCTGCCTTCCCCGGTAATGATCAAATCTGCTTGGGCAATGTGTTGCGGCAAGCCCGCATATTCGGCAACCACTTCAATACCCGGGCGGAATTCGGCGTCCAGATAGGCGATGGCGGCAAACCCCAAGCCACCGGCGGCGCCGGCGCCGGGCTGGTCGCGCCGATCGGTGCCGGTGGCGGTTGCCGTCTTGTTGGCGAAATGCGATAGAGCGGCATCCAGGAACGCGACGTCGGCTTCGTCCGCCCCTTTTTGCGGACCAAATATCGCCGATGCGCCATGCGGGCCACACAAGGGATTGTTTACGTCGGATGCGATCAGCCATTCGGTTGCCGCGATCCGCGGATCCATGGCGGAAAGATCAATCTGCGCCAGATCATGCAGGGCCGCCGGGCCTTGCGGCAGCGCCTTGCCCGCTTCGTCAAGTAGTTGGACGCCCAGGGCGGTAAGCAGGCCGCTGCCGCCATCATTGGTCGCAGAGCCGCCCAGGCCCAGGACGATGCGCCTGGCACCCTGATCCAGCGCGGACAAAACGAGCCGTCCCAGGCCGAATGTGCTGGCCTTGCGGATTTCGCGTCGTTCGACAGGAATTTGTTCCAGGCCGGCCGCGCTGGCCATTTCGATGACGGCCGTGGCGTCCGGCAGCATAAGCCATGGCGCCTTGATGGGCTCGCCAAGCGCGTTGACGGTCTCTTCCCAACACAGGTCGGTGCCCGTGCTACTCGCGATGGCCTCAACCGTACCTTCCCCGCCATCGGCCATCGGCATCAGCACCAGGGTCGCATCGGGCGCCACCTCGCGCAGGCCGCTGGCAATGGCTTCGGCAACGCCGCGTGCCGACAGGCTTTCCTTGAAAGAGTCGGGAGCAATAACAATATACAGCGGTTCAGTCATTCAAATAATCATCCATGCAAAGCAGTTTCATGCTGTTGGTCGCACCGATCACCCCGTAATGGTCTCCTTGTAGCAGGAGCACCCAGTCTCCCCGATGCAATGGATGATAATGCAGCAACTGGGTCACGGCGGCGCGCGCGACTTCCGTTGCCGGCACTTCGGAGGGATCGAAGGCGACCGGGTAAACACCGCGGAACAGCGCTACGCGGTTGCGCGTGCTGTCGTGCGGGGTCAGGCAATAGATAGGCACGCCGGAGCGGATGCGCGACATGACCAGCGGCGTGTGTCCGCTTTCACTCAGCGAAATGATGGCTTTGATTTGCGAAAAATGGTTGGCGGCATACATGGCCGACAGTGCGATGGTTTCATCGAAGCGGGTAAACGGCTCGCCGAGACGATGCCCGGAACGGGTCGTCGTCGGGTGCTTTTCCGCACCCAGGCAAATGCGCGCCATGGCCTTGACCGTCTCTACCGGATACATGCCCGAGGCGCTTTCCCCCGACAGCATGACAGCATCCGTATAATCGAGCACCGCATTGGCCACATCGGAGACTTCTGCACGCGTCGGATAGGGGTGGTTGATCATGGATTCCATCATTTGCGTTGCCGTGATCACCACTTTGTTGAGCGTGCGGGCGTGACGAATGATCTTCTTCTGAATACCGACCAGTTCCGCATCGCCCACTTCGACGCCGAGATCGCCGCGGGCAACCATGACGCCATCGCTGGCTTCGATGAGTTCATCCAGCGCGCCGTCATCGGCGACAGCCTCCGCTCTTTCGATTTTGGCGATGATCCAGGCATCGCTGCCGGCCGCGCGTACCAGGCGACGGGCTTCTTCCATGTCCCGGCCATAGCGAGGAAAGGAGACGGCGACATAATCGACGCCGATTTCGGCGGCCAGCAGGATGTCGGCCTTGTCTTTTTCGGTCAGGCTGGGGGCAGATAGCCCGCCCCCGCGGCGATTGATGCCCTTATTGTTGGACAGCTCGCCGCCGGAAGTCACAACGGTATGCACGTTCTGGCCCTCGATGCGGATCACTTCCAGGATAATGCGGCCATCGTCAAGCAGTAGTTCGTCGCCAGGCCGGCAATCGGTCACCAGCTCCGGATAGTCGATGCCGACGATCTTCTCATTGCCTTTCTCATAAGGATGATCATTCGATAGAATGAACGGCTGTCCTGGCTCCAGGACGATCTTCTGATTTTCGAAGCGGGCGATACGGATCTTCGGTCCCTGCAAATCGCCAAGGATGGCGATATGCACATCGAGCTTGGCTTCCAGCTTGCGTATGATCCTGGCACGCTCCCGATGGTCGTCAGGCTCGCCATGAGAGAAATTGAACCGGGCCACATTCATGCCGGCCAGGACCATGGCCTCGATTTTTTCTTCCGATGTGGTTGCCGGGCCTAGCGTAGCGACGATTTTGGTCCGCCGTCTGGCGGTGTTCTGCGTTTTCGTGGTCATGGGTGATCAATTTCCTGGAGCGGTTTTATTGACGGAGAGAGCGGGTATTGCAAAATTAGCGTAGGCCGCTACCCGAAGCTAGCATGTCCTTGCGTTCGATCAGTTCAATCTTGTAGCCGTCGGGATCTTGCACAAAGGCGATAACCGTCGTGCCGCCTTTGACCGGGCCGGCTTCGCGGGTAACGTTACCACCGGCTTTCTTGACGGCGTCACAGGCTGCATGGGCATCGGGAACGCCAATGGCGATATGGCCGTAGGCCGTGCCCATCTCGTAGCTGTCCACGCCATGGTTATAGGTCAGTTCCAGTTCCGCCTGCTGCGGATTGGCTTCGAAGCCGAGAAAGGCCAGGCTGTACTTATATTCGGGATTCTCTGAGCGCCGCAGCAGTTTCATTCCGATGACATTGGTATAGAACTCAATGGATCGCTCCAGGTTGCCGACGCGTAACATGGTGTGCAGAAATTGCATAAATTCCTCTTGGTTTCAATGGTGGCGATGTAGGCTTGCTGCTTCTTCGCCATGATACACGATCGCCGCCGGAACACAGCGGGGCGGGTGCGGGCCGTCGATGACTTTTTGCCGCGGGCTAGGCGTCCGTGGTCGGCAATGCGGACATGTCGGCTTGCTTCAGCAACTGCATGGCCGGCTCGTAGCCTGGCAGGATAATTCCGACCTGCGCCCAGAAACGGTCGCTGTGATTCATTTCCTTTAAATGGGCAAGCTCGTGGGCGATGACGTAATCGATAACGTCCGGAGCGAAATGCACCAGTCGCCAATTGAGGCGGATGACACCGTCCGATGTGCATGAACCCCAGCGCGCGCGGGCATTCGAGAGCTTCCATTGCTTGAATTGCAGGCCAGCCTGCTGGGCCAGGAGACGTAGTCGGCGATCAAGCGTGGCTTGGGCCAGGCCTTGCAGCCAGGTGACGCAAGCTTGTCTGACGATGGGGCCGTCGGCATCGCTTGGCAAAGGTAGCCAAAGCACATCCCCTTCCGCCGGGGCCTGGGCGTTGCCTTGGTATCGGGGATGGCGGGCGGTCGGATCCAGGGCGAGCATGATTTTTTTTCCCAGGAGCGGGATTCGATCACCGACGGACCAGGTGATTTTTTCCTGGTGCGCGATTTGCTGGCGGTCGCGCCAGAAATCCATTTTCTTTTTTATCCAGGCGGATTTTTCGACAACCGCCTCGTCGATCTGTTTCAGGCTGACCCAGCCGGGAGCGCTGACCCGCAGGCCGGCGCCGGTAATGACAAAACCAATGCTGCGGCGCCGGCTACGGACCAGGACGAAGTCGATCAAGCCGGCCGGGGTTGCCGTCTGGCGCAGTCGCGCACCATCGGGCAGGAGCGTATCGGGAGGGGAGAGAAAGAGGTCAGGCTGCGCGTTCATCGTAGCGTTCCGGACTGATCACGCGCATTTCGCCCTCGATCCAGTTACGCACTTCGTCCATGACTTCATCGGCTGGACGACCCGCCGGATAGATAGGAGGGCCAAAGGAAAAGACGATCGTCCCGGGCTTTTTTGTGAATGGCCGCTTTGGCCAGCATTCACCGGCATTGTGGGCCACCGGAATGATTGGCACATTGGCGTGAACCGCCAGGCGCGCGCCTCCCAGCTTGTAAGCGCCGGTTTTTCCAGGCGGCACCCGCGTGCCTTCTGGAAACAGCACCGGTGCGCGCCCTTCGGCCAGACGGCGGGTGCCGATTTCAAGCACCTGCATCATGGCGTTCTTACCTTTTTTCCGGTCAATGGCAATATTGTTCAGGCTGGCCAGGCCCCAGCCGAAGAAGGGGATATAGTTCAGCTCTTTCTTGTAAACAAAGCAGGCGGGCCGCTTGAGATACCAGGCATAAAACATGGTCTCGTAGGTGGACTGGTGTTTGCTCAGGTAGATGACGGGTTCGTCGGGAACATGCTGTTCCCCCCGGGTCTCGTAGCGGATGCCGATCAGAACCTTGGCGGCCCACAATGTCATGCGCGGCCAGCCGATCGTGTAGCGGTAGCGGAACTCGAACGGAAACGGAATGATGAAGGCGCAAGAAATTGCGTAGGGAACAACCGTGACGGCCTGGAACAGGAGAAAGAGGACGGAGCGCAGAAACAGCATGATCAGGACTCCGACAGCCAGCAATCCACCACATGGGCCAGGCTGGGCAGGACCGGTACCGAGGCCGGCAGCTCGGGATTGTCGCGCGTCTTGCCGCCATTGCCGGTTTCTACCAGCCAGGCACGGCAACCGGCGGCCAGGGCTGCCTTGATATCTCGCAGGGAGTCGCCGACGCAGACGATGTCATGCGGGGGTATGTCATAGCGGCGGGCGATGTCGGTGAACATGCCCGGCAATGGCTTGCGGCAGGCGCAGCCGGCGTCCGGCAAATGAGGGCACATGAAAATCGCGTCGATATGGCCGCCCAGTGCTGCCAACTGCTGCTGCATTTTCTGGTGGATGGCGGTCAGGTCGTCGGGGGTAAACAGGCCTCGACCCAGTCCCGACTGGTTGGTGGCGATGACGACTTTCCAGCCCGCCCGGGACAGCCGGGCTATGGCCTCGAGACTGCCGGGCAGGGCGATCCACTCGTCTGCGCACTTGATAAAGTCCGGGCTGTCTTCATTGATGACGCCATCGCGGTCGAGTACGGCCAGTTTCATTGCGCCAACCTTGAAATATCCGCCACCAGATTCATGGTCGCGTGCAACTCTGACAACAATGCCAGGCGGTTGTTGCGAACGGCGGTGTCGTCGGCCATGACCATGACATGCGTGAAGAAGTCATCGACAGCAGGTCGCGTTTGCGCAACCGCCTTGAGACTTTGCTCAAAATGTCCGGCGGCCGCTTCCTGTCGGGCGGGTTGGGCGATGGCGGACAGGGCGTCGTAGAGGGATTTTTCCGCCGCCTCGGAAAAGCGCGAGGCGTCGATGGCCGGCAATTGGCCTTCGGTTTTCTTCAAGAGATTGCCGATGCGCTTGTTGGCCGCGGCCAGGCTTTCCGCTTCCGGCATGGCGGCGAAAGCCGTCACGGCGCGGATTCGGGCGCTGACTTCCTGGATGGGGGGCTGAACGGCGATGACCGCATCCACGACCGAGCGGGCATATTCGCCGCTCAACTGGTTGCGATAGCGTTCGTAGACATAGGCCATGACCTCTGCCGCGGTATTGGCGTGCAGCGTCCCGGCAGCGAAGGTGCTGGCGGCAAACTGCAGGACTTCGGCCAGATCCAGCACCTTGGCGGCATTCGCGCCGGCTTGCCGGTTGCCAAGGTAGCCGCTGGCTTCCAGTTGTTCGATGGCACTGATGATGCCCAGGGCGGCGCGCCGCAGTCCGAAAGGATCACGCTCACCGGACGGCTGCAGCCCGATGCCCCAGATGCCGACCAGCGTTTCGATACGGTCGGCGATAAAGAGAATAGCGGCGATCAGCGTTTCATCGGTGACCGGCAGGTCGAACCGGGTACGGTATTGGGTTTCAAGGGCTTTGACGACAGGCGCAGGCTCGCCGTCCGCCTGCGCATAGTACGCGCCCATGATGCCTTGCAACTCGGGAAATTCGCCAACCATGTTCGAGGTCAGGTCGGCCTTGGCCAGCAGTGCGCTGCGGTCCGCCTGGCCCGCATCCGCGCCCAGCGTCTGCGCCAGGTGGCCGCTGATCTTGCGTAACCGCTCGATACGTTCGTGCTGGGTTCCCAGCTTATTGTGGTAAACGATGGTGCTCAGTTGTTCCACACGCGAGGCCAGGGGGCTCTTCCTGTCGGTCTCGAAGAAGAACTCGGCGTCGGCCAGCCGTGGCCGCACTACGCGTTGATTGCCTTCGACAATGTTGTGCGGGTCGGCGACATCCATATTGCTGACGATCAGGAATTGATGGGTCAGCTTGCCGGTTGCCGCATCGAACAGCGGGAAATATTTCTGGTTCAACCGCATTGTCAGGATCAGGCATTCCTGGGGAACATCAAGGAACTTCTTGTCGAACTGGCCCACATAGACTTTGGGATATTCGACCAGGGCAGTCACCTCATCCAAGAGCGGCAGCACTTCGCTTTCTTCGCCGAGCGAGGCATGGTGTTCGGCCGCGGCCTGGTCCAGTTGTTCGCGAATCGCGCCGCGCCGCGCCTCGAACGAGGCAATCACCTTGCCTTGTTCGGCCAGCGCCGCGGCGTAGGCGTCGGCGTGGGGCAGCGTAATCTCCCGCTGGCCCATGAAACGATGGCCCTGCGTACGGTTGCCCGCCGTCATGCCGAGAAGTGTCACCGGCAAGACTTGGCTGCCGTGCAGGACAAGCAGCCCGTGCACGGGCCTGACGAACTTAACGCTGGTTTCTCCGTCCGCCAACTGGTAGCGCATGACCTTGGGGATGGGCAGGTCCGTGATGGCGGTTTCAACCGCCGCCTGCAGCACCTGATCGAGCCGCGCGCCAGCAGCGGTGCCATGCGCGACGAGATATTCCTGCTTCCCGTCGGATTCGCGGTCAAGGTCTGCCGGATGCAGATGCGACAGGTTCTTGGCTGCGAGTTTTTTCTGCAATGCCGCCGTCGCTTCGCCGCTCTCGGTCAGTCCGATCTTGACGGGCATCAGCTTTTCTGCAAAAGGTTGGTCTTCGGCCACGTCCTTGACCTGGCTGAGGTAGGCGGCCAGCCGGCGCGGTGTGGCATAACAGCGGACCTCGTTGGCGCTGCCCAGCAAGTGCTGCTTGTCCAGCGCCTTGGCCAGATTGTCGGCAAACGCCTGACCGAGTTTTTGCAATGCCTTGGGAGGCAGTTCTTCGGTAAACAGTTCAACGAGTAGGGGCGACAAATTCATGATACTGCCTTGTTTTGCTTGAGCATGGGGAAACCAAGCTGCTCGCGTGAATCATAGTAAGCCTGCGCGACCTTGCGAGACAGGTTCCGGATGCGCCCGATATAGGCGGCGCGCTCGGTAACGCTGATGGCGCCGCGTGCGTCAAGCATATTGAAAGTGTGGGCGGCTTTCAGCACGGCCTCGTACGCAGGCAGCGCCAGCGGAATCTCGACCAGGCGCCCGGCTTCCTTTTCATAATCGTTGAAATGCGCAAACAGCATATCGGTGTTGGCGTATTCGAAGTTGTAAGTCGATTGCTCGACTTCGTTCTGGTGGAAGACATCGCGGTACAGAATATGCTGGCCGTTGGGACGTGTTGTCCAGACCAGGTCGTAGACGCTTTCCACGTTCTGCAGATACATGGCGAGGCGTTCCAGGCCATATGTGATTTCTCCCAGCGTTGCCGGGCAGTCGAGGCCCCCGACCTGCTGGAAATAGGTAAACTGTGTGACTTCCATGCCATTGAGCCAGACTTCCCAGCCCAGGCCCCAGGCCCCGAGCGTGGGGTTTTCCCAGTCGTCCTCGACAAAGCGGATATCATGCTCTTGTGGATTGATGCCCAGCGCCTGCAGCGAGCCGATGTACAGGTCCAGAATATCCGGGGGCGCCGGCTTGAGCACCACCTGGTACTGGTAGTAATGCTGCAGACGATTCGGGTTCTCGCCATAGCGCCCGTCCTTGGGTCGGCGCGAAGGCTGAACATAGGCGGCATGCCAGGGTTCGGGGCCGATCGCCCGCAAGAATGTGGCGGTGTGCGAGGTGCCTGCCCCGACTTCCATGTCGTAGGGCTGCAACAGGGCGCAACCCTGGGTATCCCAGTACTCCTGGAGCTTCAGGATAATCTGCTGAAAAGTTAGCATGAATCACTCAAATAATTAGAGAAAAGCTGAATCGCCGATTTTAACGGATTTACCGGGCGATTCGGCTGTTTCTTGGCAAACGCCCGGCATATGTGCGGCATTGTTCCGTGGAATGATTTAAAGTTGCACAAATCAGGAAATTGGCAACCAGGAGAGAGAGAATGACTGATCTGATCAAATCCGAGGTGCAGGGTCGCGTGCTGATTCTGACCATCAACCGGCCCGAAGCCCGCAATGCGATCACCTACGATACCTCGTTTGCATTGGCTGGCGCGCTGGACCGGTTGGACGCGGACGATAGCATCGCGGTCGGCATCCTGCGAGGTGAGGGCAGCACCTTTTGCGCGGGCATGGATCTGAAAGAATTCGCCCGCACGCAACGGCGCGCCGTGGTCCCCGGGCGCGGCCTGGGCGGCCTGGCCGAAGCGCCGCCGAAGAAACCGCTGATTGCCGCGGTAGAGGGCTATGCGCTGGCCGGTGGATTCGAGCTGGCCCTGGCGTGCGATTTGATTATTGCCGCGGATAATGCCAACTTCGGCTTGCCGGAAGTCAAGCGCGGGCTGGTGCCCGGCTCGGGTGGCATGGTCAGGCTGCCGCGGCGCCTGCCGTACCATGTGGCCATGGAAGCGTTGCTGACCGGTGATATGATCCCCGCCCCGCGGGCGTATGAGCTTGGATTGGTCAACCAACTGGTGGAACCGGGCCAAAGCCTGGAAGCTGCGCTAAAATTGGCCGATAGGATTGCGGCCAATGGGCCGCTGGCGGTACAGACGGTCAAGCAGGTCGTGGTGGAATCGCAGGACTGGCGCGTCAGCGACATGTTCGCGCTGCAATTGCCCCGCATGGCCCATATCTTTTCCTCGGAGGATGCCAAGGAAGGCGCCACGGCCTTCGCCGAGAAGCGAGCCCCCGTTTGGAAGGGCCGATAACATTTTTCAAAGCAACCCATATTTCAATTATGACTACAGTAATTAAACACGATGATCTGGTCCAATCGATTGCGGATGCGATCCAGTTCATCAGCTACTATCATCCCGCAGACTATATCCAGCACCTGGCTCGCGCCTACGAGCGCGAGGAAAGTCTGGCGGCCAAGGACGCGATTGCGCAAATCCTGACCAATTCGCGCATGTGCGCGGAGGGCAAGCGACCCATCTGCCAGGATACGGGCATCGTCAATGTATTCCTGAAAGTCGGTATGGATGTGCGCTTCGATCTGCAGGGGACGCTGCAGGAAGCCTGTGATGAGGGGGTTCGCCGCGGCTACCTGGATCCGGACAATAAGCTGCGCGCTTCCGTGCTGGCCGATCCGATCTTCGAGCGCAAGAATACGAAAGACAATACGCCCTGTATCCTGCATGTCGAACTGGTGCCGGGCAATACAGTGGATGTCCAGGTTGCCTCCAAGGGTGGTGGCTCGGAGAATAAATCCAAATTCGCCATGCTCAATCCAAGCGACTCTATCGTTGACTGGGTCCTCAAAACCGTGCCGCTGATGGGGGCGGGCTGGTGCCCGCCGGGCATGCTGGGCATCGGTGTCGGCGGCACCGCTGAAAAAGCCATGCTCATGGCCAAGCAGTCGCTGATGGAAGACATCAATATGTATGAATTGCTGCAACGTGGCCCGCAGAATAAGCTCGAGGAATTGCGCATCGAGCTGTTCGAAAAGGTGAATGCGCTGGGTATTGGCGCGCAAGGCCTGGGTGGCCTGACCACCGTGCTCGACATCAAGATCAATACCTATCCGACGCACGCCGCGTCCAAGCCCATTGCCATGATCCCGAACTGCGCCGCCACCCGGCATGTGCATTTCGTGCTGGATGGTTCCGGCGTGGCCGAGCTGACCCCGCCGGCGCTATCGGATTGGCCGGACGTGCACTGGGCGCCCGACTACAACACCTCGAAGCAGGTTAATCTGGACACCCTGACCAAGGAAGAGGTGGCGAGCTGGAAGCCCGGACAAACGCTGCTGCTCAACGGCAAAATGCTGACGGGCCGGGATGCGGCGCATAAGCGTATCCAGGATATGCTGGCGCGCGGCGAATCCTTGCCTGTGGATTTTACCAACCGCGTCATCTATTATGTCGGCCCCGTCGATCCGGTGCGCGATGAAGCCGTCGGCCCGGCCGGTCCCACCACGGCGACACGCATGGATAAATTCACCGACATGATGCTCGAGAAGACCGGGCTGATCGCCATGATCGGCAAGGCCGAGCGCGGCCCTGCGGCCGTGGAAGCCATCAAGAACCATCAATCGGCCTACCTGATGGCCGTCGGTGGCTCCGCCTACTTGGTTTCCAAGGCAATCCGCAACGCACGCGTGGTCGGTTTCGAAGACTTGGGCATGGAAGCGATTTACGAGTTCGAGGTCAAGGATATGCCAGTCACCGTGGCCGTCGATGCCAAGGGGACCTCCGTGCATATTACCGGTCCCCGCGAATGGCAGGCGAAAATCGGCATCATACCGGTTCCCGCCTGATTACTTGATATCCGTCCCTGCCCGGCATGTCCCTGACAGGCAAAGCCGGGCAGGGCTGTCCGCCAGGCTATCCCCGGAGTATCGGATATGACGCGTAATAGGCGCTTGGCCTGCATACTCCTGGGCCTGGTGGCCGGTTGCCAGACCCCGGCCATCCCCGCATGGGCATGCGAGCCCGCGAGCGTGGATTGGGCATCCTTCATGCAAACCTACGATAAGGACCGGAACCAGACACTCGATTTGAACGAGTTCGAGGGTGTCCGGGAATTCTCCCCATACACTTGGCCAGCCGGGTTTGCCGGCACAGGCGGGCGTCGCCGCTTGTTCAGGGCCCTGGATCAAAACCGGGATGGCGTGCTTGCCGAAGACGAGCGCGTCGGCGTGTATTCCTATCTGACCAATCCTTGCGCCGGCTGGCCATGGCGTTGAGGCGTGGCTGCAGGTTCGCGCCGGATTTCGATACTCGCTGGTTCTGCGACGTCTCGATCGAATTGCTCCGCTGATTTGATGCGGCAGTATGCGCGCAATTCGCTGGCGTGCGTGGTCTTGCCCGCAGATGTCCAGCTATGGTTTAAAACAATGTTTTAAACAAAATTTGAAATATTCGTTTTTTTTCCTAAACGCAAAAATTAATGTAACCAAATGTATGACTGTGGGCGCAATACCGCTTTTTGCCAAGGTTGGCTATGGGTATTTCCTAATTGTAGGGCTTATTTCGGATCGGTAACCTTTGCGCTGTTTAGGCTGGCCGTCCTATCCGGACTTGCCGGCTTTTTACCTGATTCTCAAAGGAACACTCATGAAGATAAATGCGACACGCATGATTCTGGCAACCCTGTTCGGCGCCGCGGCAACGACGGCCCAGGCGGCAGGCACGCTGGTCTACTGCTCAGAAGGCAGTCCGGCCGGCTTTGACACGGCGCAGTATACGGCGGGTACCGATTTCGACGTTTCGGCGGAAACGGTCTACAACGGCCTGGTTGCCTTCAAGCGGGGCAGCACCGACGTCATCCCGTCCCTGGCTGAAAAATGGGATATTTCCGAAGATGCCAAGACCTATACCTTCCATCTTCGCCCGGGCGTGAAGTTCCAGACTTCGCGTTTTTTCACGCCGACGCGCGGTCTGACCGCCGATGACGTCGTGTATACCTTCGAGCGCATGTTGAACAAAGATCATCCGTATCGCAAGGCCTATCCCACGGAATTCCCATACTTTACCGATATGGGCATGGACAAGAACCTGAAGTCGGTCGAGAAAGTCGATGACCATACGGTCAAGTTCACGCTCAACGAAGTCGACGCCGCATTCATCCAGAATCTGGCAATGCCATTTGCGATTATCCACTCCAAGGAGTATCTGGAAAAGCTGCTGAAGGATGGCAAGCCAGAGATGATCAATCAGCAACCGCTGGGCACCGGGCCATTCGTGTTTGAGCGCTACCAGAAAGATGCACAGATTCGATACAAGGCCAACAAGGATTACTGGGACAAGGCGGAAGGGCCGCTGATCGATAACCTGATTTTCGCCATCACCAAAGACCCATCCGTGCGTGCGCAAAAACTCAAGGCCAACGAATGCCAGCTGGCATCGTATCCGTTGCCTGCCGATGTGGAACGGCTCAAGAAGGATCCGAACCTGAAGGTCCAGTCCAATCCGGGCTTCAATGTCGGATTCATCTATTACAACACCGAGAAGGAGCTGTTGAAGAAACCCGAGGTCAGGGTTGCGCTGGATATGGCGATCAACAAGCCCGCGATCATCAAGGCGGTGTATGGTGGACAGGGCGTGCTGGCCAACGGGCCGATGCCGACCAGCCAATGGTCTTATGACGACACGATCAAGAATCGCGCCTATGATCCCGAAAAGGCGAAGGCCATGCTGAAGGAAGCCGGGTATCCCGATGGGTTCGATATGGGCTTGTGGTCATTGCCTGTGGTTCGTCCTTACAATCCCAATGGCCGGCTGATGGCCGAGATGATCCAGTCCGATTGGGCGAAGATAGGCGTCAAGGTCAAGATCAGCACCTACGAGTGGGGCGAATACCTGAAACGGGCCAAGGGCAAGGACCACGACGCGATCATGGTTGGCTGGACGGGCGATAACGGCGATCCGGACAACTGGCTGGGCAATCTGCTGTCTTGCAACTCCGTCGGCGGTGTCAACTACTCACGTTTCTGCTACAAGCCGTTCGACGACCTGGTAGTCAAGGCCAAGCGCGTCACCGACAAGGAAGAGCGCATCAAGCTGTATAAGGAAGCCCAGAAAATATTCCATGAGCAGATGCCCATGTCGCCAATGGGAACGTCGATCGTGAACGTACCGATGAACAAGAAAGTCGAAGGCTTCAAGATCAGCCCGTTCGGCCTGTTCCAGTTCTATGGCGTCAGTCTGAAATAAGCCTTTCAGAATCTGTACGATAAAAGTGGAGGCTGCCCCCAGGGGCGGCTTCCTCTTTGTCATTTTTTCCGGAATGCGCCACGAAAAATTCGATCGCCGCGTGTTCCCCTGGAGCTGGACCCATGTTTTCCTTTATTCTCAAACGTCTGGCGATTTTGGTCCCGGTTTTTTTCGGCATCACGCTACTGACTTTTCTATTGATCCACTTGATTCCGGGCGACCCTGTCATGACGATGCTGGGCGAGCGCAATGTCGATCCCGAAGTCTATAAATCGCTCATGGCCACGCTGGGCCTGGATAAGCCGCTATACATCCAGTACTTCAATTACCTGAGCAATTTGCTGCACGGCGATTTCGGCAAGTCGTTCTCGAGCCAGGCCAGCGTCTGGAGCGAGTTCGCCGCGCTGTTTCCCGCGACGCTCGAACTGGGCATCTGTGCCTTGCTGTTCGGCGCCGTATTCGGCATTTTGCTGGGCGTACTGGCCGCCATCAAACGAGGTACCATCCTGGATCACGGGGTCATGGGCCTGTCCCTGACCGGCTATTCCATGCCGATCTTCTGGTGGGGCCTGATGCTGATCATGCTGTTTTCGTCGATCCTCGGGTGGACGCCGGTATCGGGGCGCATCAGCCTGACTTACGATATCCAGCCTTATACCGGATTCATGCTGATCGATAGCATTATCGCCCAGGTCCAGGACCCGGAATATAACGGTGGCGCGTTTCTTGATGCGGTCATGCATCTGATTCTGCCGTCCATCGTGCTGGGCACAATCCCGCTGGCGGTGATTTCGCGCATGACGCGTTCTTCCATGCTGGAAGTCATGGGCGAAGACTATGTGCGCACCGCCAAGGCCAAGGGCCTGTCGCCGCGCCGCGTCATCTTCGTGCATACCTTGCGCAATGCGATGATTTCCGTCGTCACCGTCATCGGCCTGCAGGTCAGCACCCTGATCGGCGGCGCGGTATTGACGGAAACCATCTTCTCATGGCCCGGTATCGGCAAGTGGCTGGTCGACGCAATTTTCCGACGGGATTATCCCGTGGTACAAAATGGCCTGTTGATCGTGGCGTTCCTGATCATCTTGGTCAATCTGCTGGTCGATGTCGTCTATGGCATTGTCAATCCACGCATTCGCCACGCCAGATAAGGATACATCAATGAATACACTTTCCGTCAATACCGATGCCGCCACGGCTTCGGAGGTCACCTTTCCCTCTCCACTGCGCGAGTTTATCGACAGTTTTTCTAAAAACAAAGGCGCGGTCGCCGGCTTCTGTTTTCTGGCGCTCATGGTGCTGGCCGCGGTGCTGGCCCCCTGGCTGGCCCCCTATGATCCACTGGCGCAGTTTCGCGATCATATGCTGCAGCCGCCGGCCTGGCAGGAGGGCGGCAGCGCGGCCTATCTGTTGGGCACCGATGAGGCCGGCCGCGATATCCTGTCGCGTCTCATGCATGGTGCCCGCCTGTCCCTGGTCATCGGCTTTTCGGCCGTGCTCCTGACACTGGTGCCGGGAATTCTGCTCGGGCTACTTGCCGCTTTCTTTCCCGCCAGCGCAGGTCGCATATTGATGCGCCTGGCCGATATCATGATGTCGCTGCCCTCCGTTTTGCTGGCGATTGCCATCATGGCGGTGCTGGGTCCGGGTATCGTGAATGCCATGATTGCCGTGGCTGTCGTGGGCTTGCCCGGGTATATGCGAATTGTGCGCGCCTCGGCCATGACCGAGTTGAGCAAGGATTATGTCATGGCATCGCGGGTGTCCGGCGCCGGCGTGTTGCGGCTGATGTTCATTGCCGTATTGCCCAATTGCATGGCGCCGCTGATCGTGCAGGCGACCCTGGGCTTTTCCTCTGCGATCCTGGATATCGCGGCCCTGGGATTCCTGGGATTGGGGGTGCAGCCCCCAGCGCCGGAATGGGGAACCATGCTGGCGACTGCGCGGGATTACATTACTAGCGCGTGGTGGGTCGTGACTTTTCCTGGCGTGACAATTCTGCTGACGGTGCTGGCGATCAATCTGGTGGGCGATGGCCTGCGGGACGCGCTTGATCCGAAACTGAAGCGTGCGGTCTGAGGAGGCGATCAATGAGTTTATTGAAAATACGTAATCTGTGCGTACGCTTCGGCACGCAGGAAAAGCCATTTCTGGCGGTCGATGGTATTGATCTGGACGTCGCGCCGGGGCAACTGCTGGGGATCGTCGGCGAATCAGGCTCCGGCAAATCGGTCTCGATGATGGCCATGATGGGGTTGCTTGACGGCCAGGGGACGGTTTCGGCCGACCAGATGCTGTTCGACGGCCAGGCGTTGACCGAAATGACGCCCAAGGCCAAGCGCAAGATCATCGGCAAGGATATTTCCATGATCTTCCAGGATCCCATGACCGCGCTGAATCCAAGCTACACGGTCGGATTTCAGATTGAGGAAGTGCTGAAAGTGCATATCGGACTGGATCGCAAGGCACGCCGGCAGCGCGCCATCGAATTGATGCGGGAAGTGGAAATTCCCGATCCCGAACGGCGCCTGTCGGCCTATCCGCACCAGCTATCGGGTGGCATGAGCCAGCGGGTGGCAATTGCCATGGCGATTGCCTGCGAGCCCAAGCTGCTTATCGCGGATGAGCCGACCACGGCGCTCGACGTGACGATACAGGCGCAGATCATGGAGTTGCTGTTGCGCTTGCAACGGGAGCGGGGCATGGCGCTGATCATGATCACGCATGATCTGGCCGTTGTCACCGAGGTGGCGCAACAGGTGGTGGTGATGTATGCCGGACAGGTTGCCGAAACCGGCGCTGTGCGCGATGTCTTTTACCGGCCTGCGCATCCTTACACACAGGCGCTGATTGCTTCTATTCCCGAATCCTGTCGCGATTCGCGCCGCCTGTCCACCTTGCCTGGCGTGGTGCCGGGCCAGTATGACCGACCCAAAGGGTGCCTGCTGTCTCCGCGCTGCCCGATAGCGCAGCAGCGCTGCGTGGTTGAGCAACCGGCATTGCGCGCCTATGAAGGCAGGGCTGTCCGCTGCCATACACCCTTGATTCCGCTGCAACAGGTGCAAGCATGAACGATATCGTACTTAAAACCGACAACCTGGCGCGCTACTACGATGTATCGCAGGGCTTCATGAAGCCACGGGCGACGCTCAAGGCGCTCAATGGCGTTTCGCTATCGTTGCCGCGCGGCAAGACGTTGGCCGTCGTCGGCGAGTCCGGTTGCGGCAAATCGACATTGGCACGGCAGATCACGATGGTAGAACCCCCGAGCTTTGGCAGCCTGTGGCTGGATGGCACGCAGGTAGACACGCAATCGGCATCGCAGGTCAAGGCCTTGCGCAGCAAGGTGCAAATGGTTTTCCAGAATCCCTACGGTTCCCTGAATCCGCGTCGCAAGATCGGCGATCAGCTGGAAGAGCCGCTGATCATCAATACCAGGCTCAGTGGCGACGAACGCAAGGCGCAAGTGCGGGATATGATGCAGCGGGTTGGCTTGCGTCCCGAACATTATTATCGCTATCCGCATATGTTCTCGGGCGGGCAGCGGCAGCGTGTGGCGATCGCGCGCGCCATGATGCTGCGTCCCAGCATCGTGGTGGCCGATGAGCCAACGTCCGCGCTGGACGTGTCGATTCAGGCGCAGGTGCTGAATTTGTTCATGGACCTGCAAGAGCAATTGCAAACGTCATATGTGTTCATCTCGCACAATCTGTCCGTGGTCGAGCATGTGGCCGATGACGTCATGGTGATGTATCTGGGGCGTGTCGTCGAAAGCGGCAACAAGGGAACGCTCTACGCCAAACCGCTACACCCGTATACGCAGGCCCTGCTATCGGCGACGCCTTCGATTTATCCGGAGAAACGCGCCGTGAAAATCCGAATACAGGGTGAACTGCCATCGCCGCTGAATCCGCCGTCGGGCTGCGCGTTTCACAAGCGTTGCCCGCATGCCGAAGCACGTTGTCAAACGGAAGAGCCGGTCCTGCGTCAGGTCGCGGGCAGGGACGTGGCATGCCATTTCGCCGAGCGATTCGCGTAGCTTCGCACGGCATGACGCGTGCAGCCACGGCGCCATGATCAGGCCCGCCCGCGGTGAACGCCCGACGCCTGGACACGCTGGCCAGTGCTACGCCGGCCGAGGCTCGCTTTTCGCATGCCTGTCGGGTATCCTGGCGGCCTGTCACTGTATCTGCTCAGCGCTCTCCAGGACGCTTTGCGCGCCGAAATGATGTTTCCATAAGGCCGCGCCCAGCGTTGCGGACCGGTCCAGCGAGGACCCGATGGTCAGCCATTTAAGCAACGTCGGACGCAGCCCCGCATCGAACAACATGAAGCCAGCGGCCAGGCAGCAAGTGTCGGCCTGGATGCCGCAAACCAGCACGCGTTCCACGTTTATGGCTTTCAGGTAATCGATCATAGCGGCAGGCGGGAGGTAACCGTGCTTGATGAAAACCTTCTGCGCAGGAACAAGGTTTTCATCGTTTGGCGCGGGCGCCCACCCCAGCTGTCGCTCGAAAGGCGTTATGGCTTCGTCGTGCCGCTCCACCGTTGCCACGGTCGGGAAGTGTTGGCTCAACGCGGCAATTTTCTTGATTATTGGCGGGGGCACGTCGAAACTAGGCTGAACGTCGATGACCAACAGTGCCTGCTTGCTGCATTTCATATCTTTTCCTAAGTCTATGGTTGCCACTGCCCCGTGTTTTGCGCGCTGCCGCAGATTGCCCGAGGGATTGGCCTCAATGGCACCAGGACAGATTCATTGTAAAGAAAAAAATGGACCAGGCGCCGGCGCCCGATTGCGCCGTTGGAAAACGATTCATGCCAGACCTTATTGCGTTGCGATCGCGCAGCAATAGCAGATCCGCATGGAGCGTCAATGCTGCAATTTAATTTCAAATGAAATAAATTGAGGGCTTGGGCGATCTGGCAATTGGCATAGGAGATGGCTACGCGGCAGGCGGAGCGGTATGGTTACGCGTTATTTTCCGAGTAGAGCCAGATCGATTGGTCCTGGCAACGGGTCAGCCAATGTTGAAGGGGTTTGCCATGCAAGAGCAAGTCGGGCGCAAGATCGGATAGCGGCCGCAAGACGAAGGCGCGCTGGTGCATGCGCGGGTGCGGCACCGTGAGTGTTGGAGTTTGCACGCTGATCGTATCGTAAAGCAGCAAGTCCAGGTCCAGCGTCCGCGGCGCGTTGCGGTACGGGCGCTGGCGGCCATGGGCCAGTTCGATGGCTTGCAGGGCGGCAAGCAGTGCCGCGGGCGCGAGGGGGGTTTCGATTTGCGCGACCGCATTGATATAGTCCGGGCCGGTCGCCTCGACCGGGCTGCTGCGGTAGAACGGCGAGGCAGCCAGCAAGCGGGAACCCGGCACCTTGCCGATATCGGCGAGGGCGCGTTGCAAGGTGTCCTGGCGTTCGCCCAGATTGGAGCCAAGGCCGATATAGGCAACATTCATCGCATCATTGCGCCGCGGGCGCCGTCGGCGGGTTGTTCTTGCGCGGGCCGCTGCGCCGCTTGCGCCGTTTGCGCGCGGCGGGCGGCGCATTCTGTTGTTCCACGGTAAGCTCATCGATCATCGCGGCGCGGTCCGCATCGCTGGCATCGGCCAGATCCATCCACCATTGCGCCAGTACGCTGTCAAACTCGTGGCACGCCGCCCGCAGTTGCAGGAAGTCGCAGGCTGCCCTGAAGCGTGGCTGTTCGGTCATGCGCCAAATCTGTTTTGGCACGCGCCGCTCGAAACGGGGTTGCATGAACCAGATTTCGCGCATATCTGCCGTGTGCCGGCGCTGGATCGCCAGCTTGCTGATATGGGTATCGATAACCATATCCGCTGCCTGGCTGAGCGCTGGAATCACGTGCTCGTTACGCGCCAGGTTTTTCTTCCAGTGCACGTCCACCAGCCGCCAAAGCAGGGCGGCAAACAGGAAGCTGGGGCTGACGGATTTTCCGGCGCGTACCCGATGGTCAGTACGCTCCAGCGTGAGCTGCACGAACTGTTCGCCGCCCGGCTGTTTCAACACCTGATCGATCAGAGGCAGCACATTCTCGTGCAACCCTTCGCGGCGCAACTGCTCCAGGCAGGCGATGGCGTTGCCGCAGGTCAGCAGCTTCAGTGTTTCATCGAACAGCCTGGAGTCGGGGACATTCTTGATCAGTCCGGCCAGCTTGCGTATGGGCGCGTCGGTGCTGGGTTCTATTGTTCCGTTCAGCTTGGAGGCAAATCGCACCGCGCGCAGCATCCGCACGGGGTCCTCGCGAAAACGCGTCTCTGGATCGCCGATCATGCGCACCAAGTGGTTCTTCAAATCGGCGACGCCGTTGTGGTAGTCGATCACCGTTTCCTTGACTGGGTCGTAGTACAGCGCGTTCAGCGTAAAGTCGCGTCTGGCCGCATCTTCTTCGTGGGTTCCGAAGACATTGTCGTTCAGAATCCTTCCGTCCGCGTCAGTGTGCTGGTTGCCCTGCGATGGCGCCCGGAACGTCGAGGTTTCTATGATTTCCTGGCCGAAAACGACGTGTACCAGTTGAAACCGGCGACCAATGATCCGCGCCCTGCGGAACAAGGGGCGAATTTCTTCCGGTGTTGCATTCGTGGCCACGTCGAAGTCCTTCGGTTCCAGGCCCAGGACCAAGTCGCGAACCGCGCCGCCGACGATAAACGCCTCATAGCCCTTTTGTTGCAACACCTCGCATACCTTGATGGCATTGCGCGAAACCTGGCGACGATCAATCTTGTGACGGTCCTTGCCGTACACCTGGCGTTTTTCTTTTTGAACGGGTGCGGCAAATAGCCGGCTCACAAACGTTCGAATGGTGTTTTTTATCATGGTGTTTTTGTTGTTAGGCCCTGTTTATTGCAACGGAAATAGATCAATCACGGACCAGCCTTTTTTGCCAGCCAGTTCTCGCAGGGGCGGGACTGGATTGGTGGCAACCGGATTGGTCACGATTTCCAGCAGCGGGATGTCATTCTGCGAGTCGCTGTAGAACCAGCTTTCGCTGAACTGCTCCAGCGTGGTGCCCATGCTGCCCAGCCATTCCTTCACGCGCGTCACCTTGCCTGCCTGATAGCTGGGCGTACCTAGTACTTTACCCGTATATCGGCCATTGCGGTACTCGGGTACCGTTCCTATTACATATGGGATACCAAAAGCGCGGGCGACTGGCGTAATGACGAACTCGTTGGTGGCGGATACCAGGCAGCACAGGTCTCCCTGCTCCAGGTGCCTGGCCACCAGGGCGACGGCCTCTGGCAGGATCATCGGTCGCACCACTTCCTGCATATAGATTTCGTGGAACCGGGCCAGATCGTAGGGGGTGTGCCGATTCAGGAAGCTCAGCATGAATTCCGCCGACTCCTCTATTTTCAGGATACCTGCGGTGTATTTTTCCATGAGTTCCCGGTTTTTTGCCTTGACGACTTCGGGGTCGCCGGCCCAGCCATTGCGGGCTAGAAAATCCACCCAATGGCGATCGGTATCGATGGGCAGCAGGGTGTGGTCAAGGTCGAACAGGGCAAGTCTTTGCTTCATAATCAGAGTATTGGAGAATCAGTTTTGCTGAGATTGGAGATAGGATTTTAGCAAGGGAACCGTGATGGCCCGCTTTTCCGCCAGGGAATAGCGATCAAGCGCATCCAGCAGTGTCGATAGCGCGCTCATGTCCCGAGCGTAATAGTTGAACATCCAGTTGGTGACTTCGGGGCTTAGCGGTATGCCTTTCTCGGCTGCGCGCTGCAGCAGGGCGCTGCGCCGCTCCTCGTCGCTGAGGATTTCCAGGCGGTATACCAGGTCCCAACCCAGCCGCGTGCGCAGATCTTCGCGCAATTGCAGCATGCGTGGCGCGGCAGGACCCGCGCAAAGCAGGGAAAAAGCCCTGGGGGTGCCGTTGCAGGACTTCCATTCGTTGAAAAGGCCGAACAGCGCTTCCGCCTGGCCGGGCGAAAGCCGCGCTACGTTGTCGACCGCGAGAATCGTGCCGGGCGTGACGGGAGCTGCCGGATCGGGCAACGCGTCGACGGCGCCATCCAGATAGATGCCTTGTTCGCGCGTCGCAGCGCGCAGCAAATGTGTCTTGCCGCTGGCCTGGTCGCCCCATAGGTAAATGCTTTGCCCGGGTTTAAGCAACAAAAGGCTGTTGACGGCTTCCGCATTGCGGCCGGCTACAAAGTTGTCCAGGCGGGGCGGGACAGCGGGCAAAACGTCGAGTATAAGTTGTTCTGTCATGTTCGATAAAAATCACTGCGACGATATTGCCCGTACACGCGACGGATCAAGACCGACAGGGCCGCGCTGATGGGCAATGCCATCAGCACGCCGAAAAAACCGAAAATCTGTCCGAAAACGAACAGGGCAAAAATGATGACCAGGGGATGCAGGCCAATGCGTTCCCCCATGATCTTTGGCGTCAGCACCATCCCCTCCAGGATTTGTCCCAATCCGTAGACGATGGCGACCGAAATCAGCCCGTAATAATTGTCAAATTGCAGCAAGGCGGACAGAATGGCCAGCAGCAAGCCGAAAGTGACACCCAGGTACGGTATGAAAACCAGCATGCCGGTGAGCACGCCGATGGGAATGGCGCTCTCGAAACCGGCCAGCGACAACCCGACGCTGTAGTAGACGGCCAGGATCAGCATGACCAGAATCTGTCCGCGCAGGAAGCTGGACAGCAGGCGGTCGATATCGCCGAATATGCTGAGCGTTGTCGGGAGATAGCGGCGGGGAATCACGTCGCGGATCGAGCGGATGAATTTGTCCCAATCGAAGAGCAGATAAACCAGGACCACGGGGGTGATAAGCGCATTGACAAAGAAAAAGATGACGGCCGAACCACTGGACTTGATATAGGTGATAACTGTCGTGGTAAGGCTGTCGGTGCCGGTGATTGCATCCTGGAGCATGGCGCGGATTTTCAGGGTATCGATTTCGGATGACACGCCAAACACCTGATTCAGCTTAGGTGCAATATTCACATTATAGCCGGCAACCCAGCCGGGTAGTTGCTCAAGCGCCAGTCCCACCTCCTTGCGCACCAGGGGAATCACGATCAGCAAGACGCCAAGAATGACCGCGGCCAGCAGGAAAAACATGATGGCAACGGCCAGCCAGCGCGGCAGTTTCAGGGCCACCAGCATGTTGACCCCCGGCACCAGGATGTAGGCCAGCGCCATGCCCAGCATGAATGGCGTGAGCACCGGCGACAGCACATAAAGCAGAACGAGCAGTACCAGGCCGACTCCTGACCAGAGAAGGGTCTGTTTCCGGCGCAAAATATATTCGTTCATCGTAAAATAGGGGCCTTGCTGTTCAATTAACTGACATTTTACATATTTAGGCCGCTTTCTCATGACAAATTCATCCAAATCCTCCTTAACGTACCGTGACGCCGGTGTGGATATCGACGCCGGGGATGCGCTGGTCGATCGAATCAAGCCTCTGGCCGCCAAAACCATGCGTGAAGGCGTGATGGCCGGCATCGGCGGGTTTGGGGCCTTATTCGAAGTACCCAAGAAATTCCGCGAGCCGGTTCTGGTGTCCGGCACTGACGGCGTGGGCACCAAGTTGCGCCTGGCTTTCGAGTGGAATCGTCATGACACGGTGGGGATCGACCTGGTCGCCATGAGCGTCAACGATATTCTGGTGCAGGGCGCGGAGCCACTGTTTTTCCTTGACTACTTTGCCTGCGGCAAATTGTCGGTCGATACCGCGGCGCAGGTCGTGGGCGGCATCGCCAAAGGGTGTGAGCTGTCCGGTTGTGCCCTGATCGGCGGCGAAACGGCGGAAATGCCCGGCATGTACCCCGATGGCGAGTACGATCTGGCGGGCTTTGCCGTGGGCGCGGTGGACAAATCGGCCATTATCGACGGCAAGCGCATTGTCGTGGGTGACCGCGTGCTGGGCCTGGCCTCCAGCGGTGCCCATTCCAACGGTTTTTCGCTGATCCGCAAGATCATTGAGCGCGCCGGAGCGCGTCCCGATGATGATTTCCATGGCCAACCGCTGGTGGATGTCGTCATGGCGCCGACGCGCATTTATGTCAAGCAGGTTCTCGCCGCGCTGACCGCGCATGGTACCGATATCAAGGGGCTGGCCCATATCACGGGTGGCGGGCTGCTGGACAATGTGCCAAGAATCCTGCAAGACGGTCTTTGCGCACGTCTGGATCGCAATGCCTGGACTCTGCCGCCTCTCTTTCAATGGTTGCAGCAGGAAGGGCAGGTCGACGATACTGAAATGCACCGGGTCTTCAACTGCGGCATCGGCATGGTGATCGTTGTGTCCGCCGATCAGGTTCAGGCGATCAGCCAGACCTTGCAGGCCCAGGGAGAAACGGTGTATGACCTCGGAGAAATCATCCAGCAGGAAGCCGGCCAGCCGCAAGCCGTGGTGGTCTGATCGCGAGGCGGGATGTCGGCGCCATGGGCCGGTCAGGCTTCAGGGCCGCGCGGTGTCCGGCATGAACGGGGCGGCGGCGTCGACGACGCACGCTGCCACATCGTCTGCAAGACAATCGATGACCTGCCGATCCGGCATGCCGCGCAACCAGGTCAGCTGGCGCTTGGCTAGCTGACGGGTGGCGGCGATGCCTTTTTCCCTGGCTTGTGGCAGGTTGTCCCTGCCGTCGAGATAATGCCATAGCTGGCGATAGCCGACGCACCGGATCGAAGGCAGGTCTTCGTGCAAATCCTCGCGTTGTTTCAACCGACGCACTTCGTCGACAAACCCGTTTTCCAACATTTGGTCAAAGCGCTGCGCGATACGTCCGTGCAGTCGCAGGCGTTCGCTCGGCTCCAGGCTGAGCATCGCAAAGCGATCGGTATGTTGTGTTTGGCTGGGGCGGCGGATCAATTCGGAGTAGGGTAGCCCGGTAATCAGGCAGACTTCCAGCATGCGCTGGATGCGTTGTCGGTCATTGGGTGAGAGACGCGCCGCGGTTGCCGGATCCAGCTTTGCCAGGTATGCGTGAACGTGCGGCCAGCCGTGCTGCGCCGCCATCGTATCGATTTGCGCCCGGATGCCGCTGTCGGCTTCGGGCAGATCATTCAGGCCCTGTCGCAGCGCATGGTAGTACATCATGGTGCCACCGGCCAGCACCGGCGTGTGATCGCGCTGGCGGATCGCGTCGATCAATCGCCTGGCATCCTGGACAAACTGCGCTGCGCTATAGGATTGGGCTGGATCACGGATATCGAGCAGGTGCTGGGGCGTGCGCGCCTGTTCCTGGCGTGTCGGCTTGGCCGTGCCTATGTCCATGCCAACGTAGATCGTGGCAGAATCGACGTTGATGATTTCAATTGGCCAGCGTCGCGCAAGCGCCAGAACGCTGGCGCTTTTGCCCGATGCGGTAGGGCCGGCGAGGCAAATGATGGGGGTGTTCACTATCTATTGGCCACGCATGAACAGGCGGTCCAGGTCGTGCATGCTCCACTGAAACCAGGTTGGCCGGCCGTGGTTGCACTGATTGGCCCTTTCTGTCTGCTCCATCTGGCGCAGCAGCGCATTCATCTCTTCGAGCGTCAGGCGCCGGTTGGCCCGTACCGAGCCATGGCACGCCATGGTGGAAAGCAGCTCATTACGCTGTCCCGTCAGTTGCTCCGAACTGCCGACCAGCTCCAGTTCCTTGAGTACGTTCAAGACCAGCGATTCAATATCGCCCTTTGCGAGCAAGCTGGGCACGGCGCGAACCGCCAGCGAACGGGGGCCGGTGGCGCTCAGCCTCAGGCCAAGGACGGCAAGCTGTTCGCTGTGCTCTTCCATGGTGGCGATATCGCGTTCGGTGCAATGGATGACATAGGGCACCAGCAGTTCCTGCTGAGGCAAGGCATGGCGATCGAGCAACAGCTTGAGTCGCTCGTAGACGACACGCTCGTGGGCGGCATGCATGTCCACCAGGATCAGGCCTTTATCGTTCTGCGCCAGAATGTAGATGCCGTGGAGTTGCCCCAAGGCTATGCCAAGCGGGAATGATTCGCCCTCGGGCGTGTTGCGACTGGCGTTGAGCGGTGCAGGCGGCGGTAATCCCGCCTGTTCCAGGGCAACGGCGGCATTGTCGCCTGCGGCATCGTGCACGGCTGCGGCTTGCGGCAAAGGTGCGTAGAATTGCCGCCAGTTGTCGGTGGCGGGGGGCGGGGTATGCAAATGCAAGGATGGCTGGTAAGCCGGGGAGGCCCGGGGTCTCTCCGGATTGGCCTGCCCGGCATCGCCGCTTGCGGGCGTCCCGTCTGGCGCTTCCGCAGGCTGCAATCCTGCCGGAAGATGCCCGGGCAAGGCATTGGCCGCGGCCGCCTGGCCGCCGACCTGAGCCAGCGCCTGGGTCAGGACCTGACCGACAAAACGATGGATGGCGCCGCTTTCCCGAAAGCGGACTTCATGCTTGGCCGGATGCACGTTGACATCGACCGCCATCGGATCCACTTCAAGAAACAGGACATAGGCGGGCTGCCGGTCGCCATGCAGGACATCGGCATAGGCAGCGCGTACGGCATGGGTGACGGTGCGATCCCTGACGAAGCGCCCATTGACATACAGATACTGTCTGTCGGCGCGCGCGCGCGCCGCATTGGGCAGGGTAATCAAGCCGCGCAAGCCGGCATTGGGCAGGCGGGCTTCCACGGGCAGCCCCGACTCGGTGAATTCCTTGCCCAGCACATCCCGGATGCGTTGCACGAAGTCCACCGGCATCCACTGTTTATGCGCTTTGCCGTTATGAAAGACGCGAAAGGCGATATCCGGGCAGGCCAGCGCGATGCGCTCAACCACCGCCAAGCAATGGCCCAGTTCGGTGGCTTCGGATTTCAGGAATTTGCGACGGGCGGGAATGGCATCGAAAAGCTGCCTGACGTCAATGGTGGTGCCAGTACTGCCCGCAGCGGGGCTGATCTGTAGCGAGGCGCCGTCGATTTGCCAGGCATGCGGATCGCTTTCCGTTCGAGACGTGAGGGTGAGGCGCGCGACTGAGGCGATGGACGCCAGGGCTTCACCTCGAAAACCCATCGAACTGACCGACTCCAGGTCTTCCAGGCTATTGATTTTGCTGGTGGCGTGACGGGTCAGGGCCAGGGTCAGTTCCTCCTTGGGAATGCCGTGGCCATCGTCGATGATGCAGATGCGGCGGATTCCGCCGCCATCGAGCCGGATTTCCACGCTGCGCGCGCCGGCATCCAGCGCATTCTCCAGCAACTCCTTGAGTACCGACGCCGGGCGCTCGATCACCTCGCCGGCGGCGATCTGACTGATCAATGTGTCGGGCAGGGCGGAAATATGGCGACGTTCGGTCATGGGGCGGCGATTTTGCAATGATGTGACGGGTCAAACCCCGATTTTACCGTGTTTGTCCGGCAGTGTCCGACTCGGTTCGAGATACCGCCAGATCGTTTTCCCCGTGGCCATGGTGTTCGGCTAGGCGTGAGGCAGGCATGCGAAAAAGCCTCCGTGGGGGAGGCTTTTTCATGGTGGGGGCGTGGCAATGCCTAGCCGGCTCGGGCCAACGGTGGATTGGTGGCGAAATAATCATTGACGCCGGAAAAAATACCTTGGGCGATCTTTCTCTGGTTTGCCGGGCTGCGCAGGAAATTTTCCTCTTGCGGGTTGCTGATGAATGCGGTTTCGACCAGGATTGACGGAATGTCCGGCGCCTTCAGCACCGCGAAACCCGCCTGTTCCACCTTGCGGCTATGAATGCCATTGATCTGGGCAAGTGAGCCCAGCACGCGGTGTCCGATCTTCAGCGAATCATTGATCTGCGCATTGGTCGACATATCCAGCAGGACGCTGGCTGTCTGGCGGTCGTGTGCGCCGATATCGAGCCCGCCGATCAGGTCCGAGGCGTTTTCCTTCTTGGCCAGCCAGCGCGCCGCCGCGCTGGAGGCCCCGTTCCTTGACAAGGCAAAGACCGAGGTGCCACGCGCCGCGCGGTTGGTAAAGGCGTCGGCATGGATGGATACGAACAGGTCGGCCTTGACACGGCGGGCTTTCTGCACCCGCACGTGCAGTGGAACGAAGAAGTCCGCGTCGCGCGTCATATAGGCGCGCATATTTGGCTGGGAATTGATAACGTCGCGCAACTGCCGGCCGATCGCCAGGACGATATCCTTTTCGCGCGTGCCGCGTCCACCGATGGCGCCGGGGTCTTCGCCGCCATGGCCGGGATCGATCGCCACCAGAATGGGACGGTTCGGATTGGCGCGGGAGGGTTGGCGGGTCGAGGTGGATGGATTGACCTGACCATTGACCGACGGCACCGGCGCGTTGCTGTTGTTTTGCGCCAGATTGTCCAGCACCTGCGCCAGCGGGTCGTTATCGAGATCATTGGCCAGGGCCATGATGGGGTCTTTGGCGACTTTCGGATACAAATCGAGCACGAGCCGGTATTGATAGTCGCCAACCGGTTTCAGGGTAAAGACCTGCGGCGCGATAGCCTGTTTCAAGTCGAAGACCAGGCGAACCACATCGGCGCGGTTCTGTGCAACGCGCACCGCGGAAATGTACGGGTCGTTGGGCCGGATCTTTGAAATCAGCGAATTGAGCGCCTGGCTGATGGTCAGCCCTTCGATGTCGACGACCAGGCGGTTCGGGTTGCCCAGCATGAAGTGTTCGGCTTTCAGCGGCGCGTTCAGCTCCAGCGTGACCCGGGTGTATTCGTCTGCCGGCCAGGTCCGTACCGCGAGAATCTGCCCCGCGGCGGCGGATGCCACTTTTGACATGACAGGAAGGGAGAGCAGCGTGGCCGACGCACCCAGAATGCGGCGGCGGCTTATTCGCCTACTGGCATGTCCTTGTGAATGAGCTGTGTTATCCATGTCGTGCCCCTTTCCGAAAAAGCATTCAAATGCGCCGTTCTTCCTTGCTGCTCGTATATCAGGGACAGTTCCAGATCAGGCAATGGTAAACCCGGTCCCGCCTTCTCTGCCCACTCGATAAATACGATCGCGTTGTCGCTCAGGTTGTCGCGAAAACCGGCATCAAGCCATTCGTCAGTATCGTTAAATCTATAAAAATCAAAGTGATACAAGTATAAACTAGAAAGATTATAGGTTTCAAGCAAAGTATAGGTCGGGCTTTTTATTCTTCCGGTCACGCCCATGGCTCTCAGAAAATGGCGAACGAACGTGGTTTTTCCGGCGCCAAGATCGCCTTTTAGATAGATCCGTACGCTTTCTTTTTTATCCTGTTTTGAAATGTAACTCTCTGAAAAATAATGAGAAAAAATCACGGCCAGGCGTTCGGCCAACTGCAGGGTGGCCGCTTCGTCAGCCAGATAAACGGCCCCGGTGGAAAGGGGGGAAGAGGGGGCAAATGGCGTGTCGGACATGGTCGAGTGGCAATTTTGCGCGGGCAAAATATAAAGTAATTTATAAAAAAGATAAGGAAACTATCTAAAAATTAATGGAAAAACTGGCATCTGTTGCGACTATGCTACCAATTTTTGCGAGATAAACAGCCAAAAAGGGATGGTCAATACCGAAACCACGGTACCGGCGGAGACCGCGGTCGCGACGCAACGGCCATCCCCGCCCATTCGCACCGCCAGGATATAGGCCGACGAGGCGGGGGGGAGCGAGGCGAACAGCACGAGGATACGGGTTTCAAGCGGAGATAGGGACAGGCCGAAAGCCAGGAGCAGGGCGAAAATCGGCATGAGCAGCAAGCGAACCGCCAATATCCAGGAAATCACGCTCCGGTCGCGGTTGCCTCCCTCCATGGAGAGACTGGCCCCGACGCACAGCAGCCCCAGTGGAATCGAGCTGTTGCCCAGTTTGGATAGCGTGTCCGACAGGGTTTGATGCAGGCTGATGCCTGAAAAACTCAGTAACAGGCCGATCAGTGTCGCCAGCACCAGCGGGTTCTTGAGTATTTCCAGCCAGACATTGGCACCCTGGAACTTTGCCAGGGATTTGACGGCAAGGATGTTGGCGATTGGCACCGAAAAGCCCACGAGCACGGCCATGGTGGCCTGGCCCGGGGAGCCGGCGAGCGCGGCCGCCAGCGAAAAGCCGATATAGGTGTTGAAGCGATAGGCACATTGGGCCAGTGACGCCAGGGCCACCGGCCGTGGCTTGAGCAGTGGCTGGGCCAGCCATGCCGCCAGGTACCCAAGCAGGCAGAGCGCCAGCGATATCAAGAGCAACCGGCCCGCGGACCCGGCAGAAATGGGCGTGCTTGAGATTGAATTGACCAGCAGGGCGGGGAACAGGATGTAATATACCAGCCGTTCCATGCTGGTGAAGAATTCGCGGGGAAACCGCAGTCGATGCAACAGAAACCAACCCAGGACGACAACAATACAATCTGGAATGACAAGCAAGGCGGTTTGCATAGAAAATCTTGGTCCGGGTGGAAAAAATTACGCTAGAATCAGCTGTCAATCATAAATCAGAAACCGGGTTCGAATTTGTCTTTATCATTCTTTGTTATGAATAAACGCATATGAAAGTCGATACCGCCTGCGCGCCTGACCAGGAGTTGATCGATCCATTCATTGATGCGCTTTGGCTGGAGGACGGTCTATCGCAGAATACGCTGTTGGCCTACCGGCGCGATCTCAACGGCCTGGCAGATTTCCTGCGGCGGCAAAAGCCCGCCAGGACATTGCTGCAAACCACCAAGGCCGACATCGAAGCGTGGTTTGCCGCCAAGCATGCGAGCAGCAAGGCCACGACCGCCAATCGCAGGCTGGCAACGCTGAAGCGTTATTTCGCCTGGGCAATCCGCAACGGCAGGATTGCCGAGGATCCCTGCCTGTCCCTGCATTCGGCCCGGCAACCCGCGCGTTTTCCCAAGACCATGAGCGAGCAGCAAGTCGACCAATTGCTGGAAGCGCCCAATATCCGCGATACGCTCGGTCTGCGCGATAAGGCAATGCTGGAAACGCTGTATGCCACCGGCTTGCGGGTTTCGGAACTGGTGAACCTGAAAGTGCTGCATTTGAATCTGAACGAAAATGTCCTGCGCGTGGTCATGGGCAAGGGTGGCAAGGACAGGCTGGTACCCATTGGGATGCAGGCGGCGGACTGGTTGGAACGCTACTTGCAGCAAGCCCGCCCCGAACTGCTGGGCCGGCGCCAGTCGGATGACCTGTTCCTGACCCGGCGCGCCTCGGCCATGACCCGCCAGGCCTTCTGGCAACTGATTCGCAAGTATGCGCTGGAAGCCGATATCCATACGCCATTGTCGCCTCATATCTTGCGCCACGCTTTTGCCACGCACTTGCTCAATCACGGCGCAGACCTGCGCGTCGTACAGCTATTGCTTGGCCATGCCGATATCTCGACGACGCAGATTTACACCCACGTGGCGCGGGAGCGCCTGAAACAGCTGCATGCGCAGCATCACCCACGCGCCTGACGGAGCAGACACCATGGCAGCAAGCAAACACGTTTCCGAAACGCCGGCCACGCAATTTTTGAAGAAGAACCGCATCAGCTACACCGAGCATGTTTATGATTATGTTGAGCACGGCGGCACGGACGAAGCGGCCAAGCAACTGGGTGTCGATCCGCATCAGGTGGTGAAAACGCTGATCCTGGAAGACGAGCATGGCAAGCCGCATATCGTGTTGATGCACGGGGATCGCGAAGTCTCGATGAAAAACCTGGCCAGACAGGCCGGTGCCAAGAAAATGCAGCCATGCCAGCCTGCGGTGGCGCCCAAGCATTCAGGCTATCAGATTGGCGGGACATCGCCGTTTGGCACCCGCAAGCGCATGCCGGTCTGGGTCGAGGAAAGCATTCTGGCGATGCCGCAAATCTACATCAATGGCGGGCGCCGCGGATACCTGCTGCAACTGGATCCGGCCGTGTTGACCGCATTGCTGCAAGCGCAGGCCGTGCAAGTTGCAAATGACTAAGGCAAATCGCCACATGCAGGGAAAAACGGGGCAAGGAAAGGCAAAAAATCGCATTGTAGGGTACAATGCCAGACGCACCTGCCTCGCCGTAGTTAAATGGATATAACCGACCCCTCCTAAGGGCCAATTACAGGTTC
>JBEBPQ010000008.1:0-156297 GCA_040395835.1 Advenella kashmirensis
CTTCGACCCCTTGCACCCCATGCAAGTGCGCTACCAGGCTGCGCTACGCCCCGACTGCCTAACTGAATAGTCAGCAATAATAGCATTATGACGGCTATTTTTCAATAGTCGCAGCGACGAATTTTCATAATTTCCCCAAACTGGGTACGCCTTTGTGTCCGGAATGCACAACCCGCTTGTGGGGCCAGGAATGCCGGGACACCCGGGTGTTGATCACCAGTCTCGCATGCGCAAGGATTGTGCCTCGTTCAGACGCCGCGCTTCTTGTTCCGCATAATCGCGCTCTCCCGTTTCGTACGCGCCCTCATACAGACAACTGCTGCGACTCCAGCTGCATTCATCGCCAGCGCCAGAACGGTCATTGTGAGACGAGCCGCATCCGGCAATAAAAACAACAAGAATCAATGCGATGCTGCAGCGGCCAAGTAATTTTATTGACATAGTATCCGACTCCTCATCGATGCAACGGTCATTTTATAGCATCTGCACACAGCGCATATTTCAGTTGCCGGTCACGCCGCTCGCCATGCCAATTCGTCGGCCCAAACAAAAAGGGCACCGTTTCGGCACCCTCTCTCATCATCGAACTCAAGTTCCTGCTACTGCGGCTTACCTTGATTTTGCATCATTGTCTTCATTTGCTCGAACTGCTGAAGACCGGTTTTGCATGCCATGTCCTGCTGATTGGCATCCTTGACGGCTTCGATCTGCTGCTTGCTTTGTTCCAGCATAGGCTTCATCTGTTCGCCCTGGGCACCAGACATCGCCACCACTTCGTCCATGGTTTTGAAGAAAGTCTGGCAGGACTCAGGCAGATCGTCAGCCATGGCGACTGCCGGCACGGAAAAAACAGACAGAGCCAACATCATTGTTGTTATACGCTTCATAGATTCCTCTTTGCATCAAGATTGATTTTTTTACCCGAATTTGATGCGGGCTGCTGATTATATGTCGATTTCGAAACAATGAATGTCAAATTTTTCAAAATGTGCACATCCTGCGTGCGGGTTGGGCAAATATTTCAGCTTGCGTCAAAGCGCCCGGTTAGACCGGTTTTATGCTTACACTATAAAAGCCTGTCCGGATATCCGGCGCGGGCGCCCGACCAGATCACCGGTCGCTTTAAGAAGGAGTATCAAATGAATAACAGTCAATTTTCCATGCGCCATATCCAGGCCTTTCTGGCCACGTCGGCACTTGCCCTGGGGTTAACACTGGGAAGTGTCCAGACGGTGCTTGCCCAGGTCCAACCGCAGACGTACGAATCGATCCAGTATATGACGGGCGGTATTGGCAACGCGGAACAAAATGAGCTCAAGGCAGCGGAAAAAGACTATAACCTTCATATGACATTTTCCGCCGTCAAAGATCAGGCATTCCTGTCCGATGTCGCCGTGCAAATCCTGGACAAAAGCCAGAAAAAAGTGTTTGATGCCCCGAACACCGGCCCTTATCTGAATGTAAAGCTGCCTGAAGGCAGCTACGAGCTGACCGCGACCTATAAAGGCGAGAATCGCAAGCACGCCTTCACCATCGGGAAAGGGAAAACGGAAACGGCTGTGATGCGCTGGCCTACAGAATAAGTACCAGGGCGTGAATTTTCAGAAAATGGGGCGAAGAAAGGAAGCTTTCTTCGCCCCATACGTATAATTGATGCCATTACTTGTTTTCTGGACGTTGAACGATGGCCGACCTTTCAAAAATTACCTGCCTTGACGATCTGCAGCGCGTTGCCCGCCGTAAGGTTCCTAAAATGTTCTATGATTACGCCGACTCCGGCTCCTGGACGGAATCGACCTATCGCGCCAATCAAGACGACTTCCAAAAAATCAAATTCAGACAGCGTGTCGCGGTGGATATTGACAACCGCAATGTGCGCAGCAAAATGCTGGGGTTCGATGTCGCCATGCCGGTCGCTCTGGCACCTACTGGCTCAACCGGTATGCAGCATCCTGACGGCGAGATTCTTGCCGCACGCGCGGCGGAAAAATTCGGCGTGCCCTTTACCCTATCGACAATGAGCATCTGCTCGATAGAGGACATTGCCGCGAACACATCCGCGCCGTTTTGGTTCCAGCAATATATCATGCGCGATCGCGATTTCAATGAACGCCTGATCGACCGCGCCAAAGCCGCCAATTGTTCGGCATTGGTCGTCACACTTGACCTGCAGGTACTGGGCCAACGCCACAAAGATATCAAGAATGGCTTGTCCGCCCCGCCGAAGCCGACTATTCCCAATCTGCTCAATCTTGCGCTCAAGCCCGAATGGGTCTGGAAAATGTCCAAAACGCAGCGACGTACTTTCGGCAATATCGTCGGGCACGCAAAAGGCGTTGACGACCTATCCTCGCTGTCGTCCTGGACGGCGGAGCAGTTCGACCCAAGCTTGAGCTGGAAAGATATCGAATGGATCAAGAACCGCTGGGGGGGCAAGCTAATCCTCAAGGGGATCCTGGATCCGGAGGATGCTCGGCTGGCGCGAGAAACCGGCGCCGATGCCATCGTGGTATCCAATCACGGCGGGCGGCAGCTCGACGGCGCGCCATCAGCGATTTCCATGTTGCCCAGCATCGTCGATGCGGTTGGCGGCAACGACATGGAGGTATGGCTCGATAGCGGCATTCGATCGGGACAAGACGTCTTACGCAGTATCGCCTTAGGCGCCAAGGGCACCATGATCGGTCGGGCATTTCTTTACGCCCTGGGCGCATACGGAGAAGACGGGGTCACAAAGATTCTGCAACTGATTCGCAACGAACTGGATATCACCCTGGGGTTCTGCGGCCAGACGGACATTAATAAAGTCACCTCCGACATTCTTTTGCCCGCCCAGCGCTGATCCGCGCGGCACAAATAAAAAACCGTGATTGCAATATCACGGTTTTTTTTCAACTGCGAGAATCCTGGCCAGCCATAGGGTGATCTGCTCCGGCCGTCGGCCACGCATACAGCCGGTAAAGATGTTCGTTAACGTTCAGGGTGCGACCATCTGGTCGAATATTTTCATGACATCTTTCAGTTCCGTGCGGATAAACTGCAAATCCTGCGCGGACAGGCGAACCGCCGCGTCCTGGTCATGCTGGCTATCGCGACCGCCATCGCTCAGGCGGTTACGCGCGCCGCTTATGGTGAACCCTTGTTCATAAAGCAAATCGCGGATCTTGCGGATAAGCAAGACCTCATGGTGTTGATAATAGCGACGGTTGCCACGCCGTTTTACCGGATTCAGCTGGGTAAATTCCTGCTCCCAATATCGAAGCACATGAGGCTTGACGCAGCAAAGCTCGGATACTTCTCCAATGGTGAAGTATCGCTTTGCCGGAATCGGCGGCAATGTCGTGATGGAAGGTATTTCAGTCTGATTCATGGGCAGATTGTAAACCCAAACCGTCTTTTAAGGAACTACTTTAATCGACAAGCGTAAGATCAGGATTATATTCATCACCCTGCTCTACGATACCCTTCAATTTCTGGCTGGCGTGAAAAGTTACGACCCGTCTGGCTGAAATAGGAATGACCTCGCCGGTTTTGGGATTGCGGCCCGGCCGAGCCGGCTTGTCACGAACCTGGAAGTTGCCAAAACCAGACAGCTTGACAGAATCGCCTTTTGCCAGCGATTCGCGAATTTCCTCGAAAAAAGTATCTACAATATCTTTAGCCTCGCGTTTATTGAGACCGACTCTCTCGAACAGCAATTCCGCCAATTCCGCCTTGGTTAAGGTGTTATTTCCTTCCAACATGCTCTTTCCCTTCCTGTTGTGTCGTTATGTATATGTCTTTATCGCTTGCGAACGCCAAATTGCTCGGTCCAGAGCGCCAGAACCGCGTTCATGCACTGATCCACCCGTGTGTCTTCCAAAGTGGCGAGCGGGTCCTGTAGCGTGAAATGAAATGCCAAGCTGCGCTCTTTTTGCTCGGATTTCGGATCTTTCCACACATCGAATAATGCAATATCCTTAATAATATCAAGGAATTGCTTATCTTGCTGGTTATTCCGGACTGTGTCAAGCAAGGCCTGCACCGGTACAGCTGCAGGCGCCCATACCGCCAGGTCCCGAAACACAGCCGGCTGGCGAGGCACTTCCGTGTAGCTTGGGAATTGAACGTCCTGCAGGGCCTCAACCTCGAGTTCGAAAACGACGGGAGGATGAATCAATTCATTATCTTGCACCCACTGCGGATGCAGTTCTCCGACAAACCCAATGCAACGCCCCGCCAACAGTACGTTCGCACTTCGCCCAGGATGCAGGGCGGGATGCTCGACCGGCTCAAAGCGTAATGCCGAGAGCCGCTGGCTGCACAGGCGTTCGATATCGTTCTTAACATCGAAAAAGTCAACTTGCCGCACCGCGACGCCCCATTGCTCGGCATCCACCGGCCCCCAGGCTGCGCCGGCAAGATGCAGCGGCTGCATGATGCCGGCCACCGACAAATCCCCGTCCTGAACTCGGGCATCGCGCCGGAACACGCGTCCGAGCTCGAAAACACGCACGCGCGACTGCTGGCGTTTCTGGTTGTACTGGATATTGGCGATCAGCCCGCCAATAAGGCCGGAACGCATGACCGCCAATTGGCTGGCGATGGGATTGAGCAACCCTATCGGGTCCGTGTTCCCCATGTACTGGCTTTCCCAGGCCGTTTCGACAAAACTGAAATTCACCACTTCCTGGTAATCGAGTCCCGCCATCAGGTGGCGCAACACATGCTGGCTGCGGCGCGTCTCATTAGTTGGGAGCATGCTTGCGGCTGTCCGTGGTGGAACGCTGGGGATGTTCTCGAACCCGTGGATCCGCGCGACTTCCTCGATCAAGTCCTCTTCGATTTCCAGATCGAACCGGTAGGACGGCGGCGTAACAGAAAACACGCCGTCCCGCTCTTCAAACGGCAACTTGAGCTTCTGGAACACCGATTGCACATCTTCCCCGGTCAACGGAATGCCCAGCACCTTGCGGCAGCGTGCCAGTCTCATGGATACCGGAGCCCGCGTTGGCAGCGAAACCACCTGATCATTGACCGGGCCCGCTTGGCCACCACAAATTTCCAGGATCAGGCCGGAAATATATTCGATATGTTCCACGACATTCTCGAAGTCCACGCCGCGTTCGAAGCGATGGCTGGCCTCCGAACTGAACTTGTAACGCCGTGCGCGTCCGGCGATGGCATCCGGGTGCCAAAATGCCGCCTCCAGATAAATGTCCGTGGTTTCAAGGGACACGGCAGTAGCCGCCCCGCCCATGATGCCCGCGAAACTCTCGATGGTTTCTTCCGCTGCAATCACACCCGCGTCGGGCGTGAGCGAAATCGTCTGGTCATTCAGCAAGGTAAGGCTTTCGCCTTCACGGGCCCAGCGTACGGTCAACTGATCGCCTTTGATTTTGTTCAGATCAAAGACATGGGACGGGCGGCCCAATTCAAGCATGACGTAATTGGAGATATCCACCAGCGCGGAGACCGAACGCTGCCCTGCCCTTTCGAGCCTGGCACGCATCCAGTCCGGCGTGCGCACACTGGCGTTCACCCCGCGGATGACCCGACCCGCGAAGCGGCCGCACAAATCCGGCGCCTGCACTTCCACCGCCAGCGTATCCTGGATGGTGACTGGCACCGGATTGAATGCCGGTACGTTCATCGGCAGATCGGTCAGCGCGGAGGTCTCCCGGGCGACCCCCAGAATGGACAGGCAATCGGCCCGGTTCGGCGTCAGTTTGATCTCAAAAATCGTATCGTTCAAGTCCAGGGCGCTACGTATGTCCTGGCCGATCTTGGCCTGCTCATCGAGCACCAGTAATCCGGCATGGTCCTGCGACAGGCCCAGTTCGCGCGCCGAACAAAGCATCCCGAAAGACGCCTCGCCACGCATCTTGGCCTTGCTGATTTTGAATTCGCCCGGCAGCACGGCGCCGATACGCGCCAACGGCACTTTAATGCCTTGAGCGGCATTCGGTGCGCCGCAGACGATCTGCAGCGGCTCTCCCGATCCATCGTCCACCGAGCAAATGCGCAATTTATCGGCGTTGGGATGGGGTCGGATATCTGTGATCTGCGCGACGACCACCCCTGAAAATGGCGGCGCGACCGGTGCCGTCCCCTCGACCTCCAAGCCGGCCATGGTAAGCGCATGCGACAGTTCATCGGTAGAAAGGGAAGGATTCACAAAGGATCGTAACCAAGACTCGGGAAATAACATGATGCAGTTCTTTTATTCGTAATAAGGTAAGGGGAAGCGCGAACGATTAACGGTTGAATTGACGCAAAAAGCGCAAGTCACCCTCGTAGAACTGGCGCAGATCATTGACGCCATAACGCAACATGGTCAGGCGCTCGATGCCCGAGCCGAAAGCAAAACCTATATATTTTTCCGGATCCAGGCCGAAATTACGGACAACCGTGGGGTGAACCTGTCCGGAACCTGAAATTTCCAGCCAGCGCCCCTGATTAGGCCCGGAAGTGAACATCATGTCGATTTCCGCCGAAGGCTCGGTAAAAGGAAAGAAGGACGGACGAAAGCGCACGCTCAGGTCCTCTGTCTCGAAAAATGCTTTCAGGAAATTCGTGTATACGCCCTTGAGGTCGGCGAACGAGATATCTTCGGCGATCCACAGGCCTTCAACCTGATGAAACATGGGCGAATGGGTCGCATCGCTGTCAACCCTATAGGTACGACCCGGCGCGATCACCTTAATCGGCGGCTTATTCATGCGCGCATAGCGAACCTGCATCGGGCTGGTATGCGTGCGCAACAAGAACGGCAACCCTGCCTTGTCGTTCATATCGACATAGAACGTATCCTGCATGGAACGCGCCGGATGGTTTTCCGGGTTATTCAATGCGGTAAAGTTAGTCCAGTCGTTTTCGATTTCAGGGCCATCGGCCACGTCAAAACCGATACTGCGAAAAATGTCTTCGATCCGCTGCCAAGACTGGATGACCGGATGTACGCCACCCATGCCCCGGCCGCGGCCAGGTAAAGTCACATCAATGGTTTCGGCGGCCAGGCGCTGGTTCAACTCGTCTTTGGCGAACTGATCGCGGCGCGCATTCAGCAGCCCTTCGATTTCCTGCTTGGCGCGGTTGATCCTGGCGCCTTCCGTTTTTTTCTGCTCGGGCGGCAATTGCGCCAAACCTTTCATCAGGCCGGTAATGACCCCGTTTTTACCCAGGAATTTTGCTTTTTCGTTTTCCAGGGAAGCCGAATCGGATGCAAGTGCAAATTTGTCTTTGGCTTGAAGAATCAGTTCGTCCAGCGATTGCGTCATGAAATTACCATTCTTGAAAAGAACAAGCGGGACCCGAAACGAGCCCCGCCTGTTTTATTACAGCAGAAATGAGACGGCCAGTGATTAGGCGCCCAGGGCAGATTTGGCTTGTTTTACAACAGCGGCAAAACCAGCTTTATCGTTCACTGCCATATCGGCCAGAACCTTGCGGTCCAGTTCAATGGCGGCTTTTTTCAGACCGGCGATAAATACACTGTACGTCACACCATGTTCACGGACTGCAGCGTTGATACGTGTAATCCAGAGAGCACGGAAAGTGCGCTTCTTGTTGCGGCGGTCACGATAAGCATACTGACCTGCACGCATAACTGCCTGCTTGGCAATGCGAAACACATTGCCGCGACGACCACGATAGCCTTTAGCGGCAGCAATAACTTTCTTGTGACGAGCACGGGCGGTAACACCGCGTTTTACGCGAGGCATAATTTAACTCCTATCAAGCAAAAGGCATCATGGCTTTGACAGAAGCCACGTTAGACTCGTGAACAGCTGCTGAACCACGCAGATGACGTTTGTTTTTTGTGGTCTTCTTGGTCAGAATGTGACGCTTGAAAGCCTGACCACGCTTGATAGACCCGCTACCACGTACGACAAAGCGCTTGGAAGCGCTTTTTTTGGTTTTCATTTTTGGCATGATTGATACCTGCAAATGGGGATAAAAGGTGCCTAATAAACCGTTTATTAAGACTTTGCTGACCCGTATCCGGTTTTCCTTGGTATATCCGTTCGAACACGAATATCAACGCCGACAGCCCCATTCAAGGCTAACCGGGCATGATTGCTGATTTATCTTATTGATATCCCAGGCTAATGCGCTCCCCAGATCGAGCCGCATTTGGTCAATCGCAAGCGACCGACCGGAAACGCGCTATCTGGCTAACCCGTTATTCGTGCCTAAGGTGACCAGGAAACCATTGATTATACAATGATTTTTTCAAAATTGTCACTATGGCGTATTGAATTACCTGCAACTTTGACAGATTAATCCCAAGATGAGGCGGTGACTGTCGCCTTTAGGCGACGCCGCGCTCAGTGAGCCGCCGGAGCCGGTCTGCCAGGCGGCACCCTAGCCGTCCGGCAACTGTTGCCTCAAGGCAAGGGCCTCGTTCAATTGTACAGCGCCGATATCCGGCTGTCCCAGCATATCCGATAATGTACGGGCAACGCGCAGCAGTCGATGCACAGCGCGCGCAGATAGCCCCCAATGGCCGATGGCTTGCTGCAGCAGATGCCCTGCCTTATCGTCAAGCTTGCAATATTGCCCCAGCAGGCCCGGCGCCAGTCGGGCGTTGAGTTCTCCTTGCCGTCGCCACTGCAACTGCCTGCATTCTGTTACCCTGCCCCTGACAACGGCGGAAGGCTCGGACCCGTTATCGGTTAGCCACCCTTGCGCCGGCGCACTCACTTGTAACAACAAATCGATACGATCCAGCAACGGCCCGGAAAGTTTGGATTGATACAGCCGAATCTGCTCGGGTGTGCAGCGACAACGCCGCTGCACGCTCCCCAGATAACCGCAGGGACAGGGATTCATTGCCGCAATAAGCTGGAAACGGCAAGGATAACTTGCCGATCGGTAAGCCGCGCAATGTGGACTTCGCCGCTTTCCAGCGGTTCGCGAAGACTCTCGAGCGTTTGCGCTTTGAACTCCGGCAATTCATCAAGGAACAAGACGCCATGATGCGCCATGCTGATTTCGCCCGGTTTCGGATTACCGCCACCGCCAATCAGCGCCGTCGTCGTGATTGAATGGTGAGGCGCGCGTAGCGGCGGCCTTGTGCTGATTTGCCCGCAATGCTCTCGCAGACTGCGAATCGCGGCCAGTTCGATCGACGCCGTTTGCTCCAGGTCGGGAAGTAAACCAGGCAATCGATGCGCCAGCATGCTTTTGCCGACACCGGGCGGACCGGACAACAGCAATCCATGGCCGCCACTGGCGGCCACCTCAAGCGCCCGGCAGGCGATGGCCTGCCCCTTGACCTCGGACAGACAAAGCTCGGGCTCGCTCATGGGCGAACGCGCAGGCGCGGCCTGTGCGGGATCCAGGTGCTCGCGGTCCTCCAGGTGCAGTATCACCTCTTTGAGCGTTCGCGCACCCAATACGCGCAATCCGGGCACACTGGCCGCAAGCCTGGCATTCTGCCATGGCAAGACAAGTACACAATCAGGATTGGCGCGAAACGCCGCCAGCGCAATGACCAAAGGCGCCGCAACAGGCACCAGTGCGCCCGTTAGCGACAATTCTCCGGCAAATATGATATTTGACAAACCATGAGCTGCAACTGTGTCGGCAAGACACAGTTGATCGGTCGCCAGCAGGACCCCCAAGGCAATCGGCAGATCGAAACGCCCCGACTCCTTGGGGATATCCGCAGGCGCCAGATTGGCGGTAAGGCGACCACACGGAAAGGAATAACCGCTGTTTTGAATCGCCGATCGCACCCGCTCGCGGCTCTCGCGAACGCCGGTATCAGGCATGCCCACAATCGTAAAAGCAGGCAGGCCGGGCGCCAGATGCACTTCGACCAGCACCTCGGGCGCATGCAAGCCGCAAAGCGCGCGACTGGAAACCACTGCTAATGTCATTATTCCCCATTTCAATGAGGGTATTCTGAACGTTGTCGCAGGCGACTAGCTAATTAATGAAAAAAAATATCCATTGCGATCAGACGTAATTTCAGGCGCGCTCCAGTGAAAATCTGCCTCACCCGGCCGGTATCGCACTAAGCGGCACTTTTTGATAGGCCGGCATTTCCGAAACGTCCCGGCCGCATATCGCAAATTAATCTGCAATAGGGCCCGTAGTCGCGCTCTCAGCGGCAGCCTGCGGCACCCCGGCCTTCTGCTCAAGTTGCCGGACACGAGCTTCGAGTTCGAACAGCCGCTCACGCAGTTTATTGCTCAGTTCCACTTGCACGTCAAACTCTTCCCGGGTAATGAGATCAAGACGAGAGAAGCCCTGGGCCATAAAGGCTTTGACGTTTTTCTCAATATCGGCGGCCGGGCTGTTTTTAATCAGCTCTTGCACGTTCTTCTGAAAATCTTCGAACAACTGGTTTGATTTCATGATTCGGTTCCTTCTGGCGGGCGTGGCAACAGCGCCAACTGCCTTTATGGGTTTATTTTACACGCTTACGATAACGGGTTCGCTGGCGAAGACGCATTAATTGGCCAACGCGGCGCGAACAGTAACATTGGCTACCTCAGCAGCAAACGTCCCCCGCGAGAGCACGTAAATGTAGGCCACCACTGGAAACGTCAATGTCCCGCAGACTGCCTTGCTCAAGGTTTGGATTCTGTGCCGGAATCCGCTGCAGCTCCCTCGCCCGAAGCTGGCTCCGTTGAAGTGCCGCTGCTCTCTTGCAGCGATTCTGACGCACCTGATGTCGCTTTCTTTGCCGACTCCAACGCATCACCTGCGGCTTTCTTGGCGGATTCAGTCGCCTCCGCTGCCGATTTCATTGCAGCATCGGCGTGCTCGCGGGCAGCGGCAGCAGCTTCGGATCCGGCTTCTTTGGCCGTTTCAACCGCGTTGCGCGTCGCCTCCTGGGCCGAATCCATCGCCTTGCTTGCCGCTTCCTGGGCTTTTGCCGCGGCCTCTTTGCTCGCCTCTACTGCGTCGGCGGTCGCTTCTTTTGCCGCCTGCGCGCCTTGCTCAGCTGCATTTTTTGCCTGTTCCGCCGCCTGGTTTGCCGACGCTTTGGCCTGCTCGGCGGCGTCGCCGCTGTCATCGCACCCGGCAAGAAACGCCGTTACCGATAACATGGCAGCCAAACTAAGTTTCGATAAATTCTTCATGACATCACCCCTTTCTAAATATAAAGCAGATATGGAAAAGTAACCCAAATTTGATTTCGTCTTTGTTACAACCCAAATCTGAATGTTAGCCAAGGATGACACGGCCCGCAGATCGGTGTGCCCGGCTGCACCATACCGGCGATCTTGAGGGCGCATGAGGGCCATCGCGAACCTAGCCGCCATATTTCGACGCGCGATGCACCAATTCCAGGCATAACCAGGCAGCGGCGAGCATCGCTGCATCATTTCAGGGCTGTTTTCGCAAGCACCAACAAGTGAAAAACTGGCATGACTATTGCTTTTCAAAGGCCATGGACAACGCGTCCTCAAAACAAATGTCATTTTTGGGAGAACATTGTGAAGCTGATCACGGCCATTATCAAACCATTCAAGCTGGACGAGGTGCGAGCCGCACTTGCCGACATTGGCATACAAGGCCTGACCATTACCGAAGTCAAGGGATTCGGGCGGCAGAAAGGTCACACGGAGCTGTACCGGGGCGCAGAATATGTGGTCGACTTCCTGCCCAAGATAAAGCTCGAGACAGCCGTCGCCGATGATCAGGTGGAACAGGCAATCGAAACCATTTGCCAATCGGGGACTACTGGCAAGATCGGCGACGGCAAGATCTTCGTCACTGATCTGGAGCATGTGATCCGGATCCGCACGGGCGAAACCGGCAATGCGGCATTATAAGCCGCGGAACACTCCCCTTTCACTGTATAAAAGGAATTGACTATGCAAAGCGCCGATTTAGTCTGGGTAAGCCTATCGAGCATTCTTGTACTGTTCATGGTTGTACCAGGCCTTGCCATGTTTTATGGAGGCCTGGTCCGCAGCAAGAATATCCTCTCGCTCATGAGCCAAGTTCTCGTGACCTTCTCGCTGATCACGATTCTGTGGTTCGTCTACGGCTACTCCCTTACCTTTTCCGAAGGTAACGCATTTTTCGGAAACCTGTCCAAAGCATTCCTTTCAGGCGTCATCGACCTGCCCGGCGATAGCTATGCATTGGCAGGAACCATTCCCGAACTTACATTCGTCGCATTCCAGGCGACATTTGCAGGTATTACCTGCGCCTTGATCGTAGGTGGTTTCGCGGAGCGGATCAAGTTTTCCGCCGTTCTCATTTTCATGGTGATCTGGTTTACTTTTTCGTATATCCCGATTGCTCACATGATTTGGGCCGAAAAAGGCTTGTTATTCGGGGATGCCTTGGATTTTGCCGGCGGCACGGTGGTGCATATCAATGCGGGTATTGCCGCACTGGTCGCCGCATACGTGGTCGGACCAAGGATCGGTTACGGGAAGGAAGCAATGCAGCCGCACAACTTGCCGATGACCATGATCGGCGCGGCCATGCTTTGGGTTGGGTGGTTCGGGTTCAACGGTGGCTCGTCTCTGGGTGCGAACAACCAGGCAGCATTAGCCGTATTCAACACCTTGCTCGCCACTGCTGCTGCCGTGGTGATCTGGACGCTTGCCGAGTGGAAGTTCAAAGGCCAGCCCTCATTGCTGGGCGCGGCCTCGGGCGCGGTCGCAGGCTTGGTTGGCATTACTCCCGCAGCGGGACTGGTCGGCCCGGTGGGCGCCTTGGTCATCGGTATTGTTACCAGCCTGTTTTGCGTCTGGGGCGTCAACGGGCTCAAGCGATTGCTCAAAGCCGATGACTCGCTGGATGTGTTCGGTGTACACGGCATAGGCGGTATTGTCGGCGGAATCCTGACCGGCATTTTCAACGCCAAAGCGTTGGGTGGTCCGGGCCTGGAGTCTGCCGGCATGATCGCCGGCCAGGTTTTCAATCAGTTGGAAGGCATCGTGATCGCCCTCATCTGGAGCGCCGTCGTCAGCGTGATCGCATTGAAAATCGCCGGCCTGCTCACCGGAGGCCTTCGTGTCGACAAAGACGAAGAGCGCCAGGGCCTGGATATCAGTTCTCATGGGGAACAGGGTTACCACAGTTGAAGCCGCATGTCTGGCGGTGGTCTTGTCCGCCAGACAGTCACCTGCCCGACAGATACGGAGCCGAAAAAGAAAAAAATGGACGTTGACCAACGTCCATTTTCCCATTTATCGCTCTCCAGCCGACCTCATCCGATTGCGGACGAACGTCGGCTAAATGCCCAAACTATTCAGGTCAATCGATTCGGCACGATTCAGCGCCGTTGCAATCTTGGTCCTGAGGGCATTGGTATGTGAGGTGCGTACGATCTTCTTGACATCAAGCAATTGCTGCGGATGCATGGAAAATTCGCAGAGCCCAAGTCCCAACAGTAAGCGCGTATAACGGGCGTCGCCAGCCATCTCGCCGCAGATTGCGACGCTTTTGCCGGCGCGCTCCCCTGCTTGAATCGTTTGGGAAATCAGGCGCAACACCGCCGGGTGCAGCGGATCGTACAGATCGGAGACCTCGTTGTCGACCCGGTCGATGGCCAGTGTGTATTGGATCAAATCATTGGTCCCGATGGAAACAAAGTCCAGCGCCCTCAGGAACGGCTCGATTGCAATCGCAATCGCCGGAATTTCCACCATGGCGCCCAGCTCGATGTCATCGCTGTATGCCAATCCTTCCCTATCCAATTCCTGTTTGGCCGAGTCAATCGCCGCCCGCACCGCCACCAATTCATGCATATGGGACAACATCGGGATAAGAATCCGCAAATGCCCATGCACCGAAGCCCTTAGCAAGGCTCTTAACTGGGTCATGAACATATCCGGGCGGGAAAGGCAATAGCGAACCGCCCGCATGCCAAGCGCGGGGTTGACCGCAACCGTCGCCTCGCCATCAAGCGTTTTATCGGATCCCAGATCAAGCGTACGAATTGTTACCGGCTTATCCGGCATGGCCTTCAGCACATGCGCATACGCCTCCAGTTGCTCTTCCTCGCTGGGCAGCACCTGCCTGCCCATGAATAGAAATTCGCTGCGCAGCAGCCCGATGCCGTCGGCACCGAGCTCCACCGCCTGCTCCACCTCTTGTGGCAGCTCGATATTCGCTTCAAGCCGAACCCGCTTGCCATCCAGGGTGATCGCGGGCTCATCCTTGGAAAGGATCAATTGCGCTCGCTCTTCGATGAATGCTTCCTGTTTTTTCTGGTAAAACGCCAGGATGGCCGGCGTCGGATTGACATAGACCAGGCCGCTTTCACCGTCGACGATCAACATATCCCGGTCACGCACCAGACTGCGCACATTGCCTAACCCCACAACGGCTGGCACGTTCATGCTGCGCGCCACAATAGCCGTATGCGAGGTCGGCCCACCCAAATCGGTGACAAAGGCGGCAAATCGCCCGCCACGCAGCTTGAGCATATCGCCTGGCGATATGTCGTGCGCAACGACGATCAGCGAGTTTACGTCCGTATCACTGGACATATCAGGCAGCAGCAACTCGCCCGAGCCGGCAAGAATTTGTATCACACGCTCGATGACCTGATGAATATCCGCCACCCGCTCGCGGATGTACTCATCATCCATAGCGGCAAACTGTTCGGCAAGAATCTGCCCTTGTGTGCTAAGTGCCCATTCAGCGTTGTACTGCCGTGTCGCAATCAGCTCCCTGGTCTGCTCGGCCAGGGCTGGATCGGAAACCAGCAAGCTATGCACGGTCAGCAGTGGAACCAGTTCTTTCGGGGTATCGGCTGGCAAGGTATTCAACGTGTGCTGCAACATGTCGTACACGACCTTGAGCGCATGATCCAGCCGTGCACACTCGGCTGGCACATCTTCGGCGGCGATCCGATAGTGATTGACCTCCAGGGTGGCGGCCCCCATCACAACGGCGCGTCCTATCGCAAACCCGCGTACTACACCTTTTCCCTGGAGCGTAAAGACTGAAGTCGATTTGATGGAATGGTCCGGGGTAGTTGGCATATTTACATTGTCTCTTTTTTTGCGCGAAGGGATGCTGTCTACAGTTGCGCCCGCGAGCGCAGGCTACACGTTCATTCGGGTTCGCCGAACTTGTTTTCGAACAACGCGTGGATCTGGCTCAACGCCTCGTCGGCGTCTTCCCCTTCCGCCTCCATCACAACGGTAATGCCCTTGCCTGCGGCCAGCATCATGACACCCATGATGCTTTTGGCGTTTACCCTTTGTGAGGCCCGGGTGATAAAGATCTCGCTTTTGAATTTGCTTGCCAATTGGGTCAGTTTGGCCGCTGCCCGCGCATGCAAGCCTAATTTATTACTTATAACGATATCAAGTGAAGCCATATGAACGAGATCTTTTTAGTGATAGTTAATCATTGGGAGCCAGGTCAACGCATTTCATGCCTTTCTTGCCCCCCTCGAAAATCGATTGGCAAAGCTGATCCAGCGGCTGGTCGCGATACCGTACCGCGTTCAGCAGCATACAGGCATTGGTTCCTGACAGGATATGCGCATTGATGCCGGCACTCTGCAGTTGCTGGACTACCCGCGCACCAATATTGGCGGGGGTTGCTCCACCCAGGTCGGATAAAACAAGCACTTGCTTTTCCGGACCCAGCATGGATTTCAATTGTAGTATCAATTCATCGGCCTTGGATTCAGGATCCACATCGGGCTCAATGTCGAAAAACACAAAGTTATCGATCTTTCCCAAGACATGTTGAGCGCAATCGGACAAGGCCGATGCCAGAGGCGTGTGCGCTATAAGAGCAAGGGTCGTCATTTTTCGTACCTTCAGGCCGCCGCTTTTTCAAGCGCAGCGGCAAAATGGTCAGCAACATCAAAATCGGTTTGTTCGGCAATTTCCACAAAACATGTCGGGCTGGTGACATTGATTTCGGTCACATAGTCGCCAATGACATCCAGGCCCACCAGAAGCAAACCGCGTTCGCGCAAAATTGGCCCGAGCTTCTCTGCAATCGCGCGATCTCGTTCGGACAGTTTCCTGGCCACACCCCGTCCCCCTGCCGCCAGATTACCCCGCGTTTCACCCGCCAGAGGAATACGCGCCAGCGCGTAGGGGACCGGTACCCCATCGATGAGCAGGATGCGTTTGTCACCCTGCACGATCTCGGGAATGTACTTTTGGGCCATGATGGTCTGTGTCTGGTCGACTGTCAAGGTCTCCAAAATGGCATTGACGTTTGGATCGGATTCAGTAATCCGGAAGATACCGGTACCGCCCATGCCATCCAGCGGTTTGACAATAATGTCTCCATGCAGCGCATGGAATGCCTTGAGCCGGGAAAGACTCCGAGTGATCAGCGTAGGCGCGGTAAATTCCGAGAATTCGGTAATCGCCAGTTTCTCAGGATGATTGCGGATGGCATTGCCTGAATTGAAAACACGGGCACCCTGCTTCTCCGCCGTTTCCAGCAAATGCGTGGAATAAAGGTATTCCATGTCGAACGGCGGATCCTTGCGCATGATCACGGCATCGAAATGGTTGACCTCGGTATCGGCCGGCGCCTCCTGGTCTGACCACCAGTGTTTCTCATGCAGATCGGCCGCCAGATCCAGGCTGATCCGCTGGGCATGCACCTTCACTCGCCCGAGCTCGACATACAGATCGCCCTGCAGGGCCACGCTGATCACGTGGCCTCGTTTCTGCAGCGCGCGCATCATTGCCACGGAGCTGTCCTTATAGGCCTTCAACGAAGGCAAAGGATCAATGATAAAAAGTACATGCATCTGACTCAATCCTACAATGACGGCGGAAGGCTCCCGGTCCGTGCTATTTGTTCTCTGCCTTGCCGGAGGCACTGGCTTTCCGTTTGGGCGCCAGCACCATGACCATCTGGCGGCCCTCCAGTTTAGGCATGGCTTCGACCTGGCACAACTCACCCATGTCATCGCGCACACGTTCCAGAACGCGCATACCCAACTCCTGGTGAGCCATCTCCCGGCCCCGGAAGCGTAACGTTACCTTGGCCTTGTCGCCGTCTTCAATAAAACGCCGCAGATTACGCAGTTTTACCTGGTAATCCCCTTCATCGGTTGCAGGACGGAATTTCACTTCTTTGACCTGAACAACTTTTTGCTTGGCCTTGGCTTCCTGCTGGCGCTTTTGCTCCTGGTACTTGAACTTGCCATAGTCCATGATCCGGCAAACTGGCGGTTCGGCGTTTGGCGCGATTTCTACCAAATCCACGCCTTCCTGTTCAGCCAGGCGCAAGGCCTCGGCAGTCTTGACAATTCCAAGCTGTTCGCCATCAACACCGATCAGGCGCACCTCTGGGATGCGAATTTCGGCATTGATACGGTTGGTTTTTTCGGTTGCGATGTTAAGATCTCCTAAAATTAATCAATTTACGCAATTACACCGCCACGTCCTGACGCGTCTCCACGTCGCGACGCAAGCGCTCCACAAATTCATTCAACGGCATGGTGCCCAGATCCAGGTTGCCACGCCCGCGTACCGCTACGGCGGCGGTTTCACGCTCTTTTTCGCCAACGACCAGGATATAAGGCACTTTTTGCATGCTATTTTCCCTGATTTTACGGGTGATTTTTTCACCACGCAAATCCGAAGAGGCACGGAATCCCTGTTTTTTCAGCTCGGCGACCACCTGGTTAGCGTAATCTGAAAAGGTTTCTGAAATGGTACAAACCACAACCTGTTCAGGGGCAAGCCACGGCGGCATCGCGCCGGCATAGTTTTCGATGAGCATGCCGATAAAGCGCTCGAGCGACCCCAAGATTGCCCGATGCAGCATGACTGGCGTTTTACGTTGGTCGCTGGCATCGACATACTCGGCGCCAAGTCGCGCGGGCATTGAGAAATCGACCTGTATGGTGCCGCACTGCCAGTGGCGGCCGATGGCATCCTTCAGGGTATATTCGACTTTGGGCCCATAGAACGCGCCCTCTCCGGGAGAAATTTCAAACTCGCAGCCCGAGCTGCGCAAACTCTCCATCAGCGCGTGCTCCGCCTTATCCCAGACCGCATCGTCGCCAATCCGCTTCTCCGGCCGGGTCGCGACTTTATACAACACTTCCTCGAATCCAAAGTCGCGATATACCTTCTGCAAAAGTGTTGTAAATTGTGCACACTCTGCCAGAAGCTGCTCTTCGGTACAGAAGATATGGCCATCATCCTGCGTGAATCCGCGCACGCGCATCATGCCATGCAAGGAGCCGGAAGGCTCATTTCGGTGGCATTGGCCGAACTCGCCATAGCGAATCGGCAATTCCCGGTACGAATGCAATCCAGCGTTGTAAATCTGCACATGCCCGGGACAGTTCATGGGTTTGAGCCCGTATACACGATTCTCGGACTCGGTCGTGAACATGTTTTCCTTGTAGTTATCCCAATGCCCGGTCTTCTTCCAAAGACTGATATCCAGGATCTGCGGACCTTTCACTTCCTGATAGCCATTATCACGGTAGACATCGCGCATATATTGTTCGACCTGCTGCCATATCGTCCAGCCCTTGGCGTGCCAGAAAATAAGACCGGGCGCCTCGTCCTGGAAATGGAACAGGTCAAGCTCGCGCCCCAGTTTGCGGTGATCGCGCTTTTCCGCCTCTTCCAGCATGGTCAGATATTGCGTCTGATCTTCTTTGTTTGACCACGCCGTTCCGTAGATCCGCTGCAGCATTTCATTTTTGCTGTCGCCGCGCCAATAGGCGCCGGCCACCTTCATTAGCTTGAAGACTTTCAGACGGCCGGTAGAGGGCACGTGCGGTCCGCGGCACAAGTCAATGAAATCGCCCTCGCGGTACAGGGAGATGGTTTGATCCTGAGGAATGGAGGCGATGATTTCCGCTTTATATTCCTCGCCTTGTTCCCTGAAAAATGCGACCGCATCGTCGCGGGACCATTCCTCGCGCACGACCTTTTCATCTTTCTTGGCCAGTTCCGCCATCTTTTTTTCGATTTTCTGCAAATCCTCAGGCGTGAAAGGACGCTTATATGAGAAATCGTAATAAAAACCATTGTCGATGACTGGGCCGATCGTGACCTGGGCATCGGGATAAAGGGATTTGACCGCATAGGCTAGCAGGTGCGCGGTGGAATGCCGGATAATATCCAGACCGTCGGGATCCTTGGCGGTAATGATCGACAGCGCGGCATCCTGGTCGATCACAAACGACGTATCCACCAGACTGGGTTCTGCACCATTCAAAGTAACCTTGCCGGCAAGTGCGGCTTTACCAAGGCTAGGCGCGATGGTCGTCGCAATATCCCCAACCTGTATGGGTTGAGAAAACTCGCGCTTGGAACCATCGGGTAATGTAATCTGAAACATGCTAATGCCTTGAGTAAAATAAAAAACGCGACTTCACCAAGTCGCGTTCGCTGTTCTTTTGAAAAATGCTTTGGTCGATAAGAATCACGAACGCACTGGCCGGCCGGTATCCGTACCGGTCGTGGTCAGGCTGGGGGTTCGTGAAGCTCCGGGGATCATCAAAACAGTCTCACCTTTAGTAAAATACCGCATAATTCTACACTAGGCTTGGTGGAATAACCAATAAATGGCTACAAAATGCAAAAAATCAAGAGTTTTTTTGTGTCTTTGCCGCTAGCAAGTGGCTAGCGCCAGCCCGACAGGGAAAAATCCTGTTGCAGTCCATTTGTAACCAAGCAAGCCCGCTTCGGCTATGCTAGGCTTACGCCTCTAGAAACCGCGTGGAGTACCACACTATGTCCCAGATTCGCCTGCTTCGTCTTTTATCACCCTTGGTCATGGCCGCCTTGCTCAGCGCATGCGCTGGCATGAACGGCTCGAACGAGCGAGCAGGTGTGCAAATCAGCCAGGATCCGCGCGGTGTCGCCATTACGTCCCGCGACAGCAGCCTATTTCTGCCAGGATCGGCAAGCCTGCAGCCGGAGGCGAGCCCCTTCCTGGACCGGGTCAGCCAGTTGCTCAAAGACAAGCCGCAACGCAAGGCGCTCATCGATAGCGTGTCGGATAATACCGGCTCAGCCGAATACAACCGGGAATTACAGGAAGTGCGCGCACTGAGCCTGATAAAAGCGCTGATGGCACGCGGTATTGATCGCAGCCGCCTGGCCTACGTTGCCGCCAGCACCCCCACGGCCCCCACACCAGGCGCGATGGTGCCGACAGGAGGCAATGCGCAGCGTTCCAAAATCATCATTTTGGGCGAAAATACCGCAGACATGAACGTCAATACGATCGAATCCTTCTTTGACAGCATTTCTAATTTTGGGAAAAACCTGTTCAACTAACCTGTCCGTACCTCACGCAACTTATACTATACAGACCGTAATGAAAAACATGTCTTGCCGAGGCCGTACGAACGTCGCCGAACCGACCGCCCGCATTTAAAACCGATTATTCTTACTATGTCCAAGTCTTTATTTTTCAACCTGATCCTGACCATCATCGCCGTGCTGGTATTCATTTTCATTGGGGCAGCGGTCTATGAAGCCTTCACCCGCAGTCCGGTGAACCGCAGTACAGAAACGGCCGGCGTAAATACGGTGAGCGGCCAAGTCGAAAATGCAACTCCGGACGCGACGCAACCCGCGGACGCAACCCCGGCCGCAGGCGCCGAATCCGCGGCGACGACAGAGCAGAATGAACAGCGAGCCAACGCGGCCTATAATCAGACCAACGATCCGAACCAGACGCAGCCAGCCCAGGCAGAGAACCGGGCGGCGGCTGCGCCAGCCACGAGATCCCCAGCTCCCCGCGACACCCCGGCTCCCGCCAGCAATACCAATCGCGCCGCAGGCAATAGCACTGGCGCCAACAGCAATCCAACACCTCGCAGCAATTCGGCCACGATGCCAGGCAGCCAGCCTGCACAGGGAGCCAATAATGCCAACGCCATACGCAGCAATCCCGATCTTCGCTCGGTGATTCCACCTGTGCCCAAAGCCCCGCCTCGCGCCGAAGGCACGCGCCCGCCGGCAACCAACGACCAGCAGATGTATGATGCGACCAACGCCCCGGATCCGCAGTTTGAACCGCAAGGATCTGTTTCCGACAGTTTTCCGGCACCAGTATCAAACTTTCCGGCACCAAGGGCGCCAGGGGCGCAAACTTCGCCGCAAGGCAATTTCCCAGGCAGCGCTCCCGCGCAGCCCCCGCAGTCTCCCGATAATGGCGAGCAGCAACGCCTTGAGCAACTGCGTCAGCAAAAGCAACAACTGCGCAACGATATCGGGTTCTAGCGGCAGGACGCCTAGAGCGAGCCCCAAAAAACCACCTACCGCAACAAAAAAGCCCGGAAATTTAAATAACCGGGCTTTTTTATTACCCGATCTCTGGAAGCACCTGAGGATCGGATGACGGCGACAAGATTAATGCTTCACGGATTTCTGTGTCGTTTCCACAGCAGGTTTGGCTGCCGCAACCGCTTCTTCCGCCAACTTGGCGATTTCCGCTTCCGATAGCGGCGTCAGCGGTTTTTCAAGCGCGATTTCAAGCACCCGATCAATCCATTTGACCGGAATGATCTCCAAATGGTTTTTCACGTTATCTGGAATTTCCGGGAGATCTTTCACATTCTCCTCGGGAATCAGCACCGTCTTGATGCCGCCGCGGTGTGCCGCCAGCAGCTTCTCCTTAAGCCCACCGATAGCCAGGACCTCGCCACGCAAGGTAATTTCTCCGGTCATTGCCACATCCGCACGCACCGGAATGCCCGACAATGCCGACACCAATGCCGTGGTGATCGCTATACCAGCAGAAGGACCATCCTTGGGCGTTGCCCCTTCAGGCACGTGAATATGGATATCCTTTTTCTCGAACACACTGTCGGTAAATCCGAGCTTGTAGGCACGAGAACGAACCACCGTGCGCGCGGCCTGCATCGACTCCTTCATGACATCACCGAGCAAACCGGTATGCTGAATATTGCCTTTGCCGTTCACAGCCGCCACCTCGATCGTCAGCAGATCGCCACCCACTTCGGTCCACGCCAGACCGGTAACCTGACCAATCTGGTTGTCCTTTTCAGCGACGCCAAAGGAAAACTTGCGTACGCCCAGGTAATGACTAAGGTTATCCGCGCTCACGCGAACGGCTTCTTTGGCACTGGCCGCCACCTTGCCCCTGACCGGCTTGACGCCGTCCTCGGCGGTGCCGGTGAGCAGCTCCTTGATCACCTTGCGGCAAATTTTCCCGATCTCGCGCTCAAGCGCCCGCACCCCGGCCTCGCGGGTGTAATACCTGACGATATCGCGGACTGCGGATTCCTCGACGATCAGTTCATTTTCCTTCACGCCATTGTTTTTCATCAACTTAGGCAGCAGGTGGTCCATCGCGATATGCACTTTTTCGTCTTCGGTGTAGCCGGACAGACGAATCACCTCCATGCGATCCAGCAGCGCGGGCGGAATATTCAGCGTATTGCTGGTCGCAACGAACATCACGTCGGACAAATCATAATCCACTTCGACATAATGGTCTTGGAATGTGTGATTCTGTTCCGGGTCCAGAACCTCAAGCAAGGCAGACGCAGGATCGCCCCTGAAGTCCATGCCGAGCTTGTCGATTTCGTCGAGCAGGAACAGCGGATTACGCACGCCGACACGGTTCATATTCTGCAGGATTTTCCCTGGCAACGCACCAATATACGTACGACGATGGCCGCGAATTTCTGCCTCGTCACGCACACCGCCCAATGCCATGCGCGTGAATTTGCGGTTGGTGGCACGCGCTATCGATTGTCCGAGCGACGTTTTACCAACCCCCGGGGGTCCCACCAGGCACAGAATCGGCGCTTTCACCTTGTCTACGCGCTGCTGGACCGCCAGGTATTCCAGAATGCGTTCCTTGACCTTTTCCAGCCCATAATGGTCGTTGTCCAACACCTTCTGCGCATTGGCCAAGGAGTTGTTGATCCGGCTTTTTTTCTTCCAAGGTAACCCGATGACCGTATCGATGTAATTGCGAACCACCGTCGCTTCAGCCGACATCGGTGACATCAGCTTGAGCTTTTTGAGTTCGCTATCGACCTTCTTGCGCGCTTCCTTGGGCAATTGCGCCGCTTCGATCTTTTTCTCGAGCTCCTCGATATCGGCGCCCTCTTCGCCTTCGCCAAGTTCTTTCTGGATTGCCTTGACCTGCTCGTTCAGATAATAGTCGCGCTGGCTCTTTTCCATCTGCTTCTTGACTCGGCCACGAATGCGCTTCTCAACTTGCAGAATGTCGATTTCAGTCTCGATTTGAGCCAGCAGCGCTTCCAGGCGTGCTGATGCATCCAGCTCTTCGAGCAGCTTTTGCTTCTGCTCGAGCTTAAGCGGCAGATGAGAGGAGATGGTGTCGGCCAAGCGGCTGACCTCCTCGATACCATTAAGCGAGCTAAGGATCTCGGGCGGGATTTTCTTGTTCAGCTTAACGTATTGATCAAATTGCGCGATGATCGTACGACGCAGGGCCTCAACCTCGGAATTGCGGATATCGCTCTGTTCGATCGGCAGGATCTGTGCTGAAAAATGAGACTCGGTCTCGATGACTTGTTCCACGCGCGCGCGCTGCTGACCCTCTACCAGCACCTTGACGGTGCCGTCAGGCAGTTTGAGCATTTGGAGGATAGACGCCACGCAGCCGATCTCGTACATATCGTCCGGACCGGGCTCATCCTTGCTGGCTGACTTTTGTGCGACAAGCATGATCTGCTTGTCCTTTTCCATGGCCAATTCCAACGCGCGGATTGAGCGATGTCTTCCCACAAAAAGTGGGATGACCATATGCGGGAATACCACCACGTCGCGAAGTGGCAACAGTGGCAGTTCTGTGGACTCTGCCGGCAAAATCTGGCTCGCTGACATATGTTGATTCCTTGAAAAACGTTTAGACTTCTACAGAAATTATGCTGTAGATGGAGCCGCAGGGGGCAATTTCAAGGTCGCCGAACATCAAAAAAAGGCAATTTTTTCCGAGCAGTAACATTTATTTTCCAGCCCGGACTTGTCACCCCCAACGTATGCAATAGCGACCTGTCCAGGCTGGACCGCAGCAATCAAGCCGCGGCATCCTTCAGTTTCTTTTCCTTCGATGCCGGGGTTGCCGCTTCCTTATCTTCGGCAAAGACCAGCATTGGCGAGCCCGATCCTTCGATCGCGGACTCGTCGAGCACGACTTTTACAACGTTTTCCTGGGACGGCAGCTCGAACATGGTCGACATAAGTGCGGCCTCCAGGATGGAGCGCAAGCCACGGGCGCCAGTTTTGCGTTTCAACGCCTTGCGGGCGATCGCGCCGAGCGCCGCGGGACGCACTTCCAACTCGACCTCTTCCATGGCGAACAGCTTCTGATACTGCTTGACCAGCGCGTTCTTGGGATCGGTAAGAATCGTAATCAGGGCCTTTTCGTCCAGTTCCTCGAGTGTAGCCACGACGGGCAAACGCCCCACCAGCTCGGGAATGAGGCCGAACTTGATGATATCTTCAGGCTCTACCTCGGCGAAAACCTCACCCACACCCCTTTCGGATTTTCCCTCGACCGATGCGCCAAAGCCGATACCGGATTTTTCCGTACGATTGCGAATGACCTTGTCCAAGCCGTCAAACGCACCGCCCACGATAAACAGGATATTCGTCGTGTCCACCTGGACAAAATCCTGGTTCGGGTGCTTGCGTCCGCCCTGTGGCGGCACGGAAGCGACGGTTCCTTCGATCAACTTGAGCAGCGCTTGCTGCACGCCTTCGCCCGACACGTCCCGTGTGATAGAGGGATTGTCGGATTTGCGTGAAATCTTGTCAATTTCGTCGATATAGACGATGGCGCGCTGGGCTTTCTCAACATCGTAATTGCAGTTTTGCAGCAACTTTTGCACGATGTTTTCGACGTCTTCCCCCACATAACCGGCTTCGGTCAAGGTTGTGGCGTCGGCCATCACAAATGGCACGTCAAGCATGCGGGCCAGCGTCTGCGCCAGCAGGGTTTTACCCGAGCCGGTCGGGCCAATAAGCAGAATATTGCTTTTGGCCAGCTCGATATCGTCTTTCTTGTTGAGATCGCTATGGCGTATGCGCTTGTAGTGGTTGTATACCGCCACCGCAAGATTTCGCTTGGGCAGATCCTGGCCGATCACGTACTGATCAAGAAAGGATTTGATTTCCGCAGGCGAAGGCAACTCTGTCTTGATGGCCTCGCGCGCCTCGTCCTGTGCGCTGTCATGAATGATTTCATTGCACAATTCAATGCATTCATCACAAATGAAAATATTCCCGGGACCGGAAATAAGCTTCTTAACTTCGTTCTGATGCTTGTTGCAGAACGAGCAATGCAGGTTTTTGCCGTCTGATGAGCTAGGTTTGTCTGCCATATCTGTAATGTGCTTTATCCGATAAAAACAGGTCGACCCCCGTTAAAAGGTCGACCTGAACATGTAACCTTTGAAAACAGTATATCAAATACTATGCGGCGTCTGCCCGCGAGACCAGGACTTTGTCAATTAATCCGTAGGTCTGCGCATCTTCGGCGGCCATATAGTTGTCGCGCTCTGTATGTTCGCGAATACGATCGATGGGCTGGCCGGTGTTTTTCGCCAGAATTTGATTCAACCGTTCTCTCAGGCTGAGAATTTCTTTTGCCTGAATTTCAATGTCCGTGGCTTGCCCCTGGGCTCCACCCAAAGGCTGGTGAATCATGATGCGCGAATTAGGCAAGCTGAAACGCTTACCCTTGGCGCCGGAGCTGAGCAGGAATGCGCCCATGCTGGCCGCGAAGCCTGTGCACAAAGTCGAGACATCGGGTTTGATGAACTGCATCGTGTCATAAATGCCCATGCCGGCGTATACCGCGCCACCCGGGGAATTGATGTAGAGCGAGATATCCTTGTCTGGATTTTCAGACTCCAGGAACAGCAACTGCGCCACGATCAGGTTGGCCGTCTGGTCGTTTACCTGCCCGACCAGAAAGACAACCCGCTCTTTCAGCAGGCGCGAGTAAATGTCGTAAGACCGCTCTCCGCGCCCTGACTGTTCGATAACCATCGGTATATAGCCAAGCGCTGACGGGCGCACAGACTCGCCACCATGCATAGACGCGTAAAAGTCGGTAAAACGGTTCATTATACAGTTCCCATTAATTCTTCGAATGCCACTTTCTCGTCAGTGACCTTTGCTTTGGAAAGAATATGGTCAACAACGTTATCTTCAAGTACCACCGCTTCAATTTCTGAACGACGCTGACGATCGGTCAGGTAGTAAGTGATGACTTGCTCGGGTTTTTCGTAATTTTGCGCAAACTCTTCGATACGCGCACGGACCTGCTCGGGCGTAACTTGCAACTTGGCGCTGTCAACCAGTTCAGCAACCAGCAACCCCAGACGCACCCGGCGCTCGGAATCGGCCTTGAAGGCGTCGGCGGGGATATCCATGGTATCGGCGTTCGGCATGCCGCGCTGCTTGAGATCTTCGCGCGCTGCGGCAATACGGCTTTGTACGTCGTTATCAACCAGAGACTTGGGCACATCGAAGCTGGCCGCATTCGCCAATGCGTCCATCACGCTGTTCTTGGTGCGTGCCTGCGTGCGGTTTTTTACCTCGCGCTCAATATTGCTGCGCACTTCCGTCAGCAGCTTTTCGGTATCGCCTTCTGCCTGTCCGAGGGACTTGGCGAACTCGGCATTCACTTCCGGCAAGACAGGAACCGCGACCTCTTTGACCGTGATCGTGAACTCGGCCGTTTTGCCGGCGACATCCTTGCCGGGATAGTCTTCGGGGAACGTCAAGGGGAAGGTCTTGCTTTCGCCGGCTTTCAGGCCGGTTGCGGCTTCTTCGAACTCAGGCAACATGCGGCCCTGGCCAATCTGGAAAGGAAAATCCTCGGCCTTGCCGCCTTCGAATTCAACGCCATCGATCTTGCCGACAAAGTCAACCGTGACACGATCGTCTTTCTGCGCGGCACGCTCGGCATCGGCAGAGTAGGTAGCGCGCTGCTTGCGCAGGATATCGATCGTGTTGTTGACTTCTTTTTCACCAACCTCGGCGTCAAAACGCGTAACCTCGAGCTTGTCCAACTCAGGGACAGCGACCTCGGGGTAAACTTCGAAACGAGCGGCAAAGCTCAGTTTTCCTTCCTCGCCGCCCTCTTCGGGCTCGATGGAAGGCGCGCCGGCAACACGCAGCTTTGCTTCGCGCACGGCCTCGTCGAAAAGCTTGCCGACCTTCTGATTAATGACGTCATAGCGAACACCAGGTCCGTGGCTCCGTTCAATGACCGAGACCGGTGCTTTCCCTGGACGAAAGCCCTGGACCTTGGCCGTGCGGGCAACACGCTGCAATTGCGTTTTGACTTCTTTCTCGACGTCGTCGATGGCAATGACCAGATTAACTTTACGTTCCAGACCTTCTAGAGTTTCAACCGTTGGCTGCATTCGTGGACCTTACTTATCAAATAATATTAAGAATAACCTATCATTTTACCCAAAAAACCAAAAAAACAAGTTTCGCGGCCTGGGATTGAAAAAATTATGAAAATCGATTCCCGGGATGGCCCCGATTATTTTCCTGCGGTACAACCTCTATAATCGTACCGAAAAGCAAAATAGTGTAATTTAGCTAACTTGTACTGGACGCACTTCGTCCGTTATCCGAGAATTTTGAAGGAGCCCTTCCATGTCCGACCCCATCCATGAGCCATCCCACGAGCAGTCCGGCGCCGGCAATAACGAAACGGCGCAACAGGCGCAGCAGGAGCCGGCCCAAAAACGAGGCACGGGCAAGTCATTGTTTACGAATGGTGGCTTTGTCATCGGCCTGATCATTTTTGGACTGTTCACCGCCTTGATTACCTGGTCAGTCAGCTTTTCTGCCATGTTCTTCGGCGCCATCGGTTCACTGCTTTCCGTCGCGACCTGCTTCCTTGACCATGAACGCAATGGCTTTGCCATTGCCAGCAAGGACTGCAAGCTGGAAGACGATAATTGGGCCTATCTGGTCGTTCGTGCCGTTTTCGGTATGATTTTCGGTACCGCGGCCTACGTGTTCGCTTTTCAAGGCGTCCTGAGCGACACGTCCTGGGCTGCGGTCGCAACTGTCGCTGCTTTTTCCGGCTTCTTGTTTGATCAATTGCTATTCAAGCGCAGCCGTAAATAATTGCGACACCCACGGTAATGGCGATATCGCCTCGGTACCGCCAGGCATGCGCCCAGTTATTTCAAGCAGCATAAAAAGGCCCTATCTATTCATAGGGCCTTTTTTATCGGGCTTTACTTCATCTGGATTCGGGCGCAGCCTTTCCTGCGGCTTTCACTCCGCTTTCGCGCAGACGTCCCCCGGGCGCTACGGAATGTTGACCCAGTAACACCCCATTGATCTGCTGACCATACAGATTATCGCCGCCGTCATGGAATTTCTTGCGTGTTTCCTCGACATTGCCGGTAAATCTGGGATCCTGGGGACGTTCATGCGAGTTCATGTAATACGCCACGTCCCATGCCTGCTGATCCGTCAGGGTATGGCCCTTGCCCAGCGGCATATTGGCCTTGATGAAAGCGGCGGCATTGGGAATCTGGTGCATGCCCGCTCCCCAATTGAACGAATCGTCGCCCCAGAGCGCAGGAAATACCATTTTGCCGGCCGCCTTGCGGCCCTGGCCCTCTTCGCCGTGACAGACCGCACAGCTTGCGGCAAACACTTTCCTGCCTCGATCCAAATCCATCTTTTCAGCGGGTGGCGGCAGCTTTTTAAACCCTTGCCCAGCCAGTTTCACCCCGGTCGGGGCCTGGGTAGCCATCCAATACATATAACTGGTCAACGCGACAATGGCCTCGGAATCCGCCTTGGGCGCGATGCCATTCATACTGTACTGAAAGCACCCTTGCAGACGTTCGGCAAGCGTATTGACGTGTCCGTTTTTCTTGCGATAGGCTGGATACAAGCCATACGCGCCCCACATAGGCGCGGAATCGGCACGCCGCCCCGCATCCAGATGGCAATTGACGCAATTGAGCGAATTGCCGGTATATTGCGGCAATAATTGCGAAGTATGCAGAAAATAATCCTGCCCTTTGCGCACCATGGCACCGAACTCATCATCGGGAATCGCATCGGCTGCGGGTGGCGTGAACCCGCTGGCACGGGTCGGCGCCTCGGCGCTGGCCGCCGGCACAGATGCCGCCCCCGGATCTGGCTGGTTTTGCGCCAACCCCGCACCCGGCAGCGCCACTGCTCCCGCCATCATCAGGTAAGCCAATCGCTTGCACACATTCGGGCATCGAGGATCTAACATTACTGCTCTCCTTTTTCTGTCGCGCGGGCGGCCTTGGCAAATGCGGGAACGCCTTGTGAAAAATAGCGGCTGACATCGGCGATCTGTTCATCCGTCAATTTGCGGGCCAGGTGCGCCATCAACCCGTGCGAGTCTTCGCCACGCGAACCGCTTTTCCATGCCATCAGCTGATTCTTGAGATAGCTTTCGGCTTGCCCTGCCAACGGAGGAAAATTCGGCGACACGCCGATGCCTCCCGGGCCGTGGCATTGCACGCAAGCCGGAATCTGCTGCTGCTCGCCGCCGCGTTGCGCCAGCCATGCGCCGCGATCGCCTTTCGGATAAGTATTGTCATACGCAGATAGACCCGTCTTATCGAAGACCGGATCGAGCGATGCATAGTAAGCGGCCACCGCGGCGCGCTGCGGTTCGCTCAAGCCTTTGGCCATTGGCGCCATGACAGGCTGCTTCCGGGTCTCGTCGGCGAAATGATCTAGCTGTTCTTGCAGATATTGCGCCGGCATCCCCGCAAGATAAGGGAATCCGGCGGGTGCCATGCCTTCCCCGTTCGCCCCGTGGCAGGAGATACAGGGCGCCACGCTTCCGATTCCCTTTTGGGCGATGGCCCGACCCATATCAATTTGCCCATCGGCCCAAGCCGGGGTTGCCGCAAACATGAAAACACAATACGTCAACGCCGCTCTGGCGACAGGCGGCGTAACTTGCGGATATATCCTGCTTCGCACAGTTTTGCTCATCGTTTTTCCCATCTTTCTTAATGCTTAATAATTATAAGTTTATTACCAATAGTAATTGTAAACCGTTCATTCGCTGAAAAGCAAAGCGTCACGGGCACAACCCGCCAAATACCCGCTTGCCGGCTTACATGCCAACGCACGAACAAAAGGCAAATAATGCCTCGGCAAAATGCAACCGCACCAAGAAGACACATGGCCGCCGATAAAGCGCGTTATCGCCTGGCGTGTCCTGCTTCGCTATAGAACAGAATGCAAAGCGCGCCCCTGTGCGCTTCTTCAATCATGTTTCACAGTTGGCATACCTTTTGCTTTAAGACATCTGCCGTTCCTCTCATCCGTCGCCTTCTCTATTCATCCTGGAGTCAATAAATGAAACGTCGCAATGTCCTTAAAACACTGGTTTGCAGCCTGACGCTCGCCTTTGGAACCGGTGCCCTAGGCACCAGTTGGGCGCAGGGAAAAATCGACCCATCCAAGCCCCCGATAAAGGTCGGCATCCTGCATTCGTTATCCGGCACGATGGCGATTTCGGAAACCGTTCTCAAGAACATCGCGCTGATGGAGATCGAAGCGATCAACCAGCAAGGTGGCATCCTCGGCCGCAAAGTTGAAGCCGTTGTCGTCGACCCGGCCTCGAATTGGCCGCTTTTTGCGGAAAAGGCTCGCGAACTGATCAGCAAAGAAAAAGTCTCTGTTGTCTTCGGTTGCTGGACCTCCGTATCTCGTAAATCGGTGCTGCCCGTATTCGAGGAGCTCAATGGCTTGCTGTTCTACCCGGTGCAGTATGAGGGGGAGGAAATGTCTCGCAATATTTTCTATACAGGTGCGGCACCCAACCAGCAGGCCATTCCCGCTGTCGAATATCTGATGAGCGAAGAAGGTGGCGGATATAAGCGTTTTTTTCTTCTGGGCACCGACTACGTCTACCCAAGAACAACCAACAAAATCCTGAGGGGTTTCCTGCATAGCAAAGGCGTCGCCGATAGCGATATCCAGGAGGTCTATACGCCGTTCGGCCATAGCGACTACCAGACCATTGTGAATGACATCAAGACATTTGCCAGCGCCGGCAAAGCTGCGGTCATCTCAACGATCAATGGCGATTCGAATGTTCCCTTCTATAAAGAACTGGGCAACGCCGGTCTGAAAGCCGTTGACACGCCGGTTGTTGCGTTTTCAGTGGGCGAGGAGGAACTGCGCGGCGTCGACACCAAACCGCTGGTTGGCCATCTGGCCGCCTGGAATTACTTCATGTCGCTGAATAATCCAGCCAACGACGCATTCAAGAAGCAATGGTCGGATTACGCCAAGGCCAAGCGCCTGCCCGGCGCGGACAAACCACTGACCAATGACCCTATGGAAGCCACTGTAATCGGCATAAAAATGTGGAAGGCCGCCGTGGAAAAGGCAGGCAAAACGGATGTTGACGCCGTACGCGCCGCGATGATTGGACAGAAAGTTTCCGCACCGGACGGTTTCGACATTGAAATGGGCAGCAACCACCATTTGTACAAGCCGGTGATGGTCGGCGAAATCAGGCCGGACGGTCAGTTCGACATTGTGTGGCAGACAGAGAAACCCATTCGCGCGCAACCCTGGAGTCCTTTTATTCCAGGCAATAAAGGCAAAGCCGACGAAGTCAAATAGCGCCAATGATTTTCATACATCCCAGATCAACACCTCATCCAACAGGCAAGGCATGACCAATATCGAACGTCTTATCCTGACCGCCTTGCGGCGTGTCCGCACAACCGCCGCCGCTGGCGTTCTGCTGATGCTGTGCTATCTGCCAGCCCAGGCGACGGCGCTGCAACAGGCGGATCTTGAAGGATTGACATCGGCGCAATACAGCCAGCGCAAATCCGCCATCGACAATCTCGCGGCCATGGACCCCGCCCTTGCGGCACCGCTGCTGCAGGGGTTGGCCGATGGCCGTTTATATGGCCTGCCCGATGGTCGCGTATTGCTCAAATCGGATGGGCACTTTCGGGATCCCGTCTCGGGCGAACAATGGACAACGCTTCCCGCCGATGCCCGCCAGCCTGTCCTCAACAATACGTTGAGGCGCATCCTGCAAAGCGCGTTATCCTCCATGAATTTGTTCAGTACCGATCTGCAAGCCCGCACGGTGGCGGTGAATAACTTATTGAATCGGCCGCAATCCCTATCCGAAGCGCAATTGGAAAAAGCGCTGGCAACTGAGACCGACGACGCGCTCAGAAAAAAGCTGGATATCTTGCTTGCCTTCTGGACGGCTGCAAATACTGATGCGCCGGCCGCAAAACGGCTGCAGGCCGTCGATCTGCTGGGCAGCGTGAACCGGCCACAAGCCTCCAGCATTCTCCGCGTTGTGATTGATCAGGAGAAAAACGCCCGCAGCGCCTTATCGGTTGCCGCCTCTGCATCGCTTGATCGAATCCAGGATAGACGGCAATACTCGGCCATTGCCAACAATGTGTTCACGGGACTCAGTCTTGGCAGCGTGCTGGTGCTCGCCGCCTTAGGCCTGGCGGTCATTTACGGGCTGATCGGCGTGATCAATATGGCGCATGGTGAGTTTCTGATGCTCGGTGCCTATGCCGCCTACCTTACCCAATCCGCATTTAGCCATTGGCTGCCGCAATGGCTGGATTATTATCTCATCGCCGCCCTACCCATCGCTTTTGTCCTCACTGCGACTATCGGACTGCTCATCGAATGGCTGGTGATCCGCCATCTGTACGGACGTCCACTAGAGAGCTTGCTTGCGACCTTCGGCATCAGCCTGCTACTGATGCAAACTGTCAGATTGGTCTTTGGCGCGCAGAATGTCGATGTCGCCAACCCAACCTGGATGAGCGGATCCTTCACTCCATTGGCTGAATGGCTACCGGCCTTTGTCGTCCCGTACAACCGACTGATCATCCTGTTTTTTTCCATCGCGGTCGTGCTGGCCCTGTATCTGGTGTTGAATCGAACGCGGTTGGGGCTGTTTATCCGGGCGTGCACACAAAACCGCAATATGGCGGCATGCGTCGGAATACGCACGCGCAAGATTGACGCCTACGCATTTGGGCTGGGCGCCGGCATCGCAGGGCTGGGCGGCGTTGCCCTGTCCCAGATTGGCAATGTCGGACCGGATCTGGGACAAGCCTACCTCATCGATTCGTTCATGGCGGTTGTGCTGGGTGGCGTGGGACAGTTGCTGGGTACCGTTGTCGGCGCTTTCGGCCTGGGTGTACTGAGCAAACTCGGGGAACCGGTCATGGGCGCCGTGCTGGTCAAGATCGCCATCCTATTGCTCATCGTGGCATTTATCCAGAAACGACCCCAAGGGCTGTTCGCCCAGAAAGGCCGCAGCGCGGCGGAGGCATGAGAACATGACATCATCATTTTCCCTCGCTGTGCCGGAACGAGCGCCAGTCTTGTCCCGGCACGGCAGAGTCACATTAATCGGCCTTATCATTGCGGTATTCACGCTGGTCTTGAGCGGCACCCAGGTTGTATCCGCCGACAGCCCGTTCTATATCAGCGACTATAGCCTGACCTTGGTCGGAAAGATGCTTTGCTACGCGATTGTGGCTATGGCCCTCAATCTGGTTTGGGGTTTCTGCGGCATTCTCAGCCTGGGTCACGGACTATTCTTCGCCCTGGGCGGCTACGCGATGAGCATGTACCTGGTGCAGGCGCCTGCGCCGGGACAGGAAACCGCCGCCCTGCCCGCCTTTACTTCCCTGCTCAATTGGACCGAACTGCCCTGGTACTGGGCAGGTACCAATACGCTCGGCTGGGCGCTTCTGCTGGCGATTGCCGTACCCGGATTGGTTGCGTTCGCTTTCGGCTACTTTGCCTTCCGTTCGCGTATTAAAGGCGTTTACTTTTCCATCATGACGCAAGCGGTGACCTACGCCGCAATGCTGCTGTTTTTCCGCAATGAAACCGGATTTGGCGGCAACAACGGCTTTACCGATTTCAAATCGATCGCCGGCTATTCGATTACCTCCACGCAGACCCGGACCGTATTGTTCCTACTCAGTTTCGTCGTTGTCGTGCTGGTCTTCCTGCTGATCCAGTGGATCATGACATCCCGCTTCGGAAAAGTCATCACCGCCATTCGCGATAGTGAAAGCAGAGTTATGTTTATCGGCTTCAATCCATTGCCGTACAAGCTCGCGATCTGGACGCTGTCCGCGATACTTTGCGGCCTGGCCGGCGCGCTGTACGCGCCGCAAGTCGGAATCATCAACCCTGGGGAGATGTCGCCGGTCAACTCGATCGAAATGGTGATATGGGTTGCGGTCGGCGGACGCGGCTCATTGGTCGGCAGTATCCTGGGGGTTTTCACAGTCAACGGCGCAAAAACCTTCTTTACCGCCTTCATGCCCGAATATTGGCTCTATGTGCTCGGGGGGCTGTTCATCGTCGTCACACTCTTCATGCCCAAAGGGCTTGCCGGACTATTTGGCGCCCTCGCACGCTGGCCCCGGCAATGCCGCCGCCCGTCCCCACACAAGGAGGCGCTATCATGACCGACGTAAACGAAAGCGGCGGCAATGCCGGCGGCACCATCACCCATCTTGCGCATTTTGCAGAGCCAGGCAAGATCGATACGACGCACGGCATTGTGCTCTACATCGAGAACCTGACGGTAAAGTTCGACGCATTCCGCGCGATCAACGATCTTTCCCTATATATCAAACAGGGCGAATTGCGTTGCATTATCGGACCGAACGGCGCGGGGAAAACCACCTTGATGGATGTGATCACCGGAAAAACCGGACCTCGCAACGCCACAGTATCGGGACGGGCGTTCCTAGGCCAGACATTGAATCTGCTTACCCTGCAGGAACCGCAAATCGCCCAGTTGGGTATCGGGCGCAAATTCCAGAAACCGTCGGTATTCGAAAGTCAGCCTGTCTGGGAGAATCTCTACCTTGCCGATGCAGGCGAACGCCGCTGGCTTCCTTCCCTGTTTGCCCGGATCGATGCAGATGTCAGGGACAGAATCGAAAATACATTATGCGTGATGAAGCTGGAAGACGTCGCCTATCGTTCCGCCGGCGAACTGTCCCATGGGCAAAAACAGCGTTTGGAGATCGGCATGCTTCTCACGCAAAAGCCGGAACTCTTGCTGCTGGACGAGCCTGTTGCCGGCATGACCGATCAGGAAACCGAGGAGCTCGCGGAGATTCTAAACAGTATCCGCGGCAGCTGTTCCATTGTCGTCATCGAACACGACATGGGGTTCGTTTCCAGTCTGGCTGGCGCACACGGGACTGTTACCGTCCTTGCCACCGGCAGCGTGCTTGCCGAAGGAACCATGCGACAAGTGCAACAGGACCCGCAAGTTATCGAATCGTACCTGGGAAGATAAAAGGAACGTCACTATGCTGTTATCTGTCACAACGCTCAATCAGTATTATGGAGGCAGCCATATCTTGCGAGACTTGTCATTCGACCTCCAGGCAAATGCGCTAACGGCCTTGCTCGGAAGAAATGGCGCCGGCAAAACGACACTGCTGCGGGCCCTACTTGGAACCATTCCGATACGTAGCGGCGCCGTTCGCTACGCGGACCGGGACATCACAAGACAACCACCGGCCGACCGAGTCGCAGCCGGCATTGGCTATGTACCGCAGGGTCGGGAAATTTTTCCGCGTCTGACCGTCAGGGAAAACCTGTTGGTGGGCGCTGCGGCACGCAAAACGCCCAAGGGCATTCCAACACATATCTACCAGTTGTTTCCCGTTCTGAAGGAAATGCAATACCGCAATGGCGGCGACCTCTCCGGCGGACAGCAGCAACAGTTGGCCATCGCGCGGGCGCTGATGAGCGATCCCCGGTTGCTCATTCTGGACGAACCTACCGAAGGCATCCAGCCCAACATCATCCAACATATCGGAAGAACGCTCAAAGCGCTGGTTGCCGAGCACGGCATCAGTATCTTGCTGGTAGAACAATACCTTGATTTCGTCAAGGACATTGCCGACGACTATCTGGTTATGAACCGCGGCACCATTATCGCCCAGGGCAAGGGCACGAATATCGACGCCGACGGCATTGAACAGTTGGTGAGCGTCTGATCATGCAAACCGACATCGCTTCACCGGATCATTGGCCCGCGTACCTGCGCCTACGCTTTGCCACGCAGACTGGCAAACGCAGCATCCTTGCCTACAATCGCCACAGTGGCCCATTGCTGGTGCAAAAACCGCTTTATCCCGAAGGGCCGCAGATCTGCCATGTCATCGTTCTGCATCCCCCGTCCGGCATCGCCGGCGGCGACGATCTGGAGATCAACGTGAGCGTAGAGAACCAGGCTCACGCGCTGTTGACAACGCCGGGGGCAACTCGCTGGTATAAAGCCAACGACAGGAAGGCCAGCCAGCGTATCCGCCTGGATATCGAGGACGGAGCGAAACTGGATTGGCTGCCCCAGGAAAATCTCCTTTTCGAAGCAGCGCTCGCCGAAAGTGAAACCCAGGTCAATCTGCACGGCGCAAGTTGCGCAATCGGATGGGATTGCTATCAATTCGGCAGTATCGCCGCATCGTCCCCCTGGCAAAAAGGTCTTCTCGCGCTACGCACCAGCATCAGTCTGGATGGCCGTCCCATTTGGCTCGAATCCGGACGACTTGATGCAAGCGACCCGCGCCATCGCAGTCTTTCTGGCATGGCGGGCCTGCCGCTAATGGCCAATCTATGGAGTGTTGGCCCACCGATATCCGAACGGGAAAAGGAACAATTGGCCGCCCTCCTTCCCTGGGAAGAAGCGCTGCGCTGCGGTGTCAGTCAAATGATGCTGAGCAATAACCGCAGTCTGGTACTGGTGCGCCTACTAGGCCTGCACATCGAGGCAGTCAGGCAACAATTGGTCAAATGCTGGGAATTCTTGCGCCCGCGTCAATTGGGCATTGCGGCAACCCCCTTGCGGCTATGGCGAACCTGAGGGTCGTTACGGAACGCCACGCAGCCGTCGTCGCCGTGCGCTACCTTATTTTTAACGTGCTATTGATCGTCCGGCAGGAGATAACCATGGACCTGACACCCAGAGAGAAAGACAAATTACTTATTTTTACCGCCGCACTACTTGCCGAACGCCGGCTTGCGCGTGGCCTCAAATTGAATCATCCGGAATCGGTCGCGCTCATTACCGCCGCCCTCCTCGAGGGCGCGCGGGACGGCAAAACAGTGGCAGAACTCATGCATGACGGCTCACAGATCCTGACCCGAGAAGACGTCATGGAAGGCGTGGCCGACATGATTCCAGATATACAGATCGAGGCCACTTTCCCGGATGGAACCAAGCTGGTCACCGTTCATAACCCTATTATCTGATTAGCGGTATTCGCGCAGACACCTTTATTTGGAACCCATCTGAATCATGAACGTATCAAGCATAAACCCAATCACCCGGACGCGACTTGCTCTCTTGCTCGCCTGCGCCTCTACCGGCGCAATCGCGCACCCCGGCCATGTCGGCCAGGCAGACGGCATATCGAATTTCCTGGAAGGGGCTTTGCACCCCCTGACCGGTGTCGATCACCTGCTGGCAATGCTGGCGGTGGGCATCTGGAGCGCCCTCGCCTACCCATCATTGCGACGCGCGATCTATCTTCCCCTTTCGTTTTCCCTCATTCTATTGCTCGGGGCCTTGCTCGGCGTGGCTGGTCTTCATGTGCCGATGATCGAGCCTGTAATCATGGTTTCGTTGCTGGTGCTTGGGTTGCTGCTGGCGACCCGCGCCACTTTGCCGGTCGCAACAGGTTCTACCGCAGTCGCTTTTTTCGCTTTTTTCCATGGTGCCGCCCACGGCACTGAATTGCCGGATGCGGGCTATGCCTTTGCATTCATTCTGGGATTCATGCTGACCACAGGACTGGTCCATTGTATCGGCATGACAGCCGGTTCGATACTCAGCCAGCGGCAAACCTGGCTGGCCAGGCTGACCGGTTTCGGCATCGCTTCATACGGTGCGGCCCTATTGCTTGCCACGCGCTGAAAGGAACACATCATGATCCCTGGAGAGCTCATCGCCGCTGACGGCGATATCGAATTGAACGCGGGACGCGCGACACGGGTGCTGGAAGTTGTCAATACGGGCGACAGGCCGGTTCAGGTCGGATCTCATTATCACTTTGCGGAGACCAACCACGCATTGGTTTTCGACCGATCCCAGGCACGTGGGTATCGGCTGGACATCATTGCCGGCACCGCGATTCGCTTCGAACCCGGGCAAATCCGAACGGTACAACTGGTCAGTATTGCCGGAGATCGCCGGATTTTCGGCTTTCATGGCGATGTGATGGGAGCATTGGAATGAACCACATATCCAGACAAGCCTACGCTGAAATCTTCGGGCCAACGGTGGCCAATGGCAGGCCGGACCGCCTGCGCCTGGCTGACACCGCGCTCTTTATCGAGGTAGAAAAAGACTACACCGTTTATGGCGAAGAAGTGAAGTTTGGCGGTGGCAAAGTGATTCGCGACGGCATGGGCCAGAGTCAACGCGTCAGCAGCGAATGTGCGGATACCGTCATTACCAATGCCTTGATCATCGATGCAATCACCGGCATCGTCAAGGCCGATATCGGTATCAAGAACGGGCATATCTGCGGTATCGGCAAGGCCGGTAATCCTGACGTGCAGCCTGGCGTCACGATCGTGATCGGTCCGGGCACGGACATCATTGCCGGCGAGGGGCTGATCACGACGGCGGGCGGCATAGATTCTCATATTCATTTCATTTGCCCGCAACAGATCGAAGAAGCGCTCACCTCAGGTATAACCACTATGCTGGGCGGCGGCACCGGCCCATCCACGGGAACATTTGCGACCACCTGCACGCCAGGGCCATGGCATATCCATGCGATGCTCGGCGCCCTGGACGCCTTTCCGATGAATATCGGCCTACTAGGCAAAGGCAATGCCAGCCAGGCGGCGCCGCTGGCGGAACAGATCAGCGCCGGCGCGATCGGCCTGAAGCTGCATGAGGATTGGGGCACGACACCCAGCGCCATCGACACCTGCCTGAACGTTGCCGATGACACCGACACCCAGGTGGCTATTCACAGCGATACGCTGAATGAATCCGGTTTTCTTGAGGACACCTTGGCCGCGGTGAAAGGACGAACCATCCATTTCTTCCACACCGAAGGCGCTGGTGGCGGCCATGCGCCCGACATTATCCGCGCGGCCGGCATGCCCAACGTCCTGCCGGCCTCCACCAATCCCACCATGCCCTTCACCTGCAATACCATTGATGAACACCTGGACATGCTCATGGTCTGCCATCACCTGGATCCATCGATCGCCGAAGATCTGGCATTTGCGGAAAGCCGGATCCGACGCGAAACAATCGCTGCCGAAGATATTCTGCACGACTTGGGCGCTTTTTCCATCATGAGCTCCGACTCGCAGGCCATGGGACGGGTCGGTGAAGTGATTTTGCGCACCTGGCAAACCGCCGATAAAATGAAGATGCAGCGAGGCAGCCTGGACAATGATCATTCGCTGGCCGATAACCATCGCGTCAAACGCTATATCGCCAAATATACGATCAACCCCGCCATTGCGCATGGTATTTCGCACAAGGTCGGTTCCATAGAGACGGGCAAGCTCGCCGATCTCGTGCTATGGCGGCCCGCCTTTTTCGGGGTTAAACCCAGTCTCATACTCAAAGGCGGCATGATCGCGAATGCGGCCATGGGCGATCCCAACGCCTCCATCCCCACGCCCCAGCCCGTACATTATCGCCCCATGTTCGGCGCCTATGGGCGTGGCTTGACGAGTTCGGTCACCTTTGTCTCCCAGGCGGGGTTTGACAACCCCCGCCTCCAGGAACTGGCGCTGAGAAAACCCTGCTATCCGGTGATCGGTTGTCGCCATATTGGTAAACAGCATATGGTCCTGAACAGCTGGCAGCCCGATATCCGCGTCGACCCGCAAACCTACCAGGTTTATGCCGATGGCCGGCTTCTTAGCTGCGAACCAGCCAAGACCTTGCCGATGGCGCAACGCTATTTCCTTTTCTAATAGCATGGAACGAAATACATTATGACCCGAATGGTTCAAAAATCCCTGCGCAACAGCGCGCTGTCGCCCGTATTGCTCCATCACGCTCCCGTGGCTGAGCTGACGTTCGAGCAACGCCGCCGTGCCAGGCAGGTGCTCAGGCTGAGCACCGGCGAACAGGTGCGCATGGTTATAGACCGGGGCATCGTGCTTGCCTGTGGCGATGTTCTGGTCGCAGATGACGGTGGCCTCATCCAGGTGAAGGCCAAGCCCGAATATGTTTTGCGAATCACCGCCGCATCTGCAAGCGATCTGACCCGGGCCGCCTATCATCTAGGCAACCGGCACATCGCCGTTGAAGTCGGTGACGGTTTCTTGCAAATAGAACATGATTCCGTTCTCGAGCAGATGCTCAACCAGTTGAATGTTCAGGTGCAACCCACTACCCGACCCTTCAATCCCGAACAGGGCGCCTACGGCGGAGGACATAAGCACGGTCATGATGCCACCTTCGACGAAGATTACATGCTGGCCCAGAATGCGTACCATGCCCATGAGCACGATCATGGACACGACCATCGCTGAAACCGGCAGGATCAACGCCGGCCAGCAAGCGCGCCTGATGCGCCTGGCCTCGTCTGCCTTGCCCATCGGCGGATTCAGTTATTCGCAAGGCCTGGAATCGGCGGTCGAGCTGGGGCTGGTGCACGACGAAGCGTCCGCAGCGGACTGGATCGAAGACACGTTGAACGCGGTTATCGGATACGGTGAAGCACCGCTTTGGTGGTTGCTCTTCCAGGCATGGCAGCGGCACGATTATCCGCTGATTCAAACTTGGAACCAATGGTTCTATGCCAGCCGGGATACCGCCGAAGCCCGGCAGGAAACCTTGCAAATGGCCAAATCCCTGGCCACGCTGGCAAACGCGCTCGAGTGGGGGACTCGCCCTGAAAGGCAACAGATCATCGACTTGCCCGACCCTTGCTTCCCGACATTGCACGCCTTTTGCATTCACAGCGCGGGGCTGCCAGCCAGCGCCGGCCTCAGTGCCTATTTGTATTCATGGTCGGAGAACCAGGTCATGGCGGCCATAAAAACGGTGCCGCTGGGGCAGACCGCGGGGCAACGCATTCTTGATCGCCTGATTCCCGGCTTTGACCGCCTGGCGCAGTCCGCCAGTACCGCCGCAAGCAGCATTCCCCCCGCGATCGAAGCGCTATCGCCCCAATACTCCATTGTCGCGGCTAGACATGAAACACAATTTTCCCGTTTATTTCGCTCGTAAAAAAACCTGCGACCTTGCGCAACGAAATACGCACTCTTTTTATCAACACGATAATCGATCAATATGACTCAGCAAAAACGAACCAAAGCCCTCTCCCCCTTGCGTGTCGGTATCGGTGGTCCGGTCGGTTCCGGCAAGACCACGCTGCTTGAAGTGCTCTGCAAGAGAATGTCGGAAAAATACGAACTCGTCGCCATCACTAATGACATCTACACCAAGGAGGATCAACGTCTGCTTACCTTGTCCGGCGCATTGCCCGCCGAACGCATCATGGGTGTGGAAACCGGTGGATGTCCCCATACCGCCATTCGCGAAGATGCATCAATTAATCTGCGGGCCATCGAGTATATGCTGGGCCGGTTTCCCGAGACCGATATCGTCTTCATCGAATCGGGCGGCGACAATCTGGCCGCGACATTCAGTCCGGAGCTTTCCGATTTAACAATCTACGTGATAGATGTCGCGGGCGGGGAAAAAATTCCTCGCAAAGGCGGACCCGGCATTACCAAGTCAGACCTGCTGATCATCAACAAGACCGATCTTGCCCCCTATGTCGGCGCTTCGTTGGATGTCATGCGTGCCGATACGCTGCGCATGCGGCCTGGCAAGCCCTTCGTCATGAGCAATCTGAAAGATGCGGGAGGCGTGGAGGAAATTATGCGCTACATCGAGCAGGCGGGTCTGCTCGATTGATCACCCCCCCACCGCCGGCGCGCGAGCGCAAAATGGCATCGTTTTGCCCGGTTCGAGCAAATAGACGCTTCGATTGGCATCGCGAAAGTATGGCTGCAGCGCTACGAACACGGGGAAACTATCCAGCTTTTTGCTATCGGCCAGCAACCAGCGTCGATACGGTTTAGGTGAACATAGCGACGTCATGAAAGCTTCGATTGGCATGAATCGGCCTGCGCTAGCCGTACGATCAAAATCGCGCGCATCCCAAAGTTCCTTCTGCCAATTATCCTGAACGCCGATATTGCTGGCTCGCCAATCGCTAACCACAGTCAGGTCGTTTGCTGCCTTCGCATAAAACGGAAAATCGAAGGGATAGAAATCAAGACTGTAAAATCTTTCGGTTGGCGTACCCGGCAATACTGCGGTTGCATTTCTGATGGATGCCATACTATTTTTGCTGTTTGGGCGCGGGATCATTGACATGGATACAACCGCCAGCAATGCCAGCAAGGCGCATCCCACCGTGCCAAGAATAAAACGGCGACGCAATATCCCTGACACCGACGGTGCTTCGTTTGCCTTGGAGCCGGCAGATCCGGATGGCTCCGCCTGGAAGGTCTCTGCCAGCAAGAACGCCAGCGGCGGAAAAACCGGCAAAATGTATCCAACCAATTTCGACTGGGGCAGCGAAAAAAAGGCCAGGATCAATAACAGCCATATCCACATCAATCGCCGCAGGCTGGCGCGCTGCCGCCCTTGCCTATCCTTGCGGGTGAACAAGACAATAGAGCCGGCATGCAGCCAGGGTAAAGCGCTGACAAGCAATACTGCCAAATAGAACCAGACGGGCATTGCATTATTGAAACCGCCTTCGGAAAAACGCTGAAATTGCTGATAAATCAGGTAGTAATGTAGGAACCCGGGATATCGCGTTTCCATCAGCAGTAGCCACGGCATTACCAGCACTAGCAATAACACCACCCCCTGTGGCCGCAGCAAACGACCGATTGCCCTGAAGCGTCGCTCCGATAGCAGCCAAAAAAACAGCACCCCCGCGGGCAACACAACACCGATCAGGCCTTTTGCCAGAAAGCCCAGGCCGGCAAAAAAATACATGAACATCAACCATCGCTGGTCTTGTTGGCCGTCCGCTTCCCTGAGTACGCTGGCGGCACCGCACAATATCGTCAGGCAGATCATCGATGCGACTAGCAAATCCATATTGGCGTAATGCGCAGCGGCAAATACCAGCGGGGAGACGGCGAGAATCATTGCCGCCGTCCAGGCCAGACTCGCCTGCGAGAATCGCCGCACAAACAGCAACAGGCCCACGACCATCAGCCATCCCGATACCGCCGGTACAATACGCGCGGCGAACTCATTTTCTCCAAAAATGGCAAGGCTGCCTGCCGTCAGCCAGTAAAATAGCGGTGGCTTGTGAAAGTATGGCATGCCGTTGAGCAACGGCGTCCCCCACTCCCGCGCGTGCAGCATTTCGGCGGCGATTCCGACATAACGGCCCTCATCCGGATGCAATAGTGGCCAAAGCCAATTGCCTAGCAGAAACCAGGCGAAACAAGAGCACAAAAAAAGAACCACCGCGCGACGCTCCGTTGCCGGATGCATGTAACGGAGATCAACAAGCCGGCGGGTTGCCGGGAAATGGAAAGGTATTGGGTGTGACTGCATGAACGCATCATAGCTAACTGATTGATCCGATCATAAGCGCAGAGATATCAAATTATCGTTGAATCCTGCCGTGTCCGGGACAACGGCCGATTTGCGTACCCGGCCGGACCCCGGATTTAGCACTCAATGACATTGACAGCCAGGCCACCTCTTGAGGTTTCCTTATACTTCGATTTCATATCGGCGCCGGTCTGCATCATGGTTTTGATGACCTTGTCCAGGGACACATAATGGGTGCCATCGCCACGCATTGCCATCCGCGCCGCGTTGATTGCCTTGACCGCCCCCATTGCATTTCGTTCAATGCATGGTATCTGCACCATACCACCCACTGGATCGCAAGTCATTCCCAAATTGTGCTCCATACCTATTTCCGCGGCATTTTCTACCTGGGCAGGCGTACCGCCCAATACGGCAGCCAATGCGCCCGCCGCCATGGAACAGGCTACACCGACCTCTCCCTGGCACCCGACCTCGGCGCCGGAAATGGACGCGTTTTCTTTATACAGAATGCCGATAGCCGCCGCCGTCAACATGAAATCGATGACCCCATGCTCATTGGCACCCGGGATAAAATCAACGTAATAATGCAAAACAGCCGGAATCACGCCAGCCGCCCCGTTCGTCGGCGCGGTGACGACTTTGCCGCTGGCGGCATTTTCCTCATTGACGGCCATCGCGTACAAATTGACCCAATCAAGCATGGACAAGGGATCTTTCAGCGACTCATGCGGACGGCTGCACAATCGCTGGTGCAGCTCATGCGCCCGGCGCCTTACATGCAGGAAACCCGGCAAATGGCCTGTGGTCGCGCAGCCGCGCAAAACACAGGCTTTCATGACATTCCACAGCTCAAGTGTCTTTTCCCTGACCTGAGCCTCCGGGCGATAGCATTTTTCGTTTTCCATCATCAGCCCCGCGATACTCAAGTCATGCTTGGCGCACAATTCAAGCAATTGATGCCCGCTGGAAAACGGATACGGAATCTTGATATCGGGCGTCAGGTTAACCCTCATGCCATCACAGTTCATGACAAAGCCGCCACCAATCGAGTAATACTCTTTTTTCATCAGTTGCGTGCCGGTGGCATCGAACGCCTTGAAGCGCATGCCATTAGGATGCTGCGGCAAGCGCTCGCGCCGATTGAACGTGACATCCTCATGCTCGTCGAAGGCGATATCGTGTCGCCCCAGCAGACTGACTTTCCTGCTGGTTCTCACCGCTTCGATCAAGCCGGGCACCAAATCCGGATCCAGCGATTCCGGCAAGTGCCCATGCAGTCCGACGACAAGTGCCATATCGCTCTTGTGTCCCTTACCTGTGGCGCCGAGCGACCCGAAAAGTTCGATATGCAAACGCGCGACTTGCTCCAGCAATCCCGCTTCATCAAGGCGACGCACAAAACGCACCGCGGCCACCATGGGCCCGACTGTATGCGAGCTCGATGGCCCGATTCCGACCTTAAATATATCAAATATGCTCAGGGACATACTACCTCCATAACCCGAAATCGGTTGCAACCCACGCAACCTCAATGGCTGCGATAAAGCTCGTCGATGCGATTCTGCGCTTGTTGATCTTTCAGCTCTTGTTCCGTTGGCAACGCGACATCATCCAGCAAGGGATCAGACCACGTACCGGTGACATGATATCTTACCGTAAGGGCGCGCTGAAGCGGTGCTTGCAGAAGCCATTGCGTCAGAAACGCGCCGACGCCGACCGCCGGATTCACAATCGCTCCGGCCAGCACAGAAGCGCCGCTCACATCCAGTTTCGGAACGACAACCGCCTGAAAATTAAGCGACTCGGCTTTCAGATCGGTATTACCCGAAGCAACGATCGCAGAAGATGGGCCGTTCAGACGGAAATCATCGACCGTCAGTTGTCCCTGGCGGACCCGGACACGGCCGCGAGCCGTGTCGAATGACAACCCTTGCTGAACCGAATTTCCCAATGTTTTCCCAAATTGCGGTAACCGCTTCACTGATTGGAGCGACAGCAATTCCAGCGCTTTTACCGCTTTGGATTTAATCGTTTCAAGCCGTCCGTCCATGAGGTCGAAATCCAGCTTCCCGTTCAATGTGGCCAGATCTTTGGCATCAACATCGGCCCAGTCCAGCGCAAACGTCATTTGTCCGCCGCCGTCCTTGGCGACACCATCGAGACCGAAGGTCTGTAGAAATTGCCCCAGGTCAGAGACGACGATTTTACCCTGAAGCGCCAGGTCCTTGGCCTTGCCACGTTGCGCAACGCGTCCGCTGGCCGCTAATGCGCCTCCTTTATTCACCAAGCTCAGATAATCCACCAACCAATCACCGGAACCGCTCGGCTGATTGCCCTTCAGGATAAGCTGGCCCAGCGGCATTCCATACACTGTCAACTGTTTCACCATCAGGTCTAGCCGTGGCATCTCTTGCGGCCTTTCGGTCCGAACCTTCGGCTGACGTTCCTTGCCGCCGGCCGAGGTCTGATCCGCGACGTGATCGGCACTGGCGCCAATCGTCAACGAATCAAGCCTGGCCGCCAGACTACCCTGGCGGTCCTTGCCAGCGGGCGGCGTCCAGGCTAGTTCGCCTGTCGCCTGATCCGAATGCAGCCGGATATCCCATTGCGGCCCCTTGCGGCTGGCATCAAGCCGACTATTATTCAAGATTTGACCATGGACGTTAAACGCCCCGGTTTCCAACGATACCTGAGATACCTCAGGCAATGTCGGGCGTTTAGACGCACCGCGCTTATCAGCGGAAAACTCGCTCACGACATCGTCCCAGGCCTGGACATCAAGGCTGGGGTTGCGCGCCAGCACCGTCAGCCCTGCCTGTCCCAGTTGCGCCGGCTGATCAACTGCGATCGTGCCCCGACTAAAATAAGGGCCCTGGCTGCGCTTGATATCGTGTTCAAAAATCGCCTGGGTGCGAACGCCGTCTATCCGCACTTCTAGATACCGCTTGCCATTATCAGTAGCACCGGGATTGGCATACCACTTGACCGTGGTCGGCCAGCTTGCAGCGGCAGGCTTGGACAAGCCATCGGGGAAACGGCTTGCCAGCCCTTTCAAATCCGAGGAAAACACGGCGTTTATCCTGCCGCCCGATAGAAAATTCACCTGACTCGAATACGCCGTGCGCCCTGATACCCGATTCATCCCACGGACAGGCAACAGCTCTTTCAACCCAGCGCCGCTCAATGTGCCACGAATCGACAAGGGTTTGCCAATGGTGCCGATCGGACCATCCAGCACGACGGGTCCGCCCAGCATCTGGCCTTTTACCTGCTTTGCCTGCAGTTCTTTCTCGGTAAAGGACAGATCGCCATTAAGATGTGCCGCCCAAGGGAATTCGGGGGTAAGCCGGAATCGGCCATCACGCAGGCGGATGGTGCCGCTGATCGTCGAATTATCGGCCTCGAGCACCGGGATGTGCAGTTGCAGCGGAATCGTCCAGGTGCCATCGCCTTCGGCTTCGTCCAGCACATTATTGATCAGATTGCCCAATGGCGTGATTTTGGTAAACAATAGGAAATCTTCTGCACGACCCGTTGCCTCGGCCTGTAGATCAACGGTGGTATGCTTCTCCAATTTATCCACGACGCCATGGAACTGGCTCAAATCGAGCCGTTGGTGGTTGGGTAGCGTATAGAAAGCCTGGGTCGAATCGATGATGATCTGGTCATTCCGGAAATGAATGGTTCCAAGATCGGAATTGACCACTGGCCAGCGGCGCCCGCGAATGGAACGCTGATGATAATTCAACAACAGGTTTTCATAGGTTCCCCTAAGGGCGAACCTTCCTGAATCCGGCTTTAGTCCATAAGGAAAATCATCCACGACTCCTTGCAGCCGAAATTCGGCCGAAGTCAGCTTGCCTTGCTCGAAAGCCTGCTTCAACCAGAGCCGTGCGTCCTCATCCATTACATTGGGCAGGTAATTGTGAAGCTGCGGTAGCGATACCTCGCGCAAGGCGCCGGTGAGGTCCACGATGCCATTGTCGCTGTTCTGGTCGAACCGCCAGCTGCCCTTGCCTTCCAGTTTCAAGTCCTGGTTGACAATGGAAACTTGACGAAAACTGACCATCGGCTCGGTGACCTGATTACGGCCGAACTCTCCCGTCGCATTGATCTGATCGATCGACAGCGGGTTTTCGAAGGCTGTCGTATCCCGATAGAAAAAGCCTCTGACACTCGACTCAAACGTGACCGGGGCATACACCGAGCTATCGGTCGAGGACAATTCACTCAACGGCAGACGCCAGCGATTGAATTCATTGATGACGCTTTCAAATGAAGAACTGAGACGAGACGTCAGGTGGTCGGCGGCGATGACAAAATCATGATTGCGAACCCTATCCTCGACACGCACGTCTTCCAGACCGTAAGCCACTACCATGTTGGTCGGCAAATCATCTTGTATCGCAAGATCGACAACGGCATGGGTGACCTTGCCCGAGCGAACTTTCCCGGGTACATCGAACCAGGGATTGACCGCCAGGATATTCAGGTTCAGCAGCGATACCCTGGCGCTACCCGACCACGCGATACTGCCAGTGTCGGTCCGACGTGCTTGCAGCGTCCCCAGCAATTGAATGGAATGCCCTAGCGGTTTCGGCAACCCGGCACTGGCGCTCAGTACCCGCTTGCCCTTAGAACTGGTCAATTGCAAGGTGAAGTCGGACAGCGTAAGGGGGCCGGCAGCCTCGCGGTTTTCATCAAGCCAGCTCAAACTGCCATTGAGCACGGTCAAATCCGGCAGCGCCCGCAGCAGGTCCGATAGCGGCGCCAGGCTGGCATCGCTGGCCTTGACGATTTCCGGGCTGGTCGACGCATGGCCGCTATCAATCCGCCGTCCCAGCAACCAGGTCCGGCCCTGGCGATCGCGCCGGGCATTGACATGAAAATCGCGCACTTCGACCTGGTCCGGCTCCAGTTGCATTTGCAATACCCGGGACCAGTCCAGATCCGCCACGGCCTCGCCGACCGAGAGCAGTGACCGGCCGGAATGATCGGCAAGTTTCACGCCGCTTATCCGCAGTCGGGGCTCGATACCCTGCCAATCCACCGCCAAATCGTCAACGCTGACAATCTGGCCGGTTACGCTGCCGAGCCGTTGCTCCAGTTGGGGAATGAATCTCTCGATATTGGGCGCCAGCAAAAAGCGTACCGCCAGACCCGCCGCTGCACAAAGCGCAATTAGGACTAGCAGCATCGTAGCGGCAATTTTTATCGATCGGGACAGCAAATTCACTCGGTCGTTCTCGGATAAGGCAACAGTTCAATCGGCAGTATGCGGGTTCGGTTATATTATATACAGCAACCTTCAAACTACCTCTTTCTGTCATGAATTGTATCCAATCCCTGCAAAATGCCCTTTCCTGGTCTGGCTACCTGAGACGCCGCCTCAATGTCAGTCCCGATATCCAGGCGCAAATCTGCCAGGATGCCGATGCGCCATTGAGCCGCGAGCGGATTATCCAGTGGTCGCACGAAATCGCCGCGCAACTGCACGCCAGGCCCGAAGGGCCATGGGATGGCGTAGCCTGCAAGGCCATCTTGCGTAAATTACGCAGCCGGGTATTCGATACGATTATTGTCCGCGACGTTGGTCAAGCGGCTTCGCTCGAGGAAGTGACCCAGGCCATGTCTTTTCTTGCCGATCTCGCAGTACAACAGGCCTATCGGACGGTAATGACCGACATGACCGAAGTTCACGGCACACCGATCGACCCCGGCACCGGGCGCCCGATGGAAATGATCATTCTGGGCATGGGAAAACTCGGCGGCAACGAATTGAACGTCTCGTCGGACATCGATCTGATCATGCTCTACCCCGAGGAAGGAGAAACCACCGGACGACGCCCGCTCAGTTATCATGAGTTCTACGGCCGCCTGACCCGCCGCATGATGCCATTGCTGTCCGACCAGGACGCCAATGGGCAGGTATTCCGCACAGACTTGCGTTTGCGACCGGACGGAGACGCCGGCCCCCTGGCCTGGAGCCTGGATGCCCTGGAGAATTATCTGATCGCCCAAGGACGAGAATGGGAGCGTTATGCCTGGCTCAAGGCCCGCATCATCCATGTCAGCGCGCTGGAAAACAGTGATCCCGGGACCTACGAGCAGCAATTGGAAAGTCTGCGCCTGCCATTCGTGTATAGAAAATACTTTGACTTCGATACCCTCGCCTCCTTGCGGCAGCTACGCGAACGCATCCGCCAGGACTGGCAGCGCCGTGCCCTGAGCAAAAATGGCGTAGACACCATTCACAATATCAAGCTCGGCGAAGGCGGAATCCGGGAGATCGAGTTCGTGGTCCAACTATCGCAGTTGATCAAAGGCGGCCGTTTGCCCACCATCCAGGAACAGAACCTGATCACCGCCTTGCATGCGGAAGTGACCGCGGGCCTGATCTCGCCTGAAATTGGCGAAAAGCTGGAGGCCGCCTATCGCTTTTTACGCCGTGTCGAACATTTCCTGCAATATCGCGAAGACGAACAAACCCATCTGCTGCCCAACGACGCCACGCGAATGCAGGACCTGGCCAAAGCACTCGGCTACGAACCCCAGGCATTCGAAGCCACTCTCACGGCGCACCGAAAATTTGTCGCAAACACCTTTCGCGATGCGTTCCGCATCGCCGGCCTCAATGACGAACAAAGCCACAACCCTACCGCGAAATCCGATAGCGACAAGCAAGAAAGCGAAGAAGCCGATCTGGATGCGCTCATCGCGCGGCATTTCGCCGACCATGATCCGGGCGACGTCGAACACCGGCTGGAAGCCATGCTGGCCGGGTCGCGAATCCGCAGTTTGTCAAACAGCAGCCGGGGCCGGCTCGAGAAATTGTTGCCCGCAGTCATCGAAGCCGCGGCCAAGACGCCCCTGCCCAATACCGCCTGCGCCAGACTGTTCGATCTGATCGAAACCATCGCCCAGCGCAGTTCCTATATCGCGTTGCTGGCCGAATTCCCCGATACGCTGGCGCGCGTGGCGCGGATCATGGCCGCCAGTCCATGGGCCGCCAGCTACCTGACCAAGAACCCGATCCTGCTCGATAGCCTGATTGAATGGAACAGCTTGATGGAGCCCGTCAATATCGCGCAGAGCGCTTCGCACCTGTCCAAGGAGCTGGACGCCTGCGTTTTGCACGACGGCACGCCTGACGTGGAGCAACAAATGAATGTCATGCGCGATATGCAACGGCAAATCAGTTTTCAGCTATTGGCGCAGGATCTGGAGGGAGCGCTGACCGTCGAAAAGCTCGCCGATCAACTATCCGCACTTGCCGATGCGTTGCTCGAGGAGAGCCTCCGGCGCGTCTGGCCCCTGGTTCGCCCCAAGCAGATACAACAGGACGATCCGCTGTATGCCATGCCTCGATTCGCCGTGATCGCCTATGGCAAACTCGGCGGAAAGGAATTGGGCTACGCTTCCGATCTAGACCTGGTGCTCCTGTTTGATGATCCCGAAGACTATGCCCTTGAGGTCTACGCGAAGCTGGGACGCCGTCTTAGTACATGGCTATCGAGCATGACATCGTCTGGCAGGCTATACGAAATAGACCTGCGCCTGCGGCCGGACGGGGATGCCGGCCTGCTTGCGGTCTCGGTCGACACCTTCGAGCAGTATCAGCGGGAACATGCCTGGGTTTGGGAGCACCAGGCCCTGACCCGCGCCCGCTTCGCCGCCGGAGACCCCGAGATCGGCGGCAAATTCGAGCGTATTCGCCGCGATATCCTGCTGCTCAAGCGCGATACCGGAAAACTCAAGCAGGAAATTATCGATATGCGTGGCAAAATCCGCGCCGGACATCCCAACAAAACCGAGCTTTTCGATGTAAAACATGACCATGGCGGGATGGTGGATATCGAGTTCATTACCCAATATTGTGTCTTGGCTTATGCGCATGAACATGCGCAGCTTCTTGAAAACCTGGGCAACATCGCCCTGCTGAATATCGCCGGCCAGGCGGGCCTGCTCGACGCGGACCACGCGCGCCATGCCGCCGACAGCTACCGGATTTTGCGTCGCATGCAGCACGCAATCCGGCTCAAGGGAGACGAAAAGGCCCGGATCGACCCGCATTTGCTGGACAAGGAGCGCAACGCCGTCTGCACACTTTGGCAGGAAGTATTCGGCGCGAACGCTACATATTGAAAAATAAGGAATTTTACGGAAAAACCTAACATCGCCGCAAAATCGTCCTAAAATACCACTTTAAGGAATAACGCTCTCTTTTCAGCCATGGTTACCGTCACAGATATTCAACGTCCGGTTCTGAGCCTGCCCGAAGGCCGCCAGAAAGTCTTGCTGCACTCTTGCTGTGCGCCCTGTTCTGGCGAAGTCATGGAAGCCATGCTGGCTTCCGGCATCAATTATTCGATTTTTTTCTATAACCCGAATATCCACCCTGTGCGCGAATACGAAATCCGCAAGGAAGAAAACATCCGTTTCGCCGAACAACACGGCATCGAATTCATTGACGCCGATTACGATGTCGATAACTGGTTTGGGCGGGTCAAGGGCATGGAGAACGAGCCGGAACGCGGAATCCGCTGCACTGCCTGCTTCGATATGCGATTTGAGCGTACTGCGCTGTACGCGCACGAGCATGGCTTTGATACCATTACCAGTTCGTTGGGCATTTCGCGCTGGAAAGATATGAACCAGATCAATGGTTGTGGCACGCGCGCAGCCGCGCGCTATCCCGAGCTGGTATACTGGACCTACAATTGGCGTAAAGGCGGCGGATCGTCCCGAATGATAGAAATCAGCAAGCGCGAGGAGTTTTATCAGCAGGAGTATTGCGGTTGCGTTTACTCGCTACGCGACACGAACCGGCACCGCCGCTCGCAGGGACGAGATCGTATCACAATTGGCGTGAAATACTACGGCAAGGAAGAGACGCTTTAATTGTCTTCATACAAAAAAGCCGTTGCCTGTAGGCAACGGCTTTTTTTTTCGGGCATAAACGCAGCCGTTCCTGTTTGCTGCAACCTAGGGTGCGGGTGCTGGCGCCGGCGTGCCTGTTGCTGACGGACTGCCGCTGCCGGTTCCTGACGGGTTACCGCCCTCAGCGGCTTCACTGCCCGGTTGGGTAATAAAGCCCAGTTTTTTCAGGCCTGACCCCTTGGCCATGGCCAGTATTTTTGCCAGTTCTTCGTAACGGGTGCTCGCATCCGCGCGAATACGCAATTCGGGCTGGGGATCCTGCTTGCCCTCGTTAACGAACATTTCCCGCAAATCTTCAAGCGGAACCGGTTCCTCATTCCAATACACGAGCCCTTCTTGATTGATCGCCAGATCTATGGTCTTAGGTTCCTGTTCAACCGGCTTGCTGCTGACCTGCGGCAAATCGATTTTGATGGAATGTGCCATCAGTGGCGCTGTGATAATGAATATAACCAATAACACCAACATGACATCAATCAACGGCACCATGTTGATTTCGGTCATGGGTTGGCCTGACCCGTTCTTACTGTCGAAACTTCCGAAAGCCATGACGCTCTCCTTGTTCTGATTGACTGATGATTAACGCCCACCATTGCCGCCGCGCAGGCTGCGTACTTTCGAATTTGTATTTTCCAATTGCTGCCCGGTGGAAACAAAGGTAAACAAATCATGGGCGAACGCATCCAGACGCGCCAACACAACGCGATTGCGGCGGACAAATGCGTTATATGCCAAAACGGCAGGGATGGCGACAGCCAGTCCGAGGCCCGTCATGATCAAGGCCTCTCCAACCGGCCCCGCAATTTTATTGATGGTCACGCCCGCTTCGGCCATACCGATTCCGATCAATGCATGGTAGACGCCCCAGACCGTACCGAACAGACCAACAAACGGCGCGGTGGAACCAATGGAACCCAGCACAGACAAACCGTTTTCAGCCAAAGCCGTCTCCTCGTCGATCACTTTTTTCATTCGACGGGCGACAAATTCCGCATTAGATCCGACTTCCGCCAGATTGCTCGCGCCGTAACGGGAATGGTGTTCGCGCGCATGCAGCGCCTGATCCGTCAACCTCGAGAAAGGATCATGCGCACCGTATTTATGCAGTTCCTGATCGACCTGATCCAGCGACTTGGACTCCCAGAAGCGCTTCAAAAAAGCATTGCCTCGACGGGTACCGCGGATATTCAACAATACTTTTACGACGATCAGATACCATGTCACCAATGCCATCAGCACCAGCACGCCAAACAATGTTTTGCCGACAATATCGCTTTGCATCAAAAAATCCAGGATGCCGGGTGTGTTTGTCTCGGCAACCGGTGTCGCCTGGGACAAAGTTATGAACAGGGATGACAGCCAGGGGGTAGTCATGATGAATACTTTCCTTTATTGAAAAACGATAGGTATATCGGCAATGGATTCGCGCGGAACACCATTCTCGGTATAGGGTTTGAAACGGGCGCGCCGCACCGCACTCAGCGCGGCCTCATTCAGAGAATCATAAGGCAGGCCCCGACGCAATGACGCGCTCTTGACCGCGCCGCCAGTCGAGATATGGACCCGCACAATGACGGTTCCGGATTCGCCACGCATCTTGGCGGCGCGCGGGTACGTTGGCTTGGGCTTGACCAGATAGCTGACCGAAGACACGACTTTCGGCGCCGTGCTGGCCTGTCCGCCGGAAGGTTTACTGCTGGCAGCATTTTGCACACCCACTGGCTTCAGCGAGATACTGCGGTCAATCTTCATATCCGACAGGCTAGGTGCAGGCTTGGCCTGCTTCTTGGGCTCTGGTTTAGGTTTAGGCTTGGGCTTGGGTTTTGGCTCCGGTTTGGGCTTGGGCTTGGGTTTGGGCTCCGGCTTAGGCTCGACGACCGGCTTGGGCTCTGGTTTTAGCTCGTACACCGGGTCCGGCACCGGTTCGGGCGGCGGAATGACCTCTTGCGGCTCGGGTTCGGGCTCAGGTTCTGGCTCCGGTTCCGGCTCAGGTTGCGCCTCGGGCTCTGGAGGTGGCGGTATCAGCGCTTCCCCCTTTGGCGGTTGACGTACAGGTTCATCAATGATTGTCACCACCACTGGCGCATCCTGGGCGTGAACCGTTTGCGTAGTCGTATCGAGCGAGCCAATATAGGCCAGCCCGGTGAGAACCGCCAGCGATGCGACCAGACCAGTCAGTCTGAACGAAAGGGGGACTGCCGTAGGGTAATTTGATACGTTGTGCATTCTTGAAAAGACAAGCCCAATACAAAGCGACAACCGCGGTTTGGCGGATATTCTCGGCTTGCCTCGGGCACAGCAGGTTTCTGCAAATCAGCTCTACATTGTAATAATAACTATTCTCATTTTCAAGAACATTTATGCATTCAATGCAATCACCCAAACGCTTTCTTCCCCGGCGAAGCACGCAATCATAGGGATAAAAGGCGGAACTGCCCTACCTGACGAAACCGCGCGGGCGCACATTTTCGTTTATTTGTAACTTAATATTAAATAATTCATCTGCTCGGCAAAGCTGTTGCGTAATTTCCACAGACAAAAAAATACCGCCCGAAGGCGGTATCTTCATTTGCTTGCGCAAATTATTTGATTGCAGTTACTTCTTTGGCTTGTGGGCCTTTAGGACCTTCAGCAACAACAAAAGTCACTTCCTGGTTTTCCTGCAGAGATTTGTAGCCTGTGCCAATGATATCTGTGTGATGAACAAACAGATCTTTGCCACCTGAGGCAGGCTTGATAAAACCAAAGCCTTTCTCGTTGTTAAACCACTTCACAATTCCTGATTCTGTCGACATGTCGATTTCCTGATATATAAAAAACTTGAGATAAATCCTATCTCCTGGGGACAAGACTTCAAGGAGACGACACATGCAAACGTACCGCTGGAACCAGAAGCATTTTTCCGTTTATAACGAAGCACGGCTTCCTTTAACTTGAATATCTTATACGTTGACACTATGTCCGTAAAAACAACTTGTGTCAATGAATTTTTATTTGATTTAGTATAGCCATCCGTCATAAAAACTTCAAACTACGCCCAAAAACCCGGGTTATCCCGGGCTTTTGGGTAATAAGGCAGCGCTTGATGCGCCAACAAATCAGGCCGAAACCTCGCTATTCTCGCGACTGAACTCGAAATCATCACCCTTGACATCGACCAAAACGGTGTCGCCGTGGGCGAACTCCCCTTCCAGTATGCGTTTTGCCAGGCCATTCTCTACATGTTGTTGAATGGCACGCTTCAACGGCCTGGCGCCAAACACGGGGTCAAAACCACTCTTGGCCAACAACGCCAATGCCGCATCTGACACATGCAAATGCATATCCTGGACCGCCATCCGCTGCGCCAGCCGATCTAGCTGAATTCGCGCAATCGCGGAGATTTGCGAACTATCCAGGGAATGGAAAACAATCACCTCATCGATCCGATTCAGGAACTCGGGTCTGAAGGCTTGCTTCACATCCTCCCAGACGGCACTCTTGATGGTCTCGTACGGTTCACCCACCATGCTCTGGATGTGATGCGACCCGAGATTGGAGGTCATCACGATCACGGTATTGCGAAAATCCACGGTCCTACCCTGACCATCGGTCAGTCGGCCATCATCGAGCACCTGCAGCAATACGTTAAACACGTCCGGATGCGCTTTTTCCACTTCATCCAGCAGAATCACACTATATGGCTTGCGGCGAACCGCTTCCGTCAGGTACCCCCCCTCCTCGTAACCAACATAGCCGGGAGGCGCCCCAATCAGACGAGCGACGGAATGTTTCTCCATGAACTCGCTCATGTCGATGCGAATCAGGTGCTCTTCGGAATCGAACAGAAAACCCGCCAACGCTTTGGTCAATTCGGTCTTGCCCACGCCAGTCGGCCCCAGAAACAGGAAAGAACCATAAGGGCGCGAAGGATCGGACAGTCCCGCCCGGGAACGCCTGATTGCATCGGACACCAGGGTTACTGCCTCGTCCTGGCCCACGACGCGTTTATGCAGGAAGTTTTCCATGCCCAGTAATTTCTCGCGCTCGCCCTGCATCATTTTCGACACGGGAATACCCGTTGCGCGCGACACCACTTCGGCGATTTCCTCGGCGCCGACCTCGGTACGCAGCAATTTTGGCTTGGCCTTGGTACCCTCGTCCGCTTCCGCCGCCTTCAGCCGCCCCTCGAGCTCGGGCAGGCGGCTGTACTGCAACTCAGCCAGTTTTTCGTACTGGCCCTTGCGCTGGAATTCAGCCATTTCGGCCCGCACTTTCTCAATTTCTTCCTTAATCGACTGCGCGCCTTGCACCGCGGCCTTTTCAGACTTCCAGACCTCTTCATAATCGTTGTACTCGCGTTGCAGCTTCTCCAGTTCGTCCTCAATTGCCTTGAGACGCCGGGCCGAAGCCTCATCCGTTTCCTTGCGCACGGCTTCGCGCTCGATCTTCAATTGGATAATACGCCGATCCAAACGATCCATGACCTCCGGCTTGGAATCGATTTCCATGCGAATGCGCGCCGCCGCTTCGTCGATCAGGTCAATTGCCTTGTCGGGCAGGAAGCGGTCGGTGATATATCGATGAGACAATTCTGCCGCCGCCACGATCGCAGGATCCGTGATGTCCACGCCATGATGCAATTCGTAGCGCTCCTGCAAGCCGCGCAATATGGCGATGGTAGACTCCACGTCAGGCTCGTTGACCATTACCTTCTGGAAACGACGCTCCAGCGCGGCGTCTTTCTCGATATACTTGCGATATTCGTCCAGGGTCGTTGCGCCAATACAATGCAACTCCCCGCGCGACAGCGCGGGTTTGAGCATATTGCCCGCATCCATGGCGCCCTCGGCCTTGCCCGCGCCCACCATTGTGTGGATCTCGTCGATGAAAACAATATTACTGCCGTCGTCCTGCGCCAATTCCTTGAGCACAGCTTTCAGGCGTTCCTCGAATTCACCGCGATATTTTGCGCCAGCCAGTAATGCCGCCAAGTCCAGAGACAAAACCCGCTTGCCCCGCAGGGTTTCAGGGACCTCGTCGTTGACGATCCGTTGCGCCAACCCCTCGACAATTGCGGTTTTACCAACACCAGGCTCCCCAATCAGGACGGGATTGTTCTTGGTTCTGCGCTGGAGGATCTGAATGGAGCGGCGGATTTCATCGTCCCTACCTATGACGGGATCCAACTTGCCCTGACGCGCCCTTTCGGTCAAGTCGGTCGTGTATTTCTGCAAGGCCTGACGATTGCTCTCGCCCTCCTGGTCATTCACCGAAGCACCGCCGCGCACCGCATCCACCGCGGTTTCCAACGCTTTTTTCTGTAAACCGGCGTCGCGCAAAATGCGCCCAGCTTGCCCTTTATCATCAGCCAAGGCCAGCAAAAAGAGCTCGCTGGCGATAAACGCGTCCCCGCGCCGGGCGGCCTCTTTGTCAGTCGCAGTCAACAAGCCATTGAGCTCTCGGCTAATCTGAACGTTACCGTCGCCACCCTGCACCTGCGGCAAGCCTTGCATGGCATTTTCCAGCGCGGGACCGAGCCGGTTTACCGCGACCCCGGCATGGGCCAGCAGGCTCCCCGCTCCGCTGTCCGCATCGGATAGCAGCGCAGCCAGCACATGCACTGGCTCGATGTACTGATTATCATTACGGGCCGCCAGACTCTGCGCATCGGCGAGCGCTTGTTGAAACTTTGTCGTTAATTTGTCAAATCTCATGATTCATCCCATATATTCAATGATGGCCATCCCAATGGCCAGGTTGCTTAATACATAGTGACAATTACAAACATTTCAAGAACTTGAGCGGAGCGCCTGCCGCATTTCATCTGCCCGCCGGCCCGTCTGCCGACGCAGCCGCGTCCGGTAACCGCTAAAATGTTCATTTTACCTACCAGGCCTTTCCTTGCAATGAATGTTGGCTCCCCTGACTTAAATCCCACCCTTGTCGACATGGCGCCGCGGGCGTCCAGCGCGTCTTTACCGCAATATGTCGTTATCGACACTTGCGTGCTGATGTCCACCGTACTGAAGAACCTGCTGCTGCGTCTGGCGCGCGCCGGCCTGTTCCAGCCGATCTGGGCCGACTATATCGGCGAAGAGTGGCGGCGCAACGCCAGTCGGGTCTGGGACGTGCCGGAAGCCGAAATCGCCGCCGAATGGCAACAGATGCAGATTGCATTTCCCCACGCCAATATGGGCATCGTGCAGCAATTCGAGGAAGGCCTGCACAAAAGCGATCCCAAAGACTGGCACGTCATCGCCGCCGGGCGTGCCGCCCTGGCCTTATATCCTGGCGCAGGAGTTGGCATTCTCACCCGCAACTTGCGGGACTTCAATCGCAGCGAACTACGCGCCTGCGGCCTGTCCTTGTATTCACCCGATGATTTTCTTGTCAAATGCCATGACATCGACGCCGATCTTCTGATTCGCCTGCTCGACTTCATCCCTGCCGATGCCACGCGCATCGGCAGGCCGCAAGAGCCGCTGGAGACGGTGCTGAGGCGGGAGCGCCTGTTCCGGCTCAATGCCTTGCTCACCAGGCAGGAATTGGCTACGAGCTGAAATAATCCGGGTAGGCCTTGGCCGGCAAATCAAGTATGATGCACAGATATCGTCGCCTTGCGTCCGCTACATCCCGATCATTATGTGCATTGTCTACCTGTCCATCGCCCGCCACCCCGAATGGCCCCTTTTCATTGCCGCCAACCGCGATGAATTCCATCGACGACCGACAGCAGCGGCAGCGCCCTGGGATGGCAACCCCGATATCATCTCGGGACTGGACCTCAGCGGCGGCGGCACCTGGCTTGGTATCAACCGCAGCGGCCATTTCGGCATCCTCACCAATTATCGGGACCCCGCTGCGTTGCTTCCTCATGCACCCACCCGGGGGTTGCTCGTCGGCGATTTTCTGGATGGCACACTCGATGCCCAGGACTACGCCGATCAAGTCTGGTCATCGGGCTCGAAATATAATGGCTTCAACCTGATCGTCGGAGATACCAGACACATTGTCTACACGGGCAATCGCCAGGCAGCGGGCCCGAGAACACTCGGTCCAGGAAGCTACATTCTATCGAATCACTTGCTCGATACACCCTGGCCCAAAGCCGAGCGGCTGCGCACAGGTCTCGACGCGCTGGCGCTAGGCGGCAACAAGGCCGCGCTTGAGCAGGTCTTCACATTGCTTAGGGACACGACACCCGCTCCCGACGACATGCTGCCCGATACCGGGATCCCGCTGGAGCGTGAGCGCTTATTGAGCAGCCCGTTTATTATCAGCGACACCTATGGAACCCGTTGCTCGACAATTGTCGCTGTCCGTGCGGACCGCAGCGCCATTTTCTGCGAAGTCACCTACGATCCGCAAGGCCGGGAAATTGGGCGACGCGATTGGAACTATACAATGAAGGCCCCGCTCGGCTATTGACTACCACAGACCCTGGCACAGAAAACGCAGCGTCGTCACCCACCAGGGGTAACATTCGGCGCTACAATTGCCGTATCAGTCAATTGTCATTTTTAATCTTCCGGACTTATGGACCGCTTCACGCAACTCGAGAGCTTCGTCGCCGTCGCCACGCTAGGCACGCTTTCCGCTGCCGCCAAGCAGCAAGGCATTGCCCCGGCAATGATGGGCCGGCGCATCGATGCGCTGGAAGAGCGCCTGGGCGTCAAACTCCTGATGCGCTCCACGCGCAAGCTGACCCTGACCCCGGAAGGCCTGGCGTTTGTCGAAGAAGCCCAGCGAATCCTGAAAGATCTCGCCGAGACCGAAAGCCAGATTACCCAGGGCAAGGTCAAGATTGCCGGTCCGCTAAGACTGACAGCGCCGGCCGGATTCGGCCGCCAGCACGTTGCGCCCTATATCCCCGATTTTTGCCGCGACAACCCTGAAATTCGCGTCACGCTGGATCTGACGGATCGGATCGTCGATATGTTTGAAGAACAGTACGATTGCGCGATCCGAATCGGAGATCTGCCGGATTCTCAATTGGTTGCCATCAAACTGGCGGATAATCGACGGGTTGTCGTCGCCTCCCCAGACTACCTGAGGCAACACGGCATCCCAGCCACGCCGGCTGATCTGACCAAGCACGAATGCCTGTCGCTGGGACCACAGGGCAGCCAAAACAAAGGCTGGCTTTTCAGGGAAAAAAATACAGTGCAGGCGTTCAAACCGAGCAGCCGCCTGGCCTGTTCCGATGGCAGCGTCCTGCATGAATGGGCGCTCAGCGGATTCGGCCTGTCGTGGCGCTCGCTATGGGAAGTGCAGGCCGATCTGACCGCGGGTCGGCTGGTTACGGTCCTGGACGACTTTGCCACAGCCCCCAACGGCATCTATGCCATTTTGCCCAACCGCAAGCACCTGCCCCAACGTACGCGTAGCTTTATCGATATGCTAAAACAGCATTACGCCGCCGAAGGATACTGGGAAGCCACGCAGGCGCCGACCGCTGCCCAGGCAGGCCGCAAGGCTTGATTCTGGCATCGGCTCCTGACGAATCCACGCCAAGCGAATTGCACGGCGTGGCCAGACGGCCTTTGCACACGGGCCGTTGGGCGACGCAATGTGAGACCAGCTGCATGCCAGCCACCGGAAGCCGACCCGATCTGGCGGGTACGAGCGGGATTATGCATCAAACGGCGTCGACCCCCAACCACTCCTGCACCATTGCTTCAATCGTGATGCAGACAGGCGACGCGCCTTTGACAAAACGTCCGGCATAGACCTGTCCCGTATTATTGGACACCATCCCGAACAGATCGATACCCGTGCCGCCATCCGGTTTTTGATAGATATGTCCATTCATGCTCAGGATTTCCACTGCGAATCCTTCCACATTGACCGCACGCGGTATCCCCCTATCGGTCATGACTTCCAGCGTAGACTTGAAAAGACTGCCCAATCCGCCCTTGATGACACCTTGCTTAATCCCGTGCTCACGGCAGATATCCTCGAACCCCGTCACCAAATCGTCATTACAGAAAAATCTGGCCGCGACCACCCGCCCCGGCTGGCACATGCTAATCTGGGTTTCCATTTTTTTCCTTTTCGTGTTTAGCTGCGCTCGTTCCTTCCCTACTCCCGCGCTGCGCATCCGCTTGAGCCAGGTAGCTATCATTACGATGCGGATGGAAAACGTGCATTCCGGAGGTGGCATCCAATTTTGCCCGGAAGCCGATCTCGATCGATTCGCTGACATAAATACGCAAGCCGGCATCGCCGACGACACACTGCGTCGGGTCGATATGTCCGCCGACTAAACCCGCCGAATCCGATCGCATGCTCGCATGACAATGCAGCAACGGCATGCCATGCTGGTCTTGTCCGAAGATCCCCATTGCCCCGAGCAGCAGCGTCGGTCCCATGTGTCTTGGACTTCCATAGCGAGCAATCCACTTGCCCTCGGGATCCGGAGCGCCGGTGAAATAGACGACGGAAGATAGTCTTGCCGGCATGAAATCCAAATGCGCCGAGCGGACTTCCCTTGCCGCGAACGCTTGCGATACCCCTTCCCACAAGCTGACTCCCTGAGGGATATCCAATCGGTAATGGCGTACACTATCCCCTGCCAAAGAAACGACGCGAGAACTAAGTTTTTCCATCTTCCAGCACCAGGCGCCGCAAATCTTTCTTGACAATCTTGCCATAGCCGGATTTGGGTATGGATGGCCAGAAATAATATCTGGCCGGATGCTTGTATCGCGCAAGCCGACCATGCAGATGCTGGGCCAGCGCATCCGCGCTCGTCTGTTCCCCGGGCTTGCACACGATTACCGCGACACCGGTCTCGCCCCACCTCTCGTCGGGAATGCCGAAAACCGCCACTTCCGAAACTGCCCCGTGACTGAGCAGCAATTCCTCAACCTCGCGTGGATACACGTTGGAGCCACCGGAAATATACATATCGGACTGGCGTCCCGTAATATAGAGGAAACCTTCGTGATCCAGGTGCCCGAGGTCGCCGGTGTGAAACCAGCCATACTGGAAGGCTTTTGCATTGGCCGCCTCGTTATTATCGTATCCCATGCAAACAGCTGGCCCTCGAACACATATCTCACCCGTTTCCAGCGGATCGCACTGCGCGCCATCTTCCTTAAGAATCGCGATTTCCATGCCGGTCCTGACAAAGCCGCAGGTGCCGGGCCTGGAATCCGGCAAGCCATCTTCGTCCTGGTGCATATCGGCAGGCAAGACGGTAATATTGCCGGTGACTTCGCCCAGGCCATAGTACTGTACCAGGACTTTGCCAAGTTTTCTCAAAGCATGCTTCTGATCTTCCCGGTACATCGGCGCACCGGCGTAGATCACGTGCTTCAGCGATGAATGGTCATACCGATCTACCGCGGGGTGCTCGGTCAGCATCTTGACAATGGTCGGTACCGTGAACATGTTGTCGACGTGGTGCGTCTGGATCAGTCGCCAGGCCTCTTCGCAATCCAGCCTAGCGCCGGCCAGCAGGACACTGGCAGCCCCCCTCGCGGTATTGGCGATAGCATGGATGCCGGCGCCATGGGACAACGGCGCCACGACCAGCGACCGAGACCATTGGTTGATGCCGGGCAGTAAATCCGCCAGGTGATTGGTGATTACAAATGCCATTTGTCCATGAGACAATACGCCGGCCTTGGGAAAGCCCGTTGTACCCGACGTATAGAAGAACCATAACGGATCTTCATAATCGACATCCACGGCTGTAAAGCCGCCCCGATCGCGATACTGGCTCAGCAAATTTTCATAAGCCAGCTCGCCCACCCTGGGTTCGCCAATTGAAATCACATCGGTGATGGCCCTCGAGGCCGCTTGGCAGCGATCGGCATGGCCTTGGTAACCTCTATCATAGATAACAATGCGCGCCTGGCTCGCCTGCGCCAGGTATGCGACCTCATCCTCGGTAATCCTGACGTTCGTGGGCACCCAAATGGCACCCAGCTTGAATGCCGCCCAGCAACTTTCAAATAGCTGCACATTGTTGGTCGAATGAATCAGGATGCGGTCGCCTTTGCCTGCGCCAAGCGCACGCATCGCATGCGCCAGCGCATCGACTCTTTCATTGAGCTGTCGCCAGGAATACGTGACGTCTCCTTGGATCAATCCGGGACAATCACCATAGCGACGGCTGACATCCGTCAGAAAATTGCCAATATTCTTTACCTGCCTCAGCATGACACCCACCTGCACTCCATCATAAGGCACGAAAGATCAACCTTCGCCGCGCTGCAAAATACTGACATAATTGGCGACCGCAGAGCCGCCCATATTGAAAACGCCGGCGCGGTCCGCTTTGCGCAGTTGCATGCTTCCGGCTTGACCGCTCAATTGCATGGCGGCCATCACATGCATGGAAACGCCGGTCGCGCCTATCGGATGGCCCTTGGATTTGAGTCCGCCCGAAGGATTAATCGGCAAGCCGCCATCCTTGGTGCTGATTCCATCGAGAATAACCTTGGCGCCTTCTCCAGGTTTGGCCAAGCCCATAGCCTCATATTCGATCAGTTCGGCGATCGTAAAGCAATCGTGCGTTTCGACGAACGATAGATCACTCAGTGCGCAACCGCTTTCTCCCAACGCCTTTCCCCAGGCCCGGCTGGCTCCTTCGAACACGATGGGATCTCGGCGGCTCAAGGGCAAAAAATCATTGACTTGCGCCGCCGCCATAAAACTGACATGGTTATCACGTTGTCGGATATCTGCGGGACGGCAAATTACCAAGGCGGCTGCACCGTCGGAAACGAGCGAGCAATCGGTTCGCTTTAGCGGCCCCGCCACATAGGGATTTTTCTCTGACGCCTCTCGGCAGAACGTGTAGCCAAAATCCTTCTGCATATGCGCATAAGGATTGAGCACGCCATTGCTGTGGTTCTTGGCCGCAATCATCGCCAACGCATCCGACTGATCGCCATAGCGTTCGAAATACTGCTTGGCGATCACATTGCCGAACAGGCCGGCGAAACCGCCCGTGATACCGGCCTCTTCCCTGGCATAGGAACACTTGAGCAGCACATCGCCAATCTCCGGCGTCGTCAGCTCGGACATCTTTTCAAAACCCAGCACCAGGGCATAACGACTACGTCCGCTGGCCACCGCGTTCAACGCCGAATGGATAGCGGCGGAACCTGTGGCGCAGGCATTTTCCACCCGCACGGCGGGCGCATAGCGCAATTCGGGCAGCGCATTGAACAATAACGACGACGGAAAATCCTGATAAAGAAAACCACCGTTGTAATGACCGACATGCAAGGAGTCGATATCCGCGGCAGTGAGACCGGCATGCTCAAGCGCCGCCTGAGCGACCTCGCCGATCATGGCCTCGGGGTCGACGCCATCCATTTTTCCAAACCTGGAATGCCCCCAGCCTGCTATCGATGCCTGCATCATTGATGTCTCCTGTTAAATATCCTCAATACCCAAAAACAATAAAACGCCCCCGCCCTTGCCTTCCGACACCCGCTAGTGCTCACTGATGCCCGCGGCCAGGTAGCCACCATCGACCGGCACCACATGGCCATTAATATAAGAGGCCTCGTCCGACGCCAGAAAAAGCGCGACGTTGGCGATTTCCTGCGGCGCGCCATAACGCTTCATTGGCACGGCATTGGTAAAAACCGCACGCGCAGCCTCGGTATGCAAGGCCTTGGTCAGCGGGGTGTCAATCGGACCCGGCGCAATGCCATTGGCGGTAATGCCGAACTCGGCCAGCTCAAGCGCCATCTGCCGGGTCAGTCCGAAAATGGCGGCCTTGGAGGTGCCGTATGCCGCGCGGCCCCAGCTGGCACGCTCACCGCTTACCGAGGCGATATTAATGATGCGGCCCCACTGGCTGCGGCGCATCAGACGTCCCGCCGACTGCGACATGAGAAACGGGCCAGTCACGTTCACCTGCATGACTTTTTCCCAATGGTCCCTGGGGTAGTCCAGATAGGCGATTGTCTTGGCGATGCCGGCATTATTCACCAGTACGTCGCAACGCCCATAATCCTTCTCAAGCGTCGTAAAAAAAGTGTCGATGCTATCGGCATCACTGACGTCCAGACGCAGATATCTGGCCTTCAGGCCCTCGGCGGCCAGTGATTCGACCAGGGCTTGCGAATCCACCTCGTTGACATCTGCAATGACTGCCGTGTACCCTGAGCGAGCGAATGTTTCTGCGATTGCCCGCCCTATTCCATTACCGCCGCCTGTAACGACGGCTACCCTACCTGATACTGATTTCGACTCGGTCATCGTGCTTGCCTGCTTCTTGAATTGGATTGCTTTAACGGATTATCATGACTGCCCTGCTTACAGGAAGCCAATGGAGAACCACGGCACAAATGCAATAACAAATGTCATTATCAGCAGCACGCCGAGATACAACCACATCTTTGGGATCACGTTGTCCGCCTTCACCTTGCTGATCGCGCTCGCTGAATAGAAACCCACACCCAGCGGCGGCGCAAACAGCCCGATACCCATTGCCAGGATAATAACGATCGCGTAATGCACCTCATGAATATGCAAGGCCCTGGCGGCGGGAAAAATCAACGGACCGAATAGCACGATGGCGGGAATGCCCTCTAGAATACTGCCCAGTAGAACAAATAGCACGATGCTGACGGCCATGAAACCAATCGTGCCGCCCGGCATATGCGTCATGAAGTCGACCAATGCCGTCGAAAAACCGGATTGCGTGAGCGCCCAGGCCATCGCTGTGGCGATGCCGATAATAAGTAAGATGGCGCCCGACAGCGATGCCGCCTCTACCAGCATCGGGTAAATCTTTGACAGCGGGACTCCGCGGGTCAACGTATGCAACAGGATCGCGTAGAGAATGACGTAGATAATCCCGATCGAGGCGACTTCCGTGGCCGTTGCCACGCCCTCTACTACGCATACGCGGATAATGACGGGCAAGACCAGGACCGGCAACGCCCAGAGAAAGGTACGGCCGATCTCTGATGCCCGGGCCCGCTCCCGGCTTCCTTCGTCAGCCCGGCGGGACTTCAGGTAACAAACAAATGCAATAGCAAGCGTGCATACCAGCGCGGGCATCAGCCCGCCAATGAACAACGCACTAATGGAAACCCCGCACACCGCGCCAATCGTGATCAGCACCAGGCTGGGTGGAATAGTCTCCGTCATGGCTCCGGTTGCCGACAGCAAGGCCGCCAGGTCGTTCTCGTCAGCGCCCTTGCGCTTCATCTCGGGAAACAGCGCAGGCGCGACTGCAGCCATATCGGCCACTTTGGAACCCGAAATGCCCGAGACCAGAAACATGGCGCCAAGTAGCACATAATTCAAGCCGCCGCGAATATGGCCCAATATCGCAGACATGAAATCAATCAGCTTGCGAGCCATGCCGCTCAATTGCAGCAGCACGCCCAGCACGACAAACAGTGGCACCGCCAGCAACACCAGATGCGAAGAACCTTCGTCCAGCCGGGTCACCACGATAGACGGAGGAACGTCGGCGATATCCACGATATAGGCGAGCGTGGCAATACCGAACGAGAATGCGATAGGCACGCCGCTCATTACGCAGGCGCCAAGCAGGATCACGAAAAACACCACCAGATTCAGGTTGCCCATGTCGTAAAGCGGATCGGCGAAATACCAAAGGCCATAGCCGACAGCCGCAACCACGATCGCCGCCGACACAATATCTTGCCATTTCGAATGCGTCAGCAAATGCGCTGCCGCAATAAAGGCAAACAGGCACATGCCCACCGGTATCGACAGCGCGCGAAAACCGTCTGGGATATTCAATGCCGGCGAGGTCACTGCCATCTGACCTTGCGCATGGTGAAATCCCGGTCCGATCAGGTAAGCCGCAAACGTGAGGATAATCACCAGCCCCAGTGCCTCGAACCACGCCTGGCTGCGTCCCGACAGGCGCGTCACGACCGCGGTCAGCCGCATGTGTTCGTGCCGGTCCAGCGCCAGCGCGGCGCCGAACATGCATAGCCAGATGAAGACCGACTGCGCCAGCTCATCGGACCAGATGATGGGTTGATGCAAAAAATAGCGAAAAACCACGCCGGTAAACAATAGCGCAGTCTCAAACACCAGCATGACAACGGCAAGAAAGGCAACGCACCGCATCACGGCAGACTTCAGCGCCGTCACCGCCCTTGTTAGCACATGGGGACTGACTGCTGCCGGTTCACTGGCAAGACTGACACTCAAGACAACGCTCCGGTGAATTTCTCCAGCGTTGCCCACAGCGGATCGCCAAACGTCTTCTTCCACTCGTTATAGAACCCGGCATTCTTCAATTTATCGCGGAACGCCGCGGTATCCACTTCGTTAAAGGCCATGCCATGGCTCTCGAGCGTTTGCTTGACCGTAAGACTAAGCTTGGCCAGGTCGTCACGTTCCTTGAGGCTGGCATCCATGACATGCTTGCGAATCACCTCCTGGATATCCTTGGGAATTTTCGCCAGGTTATCTCGATTGGCCAGGAACCAGAAGCCGTCCCACATATGATTGGTCAGCGACGCGTATTTCTGTACTTCGTAGAGCTTGGCCGTCTCAACCAAAGTGATCGGATTTTCCTGCCCATCGGCAATACGCGTCTGTAACGCCGAATAGGTTTCGGCAAAATTGATGGTTGTGGGCGACGCGCCCAGCCCTTTGAACATGGACGTCCATAGGGGGCTAGGAGGAACGCGCAACTTGACGCCGTTCAGATCATCGGGCGCCTTGATGGGTTTGGAGCTCGTGGTGATAATCCGGAAGCCGTTATCCCAGATCTTGTCGAATGCGGTAAGGTTCGAGCTTTTTTCTATTTCTTCCCGGACGGCCGCGCCTAGTTCGCCATCCATGGCTTTCCAGACTTGCTCATAATCCTTGAAGCCGAAACCGATTCCTGAAATCTGGGTCTTGGCAATCAGCGTACCCATGATAATCGGAGACAGGGTGAAAAAGTCAACGGCGCCCGCCCGAATCTGGGACAAGGTATCCGTGTCGTTTCCCAACTGGCTGCTGGGATAGACCCGCATATCGACAGCCCCGTCGGTTTCCTTCTTGATCGCTTCCACCATTTCCTTGGCACGGATATTCAGCGGATGCGACACGGGCAGATTATTGGCGAACTTAAGCCGAAAATCTGCCCGTTTTGCAAAAATCACATTTGAATACCCAACTCCGAGTGTTGACGCCGCTGCTAATGTTGATACGGACTTCAGAAAACTTCTGCGTTGAACAGCAGCCATTATGCCCTCCTCCAGGATTTTTATTCAGTATCTTATTAAAGTCTTGCGGTAGGATCACAAGCCGGATTTTGCGAACTTTTTTGCAGTTACATTTATCCGGTCTTATTGTTTGTGTGATCACATTAGAACAAGATTAATCTTGCATTTTTTTGGTCAATTTTTCAAGGTGGGGTAACCCCGCATTGGCCTAGGGAAAACACCATAACCGCCACAGCTGGTGGAGGCATGTGAATGCAGGGCAGGCAAGAATAGCTATTCGCGGGAAAACGGAAAGACCGGAGCATAAACCGCGTCAAACGCATGCTAAATGCAGAAAAATGCCGATGCGCCAAGCTGACCCACCCGTATATCTTGTAACGCGCAGCAATCAGGTTAACGTTCCAGACAATCTTATTCTCAATGCATCTTTTATGATGGATTCCGGGATCAACCCAATAAGGACCTATCATGAAAATCCTGACTGCTTCCGTATTACTACTCGCGCTCTCCGCGCTTTCCGGCTGCATCATTCATGATCACGGCAGAGGCGGCTGGCATGACCGTGGGGGTTACGGCAACCGGTACCATCACTATGACCGCGGCGATGACTGGCGCGGTCGCGGCGATGACTGGCGCGGTCGCGGCGGCTATCATCGCGGATACCGTCGCAGCCACTGGTATCGCGACTAATGACTGCCCATAGGCCGATACGCGGCCTGGCGAGGGTCAGGCATGCATGTAGAGCCATCCCTGCTGTTGCATGTGCGCAATCGATAGCGCTACGCCAGGCTCCGTCTTGACAGATGGCGGCGCGGCCTTGCCGATCCTGGCCAGCGTTGTCTCGCAAAGCACCAGCAATGCCGCGTCGGTCTCGTGTGGTTCGTCCAGCGCGGCCGGGACGGCATCTGCGTTGGCCAGAATACGCAATTGCGCGTCCGGAGCGCTGCGCAGGATGTTGACCGCATTATTTCGCGCGCGTTTCAGGCTATCGGCGGTGGAGGCATGAATAATCATGGAAATAGCGGGATTGGAATCGGGCATGGTTTCTCCTTGTCGGTAACTTTATCTGGAGCCCAGCACCGTTTCAATTGTCTCGGCCCTGGGCAAGCCTTGCTGCAACTGGTAGCGACCCTGCTTGTCTGGATAGAAGATGGCCGGCGTGGCATGCACGTTCAAATTCCCCATCAAAGCCTGGTTGGCCAGCAGTTTGAGCTTCAGCGCGCTGGGAATGGACGGCAGCGGCGCAATGCCGCCTTTCGCATAATTTTCTTCGTTTTTGTTGAGTGCCTGCGCAGGAAAGGCATCGCCCAGGATTGCCGCCGCCTTCCCGGGGCTATCCTCCCTGATAATACCCACCACGATATGGCGCAACTGCACTTTCCCTGACTGAATCCATGGTCGGGACAATTGCCAGAACTGATGGCAGTACGGGCAGTTCGGATCGGTAAATACATAGATCACGCGAGGTGCGTCGGCTTTCCCGTCTGCGACCCAGTGGCTGCTTTCCAGCGCACCCCGCAACGCATCGGCCATCGGTGTGGAGACAGCCTTTTCCAGGGCCGCCTCCGTGATATTCTTGCCTTCCGCGTCAAATATTGAACCAACAAGCACATGTTTGCCGTCCGGCGTCAGATACATCGCATACGGCATGCGATCCAGGTAGCCGGCATAGGCCTTCATTCCCCCCACGGCAGGCAATGGACCTACAATCTGCATGCCTTGCTGCTGCAGCCCTTCAATGGGACGAGGATAATCCTGCGCCACGGCCGGGCCGAAAAGCCCCGTACTCGCCGCCATCATGGCCAGGCACGCCATTGCCCGCAATTTCGACATACTTTGTTTGCTCTCTGTAGATTGGATAATCAGCAAGGGCCAGGCCACAGGAGTCGGCGACGCCAATCATGATCTGCCCCTATTCTTTCAAAAGCGTCGCCCACAGCGCGATGCTGCAATCGACTAGGATAGTGAAGGAAAGAGCTTAACACATTTCTAGTTATATATTTATTACTTAAAGTAATTATAAAAAATACCTGTGCGCTCCGGATTGCATGGACCGTCTTGGCACTGCCTTGGGCAAACCGGCATCACCTACATCCGCTCGCCCGGCAGCCGGCTGGCCTGTCGCACCCAATCTGAAAATTGTGCTTCGTCCAGGACATCCGTCTCATAAATATGAAAATAGCGGGTATCCTGGCTCTTGGACGCGACCGGCGGGACCGGGCGCAGCGACAGCCCGCGGAAAAACGCCACCTTGATATACTTGGCGTAACAGTGAAAACTCAAAAACCACCCTTCATTTTCCAGGCCATAGAATGGCGAGTTCCACTTGACCGCCTTATGCACATTTGGAACCGCTGTCTCTATCATGTGATCAAGGCGCTGCCCTATCTCGCGCTTCCACGCCGGCATCGCCGCAATATACGCGAGCACGGGCTCATTACCATAGCCCTTGGCGATTTGCGGGTTACCACCTGACAGCAAAACAGGTTTTGCCGCTTCCTTTCCCGATATCTTTTCCATCAATAGCCTCCGTTGGTAACAACGCGTCAACGCCTGTTGGCCGACTGCGATAGGATGGCCCCACACGCCTCAGATACGCCACTTCCCGGCAAGCATGGCCAAAACCCGAGTGCAATCATGACAACTGGAACCTGACTTAAATATAACAGCTGTCATTACAGGGCAATCGGATCTTGCCTGCCATTTGATAGATTCTCTGATATTTTCCAGTCAGCCATACATAGCTTTCAAGGCCGATGCATCCCGGCATCGCAACGAAAACGATATGGCATCGCGTGCAGCGGCACATTGCGGTTCGCCCGCAACGCTAAAAAGCCACGTATGATACAATCGGCCTGTCATTTCAATCACCATTTGCCATGCATGCAACTGCCCTCATCCAGCCCACCAGCGATCGGACCCGCGTCCGAGGCTTGGCGCTGCCCGGCATATTGGCAAAACATCTTCCCCCAGTCCTGCTGACACCACAATTCCTAAGGTGGTTCGCCGTACTTTCCTTGGCCGTGCGTCAGGGCAGGCATGGCACTTGATCATCAACCTGATCCCTCTCGCACGGCATAACGGCTGACCAACAGCCTTCCTCTTTCTGCATTCCGGGCGCACCGAGAACGTTGGTGCGCCCCTAGGCACATCTGCATATACGCTAACCTGCTCCTACCTTGCACGGCCGGATTCGGCCGCGGCGGAGCTTCGTTCATGGAATTGAACATGGAACTGAACAAAAAAACGATTCGGGCCAAACAACCATGCTCCAGCGGCTTTCGCTGGTTTCTTAAAAACAGTCCGCAAGGCGGCGACTACCAGGGCCTGGTCGATGCCCTTCTGGCAGACGGACGCCCTACCGATGCCTGTTGGCTGATCGATCAGTTTGGTCCTATTAAAAACAAGATTGAAATCGATGATATGGACGCCGATGCGGTCGTTGTCGCCAGCGATCTGCAGATCGCCGGAAACCTGCATTCCGATACCGTGCTGCGCGTGGCTGGTTCGCTGACAGTGGGAGGCAGCGTACGGGTCGGTGGCGATATAAACGTGCACGGCGATCTACTGATCGATGGCCATTTGTATTGTGACGGCTCCATCACAGTCGGCGGCTCGGTCCGCGTCGGCTGGGGCATTCAAGCCATGGGCGGCTTTCGTTGCAATGAAGATGTGCGCGCCGGCTGGGGCCTGCATTGCGCCAAAGACACCTATATCGGTGGACTGATTATCGTGAAGGAAGATATCACCATCGAGGGCACGCTCGATTGCAGCAAGAGCGTGCGCGCCGGTGGCGACATTGTGGTTGAGGAAACCCTGACCGCCGGACAAGGCCTGATGGCGGGTGGACAGATACGAAGCGATATGGATATCAAAGCTGGCTGGGGCATCCAGGCTATCGGCAGCATTACGGCGGAACGCTCTATCGTCTCAGGCGAAAGCATTCTGGCCGGCGAGCGCATCGAGAGCGGCGAAGGCTACGGCATTTTCGCTGGAATCAGCGTAATGCGCGAATTCTGGTCTGATAGCGCCATCGTGACCGCCGTTGCCCGCCCCGAACAATTGCAAAGCGGCCACTGGGTGGCATTGCGATCGGGTTGAAGAAATCTGCCCTGGTGACCAGGTGCACAGAAAATTGTAGGTAAATCGATGAGATTCGATGTACGCATCAGCAGTGAACAAATCGAACGCGAACTGGCAACGATGCAAGAACGCATGGCGTGTGGCCCCTATGCGTTGCCTGCCCTTCCCAAATTCGACTTGTGTTTTTCCGGCATGGAGTTCCGGGTCAGAAGAATCGCGCGCGAACAGCGCGTCTATGCGATTGATGTCCGCACCCGGAAACTGGTCGGGTATTCCTTCTTTGATATCCTTCCAGAAGGCTCGCGGCGCTTTCACCGCACCGTTCGCAGCGCCCATTCCAGATATTTACCACCCTATCAAGGCCGCGGAATAGCAACCGCCATATACAGCAAAATTCTGTCAGATGGCTTCGTACTTGTCAGTGGCGCCCGCCAGTCGCGCGCCGCCTATGCACTGTGGAAGGCGTTGGGCAGGCACATGCATTTCGAAATCGTGCAGGTCCGTCCCGAAACCATCGAACCGCTGGCAATCTCAGAACGCGACACCCGCTTTCTCGATCTGGATGTCCGCCTACGGCTCGGCGTGCCAGGCGCTATCGCGCAGTAGCAGTAGGTATCCTGCCCCTTGAATGGGATACAAGTGGCATGCCCACTGCGCATTCGCGGCCATGGGGCCTGCTATCGCTATGCATCGCCACCCTCTTTGAGGGTCGCATCCGGCCGCATCCAGACCCATTTCCATGGCCAGCGCCCGTGACCACGTGGTAACGTCTCTGGCGACGCACAGTTTCCTCTTCCCGGCGGGAAATTCGCCAATTCTTACAAAAATAGCCTTGTATTCTTGCCAGCGAACCTCACTTGGAATACAGGTGAGTCCATATAAGTGATTGCGCAAAAAACAACCAAAAAACCGCCTCGCTTATATCAGTTCATCTGGAGGTACTTATGAATCAGGTTCTATCGGTCAGCGTACTTTATGAATACGGCATGCCCGGGATCAAATTTCATTATCAAAATGGCGAATGCCGTACGTTGCGCGACGATGAAGCGCTTGACTTCGTGCATCTCGTGGAGTCGGAACGCACGCGAACAGATATCAATTTCCTGAATGTGGGGCGCGTCCGCAGATTCGTGGCGAACAAGTATTTTCACTAAATAGACACACCGGCGCCGGTGCGTCTTTCCTGCGATTGTTATTGAGTGCGCATGGCAATATGCGAGATTGTCCCGCACCCGCCGCCTTCGGGCGGACAAGCACGCAACACATTAAGCGCGCTACATATAAAAACGCCCCATTGGGCGGATGGGGCGACAAGGAACAGGGAACTCCTGCGCCTTGCAGCCCTATTATATACAAAAATATACGCTTGAATACAGATATGGACAAGACCACGATCCGAGCATGTTACAGTCGCTTTCGACGATCAAGCACCCACGCGCCTGGTGCGGCTTCCAGTCCAGGCGCGCGGGTCGGTTTCAGAACGCAAGCCGGCACGCCCGACGTATGGCTATTTGCACGGGTGACGGGGGTAGCGTCGGGTCAAACTCCCCTTGCGGCAGCAACGGCGGTTGGGCCATAAAGCGCGGTACGCTTCCTTGATGTGTTTGAGCCGCATGCACCAGAAACGGATGGCATAGATATACAGTCCCCGCAGCCCCGATAGCCAATGCGGTATTGCAACAATCGGTCGAAGCGTATCCGTTGGCTGAAAGCTGCCTCAGGGTTGCGCCCGCCTCTCCATACGGTAGCAATTCCCGGGCGATGACGGCATGCGATCCCGTACGAATTCTCGTGGGGGCGTCGTTCGGGCCAACATCGGAAAGTAAAAATAGCATCAGTAGCGCGCGCCCTCGGCTTTTCAGATTGACACGCCATTGCATGAAATCCGGATCATCCGTGCCGAAACTGGCATCGACATGCCAGCCGACATCGGTTGGGGATAGGGATGAGCGAAAGCGAATCGGGAATGTCCCCAAGCCTTGCGGCGCTACCCAGCGCCCCTCCCCCACAAGTTGATCATATGCCTGACGCAACTTCGGCGCATTGGCTGCTTCGATAAACGGCGGAGAAGCTTTTGATGCAATGCGCACCACCGGTTGTGGCCAATCGTCATTGTCGCTGTCCGGCGGCAATCCCAACTCAGCCCATAGCTCGTTTCTGCACTGCTGCGCCAAACTGGCTTCAAACGCACGGTCGATCCGGACGAACCCGTTGACAATAAATGCTTCGACTTGTTCCGCCGTCAGGCGATTTTCTTCAGATTTTGACATAACACATTCCTCATGCGGCCACGCGAAGCGAAGCCGCTCAACTAATCAATATGAAATACGCAAGAACGAATCGCGCTGTTCAGATCAGAGGGAAGAATGTGTACGAAAAAATCATTGTAATGCGCTACCTTTCAGTTGCAGTGGTGTTCTGATGCCGGCGACATGGTCAAGCGCACCGCAGTCGCCTAGCTTGAGATTCGCATTATGCCAACCGTGTCCCACAATTGCAACCACCACCAAAGCCGCTCAGGACGATCCAAACATGGCTTGCTATCGGGCAGATCGGGCAGTATGGCGACCCTGGCGCATCCTTATGCAACGACAGATCCACGCTGATCCGTGGTTTGTCATTTATGTTGAATATTCAACAATAATTTGATATCAATCAAGGCAATATCATATATGTGATAATAAAATAAAAAAAACAAAATGGTAAATAAAATGAACTCGCTTCGACAGAAAACTGAACGTTATTCACCCCTTTCGATTGCCTTGCATTGGATAACTTTTATTCTCTTTATTGGCATATATGCATCCATTGAACTCAAAGGCTATATCCCCAAAGGCGATCCCTGGCGCGATATGCTCAAAGAGTGGCACTTTATCCTGGGGTTGACCGTCTTCTGTCTAGTCTGGGTCCGACTTGCCTTGCGCATTATCACGCAGGCGCCTCGCATCCTGCCTTCACCGCCAGCATGGCAAGTCCTGCTATCCAAACTGACACACCTAGCCCTCTATCTCATGATGATTGCGATGCCGTTAGCCGGCTGGTTGCTTTTGAGCAGCGCGGGAAAACCCATCCCTTTCTGGGGACTGTCGTTACCACAACTAATCTCAAAAAACCCGGACTTGGCCAGCCAGATCAAGTACTGGCATGAGCTGATCGGAAACGCCGCTTACTGGCTCATCGGCATGCATGCCGCGGCCGCTTTGTATCATCATTATTTTGTTCGTGATAATACCCTATCAAGAATGGTGTAATTAGCAAGCCTATTATGCGGCATTGATCAATGCGAATCGCAAGATCGTTATCGCCCATAGGCTAAAACTGACCCATAGATCAAAGCCCCAAGTCTACTTCTCACCTCCTGGCCGATGGGACGGCGGAAGCCGAATCGACGAACAAAGGGCTCGTACTTTGGCTGGACGTTCTGTAAAGTGGATCAGGCAAGGCAGCCCCGTTTGAAGTAGCGCGGAACCACGCCGGGACAATCACGAAACCAACCCGGTGAAATCTGTTTTTTTTTAACGGCAATTTCTGTTCAAAAGTCATCAATGGACTGTCAACAAGGGTACCCGGTTCTACAAGTGCAAGGTGAAGCATGACTTTGTGGTCAAGCAATGGTAGGGTTGCAACGCCGTCAAACATCGAAAGCTGAGATGTGACCTAAGCGTATATTCCCTAACAGTAGGGATTGGATGTACCAGCGCAAATCTGATCTTACAGCTACCCGTTTTGTAGAAGGTGTCTGCCAGATTAGATCGAAATCGATACACCACAAGCTACGGATGACTCAAATATTTTTGTATTGCGATTTTGAGATCGTAAAAAAATGAATGAACATCCGGAATCTCAATTTCTGGGGAAAATTCTTTTTCGAACGCTTCATCAAGGTTCTGACTATAGCTTCGCTCAAAGTGATCAAGCTCAATGATTAGGTTTTCAAGTATAGGTTTGGGCGTATCTAAAATGTAATGATTGATGATTTCATCAGGATCATCGGTTCCAGCAATCGTATCAATGTCTATATTCAGATAAGCGCCTAGCAAATTTCTGAGGTGCGGATATCCATTCATATTTATCACCAGGTAGGGAAGGCGGTCAAAACATAGTAGGGTTTTCCATGAAAACTTTCGTACCGTAACACCACTTTAATTTTTGAAGTGGCTGTTAATTCGGTAGCCCCCCGCTTTATATAATAGCCGGCCGGAAATCCAACATTTTTTTCGATCACTAATGGCGTGGTTGGATGAAATTTTACTCATTCTTCAATTCTTAACTTGTTCGCTTTTAAAGCCTGTGATACAGCCTTTTCTGCTATATCCAGATTCGTAAAAGTACTGGCTGCAGTCGGCCTAAATTTGCTGGTTTCTGTTTCTTTCAATCGCTGTAGTAATTCTTCTTTTGATTTGCCGACGTGTTTTGCAATGGTGTGTCCCCCTGGCCTTAACCCAGTGCGGGATTCGTGTTCAATTAACCTGATTCTTCCTGCTTGAATTGATCCGACCCGAACCGCCCCAGCAAATGCGGCAAATCCTATTGGTACGGCTAAATCGACAGTAAGTGCAATGTTATTTGCCGTATCTCTATTTGCGCCAAGCTGTTGAGCTAATTCAGCGGCTGCAGTATAGGTTGCGGTATTTGGTTTGGCGGCCACTCATAATCTGATTAGCTGCTGTATTTATAACGTCAGCGCTATGGCCCCCTACCAGCACGCATCCTACCTTTGTCACAGTTGTAGGATCTGGTGCTGCACACATCAGTCCAGCACCAAACATTTCAAGTAGCCCGCCAATTAAAGCAGCGCCTCCCCATAGCCTGTTACTTAGCGTTTCCCCTTCGCTTATAGAAGCATCGGATAGAACTGCCGCCAACTGAACAGGGGATAGCGTAACTTGCAAACCGTCTTCCGTATACATATCTAACCTTGGCCTCTTATGATCAGCAGGAATAAATGAGGGCTCGAAAAATGAGTATATTTAAAAATATCAGGGGCCTAAGGGCGCAATTTTACACCGTTTATACAGTACTGTATGGACTACTGTATATTTGCCAGTGGCAAATATAACGCCAAATATGCGTCATCAGAAAATAAAAAAGCCGCTTAAGTAAGCGGCTAATTTATTGATATCAAACTACTTGTTTGGTCCCCCCGGCTGGACTTGAACCAGCGACCAAAGGATTATGAGTCCTCTGCTCTAACCAACTGAGCTACAGGGGGTATCCCATTTTTTTTTTTGACCGCCTGCCCCAAAAAACCGGAACAAAGCGGTCAAATAACACAACGCTAAAAACACCGGCAAATATTCAAATCCGCGCCGCTTAACTTAATTTAATTAAATTGCGTAGGCACGAACCCGAAAAATCAATTACTGGTTTTCAAGAAAGCTTTTAAGTTTATCAGCTCTGCTTGGATGACGCAACTTGCGCAGGGCCTTGGCTTCTATCTGGCGAATACGCTCGCGGGTGACATCGAACTGCTTGCCGACCTCTTCCAAAGTCTGATCGGAGCTGATGCCAATTCCGAAGCGCATGCGCAAGACCTTGGCTTCGCGCGGCGTGAGCGAATCCAGCACTTCCTTGAAAGCATCGCGCATGGAACCGTAAAGCGCATTGTCGGACGGCGCCAAGGTGGCATTGTCCTCGATAAAGTCTCCCAAGTGGGAATCATCATCGTCGCCTATCGGTGTTTCCATGGAAATCGGCTCTTTGGCGATTTTCAGGATCTTGCGGATTTTCTCCTCGGGCATATCCATCTTCTGCGCCAGTGTTGCGGGATCGGGCTCGGTTCCCGTTTCCTGCAAGATCTGGCGGTTGATGCGGTTCATCTTGTTGATGGTTTCAATCATATGAACCGGGATACGGATCGTGCGCGCCTGGTCGGCGATGGAGCGAGTAATCGCCTGGCGGATCCACCACGTCGCATACGTGGAGAACTTGTAGCCTCGGCGATACTCGAATTTGTCCACTGCCTTCATCAGGCCGATATTGCCCTCCTGAATCAAATCCAGGAACTGCAGGCCGCGGTTGGTGTATTTCTTCGCAATGGAAATCACCAGCCGCAAGTTGGCTTCGATCATTTCACGCTTGGCTTTCTTGGCCTTGGCCTCGCCGGTGACCATGCGCTTGTTGACGTCCTTCAAGTCCTTCAGCGGCAATACAACGGCGTTCTCCAGGTCAATCAGCTTTTGCTGTATCTCATGGATATCGGGGATGGAGCGCTCCAGGGTTTCCGCGTAGGCGGCGCCCTTGTTCACTTCTTCCTGCACCCAGTTCAGATTGGTTTCCTGTCCTGGGAAAACCTTGATGAAGTAGGAGCGCGGCATACCGACGCGATCCACGCAGGTATGCAGGATCGCACGCTCCAGCTGGCGCACTTCTTCGACCTGGTTGCGCAGGGTATCGGCCAGGCGTTCGACCATTTTCGCGGTAAAGCGCACACCCATGAGTTCCTCAAGGATGGCTTCCTGGGCACGAATATATTCGGGGTTCTTATAGCCGCCCTGCTCGTACACGGCGCGCATTTTACCGAACCATTTTTCCACGGAATTGAATTTATCCAGCGCCTGTTCGCGCAGCATCTCCAATTGCTTACTGCTCATGCCGCCGGCCGGGCCGTCGTCGGCCTCGTCGTCTTCCTGCACGCCGGAGCCGGCATATTCTTCGCCGTCCTCGGTCACCAGGCCATCGACGATTTCATCGATTTGCGCTTGGCCATCGCGTACGCGCTGGATATGGCTCAGGATTTCAAGGATGGTTGTCGGGCAGGCCGCGATTGCCATCACCATGTGCTTGAGGCCTTCCTCGATGCGCTTGGCGATCTCGATTTCCCCTTCGCGCGTCAGCAACTCGACAGTGCCCATTTCTCGCATATACATGCGAACCGGGTCTGTCGTGCGGCCGAAGTCGGAGTCCACGGTGGTCAATGCGGCCTCGGCCTCATCCTCGACATCATCGTCGGACGACGCCACCGGTGCATTGTCGCTGAGCAGCAGCGCTTCGGCGTCGGGCGCCTGATCATAGACAGAAATGCCCATGTCGCTGAAGGTGCTGATGATGCCGTCAATGGCCTCCGCATCGACCAAGTCGTCGGGCAGATGGTCATTGATTTCACCATAGGTCAGGTAGCCGCGCTCTTTGCCCAGCTTGATCAGCAGCTTGAGGCGATTGCGCCGCGCTTCCTGCTCTTCGGGCGTGGCCGGGCCGCGACTGGACACCTCCTTGGTGTCTTTCGCGCCGCGCTTGCCACGCTTGGCGGGTTTGAAATCAGGCACGTCTTCGACTTCGTCGTCGTCGGACTCCATGAAATCGTCGTCTTCATCATTGCTTTTGTTCTTGGAAGGCCGCCCTGGCTTGCGCCCCGTGCCTACCTTGGCCTTGCGCTTGCTGGGTTTATCGGCGTCGAAATCGCTGTCATCGTCAAGATCGAATTCGTCCAGATCATCCTGGGGTTCAGCCTTGGCAACGGCCTGCTTGGCCGCCTTTTTAGCTGGTGTTTTCCGGGCAACCGCCGGCGCCTTGGCTGCCTGTCCGGCGGACGCGGACTTGCTGGTTGCAGTGACAATAGATTCAGTGGTTTCGGCCTTGCTTGGTTTGCCGGTAGCACGCGTGGCCGTGGTTGCCTTGCCAACGGTTGCCTTCGCCCCGGCTTTTGCCGCGGGCACTGACTTGGTTACTTTTGCTGCAGTATCTTTCACTTTGGTTTCCGGTTTGGTGGCCTTGGCTGCCTTGCTTACAGCCACCGTTTTTTTCACTGAAGATCTTGCCTTCGACTCTGGAGCGGCCGTCTTGGCGTTTACGCGACCTGTCTTGACGGGTGCCTTGGGTTTTGACGCAGACTGGTTAACCGCTTTTTTTACTGCTGTCTTGGACGAAGTTGGTTTACTACTGGATTTGGTCATGGTTAGTTCCGGCAATCTCAGATAAAACAAACAAACAAAAACAACAGAAGCACACGCCCTTTTCTATTATTCCGCTTGTTATTTTTATTTAAGCGGCTAGAAAAAGGCGTATGTTCAGAGACGAGCAAACTTTACATTATACACGAGTAATTTACAAAATCCCTTATTTTAACAACCGGATACGGGCGCTAATCGCCTTATACCGGTCTCGCTCCGCCTCGGTTCTCAGTCCTGCCGCCACGAGTTTTTCCTTTTCCTGGTTAAGGCGCGCAAATTCAATTTTGTGCAACGCATCATTCCACTCCGCGACGGGGTCCGGCAAGGCTTCCTCATAAAAGGAATCAATGGTCAGGCCAGTCAGCATATTGGCTAGTTCAGAGCCAGGTTCGGCGCGCTGTATCAGGGCCGCAAGGTGTGTTGCCTGACTGGCTTGTGCAAACGCGATAAATTCGCGCACATAGGAAAACTGGGGGCTGAACCCCAAAACTTCAAGTTGCTGGTCGGTCACCTCATGCGCCAACTCCAAGTTTGACGCCAGCAATTTGACCAGCCGGCGTGCCAACGGCGTCACTTGCCTGGCACCGCGCCGACCCCCAGCACCCGATCGAAATTTGCCGCTTTCCTGTGCGACGGCCGGCGCGCGCAGGTCGGCGAAGACGGAACCGCCATCGTCGCCCGCCCGATCCGGCGTGGCTGCAGGTTTGGCCGTGTCCGGCAAGGCCTCCTGCCATTTTTGCCGATTCTGCTGCGTTTCCTCGAACCGCGCCAAATCACGCAGCAATTCTTCCGAGGTGAGCGAAATCATGCGGGCGAAGTCATTTTCGATTTGTGTACGGATACCGGATGCCGGAATGGAGGCGATCAGCGGCCGGGCCTCGTGCAGGCAGGCCGCCCGACCTTCCGCCTCAGACAGATTGTGCCGGGAAGCCAGTTCCTCAAGGAGAAACGCGGACAATACCCTGGACTGGGCGATCTGCTCGCGAAACGCGTCAGCGCCTTCGGCGCGCACGAAGGAATCGGGGTCGTGTTCAGCCGGCAGGAACAGAAAACGAAGCGACACATCGTCGCGCAAGAACGGCAGGCACACATTCAGCGCCTTCCAGGCCGCTCTGCGGCCGGCGCCATCGCCATCGAAGCTGAAGATCACCCGATCGCTGGCGCGCAATAGCTTCTGGATATGCTGGGGCGTCGTTGCTGTTCCCAGGGTGGCGACAGCAAAATCCACATCCTGCTGCGCCAGGCCAACCACGTCCATATAGCCCTCGACGACCAGAACGCACCCCGCCTTTCGGATACCCTGGCGGTTCTCCCAAAGGCCGTACAATTCCTGGCCCTTGTTAAATAGCGGGGTTTCGGGGGAGTTAAGATATTTGGGCTCGCCCTTGCCGATAATACGCCCGCCAAAGCCGATCAGATTGCCGCGCGCATTGAAAATCGGAAACATGATGCGTTCCCGGAAACGGTCATAGCGCCGGCCATCGTCGGATTCGATGACCAAACCGGCCTCGGTCAGCAATGGATCGCCGTAATCGTCGAAGACCTGCTTCAGGCCGCTGCGATCGTGGCCCGACCAGCCCAGCCCGAATAGCTTTGCCGTCTTGCCGGTAATGCCGCGTTGCTTCAGATAGTCGATCGCAGGCTGGCTTTGACGCAGTAGCGACAGATATAGAGCCTGTGCTTTTTCCAGCACCAACTGATGGCGATTGATTTCGGCTTTCTTTTCCTTGGCACGCACTTGCTGCTGCGGACTGCGCTGTTCTTCGGGCACGATCATGCCCGCGCTGGCCGCAAGCGAGCGCACGGCTTCCGGAAACGAGGCACCAGTGTGCTCCATCAGGAAGGTAATGGCAGTACCATGAGCACCGCAACCAAAGCAATGGTAAAACTGCTTGGTGGGGCTAACCGTAAAGGATGGGGATTTTTCGTTATGAAAAGGGCAAAGGCCGAGTAAATTTGCTCCGCCCTTTCTGAGTTGAACGTACTTGCCAACCACGTCGACGACATCAACGCGGGCCAGCAAGTCCTGAACAAAGCTGTCAGGAATCAACTGGACGCATTAATACAGACGTGGAGGCAGTTGCTGGCTACGGATACGTTTGTAATGACGTTTTACCGCAGCGGCGTGCTTGCGCTTGCGCTCTGCCGTAGGCTTTTCATAGAACTCGCGTGAGCGCAGTTCTGTGAGCAGGCCGGTTTTTTCAATGGTGCGTTTGAAGCGGCGCAAAGCAGCTTCAAATGGCTCGTTCTCTTTTAATCGTACGTTAGGCATGAATTGAAAGCGTAATCTTTAAAAAATTAGAAGGATAAATCACTAGAATAGTCGTAGATTCTAGCACAAAACCTTAACTTTGTGTACCTTTTCTTACCCAGGCTTCGAGCTGATGCGGCCGCAAGCTGTCATAATCCTCGAAAGGCTGGTGAATCCAGGGGTTTGTAGGCAATTTGTCCACAAAATAGTCCGGCTCCACCTTGGCGTGGCCTTTCCACCACAATACTGCCGAACGCAATTCTGTGATGGCCGGATATTGGGTTACCAGGTGATCCTGGACCTTGGCGAAGGTCAAGCCGGTGTCTACCATATCATCCACCAGCAGCACCCTGCCATCCAGCGTGCCGCGGGTAATGGTGATGAATTTAGCGATATCCAGTTGACCCTGCACCGTGCCCGCCGCTTCGCGGTAGCTGCTTGTAGCCAGGATCCCCAGGGGCACATCGAAAATACGGGAGAGGACGTCCCCCACCCGCACGCCACCGCGCGCCAGACATAGTATTTTGTCAAATTTCCAGCCCGATTGGTGAACGATCAGACCGAGTTTTTCAATCAGCCGGTTATATTCTTCCCAGCTGATCCAAAGATGTTTGTCAGAACTCTCTGGCATGCTCATGTAGCGCTTTCCCTTGCAGGCTAATCTTGGAACGGATGGCGGCGCAGGATGGTTTCCATGCGGTCCGGGCCGGTAGAGATAAGATCTACGGGAACTTCGCAAATTTCTTCGATCCGGGCAAGGAAGCGACGCGCATTTTCAGGCAATTTGTCGTACTCCTTGACACCGACCGTAGATTCGCTCCAGCCAGGCATGGTTTCCAGTATGGGCTCCGCCCTTTCTACCGCTTTGTAGCCATAAGGCAACAAATCGACTTTTTTACCGTCCAGATTATACCCGACGCAAAGCCCGATGCTTTCGAGGCCGTCGAGCACATCGAGTTTTGTCACGCACAAGCCGCTGATGCCATTGATGATCACGGAGCGCTTCAGCGCCGCGCCATCAAACCACCCGCAACGCCGCGGACGCCCGGTAACGGCGCCGAATTCATTGCCGACCTTGGCGATATGGGAACCGATATCGTCTTTGAGTTCCGTCGGAAACGGACCGGAACCCACGCGCGTCGTGTAGGCCTTGGTGATACCCAGCACGTAATTGAGCCGCTGCGGGCCAACGCCGGCGCCCGCCGACGCCGCGCCGGCGATACAGTTGCTGCTGGTGACGAACGGATAGGTGCCGTGATCGATGTCCAGCAGCGCACCCTGGGCACCTTCAAAAAGCAGCTTATGACCGTCTTTCTGGGCTTGGTACAGCAATGCCGATACATCGGCAACCATGGGCCGGATCACCGGCGCCAACGCCAGCGCCTGGTTCTTGACCTCGTCGAAGGACACCGGCTCTGCGCCCAGGTGCTGCGTGAGGATGAAATTGTGATAATCGAGCACTTCCTTGAGTTTCTCGTCGAACAATTCGAGATCATACAGATCCTGGACCCGCAGCGCGCGCCTGGCTACCTTGTCTTCATAGGCCGGGCCAATGCCCCGGCCCGTGGTGCCGATCTTGTTCTCGCCTTTGCGCGCTTCGCGCGCCTGATCGACCGCCACGTGATAAGGCAGGATCAGCGGGCAGGCTTCGGAAATACGCAAGCGGCTGCGCACATCCAGACCAGCGGATTCCAGCTCTTCGATTTCCTTTAGCAATGCCTCGGGAGACAACACGACACCATTGCCGATGTAGCATGTGACTTGCGGATGCATGATGCCTGACGGAATCAGACGCAAGACGGTACGTTTACCATTGATCCAAAGCGTGTGACCCGCGTTATGGCCGCCCTGAAAGCGGACTACGCCCTGCGCCGACTCGGCCAGCCAGTCGACGATCTTCCCCTTTCCTTCGTCACCCCACTGGGTGCCGATTACCACTACGTTCTTGCTCATAAAAGTGACTTTGTACAAAAGTTCATCTCATTCCCGGCGCGAGAGACGCCGAGACCCGATTAGCCGGCACTTTTCAGTACCCATTGACCGTTCTCGCTGACGAGCTCCCGGTCGAAAACAAATTCATCAATACTCTGGATGGTGCCCGGAAAAATCTGAACAACCACATGGCCTTCCTGCCGCAACGTCTTGATCGTATCCATCAACTCACGCTGCATTCCCCAAGGCGCCCGGATGGCGCGCGAGGGTTCGGCCGGCTTCAGGCCCGCCGAGACTTTGCGCAGATCAAGACTGAATCCGGTGGCCGGACGAGCCCGACCGAAAGATGCACCAGCATTGTCATAGCGGCCTCCCCGCACGATGGCATCGGGCCAGCCCGGACCGAAAATGGCGAAGCTGACACCGGAATGGTAGTCATAGCCCTTGACGTCCGCCAGATCGATGCCCACCGCCGTGTCCTGCAGCGCCGAAACCAATGTCTCCAATGCTTGCAGCGCCTTGCGAATGCCTGGTAGATCCGGCAGCGCGGAGGCCGCCTCCTTGAGCACGGAAGCGTCGCCATATAGCGAAGGAAGACGAACCAGAGCCGTCGCAATATCGCGAGGAATCCCGGCCGTGCCCTCCAGCAATTGCTTGAGACCTGGCGTATCCTTGTCTTTAAGCAGCGAGAAGACTGTCGCCGCCTGATCCTGCAATCCCGCGGCCTCGATCAATGCCCGGGATACGCCAGGATGATTCAAATCGAGCGTTGGACTTTCCACGCCTGCCAAGGCCAGGCTTGCCAATGCCAATTCGATAATCTGCAAATCGGCCTCGTATCCGGCATACCCGTATATTTCCGCACCGATTTGCAACAATTCCCGGTCAGCCAGCAACCCGGAAGGCCGGGCATGCAACACGCTGCCGCAATAGCAAAGGCGCGCCACCCCTTCCCTGTTAAGCAGGTGGGCATCAATCCGCGTGACCTGGGAGGTCATGTCGGCCCGAATCCCCAGTGTGCGGCCCGATAGCTGATCCACAAGCTTATTGGTTTGCAGCGGCAAGTCGTGGCTATTGCCCACAAATAGCGACTCGGTGTACTCCACCAGAGGCGGGGCCACGAGCTCGAAACCACAGTTGCGATACAGGTCCAGCATTGCCCGGCGCAGCTCTTCGATTCTGCGCGCCTCTGCGGGCAGAATATCGGAAAGATGCTCTGGGAGTAGCCAATTGCTTGTCGTCATGTCTGAAAACAGTAGAAACCAAACAAAAATGCGACTCGGTTGCGTAAGCAGCCGAATCGCATTGATAAAGTGACTTAAAACTTACAGTATATTGTACTCTGTAATCCGCCTTAAGTCCCGCAAAAGCGCAATTTCCGAATTATTGCGCGGGCATGGGCGCCCGGGCAGGTGCCGCGCTGTTGCCCGATTGATTGAAATAACGGAAGAAATCCGAACTCGGGTCTACGACCAGCAGGTCATTTTTGCTGTTGAACGTCTGCCGGTAGGCTTCCATGCTGTTATAGAAACTGAAGAACGCCGGATCCTTGCCATAAGCGACCGCGTAGATATCCGCGGCTTCGGCATCGCCCTGGCCTCGCAAAATCTGCGCCTTGGCGTCGGCTTCAGCCAATTCCACCCGGACCTTGCGATCGGCTTCGGCCTGGATTTTTTCTTTCTCGGCCGCGCCGTTGGCACGCAGGCTATTGGCCTCTTCCTTACGCTCGGCTTGCATCCTGGCATAGACCGACTCGGACACCTCGGGCGAGAACTCGATGCGTTTCAGGCGCACATCCACCACCTCGATACCTAGAGGCTTGGCGCGCTGCTCCACATTCTTCACGATTTCATCCATGACCACATGGCGTTCCTGGGAGATAACGTCGCGCACCGTACGCGTGTTAACCGAGGCGTTCAGGGCATCGCGGATCTGCGCGCCCAGGCGGTTTTGCGCCGCATCCAGCCGATCGCCAAACGAAATGTAATAGAGTCGCGGATCGATGATCCTCCATTTCACATAGGAATCAATGATGAGGTTTTTCTTCTCGGATGTCTGGATGCGCTCGGCGTCCCCGGACTCAATGGTCTGAATGCGGTTATCGAGCTTGACCACCGTTTCCAGCGGCGCAGGCCATTTGAAGTGCAGGCCCGGCGTCGAGACCGTGCGTTTCCATTGCCCCAGCTTGAATACCAGGGCCGTATTGCGTTCACTCACCGTATACACCGATGAGGAGAACAGAAATGCGGCAATGACAAAGATAACCGCGCCAAAAATTGTTTTATTCATGATCGGTCCTCTTACCTGCTGCGGTCAAAATTATCGCGGCTCAAGCGGTTTTCATTGCGAAAAGCCGGAGCATTCCCTGTCGGCTGGTTCGCAGCCGAGGGTTCCGCCGAAGGTTGATTCATGCCACTCCGATCAGGCTGCGGGCTGATCTTGCGGCCCTGCCCTTCAAGAATTTTGTCGATAGGCAAATACATCATGTTGTTGCCGCCCTTGGTATCGAGCAAGACTTTAGAAGTATTCTCGAAGACATCCCTGAGCGTCGAGATATAGATGCGCTCACGCGTCACTTCGGGGGCCTTGGCATATTCAGCCTGGATACTCTCAAAGCGGGAGGCCAAGCCCTTGGCCTGCTCCACGATCGCCTGGCGATAGCCTTCCGCATCCTGCACCATGCGCGAAGCCCGTCCGCGAGCCTCGGGAATCACCTTGCTAGCATAGGCATTGCCCTCATTTTTCTGACGCTCGTTATCCTGACCGGCCTTGATCGCATCCTCGAATGCCGCCTGCACCTGCTCGGGCGGCTGCACGTTCTGGATGGCCACAGAGGTGATCTCGATACCGGAGCGGTATCGGTTCAGGATCTGCTGCATCAGCTTCATGACATTGTTGGCCGCGGCCGTACGACTTTCGTACAGAATGTTGTTCATGGCCTCTTTGCCGACAATTTCGCGCATGGCGGTTTCCCCCGCCTGCCTGACGGATTCATCCGGATTGACCATGGAAAACAGGTAATCGCCAGCCGGCGAGCGCTCGGTCATGGTCGCCCCAGGAAGGTCGGCCTTCAACCGGTAATGCACGGCGAATTGGACTTCGACGATGTTCTCGTCTTCTGTCAGCATGAGGGACTCGGCCGGCACCTTGTTGTTCAGGTCTCCCTTGTAGCCGAACGTGAAGTTGCGCACGGTAGAAATATCGACCTTGTCCACGCGCTGGATCGGCGTGGGCATATGCCAATGCATCCCCGGCAATACTGTGGTCTGGTAGCGGCCAAACTGGGTGATGACCCCAACACTACCCTCGCGCACAATGTAAAACCCGCTGAGCAACCAAAGCACCAGAGCGGCGATGATGATGAATATCACGCCATAACGCGTTGCCTTGGGAGACGGTGTGAACCCGTTATTCTGGGGAGGACGGTCGAAACCGTTGTTATTGTTCCCCTTCTTTTTGCCGAACAAGGATTTCAAGCGTTTGTTGAAATCATTCCAGACCTGGTCGAGATCGGGCGGACCATCGTTCGGTCTGCCAGGACGCTTTGGCGGTTCGTCGGAATTATTATTGTTTTGGCTTCCTCGTCCCCAACCCGGATCATTGAGATTGAATATGTTAAAGAGTCGCAACTTCGTTTCCTATTGATGGCCTGAATTCACCGATTGCCCCGCGCAATCCCTCCAGGCCGGTTCGTTGTAGTGCACTTACAAAGACACGGGCTGGCGCGCCCTGTTCATTTCTTTCTACCAGTGGCTCGTAACCCGCCTGGTCTATTTTATTGTAAATAAGTATTCGAGGGATATCGCTGGCACCAATTTCCTCCAAAACTTTATCAACTTCGGCGATCTGCTCGTCTCTTTGCGGGCTGGAGGCGTCGACAACATGCAAAAGCAGGTCTGCGTGGACCGTTTCTTCAAGCGTGGCCTTGAACGCTGCGATCAGGGTCGTCGGCAAGTCTCGAATAAAGCCCACTGTATCGGAAACCACGACATTACCCGAGCCTTCGATCCAGATGCGTCTTGTCGTCGTATCGAGCGTGGCGAACAACTGGTCCGCCGCATAGGCGTCCGCGCGCGTCAGGGCATTGAACAATGTCGATTTGCCCGCGTTGGTATAACCCACTAGCGAGACAGATAACGTATTGCTGCGCTCGCGCGAACGGCGCTGGGTCGCGCGCTGGCGTTCGACGCGCGCCAGCCGTTCGCGCAGCATCTTGACCTTGGCGCCAATCATGCGCCGGTCCATTTCCAGTTGCGACTCGCCCGGACCGCGCATACCAATACCACCGCGTTGGCGCTCCAAGTGAGTCCACATGCGGGTAAGCCGCGTGACCAAATGCTGCAATTGCGCCAGTTCGACCTGCAGCTTACCTTCGTGGCTCTTGGCGCGCAAGGCAAAAATATCCAGGATCAATGCAACGCGGTCAACCACCCTGAGCTTGAACTCACGCTCCAGGTTGCGTTGCTGGGCCGGGCTCAATGGTTGGTCAAAGAGAATGAGGTCTACGGATTCGGCTTCGGCCATCGCGACAGCCTCTTCCAGTTTTCCGCTGCCTATAAAGTAAGCCGCATCCGGCTTGGAACGCCTGACCGTCAAGGTGCCAGCGATCTCGGCGCCCGCCCCTTCGGCCAGCATATGGAATTCTTCGGCGTGCGCCTCGTGATCCAGGTCACCCAGATCTACACTAATAATTAATACGCGCATAGCGTCCTAAAAAACAAAAGGCCCGCGCAAGTCAGCTTGGCGGGCTTTTTGCTCGTGCTTTAAATGATTATTCCTGTTCGGCAGGGGCATCAATTTGAAAACTTACCGCCCTTGCAGGAACGACAGTGGAAATAGCATGCTTGTATACCATTTGAGTGACGGTATTGCGCAGCAATACCACATACTGATCAAATGATTCAATTTGTCCTTGCAACTTGATACCGTTTACCAGATAAATGGAAACAGGTACATGTTCTTTACGTAAAGCGTTCAGAAAAGGATCTTGTAGTGATTGCCCTTTAGTGCTCATTGGCTAGGCTCCATAGTTATTGGGTTTACAACTGAAAACAACGCGATTACCTTGATATACCAGATTGCGCTATAGCGCAAAAAAACAATGCCGGCCCATCAAAATAAAAGCAGTAATCTGCTATATTAGATTAAGAAAGTATTTCAGACAATGACTTAATGAGCGTTTCGCACTGTTTTTTTGTGCCAATCGTAACACGTAGAAACGAGCTGATGCGTGGATGCCTGAAATGACGCACCAAAATTGCGCGTGATCTCAGTTCGCCCAACAGCGCCGACGCATCGTGTGCTGGATGCGAGACAAACAGGAAGTTGGCCTTCGACGGCAAGACCTGGAATCCCAGCCTGGCCAGCTCCGCGCTCAGGTACTCCCGATTCTTGATCACCTGGCCGGTTGTGTCGAGAAAGTACGCCTGATCCTCGAAGGCCGCAATGGCGCCGGCTTCGGCCAGGCGGTCGACGGGATAAGAGTTGAAACTGTTCTTCACCCGCATCAATGCCTCAAGCAGCGTGGGTTGCGCAAAAGCGAACCCGACGCGCAACCCCGCCAATGACCGCGCCTTGGACAAAGTCTGCAACACGATCAGATTGGCGTACTTCTTGACCAATGGAATGCAGGACTGGGCGCCAAAATCCACATAGGCCTCATCGATGGCGACCACGCAATCCGGGCGCGCCACCAGCAGGCGCTCTATTTCATCACGTGTCAGCGCGATTCCGGTGGGGGCATTGGGATTGGGAAAGATAATGGCACTGACCGTCTCCTGGGGCAAAGCCAGATAATCCTGAAGCCGGATGCTGAAATCCTCGGCTAGCGGTATCGTTTGATAATCGATATCGTACAGGCGGCAGTAGACCGGATAAAAACTATAAGTAATATCCGGAAATAGAATCTGCTTGCCATGGTGGCGAAACAAGCTCAGGAACAAATGCGCCAGCACTTCATCCGAGCCATTGCCTGCGAAGACATGATCGGCGGGCAAGTCATAATAGGATCCGACGCGCGTCCTCAGAAGATCGCTTTCAGGACTGGGATAAAGGCGCAACTGTCCATTGGCGGCTTCGGAGATCGCCCGCACCACGGCGGGAGAAGGCGCAAAGGGTGACTCGTTGGTATTGAGCTTGATCAAGTCCGTTTGCTTGGGTTGTTCACCTGGCACGTAAGGATCCAGCGTCTTGACAAAATCACTCCAGTACGAACTCATGAATTACCCTTCCTTCTTGTATGGATTCTTGGACGATTTGAATGCGATCCTCAAGGGTGTGCCCTGCAATTTGAAGGCACTGCGCATGCGCGTCTCGAGATAGCGCCGATAGGAGTCGGGAATGGCATCCAGGGCATTACCATGCACCACGATCAACGGTGGATTCTGCCCGCCTTGGTGCGCATAGCGCATTTTCGGACGGAAGATACCCTTGCGGGGTGGCGGCTGTTGCTCCACTGCCGCGTGCAGTTCACGCGTCAACTTCGGCGTGGACAATTTGGCAAACGCCGCTTCATGCGCCTCGTGGACCGAGCGCATGAGCTGGCTGATGCCCGCCCCTTTCAGGGCCGAGATCGTGTGCATCTTCGCAAATGACAGGAAACGCAGCTTGCGCTCAAATTCGCGTTCGATCCAGTCTCTTTTGTCCCGATCCAATCCGTCCCATTTGTTGATCGCCACGACCAACGCCCGTCCGGTTTCAAGCACAAACCCCGCAATATGCGCATCCTGCTCGGAAATCTCGCTCTGCGCGTCCAGCATCAGCAGAACGACGTTGCTGGCCTCGATGGCTTGCAATGTCTTGATGACCGAAAATTTTTCGATGGACTCGAACACTTTTCCGCGCTTGCGCAAACCCGCCGTGTCGATCAGCGTATAGCGTCGCCCATTGCGTTCAAACTCAATCTCGATGGCGTCCCGGGTGGTTCCGGGCATATCGAACGCAATAACACGCTCTTCGCCAAGCAAGGTATTGATCAAGGTCGATTTCCCGACATTCGGGCGACCTACGATAGCCAGCTTCAACCGGTGGTCGGCAAACGCTTCGGCCTCGGTCTCCCCGTTGTTCGGCGCCGAACCCTCGTCCTCTGCCAACACGGCGGCGATTTCCTCATCGGATAATTCCGCTTCCTCGGTCTCGATCGCCGGATCCATATCCATATCGGACAACGGTTGATGGGTAGCGGCAACGTTGGACAAGGCCTCTTCGATCAGATCGACCACGCCATCGCCATGCGCCGAGGATATCGCATGCGGCTCGCCCAACCCCAGTTCGTGAAAATCAGCAGTCGCCATGCCCCGGTTCATGCCTTCCGCCTTGTTGACGGCGAGCACGACATGGGCCTTGGTCTTGCGCAGCAAACGGGCGATCTCATGGTCATGCGCATTGACACCGGCGCGTGCATCGACCAGGAAGATCACGACATCCGACTCGGAAATCGCGAGGCTGGTCTGCCGCGCCATTTCCACCAGGATGCCGGACTTGGCCACGGGCTCGAAGCCGCCCGTGTCGACGACCAGAAACGGGATACTGCCGACGCGCCCTTCGCCATAATGCCTGTCCCGGGTCAGTCCCGCATAATCGGCGACCAGCGCCGCCCTTGACCGCGTCAAACGATTGAAGAGTGTCGACTTGCCCACATTGGGCCGTCCAACCAGCGACACGACGGGCTTAAAAGAAATGTTATTCAACGCACACCAAGCATGACAAGATTACCCGCGCCGGTTTGCACCAGAATGCCCTGCGACGTCGCGGTCAGAGGCGAAACCATCGGCTCGCCGCCAAATTCGGCTCTGCCCAGCAATTGCCCATCGGCATCGGACAGATAGTGGATATACCCCTCGTAATCACCAACGGCAACCACGCTGCCATTGGAGACTGCATTCGTCAGGCCGCGGTTTTTCAACACCTGGTTGAGCCATTGCTGCTGACCATTGCCCAGGGCAAGACGGACAATCTCCCCATGCACGCCGGTGGCGTACAGCGAATTATTATTGAGCGTAACGCCGGTGGCGCTGGAGAATGGATGAGACCACAATGCCTGCGCACCCGGACGGCCGGTTGAGTAGCAACCCACCGTTCCCTGATAGGTCGCGGCGCAGATACCGTTGCCCACCAAAACAGGCACGCCGACCACGTCCGTCACGCTATCGAGGTCGGTCATGCCGCGAATGGGACCGGCCAGCACATCCCATTGCAGTGTCCCTGTTTTCAGATCCAGGGAAACCAGCCGTCCGCTCGGCACGGCGACCAGCACGCTGTTCTTGTCGATGATCATGCGCGAGACCGCTCGCAACGCCAGTTGCGGATTGGTGCGCTGGTAGTTCCACAGCAGTTCGCCGCTACCTGCATCGAAGCCCTGCACGCGGTAATCGTCGGCCCGGACAACCACGACCCCCCCGCCAACCGCCGGCGGCGTGGAAACCCTTGTGCTGGCTTTCGCGGTCCATAGCTGCTTGCCCGCCCCGTCAAGGGCGATAATCGTGCCGTCAGGCGCCGCAACGACGACAATATTGCCATCGGTGCCGACACCGGCGGATAGGGCCTCGCCCGCTTGGGTTTTCCACTCCAAGGCGCCATTGCCGAGCGCCACCTTGACGACAGAGCCGTCTGGCGTCGCTGCGAATACACTATTGCCAGCCACTGCGGGCGCAAAGCCGACACCGCTACCCGATCCAATCGACGCCGTCCAGGCCGCCGCGGGCACCTGCGTCTGGCTGTATTCGGTCAGGTCTACCGGCTCAAACTGGGACGGATTGTCAAAAATGCCGCAACCGCCCAGGGCCAGCACGCTGGCCAACAAGCCCAATTGCAAAAACCGACGGGATGTATGTCGAAGCCTCATATTCATTCTCCACCTAAAGCGCTGATTTTCAGTTGTACCGTATCGACAAAGCCAGGCGACAACTGCTGGCCTGCCAACGCCGCCTTCCAGGCGGCAACGGCTTCAGTTTTCTTACCCTGGGCGATCAGCACATCGCCTTTGCGGTCCTCGAAGAGCGACTTGAACGCCTCGGGCGGACTACTCAGTTGGGACAGGGCTTCATCGAATTTTTTCTGATCGGCATAAACCGACGCCAATCGCAGTCGCGCAACCGGCGCCAGCTCGGGAAACGCCTTTGCCTGATCGGCAAGCCAGGTCAGTTGCGTCGCCGCCTTGTCATAAGCACGCTCGCGGATGTGAAAATCGGCAGCCAACAACGCGCCTCTTGCCGCATACACGGTGCCACCGTAACTGTTCTTGAGCTCCGTGACCGCCTGTTCGATCCGGGCCTCGCTATCACTGCCCTTGACATTGGCCGATGTCTGGATGATTTCATAATAGCCCAGCGCTTGCTTGACCTGGGATGATTGGTACCAATTCCAGCCATACCATCCCAATATCCCGATCATGACGACAATGATGACACTGAGAATCGCGTTACCGAAGCGATCCCACCATGCCTTCAGCGAGTCAATCTTTTCCTGTTCTTCAAGGTCAAAAGCCATATTGTTCAACTATCCTATACTGATTGCTATACGCAGACCACGCGTGGCGACTGCCTGTATGTTTAAGTGCCTTAACCGACACAGGTATCGAGCAGCGCCCTTGCCAGCGCATCCTGGGGCAGGCTCTGCTGCTCGGTTGTCGTCCCGTCGGGGTTGGGCCTCAGGTATTTGACCGAGGCGGTCCCATCGGCGATTTCCGATTCACCCAGAATGACTGCGACGCGAGCACCACTGGCATCGGCGCGCTTGAACTGCGATTTGAAAGATGCGCTGCCTGCGTGAACGATGCAGCGCAGCCCAAGTGCTCTGGCGCGCTCGGCCAGACGAGATGCCCTGCGGGCGGCCTCCGGGTTGCTGTGAACGAAATATACATCACATTCGGCCGCAGTTTGCGTTTCCGCGTCATTCAGCCACAATGCCAGCAAGCGCTCCAGGCCAATCGCAAAGCCCACCGCGGGCGCAGATTTGCCTCCGAGCAGGTCGATCAGCCCGTCGTAACGGCCGCCCCCGCATACGGTGCCCTGCGCGCCAAGCCGGTCGGTCACCCACTCGAACACCGTCAGGTTATAGTAATCCAGTCCTCGCACCAAACGCGGGTTCATGGTATAGGCGATACCCGCCTCATCCAGGCGCTGGCAGATTTCCGTATAGTGGGCCAATGACTGCTCACCCAGGAAATCGAACAGGCGCGGCGCCTCGTTGGCCATTTGCTGCATTACCGGGTTTTTCGTATCCAGTACGCGCAAGGGGTTGGTATACATGCGGCGCAGCCCGTCTGCATCCAATATGTCTTTGTGCTTTTCAAGATGCGCGATCAAGGCATCCCGGTGCGCCTTGCGCTCATCGATCTGGCCCAGCGAATTCAATTCCAGGCGTATGTCGTTGATGCCCAGGCGTTGCCAGAGCCTGGCCAGCATAATAATCTGCTCGGCATCCACATCAGGACCTGGGAACCCCAACGCCTCGACGGAAATCTGATGAAATTGGCGATAGCGGCCTTTCTGCGGCCGCTCATGGCGAAAGACCGGACCCATTGTATACAGGCGCTGAGGACGGTCATACAGCATATTGTGCTCGATGCTGGCGCGCACGATTCCGGCCGTGAACTCCGGGCGCATCGTCATCAGCTCGCTCTTGTCCTCCTTGTCGGCGGACATGCTGAAGGTATACATTTCCTTTTCGACGATATCGGTCACCTCGCCGATGCCCCGCGCGAACAACCGCGTCTGCTCCAGCACCGGCGTGCGAATATTCTGATACCCATACAAGCCAAGCCACTCGCGAAGCATCGACTCCAGTTCTTCCCAGCGGGCTGAGAGGCCTGGCAAAATATCGTTCATGCCGCGCAAGGCCGAGACTTTCTGGAATGCTGTTTTATTGCTCAAGATAATTACCCGTTCAAATCCAAGTTTTCAGCGGTATCGCCGGCCAGATCGGCTTGTCTGGCGCCATACCTTTTTTCTACGTAATTGCGGACAATTTCCTGGAATTCATCCGCAATCCTGTCGCCTTTCAAGGTCACGCTGCGTTCACCATCGATAAAGACCGGCGCCGAAGGCACCTCGCCCGTGCCAGGCAGGCTGATGCCGATATCCGCATGCCGGCTTTCACCCGGACCGTTAACCACACAGCCCATGACGGCTACATTCATGGTTTCCACGCCCGGATATTGGCTCTTCCATATTGGCATTTGACGGCGCAGGTACCCCTGAATGCTGTCTGCCAGCTCCTGGAAAAACGTGCTGCTGGTTCTTCCACAACCCGGACAGGCCACCACCATTGGCGTAAATGCCCGCATGCCCATGGTTTGCAAAATTTCCTGCGCGACAATCACCTCTCGCGCCCGATCCCCGCCGGGCTCCGGCGTCAGGGAAATGCGTATCGTGTCACCGATTCCTTCCTGCAACAGCACCGACAGTGCCGCCGTGGAGGCCACAATGCCCTTGCTGCCCATGCCGGCCTCGGTGAGCCCCAGGTGCAAAGGATAGTCGCAGCGAGACGACAGGTTCCTGTAGACGGCAATGAGATCCTGCACATGGCTGACTTTGCAGGAGAGAATAATTGCATCTCCACGCAATCCGAGTTCCTCCGCCCTGGCGGCGTTCGTGATCGCCGACACCACCAGCGCCTCCCGCATGACCGCCGACGCATCCCAGGGGGTCTGACGCTGATTATTGGCATCCATCATGCGCGCCATCAGCTCGTGATCCAGACTTCCCCAATTGACGCCGATTCGTACCGGCTTGTCATACCGGCACGCGACTTCGATCATCTGTGCGAAATTGTCGTCGCGCTTCTTGCCGCCCCCCATATTGCCGGGGTTGATGCGGTATTTCGACAGCGCCTGCGCGCACTCGGGAAACTGCGTGAGCAGTTTGTGCCCGTTATAGTGAAAATCGCCGACCAGGGGAACCGACACGCCCATTTTGTCCAACTGCTCCCGTATGGCGGGGACTTCGCGAGCCGCCTCGGGGGTATTGACCGTAATGCGCACCAACTCCGATCCCGCCTGGGCCAGCGCTTTTACCTGGATCGCCGTGGCAATCGGGTCCGCCGTGTCGGTATTGGTCATGGACTGCACCACCACCGGCGCGTCCCCGCCGACCTGTACGCGTCGATTGCCCCAGACCACCTCGGCCCTGCGAGTCGGGCGGCGTGACTGGTGGCCAACGGGAAAAGAAGGGGTTTCGGCAATTGTCATGATTATCTATTAATGGAATGGATCGACGGACGGCCCGACCAGGACCGAGACCAGCGACGCCTCAGCGCGACGGTATCATTCGAACCAGTGCTGCACGCCTTCCAGCCCCAGATCCTGCAGGGTGTACCAGCCGCGGGTATAGCCATAGGCGGCGATCACCACCAGAACCAAGAGAATAACGAACAGCCACAAGCCCGTCCCGGTAGAACGGCCGGAGCGGCCATAGCTGTCCTTGATTTCGTAATCGGTACTGCGTTTCAGATTCGCATTGCCCGTCCCTGACACATAGGCGACGGATTGCTTGACCGCTTCCACGCCGGGCTGTTGCTCAAGCAACTGCAACAAGGGCTGAGCATCGGTTTCCAGGACCTGTGCGTATTTTTTTACCATACCGCGCAGCAGGAAGCCTTTGGGAAGGGTTGTCCAGTTCTGGCTTTCCAGCGCCCGCAACTGGGTTTCGGAAAACTTGATCCGGCTTGAGATTTCCGCCAGGGTAAGACCTCGCGCGACCCGCAGGGTCGAGAGCGCCTGCCCTAGCGTTTGCGTTGGGACAGGTGTCTCGCGGGCGGTTTCAGCAGCGTGCTCTACGTCATTACTCATGAAGGAATCTCGATAATGGGAATGGATTTATTGGCCTGCATCCGTTCGCTGATGCGGGTACGATCCTTGACATCTCCCGCCAATTGACCACAGGCGGCATCGATGTCCTCTCCTCGCGTCTTGCGGACCGTCGTTATCACGCCCTGATCCATCAGATAGCCCGAGAACTGTTTGATCCGCGCGGCGGAAGAGCGACCCAGACCCGACTCCGGGAACGGATTGAAGGGAATGAGGTTCAACTTGCATTTGACCTGGCTTGCGATATCCACGAGTTGCCGCGCATGCTCGTCGGAATCATTGACGCCATCCAGCATCACATACTCGAAAGTGATGAAATCGCGAGGCGCGTGCTCAAGGTATCGGTTACAGGCCGCAAGCAACTCGGCCAGCGGGTATTTCTTGTTCAAGGGCACGAGCTGGTCGCGCAATGCATCATTGGGCGCATGCAGCGAAACCGCGAGCGCGACCGGACAATCGTGCGCCAGACGGTCCATGAACGGCACGACGCCGGAAGTGGACACTGTGACGCGGCGACGCGACAAGCCATAGGCATTGTCGTCGAGCATCAATTGCAATGCGGGCAGCAATTGATCGTAATTAAGCAGGGGTTCGCCCATGCCCATCATGACGACATTGCTGATCACGCGCATGTCTTGAGCTTCCGCGGCGCCCGCCGCATTGCCATCGCTCGCGATGCGGGCCGACGGCAGGTCCTTCAGGATGTCATGGCGCGCTTTCCACAGTTGCCCCACGATTTCGGCGGTGTTCAGGTTGCGGTTGAAACCCTGGTGACCCGTAGAACAAAACCGGCAGCCCACGGTGCACCCAGCCTGGCTGGAGATGCACAGCGTGCCGCGGTCATCCTCGGGGATAAAAACGGTTTCGACGGCATTGTTGTTGCCCACGTCGAACAACCATTTGCGCGTACCGTCGGACGACACTTTTTGCGTAATGACCGATGGCGTTTCCAGCGTGCAATTTTCAGCCAGGGTATGGCGAAACGCCTTTGCCAGATCCGTCATCTGGTCGAAATCGGTGACGCCGCGCTGGTGGACCCAGCGCAGCAGTTGTTTGGCACGAAAAGGCTTGTTACCCCACGCACCTACCTGCTTCGCGAGCAAATTGGACTCAATCCCCAGGAGATTGATGCGTTGATCGGAATTAATCATGCAGGCCTTTCGTCTTTCGTATGCGTTGTATGAAGTCGATTACTTCTTGAAGAAGTAGGCGATTTCGACAGCAGCGGTTTCAGGGGCATCGGAGCCGTGGACTGCGTTGGCATCGATACTTTCGGCAAAGTCGGCGCGGATGGTGCCGGCGTCGGCTTTCTTGGGATCGGTGGCGCCCATGAGCTCGCGGTTTTTCGCGATGGCATTCTCGCCTTCCAGGACCTGGATGAATACAGGGCCGGAAATCATGAATTTGACCAGATCGTTAAAAAATGGACGCTCTTTGTGCACAGCGTAGAAACCTTCGGCGTCAGCCTGGGTCAATTGCTGCATGCGGGCTTCAACGACTTTCAAGCCGGCTTTCTCGAAGCGGGAAACGATTTCGCCAATGACATTCTTGGCAACGGCATCAGGTTTGATGATAGAGAGCGTACGTTCAACAGCCATTTAAATACTCCAAATATTCAATAAAAACAGTTACTTCAGCGTAGTTTTAACTAACTCGGCATTTTAACATGCAAAAACTGTGCGCTACACCTTAAAATAAGGGTTTTCTATAAAGACTCGCCTTTTTGGCTTCATCCGCGGTGCCGCCGTTGCATGCACGGCGCATCCGATCACTGTTGACACTATGACTCAAACCACTGCCCCCGACGAATTGCCCAAAAGTTTTGACCCCCAGGAACAAGAGAAAATCTGGTATCAGGAGTGGGAACGCATGGGCGTATTCCGGGCGGGCCGCCACACCTCCACCGATGCGCCGGAAAGCGGCGAATCCTACACGATTCAGTTTCCGCCCCCAAATGTCACCGGCACATTGCACATGGGGCACGCCTTTAACCAGACCATCATGGACGGCCTGGTGCGCTACCACCGCATGCTGGGCTGCGATACGGTATTCGTGCCCGGCACCGACCACGCGGGCATCGCCACCCAGATCGTCGTGGAACGGCAGCTCGACGCGCAAAATATCTCCAGGCACGACCTGGGCCGCGAGGCCTTTGTCGAGCGCGTCTGGGAATGGAAGGAAAAATCCGGCAACACGATTACCGGACAAGTGCGCCGACTGGGTGCTTCGGCCGACTGGCCGCGCGAATATTTCACCATGGACCCGCAGATGTCCAAGGGCGTGGTGGAAACCTTCGTCCGTCTCTATGAGCAGGGGCTGATCTATCGTGGCAAGCGCCTGGTGAACTGGGACCCCATCCTGGGGACGGCAGTCTCCGACCTGGAAGTGGAAAGCCAGGAAGAAGACGGCTTTCTGTGGCATATCCGCTACCCGCTGGTGAATCCCACAGGCGCACTGACCCATCTTGTGGTGGCGACCACGCGCCCCGAAACCATGCTGGGCGACGTCGCAGTCATGGTTCACCCGGAAGACGAGCGCTACCGCCATCTGGTCGGGCAATCTGTCCGTTTGCCCCTCTGCGAGCGCGAGATCCCCATCATTGCCGATGACTATGTGGATCCCGAATTCGGCACCGGTGTCGTCAAGGTCACGCCCGCGCACGATTTCAACGACTACGCCGTTGGGCAGCGCCACGGCCTGGCGCAGATCAGCGTGCTTACCCTGGACGCAAAAATCAGCGACGAGGCCCCTGCCCGCTTCCGCGGCCTGGACCGGTTCGAGGCGCGCAAGCAAGTCGTTGCCGAGCTGGAAGCGCAATCGCTGATGGACACCATCAAGCCGCACAAGCTCATGGTGCCGCGCGGAGACCGTACAAAATCCGTCATTGAGCCCATGCTGACCGACCAATGGTTCGTAGCCATGAGCAAACCGGCCCCGGAAGGCACCCACAATCCAGGAAAAAGCATCACCGAGGTGGCGCTGGATGTGGTTCGCAGCGGCGAAATCCGCTTCTTCCCTGAGAACTGGACCAACACTTACAACCAATGGCTGGAGAATATCCAGGATTGGTGCATTTCCCGGCAACTGTGGTGGGGTCACCAGATTCCCGCCTGGTATGCCCCCGACGGCCAGATTTTCGTTGCCCGCAACGATGAGGACGCCCTGGCGCAAGCCAGGAAGGCGGGCATCGACGGCCCGCTGCGCCGGGACGAAGACGTGCTGGATACCTGGTTTTCATCCGGCCTGGTTCCGTTCACAACGATGGGCTGGCCCGCGGAAACACCGGACTTCAAGCGCTACATGCCTTCCAATGTCCTGGTGACCGGATTTGATATTATTTTCTTCTGGGTCGCCCGCATGATCATGATGAGCATGCACTTGACCGGCCAGGTACCGTTTCGCCATGTCTACGTGCATGGGCTGATCCTGGACGCTTACGGCCAGAAAATGAGCAAATCCAAGGGCAATACGCTGGATCCGGTCGACCTGATCGACGGTGTGGACCTGGAATCCCTCGTCGGCAAACGCACCGCCGGCTTGATGAATCCCAAGCAGGCCGGCAAGATAGAAAAGGATACCCGCAAGGAATTTCCCCAAGGCATCGCGGCCTATGGCGCCGATGCGCTGCGATTCACCATGGCGGCCTATGCGACGCTGGGCCGGAATATGAACTTCGACCTGAAGCGTTGCGAGGGGTATCGCAATTTCTGCAACAAGCTCTGGAATGCGACCCGGTTTGTGCTGATGAATGTACCGGACGCCGCTGCCGTCAACCAGGACGACAATGAACTCTCGTTCGCCGATCAGTGGATTCAAAGCCGCCTGCAGCATACGCTGGCCGAAGTCAGGAAAGGATTCCAGGAATACCGCTTTGATCTCATTGCAAGCGCAATCTACCGGTTTGTCTGGGACGAATACTGCGACTGGTATGTCGAACTGGCGAAAGTGCAAATTCAGAACGGTACGGACGCCCAGAAAAACGGTACGCGCCGCACTCTGATCCGGGTGCTGGAAGCGACACTGCGCATGGCGCACCCGATCATCCCATTCATCACCGAGGCACTGTGGCAAAAAGTGGCGGTGGTCGCCGGCAAGAAAGGCGCCAACGAAAGCAGCATCAGCGTGCAGGCGTACCCGCTGGCTGTCGAAGAGCTGATCAATGACGATGCGGAAGCGCAAATCGCCCAGCTTAAGGCCCAAGTCGAAGCCATCCGTGGCCTGCGTGGCGAGATGAATCTGTCCCCGGCCCAAAAGGTGCCTTTGTTCGCCGAAGGCGATGCCGCCACCCTGACTCGCAACAGCCCATATCTGATGGCCCTGGCCAAACTCAGCGAAGTCCAGGTTGTGCAGACGCTCCCCGACCTGGGGGCACCGGTGCAGATTCTGGATAATACGCGCCTGATGCTCAATGTCGAGATCGACAAGGAAGCGGAACTGGCCCGGCTTGGCAAGGAGGCTGGCCGCCTGCAGGCCGAAATCGCCAAGGCGCAGGGCAAGTTGTCAAACGAAGGGTTCGTGGCGCGCGCGCCCGGTCACGTGATTGAACAGGAAAAAGAACGGTTGGCGCAGTTCAGCGAGCGCCTGGCCAGGATTTCCGAACAACAGGCCAAGCTGCAGTAAACGACCAATCGGCTCCCTGCCCGTCACGGCCGGGGAGCCGAAGTCTCGCAAACCACCGGCGCGGTATGCATCCTTTTATCCCGCCCGTTTTTGTCCACCCGCTGGCCACATGTTTTCCTGAATGATCCTTATCAGGCGAGCAACGCCGGCTCCCGTATCGTTACCGCTGGATAGCAAAAAAACGGCAAACCCGCGGCCTGCTATCCGGGAATATCAATCGGGTTGTCCGGCATCAGATTTCTGTTATCGTAATATTTAAGCTTTGTTTCCGACCCACATCCAAACCATTAACAGAGGAAATTGCTATGTCAGTGAAGACTTTTACGCTCAACAACGGCCAGACCGTCCCCTCCCTCGGCTTCGGTACCTGGGAACTGGCGCAGGAAGACGTCTGCGTGCCCGCGGTTCGCCAGGCGCTGGAGAGCGGCTACAGGGTCATTGATACGGCCGCTCGCTATATGAACGAAGCCTTCGTCGGCCGGGCACTGGCTGAATCCGGGCTGCAACGCGACGCTTATCATCTGACCACAAAAGTCTGGGTGACTGATTTTGGCTATGAGCAAACGCTCAAGGCATTCGACAAATCATTGAAGAAACTCAATGTCGACTATGTCGACCTGTATCTGCTGCATTGGCCGGTGAAAGGTTACCAGGATAGCTGGCGCGCGCTGGAGAAACTGCTGGAAGAAGGCCGCACCAAAGCCATTGGCGTTTGCAATTTCGAAATTGATCACCTGGAAACACTGGCTGCCACGGCAAACACCAAACCGGTGCTGAACCAAGTAGAGACACATCCCCTCTTTCAACAGCGCGCCTTGCGCGACTATCTGAACCAGCATGACATCCTGCTTCAAGCCTGGTCTCCGCTGGGGCGCGGTGACGCAAACCTGCTGAGCAACCCAGTGCTTACCGAGATTGCCCATTCCCATGGCAAGGATGTCGGCCAGGTCATCCTACGCTGGCACCTGCAGCGCGAAACACTGGCCATCCCCCGTTCCAGCAAGCCGGCGCGGGTCGCCAGCAATTTCCAGATCTACGACTTCGAACTGGATCAAAATCAAATGAATGCCATCAATGCGCTGGACACCAATCAGCGCAGCGCCGGCGATCCCAAGGACCCGGCTTGGATCGCCAAGTTGATGAGCATGCCCATCCCGGATTAAGCACCGGCAGGTTCGAATTTTTCGCCCTATGCGGCAGACATCGCCCTGCGCATACAATCGGCCATGCCGACGAGGATAAAATAAAACAGGCGGCAAAATCGCACTTTGATTTTACCGCCTGAGTACAATCTGGGGTTCACGCGCCCACGGCGCGCGCCTGCCGGACCAAGCGTTTATATTTCAGACGCAATACCCTTGCTCGACCGCGCGACATTCGCCGGCATGCTCCCCCCTTTGCCGAGAACACCGATTACCACCTGCCAACTGATGCATACGCCGCCGATAATAAATACCACATCGCCCAGCGTACGCAGCCAGCGCAGCGTTACCAAAAAGTCCTGCTGCAGGAACTGCTCGCTGCGCGCGTACCACAAGCCCTGGCTGACGCTCGCGCCGAACTGATACAGGCCGATAGGCAGCAGGCTGATGACGATCATCAGGACCAGGCCCAGATTCAATGTCCAGAAACCGGTTCGCATTATTGACTCGTTAAATGCCAGATTGGGACGCAAATACCGCAGGACCAGCAAGGTAAAGCCCAGTGCCAGGAATCCATAGACGCCGAAAAGTGCGCTGTGCGCATGCACGGCGGTCGTATTCAGGCCCTGGATATAGTAAAGCGAAATCGGCGGATTAATCATGAATCCAAAGACCCCGGCCCCCATCATGTTCCAGAATGCCACAGCCACGAAGCACATCAACGGCCAACGTACCTTGTCCATCCACGCGGCCCGCTGTTTCAGGCGCCAGTGCTCCCAGGCCTCGTATCCCAGGACCACCAGCGGCACGACCTCCAGCGCACTGAAGCTGGCGCCAGCGGCCATCACCGGCGTCGTCGTCCCGGAAAAATACAGGTGATGGAAAGTGCCCGGCACGCCGCCAAGCATAAACAGGCTTGCCGAAGCCAGGGACGCCGCCGTCGCCATGCGCTTCGATACCAAGCCCATGGACACGAAGATAAACGCCAGCGCCGTCGTGGCGAAGACTTCGAAAAAGCCTTCGACCCATAAGTGCACCACCCACCAGCGCCAATACTCCATGATAGACAGGTTGGTTCTTTGCCCGTACATCAAACCTGCCCCATAGAACAAGCCAATGGCAATCACCGAACATGTCAGCAGTACCAGCAAGTGCTTGTCGCCCGGCTGCTTCAGGGCCGGCGCAATGCCACGCAGCATCAATACCAGCCAGAAAGCCACGCCCAGGAATTTGCCGATTTGCCAAATGCGGCCGAGATCGACATATTCATAGCCCTGGTGGCCTAGCCAGAAAGTCAGGTGCTCTGGCATGATATGCGCGATCGCCAGGTAGTTACCGACATAGGAGCCGACCACAACGATCAGCAGCGCGACAAATAGAATATCGACGCCCAGTTTCTGGTACTTGGGATCTTTGCCGCCATTAATGATCGGCACCAGGAACAGCCCCGCGGCGAGGAAGCCGCCCGCGATCCAGAACAGCGCGCTCTGCAGGTGCCAGGTGCGCAGCAGCGTGTACGGGAACCACTTGGAAAGCTCAATGCCATAAAAAGTCTGTCCTTCCACTGTGTAATGCGCTACGGCACCGCCCAGAAATATCTGGAACACGAAAAGGCCGACAACCAGCAGGCAGTATTTTCCCAGCGCCTTTTGCGATGGCGTCAGGCGAAAGGAGGTCAGCGGATCCATATCCGGAACAGGCGTCTCCTTGTCTTCCTTATGCAAAAATGCCCAGCCCCAGACCAACAAGCCCACGCCGGCAATCAGAATCACAATGCTCAGGATGGACCAGACGATATTCTCGGGCGTGGGGGCATTATCAATCAAGGGTTCATGCGGCCAATTATTGGTATATGTCGCTAATTGCCCCGGTCTGTCGGTGGAGGCCGCCCAAGCGGTCCAGAAGAAAAACCGCGTCAGATTATCCCGCTGCCCGGCATCCGGCAGCGTGTCATTTTTCATTGCGAAATGCTCGCGCGTCGCGTTCATGGCCGGATCCGCGCCGAATAAAGCATGATAGTATGCAGCAGTCTGCGCCATGGCCTGCCGGCGCAAATTGGAAACCCTCATGCGGCCGCTGTCTGGGTCCAGCGTATTGGTCCTGTATTCGGCTTTAAGCAGCGCCTTCAGCCCGGCCTGCTGCTCCGGGTCCAGCTTCGCATAGTCCACACCGTAACGGCGTTGCGCGCTCAGATCCAGCCAGGCCGTCAATTCACGGTGGAGCCAATCGGCGGTCCAATCGGGCGCCTGGTAGGCACCATGCCCCCAAATCGAACCCAGTTGCATCCCGCCGGTACTCTGCCATGCGGCTTGTCCATCAAGGATATCCGATTCCGTGAACAGCACTTCGCCCGCTTGCGTCACCACCTGCGCCGGAATCGGCGGTGCCTGCTTGTAGACTTCCCGGCCAAAGTAGCCCAATACCGAGAAAGTGACCACCAGCACCGCCAGCAATGTCAGCCATAGGCTTTTATAACTTTTCATTTTTGTTCCAATTTGCAATCAATTTATTGATAGAGACCCGATGCGACAATTCTGTCGCAATGGAAAGCCGCTAGACGAAAATCACTTCGTTCTCCAGGGCGATATGCATACGCAAATCCGCTACGAATACCCTGATACCCGAGTACAACGCGCGCCAGGTCGCGCATGCCTCTTCCGGCAGTTGCAGTTGTCCGGTCAGCGTCATCAGCCGGCGCAAGTCGTCCTCGTGCTGCTCATGCTCCAGCCGCATCACCTGGATCGGCGCGCAAGCTGGCCCACGCATGCCGTTCAGCAGCATGGGAAACAACACGCGCTCCTCTTTCATCATGTGGCTTTCCAGCCCCGCGGCCATTTCATCGAGCAAAGCCGCCAGGCCGCCGGGACACGCCTGATGATTGGCATGGGTGTATTCCACCTTTTGCGCAAGGTGGATGAGTTCGGGCAGTTGTTCGCGATGGCGGGCGTGAAAACGTTCCAACACAAAGCCGATCAACGTGTCCATGTCTTTCCCCCTCCATTGCTCAAGGGCAAACGACTCGTTGCCGGATGTCGGCGCGGAAATTGAATCTGGCATTTTTCTACTCCTGTTTGTTGATCATCTGTTGCCATAAGTGCAATTTCCATGCCATTTCTCTTGATCCGGAAAATCAAGGAGATATAAAATATAGGGTAATAAATACCTTATCAAATAAAGGTATATTCAACCCTCTTAGGGTAATATTTACCATGCTCTATTCCTGCCTTGCCGATTTGACCGAAATGCTGCCCAGCGCACTCAGGCTGCAGCGTCTTGTCCAGACCATCCGCCAGGATTTCCATTGCGATGCCGTGGGGCTGCTGACCCTGGAAGAACAGACATTAAGACTGGTCGCCGCCGACGGACTGGTGCATGAGGCGCTGGGGCGCCGTTTTTCCATCACCAGCCATCCCCGGTTGGCCGCGCTGCTGCAGAGCCGCGAACCCGTGCTGTTCAACGCCGATACCGACCTCCCCGACCCCTATGACGGCCTTTTGGAGATTCGCAAGGAAGAGCCTTTGCTGATTCATGACTGCATGGGACAAAGCCTTTACGTCAACGGTACCCTCTGGGGGGCGCTGACACTGGATGCCGCGGAGCACACGTTTGATCGGCAAGCCATCAAAAAGCTCAGGGAGGGCACGCTGTTGATCCAGGCCGCCATCCGCATGACGCAGTTGGAGCAGGAAAACAAAAAACTGAGAATGTTAACGACGCATAGCGACGTGCCGCTACTGGTGGAGCAAAGCGGCGATATTCTGGGAGAAAGCGCGGCCATCAAGTCCCTGGTCAGCGAGTTATCGGTGATCGCGGGATCGGATCTCCCTATCCTGCTGCTGGGCGAAACCGGCGTGGGCAAGGACCTGTTCGCCCAGCAATTGCATCGGCTGTCAAAGCGCAGCCGCAAGCCCATGGTTCACATCAACTGTGCCGCCTTGCCCGACACGTTGGCGGAAAGCGAACTGTTCGGCCACGTCAAGGGCGCATTCTCGGGCGCCGACAGCGAGCGTGCCGGCCGCTTCGAAGCGGCCAACGGCGGTACGCTTTTTCTGGATGAAGTCGGCGAGCTTTCCCTGACCATTCAGGCCAAGCTGCTGCGCACATTGCAAAACGGGGAAATCCACCGCCTAGGGTCCGACAAGCCCCGCAAAGTCGACGTGCGAATCATAGCCGCCACCAATCGCAATCTGCAGAAAAGCGTCAGGAATGGTCACTTTCGCATGGATTTGTATCATCGTCTTTCGGTCTATCCTGTCGTCATCCCGCCCCTGCGGGAACGAGGCAAGGATATCCTGTTATTGGCCGGATATTTCCTGGAATTCAATCGTGCCCGGCTGGGTCTGCGTGGCATTCGTCTAACGCCGGACTCCGAACGAGCCCTGATGCGATATGATTGGCCTGGCAATGTGCGAGAACTGGAGCACGTCATCAGCCGCGCGGCGGTCAAGATGCTGAGCCGTGGTGCCTCGCCCCAGGATATTCTGAGCATCGAGCCGCGCTTTCTCGACGTCAATCGTGATGAAGAACTGCATGGCGCCGCCGGCGACCGCGAGCAACCCCGCGCACCCGACAGAGCCTGTGATCCATTGGCCCGCCCGGAGCACGAGCATGTTTCTCGCGGTCTGAAGCAAGGCGTGGCCGAATACCAAAGACAATATATCGCAAATGCATTACGCGACAGCAACGGCAATTGGGCCCATGCTGCCAGAAAGCTGGGACTCGATTCCAGCAACCTGCATAAGCTGGCGAAAAAACTGGGGCTGAAATAACCAGCCCCAGGCATCCGCCGTCATCGTATTCAAGCTCAGACCGCTGCTAAATCGTCCTGCCACCGTCGACCGGCAGCTCGACGCCCGTGAAGAAAGCCGCCGCATCGCTGGCTAGGAAGACTGCCGCCGCGGCAACGTCAGCCGGCGTGCAAAAGCGTCCCATGGGAATGGTCGCCATGAATTTCTGGCGATTCTCCGGCGTATCGGGTTGCCCCATGAACAGCTCGAACAGGCCCGTCACCCCCATGACGGGACAGATCACATTGACGCGAATATTTTCCGGCCCCAGCTCCGCCGCCATCGATTTGGACAGAACATTGACAGCGCCTTTGCTGGCGTTATACCAGGACAGGCCGGGACGCGGGCGAATACCCGCGGTCGAGCCGATGTTCAGAATGACACCCCGCCCCTGCTGGCGCATTACCGGCAGCGTTGCCTGGGTCATCAAATAGATGGACTTGACGTTGATCGCAAACATGCGATCGAATGTCTCTTCATCGACGTCCAGCATCGGCTGGTTCTTGTGCGTGATGGCCGCGTTATTGACCACGATATCGATCGCACCAAATGTCCGCTTGCAGAAATCGGCCAGCGTATCCACTTCGTTTTTTTTCGACACATCGACATGAAACGCCCTCGCCCGATCGCCAAGCTCGGCGGCAACCCGTTCGGCACCCGCCATATTAATATCGGCCAACACGACCCTGGCTCCCTGGTTTACATACTCCTTTGCGATCCCCTCTCCAAATCCGCTGCCGGCGCCGGTTACGATCGCCACTTTGTCCGCCAATACCTGCATCATGTCTCCTTGTCCCTCTGGTTGAATGCTATGAATGACCTATCGCTCAATCAATGCCAACGCACGACGCCCGGAAACCGCCATACGCGGATCCAAAAGATGCATCGTGCGCAGCACGCTATGGTGCCCCATGGAATTGGATCACCGTCTTGGTGGTACTCATCTCCTCCATGGCCACGAAGCCTTTTTCCCTGCCGTGCCCGCTACTTTTCATCCCGCCAAAAGGCAGTTCTACCCCACCGCCCGCGCCAAACCCGTTGATAAACACCTGGCCGCACTTGATGCCTTTTGCCACGCGCTGCTGTACCCCACCGTTCTCGCTCCAGATCGCGCCCAGCAAGCCATATTTGGTATCGTTGGCCATAGCCACGGCATCGGCTTCCGTATCAAAGGGGACGGCTACCAGCACCGGCCCGAAAATTTCTTCCTGCAGCAGCACGCTGTCATGCTTTGCGGCGGCAAACAACGTCGGCTTGACATAGAAACCCGCTTGCGGCGCGGCGGCATCAACCATCCCCTCCGCCACCAACGCAAGACCTTCCGCCTTACCCTGCTCGATATAGTGGTTCACCCGCTCAAATTGCTTCCGGTTGATCAGCGGTCCACAATCGGGCGACGTATCCGGCGCGCCTGCCCGGGCTTGTGAAAATGCCCTTGCCAGTGCTTTCATAAACGCATCATAAACCCCGCGCTGAATCAGCAAACGGCTTCCCGCCGTGCAGGTTTGCCCGGTATTTTGAACAATGCTCTTGAGCACGGCCGGCACGGCCAGCGCCATGTTTGCATCATCGAAGACGATATGGGCCGATTTGCCACCCAGCTCCAATACGCATTTGACGGCATGTTTTGCCGCCGCTTGCTGCACCAGCACGCCCACCTCGTTGGAACCGGTGAACGTCACGAAATTGATATCGGGATGCGCAGCCAGGGCCGCGCCCGCCTCTTCGCCCAGGCCGGTGACAACATTCAATGCACCTGGAGGAAAACCGACTTCCAGTGCCAGCTCGGCCACCCGCAACACCGACAGGCAGGCATCTTCGGCGGGCTTGACCACGCAGGCATTGCCCATCGCCAGCGCCGGCGCGACGCTGCGCCCGAACATCTGTGCCGGATAATTCCAGGGAATGATATGCGCCGTCACGCCCAGGGGTTCCCGCAACACCATGACCGTGTAATCGTTCATATAGGGAATCACCTGACCATGCACCTTGTCGGCGCCGCCGGCGTAAAATTCGAAATACCGCGCCATGACACGGATATCGTTCTGGGCCGTTGCCGCTGGCTTGCCGGTATCCCTGGCCTCGAGCAACGCCAATTCATCGAAATGCGCCAAAATCGCATGGCTCAACTTCATCAGCAGGCGCCCCCGCTCGGCCGCCGTGACCTTCTGCCACCCGCCCTCTACCGCAAGCCGTGCCGCCCGTACCGCCGCATCGATATCCTGTGCATCCCCCCGGGGTATCTCGGAGAAGACCCGGGCATCGACAGGGGACAAAACATCAAGGGTTTGGCCCGACAGCGCATCGCACTGTCTGCCATCGATAATCATACGGGGCATCACGGTCTCCAACCTATTGTTTGAAAATGAACAACATCATCGCCAACGGCAGCCGGGCAATCGGCAAAGAAAAATATTAGACACGGTTCAACGCCTATGCACCCTAAGTAATTACCCTTGCATAACAGCGGCAGACAATTGCATGCGCGCAAGCCTTGCGCATGTCCCCCCGTCGGCCTTATGGCTTGCGAATATTACGCATTGCGTATATGATTTACGCAAATAATCCACAAACGTAATATTACGAGAATACCGGAGACAACCAATATGCCTTTGTTCAGCCAACTCAAAACCTGTACCCTGGCCATCGTGGCCGGCACGCTTTTCGCAGCCACTGCCGCGGCCCAATCATTTCCGGAAAAACCCATTCGCTGGATTGTCCCCTATCCGGCCGGCGGCGGTTCCGACTTTCTGGCGCGCACCATAGCCCAGGGGCTGTCCGAGGATGTCGGGCAAACCATCGTGATCGACAACAAGCCCGGTGGCAACACCGCCATCGCCGCCAGCGATACGGCCCGCGCCGCGCCTGACGGCTACACCGTCCTGTCGGCCGACAACGGCACCTTGGTCTTTAATTCGGCGCTGTACAAAAAACTCTCTTACGATCCGGTCAAGGACCTGGCGCCCGTCACGCTGCTGGGGCGCTTTCCCATGATCCTGGTGGTCAATCCGGCCTCCAATGTCAAAACACTGAAAGACTTTATCGAGCACGTCAAAACCAGCAAGGGAACAATGAATTACGGTTCGGCCGGCGCTGGCAGCCCCCACCACTTGGCCATGGAGCTATTGAAGACCGAAGCCGGACTCACCATGACGCACGTGCCCTATCGCGGCGCAGCGCCATCGCTGACCGACCTGGCGGGCGGCCAGGTTCAAGCCATGATGGTCGACATGGCGGCGGGCGCCGGTTTTCTTAAAGGCGGCAAAGTCCGCCCTATCGCCGTCGCCAGCGCACAACGCCTGGCACAGTTGCCAGACGTGCCGACCTTCGCCGAATCGGGCTTTCCCAAGGTACAGGCCGCAGCCCTGGTTGGCATGGTAGCGCCTGCCGCCACGCCGAAAAACATTATCGAAAGCCTGAACAGGAAGGTCGTCGCAGCCCTGAACAAACCGGCTATCCATCAGAAATTGATCGACTTCGGCATCGAACCGGTAGGCGATACGCCGGAACAATACAGCCAACTGCTGCAGGAAGAGCGAACACGCTGGCACAAATTGATCAAAGATCTGAATATCACACTGGACTGATCCACCGTCCCGAGGCAATGCAATGAGCACGATACCCGCTTCCCGTTCCACCTGTCCGTTTACCCAGAGCGCGCCGCCCATGGCGACGTGCCCGGTCAGCCCGCGCGCAGCGCAATTCGATCCGTTCGAAGACGCCTATCAGCAAGACCCGCCTGCGTATGTCAAATGGTCCAGGCAGGAGGAGCCGGTATTTTTCAGCCCGAAGCTCGGTTATTGGGTCGTCACGCGATACGACGATATCAAGGCGATTTTCCGCGATAACATCACCTTCAGCCCTTCGATTGCACTGGAAAAAATCACCCCCACCGGCAAGCAAGCCAACGATGTCCTGGCCTCCTATGATTACGGCATGAGCCGCACGCTGGTCAATGAGGACGAACCGGCGCACATGCCACGCCGCAGGTTGCTGATGGAACCGTTCACCGTCGAAGCGCTCAAGCATCACGAGCCCATGGTGCGCAGGCTTGCCCGGGAATATGTGGATCGATTTATCAATGACGGCAAGGCGGATCTGGTTGAGCAGATGCTCTGGGAAGTGCCCTTGACGGTAGCACTGCATTTTCTTGGCGTGCCGGAAGAAGACATGGACACCCTGCGCAAGTATTCCATTGCGCACACAGTCAACACGTGGGGCCGCCCCAAGCCCGAGGAACAAGTCGCGGTTGCCCATGCCGTCGGCAACTTCTGGCAATTGGCGGGCAAGATTCTGGAGAAGATGCGCGCAAATCCGGAACAGCCTGGTTGGATGCAGTACGGTATCCGCATGCAACAACAGCATCCGGACATCGTCACAGATTCCTACCTGCACTCAATGATGATGGCCGGCATCGTCGCCGCCCATGAAACCACGGCCAACGCCTCGGCCAACGCTTTAAAGTTGCTGCTTTCACATCGCCCTGTCTGGCAGGAAATCTGCGATGACCCCAGCCTGATCCCCAACGCGGTCGAAGAATGCCTGCGCCACAACGGCTCGGTTGCGGCATGGCGCAGGCTGGCAACAAAAGACGTTACCCTGGGTGGCATCGATATCCCGGCGGGCTCCAAGTTGCTGATCGTCACCTCTTCCGCCAATCATGACGAACGTCATTTCGCCGACGCCGACATGGTGGACATACGTCGCGACAACGCCAGCGATCAGTTGACATTCGGCTACGGTTCGCATCAATGCATGGGTAAAAACCTGGCGCGCATGGAGATGCAGATATTCCTCGAGGAGTTGACGCGACGCCTGCCGCATATGCAGTTGTCCGAGCAAAAATTCACCTATGTTCCCAATACCTCTTTCCGGGGGCCGGAACATCTCTGGGTTGAATGGGATGCCAGCAAGAATCCGGAGCGCGCGCACCCTGGCGTACTATGCAGCCAAGTTCCCGTGCGCCTGGGCGAACCCTCGGCCCATGCGATCGCGCGACAGGTGGTCGTAGAGAATGTCGAACGGCTGACCCCGGACATTGTCCGCCTTCGCCTCAAGCCACGTCCCGGGCAAATCCTGCCCCGCTGGACGCCGGGGTCGCACATTGATATCGAATGCGGCGACCTGGGCTTTACCCGCCAATACTCGCTCTGCAGCCGTCCCGGCGATGCCTGGTTCGACGTCGCCGTGCTGCGCGAGGACGCGGGGCGCGGCGGCTCGGCATGGATCCACAAGTATGTCGGACCCGGCTCTCAGCTACGCATCCGTGGCCCCCGCAACCATTTCCGTTTTGACACCGATACGCCACGCGCGGTTTTCATCGCCGGCGGTATCGGCATTACGCCAATCAGCGCGATGGCCCGCGCCGCGGCTGAGCAAGGCATGGATTACCAGATCCACTACAGCGGACGCAGCCGCCGCGATATGGCGATGCTTGCCGAGCTGACCGAACAGCACGGTGATCGCCTGCATGTCTATGCCAAGGATGAAGGCCGTCGGAACGATTTTGCCGCGCTCCTGTCCGAACCCCGCGAGGATACGCTGATCTACGCTTGCGGCCCGCTGCGCATGACGGAAGCATTGCAACAATGCTGCCAGGCATGGCCGGAAGATGCCTTGAGAATCGAACATTTTCAATCGCAACTGGGTGTTCTGGATCCCGCCAAGGAACACGCGTTCGAAGCAGAACTCAGGGACTCCGGCCTGACAGTGACTGTGGCGGCGGACCAAACCTTGCTTTCCGCGCTACGCGCCGCCAATATCGATATCCAGAGCGACTGCGAAGAAGGACTTTGCGGATCCTGCGAAGTGCCGATCATCGATGGCCTGGCCGATCATCGCGATGTCGTGCTCACCCGGGGCGAACGCGAGGCGGGCAAGAAGATGATGAGCTGCTGCTCCCGGGCCAAAGGGAAACGTATCGTGCTGGCGATATAATAGGTCTGCAAAAAACGCATGGGCACGGGGCGCCTCGACGGTATACCGCCCCCTTGCCTGTTCCGTGCCTTCCAACGGCATTCTCATATGAAAAATACGATGCAGAAAACCAAACCAGCGACCAGGCCCGCGTCCGTCGACCGGGAACGCAGGCAACGGGTCCAGGCGGCCGATACGGTCGTCGAAGTCCTGAAAGGCCTGGCCGACTTGGGCGGCGGTGCCAGCCTGACCGCGCTGGCTGCCCGCATACAGGAAAGCCCGGCCAAGGTACATCGCTATCTGGTCAGTCTGATCGATGGCCGGCTGGTTACCCAGGATCCGGATTCACAGCAATACCGGCTGGGCCTGGATATGATGCTGATCGGCCTGGCCGCCATGCGCCAGGCCGATCCGGTGAGGCTTGCCGAACCCTCCCTGGTCCATTTGCGTGAGCATTTGGGCATCACCAGCTTCGTGGCGGTGATGGGCAACAAAGGCCCCACGATCGTGCGCATCGAAGAGCCCAGTCTGCCAGTCACCGTCAACGTGCGGGTGGGATCGGTCTTATCTCTGCTCTGGTCGGCGACAGGGCGCGTTTTCCTTGGTTTGCAAGACGAGTCCTCGACACGCGACCAGGCGCGCCAGGAATTTCAGGATGCCGCTTTTCATGGCGACAAGAGCGCGAGCTTTGAATCATTGATAACGCAATTGCGCAAGGAAATTGACAAGACTGGATGCATTGCCGTGCGTGATACCAATCTCAAGGGCATCAGCGCCGTCGCCGCACCGATATTCAACTATGCGGGGCAATTATGCGCAGTGCTGACCGCGCTGGGCGCCAGCGGCGGCTTTGACACCGATCTGAATGGTCCCATCGCCCGCAATGTGCGCGATCAGGCGGGCGCCATCAGCCGCCAATTGGGAAATGGCGCAAGCCGATCCCGCACTTGAAAAATACGGCGGAACCGGTTGCGCCAAACAGACGGCAAGCGGCACTAGGCCACTTCCCTCAGGGCATCCAGCGGCTGCAGGGCCTGGAATGTATCTCTCGTAGCGATATGCTCCGGCCTTGGCGTCAAGCCATACTTGGGCGAGTTCAAGGTATTTTCGATACTGTTATATACCATGAATACATTCGCACGTGGCCAGGGGGAGATATTCCCGTTGGAACCGTGCATGGTATTGCAATCGAAAAACACAACGGAGCCAGCCTTGGCAGTCATCGCCCGGATCCCGCCCTGCTCCGCCAGCAACTCCAGGCTAAGGGGATCGGGCACGCCATATTCCTGTGCCTTCAGCGACTTTTTATAATGCTCATCGGGTGTCACGCCACGGCAAGAAATAAACTGCCGGTGGGAACCCGGCACAACCATGAGCGGCCCATTGCACTCGTTATTATCCGTCAATAATACCGAGCAACTCAGCGCCCGCATTTGCGGCATGCCGTCTTCGGTATGCCAGGTTTCAAAATCGGAATGCCAGTAGAACTCCTTGCCCTTGAAGCCAGGCTTCATATTGGCGCGTGTCTGATGCAGATAGACTTCGGAACCCAGTATCTGGCGCGCGACATGGATCAATCGGGGATCGCGAGACAAGCGCTCAAGAACCTTGTTCAGGGCATGCACGCGAAAAATGGATCTGACCGCGTTGCTGCCGGGCTCAGTAATCGCTTCCTTGCTGGCGGCAATCTTGGGGTCCTTGGTCATTTTCAGGACTTCGTCCATCAAACCCTTGACCTCCTGCTCGTCGAATACATTCTCGAGCAACAGAAAGCCATTCTTCTCGTAATCGGCCAACTGCCCGGCCGACAGCGCATCCGCGTAGCGCCCGTTCTCGTATACCACCGGTTCCTGACGGGCAATGATCGCGGCAGTGCCGTTGGTTCGTGACTCATAAACGTCAGTGACAATCATCTTCAACTCCTTGTTTCAGTTCCAGCTCAGGCGACTTCCTCTGTCATTGCGGGATAAACACCATCCTTGTCATGCACTTCCTTGCCCGTTACCGGTGGATTGAAAACGCAGATCACGCGCAGCGGCTCCTTGCCGCCGCGCAGCCAGTGTTCATCGTTTTCGTTCAAGGCATACACGACACCGGGGCCAAGCGCATACTTTTTGCCATCGGCAATGGTTTCAATTTCGCCATCGCCCTCGACGCACCAGACCGCCTCCAGATGATTCTGATAATGGATATGCGTTTCCGTCCCGGGGAAAATCACCGTTTCATGAAAAGAAAAGCCCATGCCATCGCGGGCCAGCAGCACCCGGCGACTGAGCCAGGTATCGGTTTTGACTTCAAGATCGGTACCAATTACGTCTTTCACATTTCTTACAATCATCTTTACTCAAGCTCCAAATTTCAATACGTTTGCTTTTTTGCCTTCCTGCTTCAGGACCTCGGCGACACTACGCTCGATTAGCTCCAGTCCCCGGGTCAGTTGCGCATCCTCGATCGTCAGTGCCGGCAGGATTTTCAGCACCTCATCCTGCGCTCCCGAGGTTTCAATCACTAGCCCATGGGTGAAAGCGCGCTGCGCGATCTTATTGGCCAGCGTAGGCAATGCCGCGCTCACCAATCCCTGGATCAGGCCGCGACCACGTACGCTAAGCCCTGCCTCTGGGAAGCTGTGCACAATGTTTTCCAGCCAGTCGCGCACAATACGTTCCTTGCGGCGGGTTTCATTCTCGAACGCGTCATCGGCCCAATAGCTGTCAAGCGCCTGGGCGGCCGTCACGAATGCAAGGTTATTGCCGCGGAACGTGCCACTGTGCGCGCCCGGCTTCCAGATATCCAGTTCGGGCTTCATCAGAACCAGCGACATCGGCAGCCCGAAACCCGAGAGCGACTTGGACAGGGTGATAATGTCGGGCTTGATACCGGCAGTCTCGAAACTGAAGAAACTGCCGGTACGCCCACAACCGACCTGAATATCATCGACGATCAGCAGCATATCGAACTTGCGGCACAGTTTTTCCAGCTCGCGGATCCAGCGCCAGCTCGCAACGTTGACGCCACCCTCGCCCTGGACGGTCTCCACAATCACCGCCGCGGGCAGATCCAGGCCACTGCTGGGATCTTCCAGCATACGTTCGAAGTAAGCGATCGTATCCACGTCCGGACCAATATAGCCATCAAACGGCATAAAAGTGGTGTTGTGCAAAGCAACGCCAGCTGCATCGCGGAACTTTTCATTTGCCGTGACGGCCAGTGAACCACCGCTGACACCGTGGAACCCATGGGTAAACGAAACAATGTTCGAGCGTTTTTTCACCTGCCGCGCAATCTTCAGCGCCGCCTCAACCGCGTTGGTACCGGTGGGGCCGGTAAATTGCAATGTGTAGTTCATCTTGCGCGGCGCCAGCAGCACGCGCTCGACAGTTTCCAGAAAATATTTTTTTGCGGTCGTCGCCATGTCCAGACCGTGGACGACGCCATCCGTATTCAGATATTCAATCAGCTTTTCTTTCAGTACCGGGTTATTATGACCATAATTCAGGGTTCCCGCTCCGCTGAAAAAATCAATGTACTCTTTTCCTGACTCGTCTACCAGAACCGAACCCTTGGCTTGATTGAAGATCACTGGGAATGAGCGCACGTATCCGCGCACTTCAGACTCCATGCGGTCGAAAATTTCTAAATCCATGATTTTTTCCTATTTCAAAGCATTAAAAGAACGATGTCTGTTGCGGACATCCGGGCGCAGGACACGCCCCGCGAGTGTTGAAGATCAGCCGGGCATTCGCCTGAGTGGGCCAATCTTCAATAATCTTTCGTCTTCATGTGCCGTCGGGCCGAACAGGGTCGGCTCGAACAGCGGGCTTTCATTGATCGTCGCCCCGAATTGACGGGCAACCGCGGCAAACATGCCGCGCGAGGCCGCATTATCGGGGCCGACTGTTGTCTCCATTGAACTGATATGGCCCAAACCGGGTCGAGCCAGCAATTGCTGCAGCATCCGGCGACCCAGTCCCTGGCCGCGCGCGCGCTCGTGTACGGCCACTTGCCAGATGAACAGCACATCTTCTTTTGCTGGTGGCAAGTAGGCGGAAATGAAACCATCGATGCCGGCATCACGCTCGGCGACAATGCAGGTCTGGTGAAAATGCTCGCACAGCAGTAGATAGCTGTAGACAGAATTTACGTCCAGCGGCGGGCATTGCGAAACAAGTTGCCAGATGGCATAGCCATCCGCCCTGGCAGGCGCTCTGAACAGATGCGATGAAAAATCCTTGGGCTCGGCTCGCTCACCAGACAAGGAGATCGAGCCCGTTGAAACATGGGTCGTAGTATCAATCAAATTAATATTCCTGATTCTGGGTGAGAGGCATCGCCCACCGGGACATCGAGCAGCGGCGACGCAGGCTCTCTGGCGACCTCGCTGGCCTCGGCGCTATGCGCTTCCATCAGCATGACGACGGTCTCCAATGATTTGGTAATCGTGGCCTGCTCCTGTTCTGGCAGGTCTTTCAAGGCATCGGACAATTTTTTCTGGATCGGGGACGGCGTAACCCTGACCAATTCTCTGCCGGACTCCGTGGCGGTAATGAAAACAATGCGACGGTCTTCCCGCCCACGCTCGCGCTTGATCCAGCCTTTGTCTTCCAGGCGATCCAGGATGCCGACGACCGTGCTCGGGCTGACATGAATTTTCCGGCTTATTTCGGTCGCGGTAATCGGACCGTTTTCCGTAATCGCGCTCAAGCAAATCAGTTGCGGGGCCGTGACATTGTTGTACGCGGCCAGTTGGCGCGAATGCAATGCAATGGCGCGCGTAATGCGACGCATTGCGCTGAGTATGCGTATGTCGTACTGTGCCTGACGTTCTGTTGTTTTTGCCATAATCATTTATATAAAAATTGTTTATATCAAAATAATTCGCTAAAAAATCATTTCTACTCAAATCATATGCGATGTAATTATCCATGTCAAATGACATATTCGTGAAAGCGACCCGCGTCGGTAGCGTCGCGCCAGCCAAAGAAAACAAGTTGAACAACTGCAGTTTCTATTGTTACCATGCCTGTTCCGGCCTCTTGATTTCATACAGGAAACATCATGGATTTATGCTTGGCCCCGCTGGAACAAATGCACCCTCCCTCTTTCACGATTCCGCCGCTCGCCTGCGACACGCACGCCCATGTGGTGTCCGCAGATACCCAAAATTACCCTTTTGTCGCCAATCGCAGCTACACCCCGCCTGCCGCGCCCGAAGAAAAGTATCTCGCCATGCTTGCCGCAACGGGAATGCAAAGGGGGGTGCTCATTCAAATCAGCGTGTACGGCGATGACAACCGCTATATGCTCGACGTCCTGAAACGCCATCCATCGCATTTGCGCGGCATTGCCGTTGTCCGGGAATCGGTAAGCGATGCCCAATTGCTGGCCATGCACGAAGCCGGTGTGCGGGGCTTGCGTATCAATGTGCTTTTCGGGGGCGGGACCGGCTTTGACGCGATGGAACGTCTGGCACAAAAGATTGCGCCTTACGGCTGGCACATGCAGTTCCTGCTTGACGCCAGGCAACTGCCGGAGCTATTGCCCAGAATGACTACATTGCCAGTACCGGGGGTCATCGATCATATGGGACATATGCCGGTAAGCCAAGGCGTGACCCATCCGGGCTTTCTGGCCATGCAGCATCTGGTCCGCGAACATGGCTGGTGGGTGAAGCTATCCGGCGCCTACCGGATCAGCGACGATTTCCAGCAATACCGCAACGTCGTCCCCTGGGCCCAGGCGCTGATAGCAACCGCCCCGGATCGGATGCTGTGGGGCAGCGACTGGCCGCATGTATCGATCCCCCGCATGCCTGACACTGGCAACCTGCTCGGGCAATTGGCCCAGTGGGCACCGGAGGCGGCGACACGGGAGAAAATATTGGTGCATAACCCATCCATCCTGTACGGCTTCGCATAACGCGCGCCGGACAAACAGTAGACAAGCCACCGACCGCAAAGCCCGCGTCGACCGAAGGAGAGATACCGTGAATTGGTATAAACAACTGAACAGTACCGAGAAAAAAACCTTTATTGCGGCATTCGGCGGTTGGGCAACCGATGCCTTCGATTTCATGGTGTTCACGTTCGTAATCAGCACCATTATCCAGCTCTGGGATATCAGCAAGGGCGAAGCCGGCCTGCTGGGCACGATCACCTTGCTGTTTTCCGCCATTGGCGGCTGGGGCGCGGGCATACTTGCAGACCGCTACGGGCGGGTAAGAATCCTGCAAATCACGATCCTGTGGTTCTCCGTGTGTACCGTCCTTATCGGCTTTGCGCAGAATTTCGAGCAATTTTTCATTTTGCGCGCGCTGCAAGGCCTGGGGTTCGGCGGCGAATGGGCGGTCGGCTCGGTACTCATGGGGGAAATCATTCGTGCCGAACACCGCGGCAAGGCGGTTGGTACCGTCCAGAGCGGATGGGCAATAGGCTGGGGGATCGCAGCCCTGGTCTACACCCTGATGTTTTCCATCCTTCCCCCGGAGCTGGCCTGGCGCAGCCTGTTCTGGATCGGCATTCTGCCTGCGCTGCTGGTGCTTTTCATTCGCCGCCATGTGCCCGAACCGGAGATTTTCCAGAAGAAAGTGCTGGAGAAAAAGAATGTGTCCAGCATTTGGGGCATCTTTGCGCCAGAAGTCATCAGGACCACCATACTTACCGCCCTGCTCTGCACGGGGGTGCAAGGCGGCTATTACGCCATCACCACCTGGTTGCCCACGTTTCTTAAAACCGAGAGGCAACTGTCGGTCGTCGGCACCGGCGGTTATCTGATGGTTATCATCGCCGGTTCGTTCTGCGGCTATATCGCCGGCGCCTATTTTGCCGATAAGTTCGGCCGCAAGGCAAACCTGATCCTGTTCTCGATACTGTCCGCGGTCAGCATCTATTTATATACCGCTTTGCCGCTGACCAACACCCAGATGCTGATCCTGGGTTTCCCGCTAGGCTTTGCCGCATCCGGCATTTTCAGCGGCATCGGCGCCTATCTCACAGAACTCTATCCTTCCGCCATACGGGCCAACGGCCAGGGGTTTTCCTATAATTTCGGACGCGGGGTCGGCGCCCTGTTTCCCGGGTTGGTGGGCTATCTCAGCCAATCCATGGGCCTGGCCGGCGCAATCGCCGCCTTTGCCGCCGGCGCCTATCTCGTCGTGCTACTCACCACGTTCCTGCTACCGGAAACCAAAGGCAAGCAGTTGATCGACTAAGCCGCATCTCACACTTGCCTATGGCGGCATATGGCGGCAAAGCAACATTGGCTGTTGCGTCACCGCCATTTTTCCATAGCCAGCGGCAAAAGAAAGGGGCATAACGGCTATATTGTCCCTTTATCACAACAGTCATTGGGGGAAACCCGATAATGCGTGTATAATATACAACGTGCATCCTATCTATAACTACATACAGCCTGCCACGCCCCCATGCGTAGCGGCGCAACCGCAAATGATCTCGTGGCATGGATTTGTGACCATGCCTTGCACATACGAGCAACCCACATTCACATCACTACGACAGAAATTCTATTTCTGTACGCTTTGATCTTCAGACCCCGGGCACGTGCATCGCACACTCCCTGCACCGCTACCCCGGAACAGCTTTCTGCGAAAGCGCTGGCATCGCATTTGCAATTTCGGCATTTACGCCGTGGTCAAGCTCGTGGCACGACACCGATTGTGCCGATCTGCCACTGGCGCTTTGCCGCGCCGATTAATTTTTTACAGGAGAACAATATATGGCTAAAGAAGAACTGCTTGAAATGAGTGGATCTGTCACCGAGGTATTGCCTGATTCCCGCTTCCGCGTCACGCTCGACAATGGGCATCCCATTATCGCGTATACCGGCGGCAAAATGCGCAAGCACCATATCCGCATTTTGGCAGGCGACAAAGTGACCCTGGAAATGTCCCCATACGATCTGTCCAAGGGCCGGATTACTTTCCGCCACATTGCCGGTCGCCCGCCAATGACGCCCCATAGACGCAAAAACTAACGTATCAGGGCACAATACTGCTTTTGAATAAACAACAGACGAGTTTGATTTTGATATTTTCCAATCTTGCTCGCCTGTTTTCGGCTGGCTGCCGTGGTCATGCGCCCGCGCCACATCGATAAAAAAATACAGCCCAGGCCGCTAGACTTTCCCCACGGAAAAAAACTGTGCTAAGATAGCCGCCTTCAACGTTGCCGATATAGCTCAGTTGGTAGAGCAGCGCATTCGTAATGCGAAGGTCGGAGGTTCGACTCCTCTTATCGGCACCACAACACTAAAATCTGTTGATTTTTATATTATCAATAACTTTCAAAATCAACGGACTAAGCCAGGCAAATAAAATTTGTTGATGCTATATTCTCAGCATTTTCAAAACAAGCGTCCAAATCTTATCCAGACGTCCTCCACAAATACCTAGCATCAAAATACCGTCGAAAGTTTCTCCGCCCAATTAACCACCCTGTATTGATGGGTCTATGAGCAACTCGGATACAAAACAAAAAAACGCAAGGCCCAAAAAAGAACCAGCCCAACACTTATCCATAAAGCGTAGTGCATCTGGCGTTTTCGAGCAGAGGCTACCATTGAAAATACCAATAGTGGCAAAATGAAAAGGAACGGCACAATAGGCGCCCCGCCATCATCTAAAGGTAATGTACAGAAGGTAAGCCTCTCCGCCTTTGAAAGAGCGTCATCAAGCATCCATTCGAATTTGTTTAACGGCGTCGATACAACAACAACAGCGCACAAAATTGAATAGGCAACTAGCGTAAATTTAAAGGCGAGGATCAATATTTTGTTCATGGATAAATTATTGCATCAGCTGGATAACATGCCGCTTTGACACAACATCACACAGCCATATTCTGAATACTTTCTATCGGAAAGCGCTAGAACTGGATTTTGTTTTATTGAACTCGCTATATCTGATAGCTTTCGCCCAACCCTTTGATTATATCGAGGTTCTGCGACGACATACTGTTCGTCCGTTAGGTTGACTGACCCCACACCAGGATAGTCACAATCAAGAGAATTACGGACATCACGGCGACGCTCTCATTTATATGGGCCCCGAACCCACTATGCGCCTGCGCGGCGCTATTTCCATGGCTCGGTTGCTTGGTCATAATAAGAAAACCCGCATGATGCGGGTAGTTTAATGCAACATTAGTGACGGCGATGATGTCGGTGATGGGACCGGTGACCACGATATTCTCTATGAGAATAGGATCGAGGCCGGTAGTGCCGATGACGGCTATAATGGCCATATTTTCGTTCGTACTTTGGCCCACTATAGCGATAGCCGTCACGATACCCATAATGCCGATCATGTACCACGCAGCCGGTCAGAAATATGGCGATAAAGCCGATAATCACAAGCAACTTTTTCATAAAGCTCTCCCTATTTATTTTGCCGATATAGTAAACAGGATCGACTTTGCTATGTGTTGCTCGGTTGTAAGCTAAATTTCAGTCAAGTACAGAGTGAATAGTTAAATATAAATTTTGGTATCCCATGTGATTGGCGTCCTATCCCCAATATCGCCAGGGCCCACCTTCTTTCCCATCGCAGATGACGGCTTCACTCTCGCCTTCGGGCGGCACGGCAGTGAATACGAATACGATACGATTCCTGTGCTGTTGCAAATACTTTAACGGTAGTCTGCGCGTCGCCCGCATAAAGCCAATATAACAACGCACCCGCCACGGCAACTCGCCAACGTCAACACTCAAATCACGCTGATTGGTTTTCCGCCACTAAGATCTTCGGTTTGAAAGGCCCGGTCGCCTCAAACTCGGGCTTTTTCTCCAGGTAGCTGACAACCAGGTCCCCCATCTCTCCGACTTCCAAGCGCCCCTCCCGCCCCGCACGCTCCTCTGGCGATTCCGCTTCCGGAGCCGGCATATGAACGGGCAATTGCTCCCAGATGCCTCCCCATCCACAGACCCGATACATTGCGGCCGGCTGCATGGCCTTGGTGCCAATTCGCAGGTTCTGCACGCGCTCCCCTTTGGGTTTTGCGACATGCAGCTCGTAGTCAATGCCGGCGGTGCGGGGCAAATCCAACGGACGGCGCTGATAGGGGTTGCGATTACAGACGCCATCTACGGCATTTTCAAGCATCCCATGCAGTTGCGCGCCACTTAATGTCTCGGTACGCAATACGGGATCGGCCCACGCCGTCAAGGACAAAATATCCGCCAGGGTGATCGCATGCCCGGGCAGCACGACATTACCCCAGCGAAACCCTGGGTATATCGCCAGATCCGCGGCGCTTGCGTCAAGCATGGCGGCCAATAGCAATTCGTCGGCGGTGCCATTGGCGCTGCCCCGGCGGTAAAGCAGGTTTTTGCTTATCGCCAGCTTCCGCGCCAAGGGTTGGCTCAGGGAAGCGTATAGCGATTGCACTTGTTTCTCCATCTTGGGATCGGGCCGCAAAAACGCATGTATCACCGGCAATAGCGTGTAGCGATATTCAATCTGGCCGGATGCGTCGCGCCGCATGTCCAGCACGCCCAGATATCGACCCTGACCGCCGGTATTGGTAACCAGCGTTTTTCCCGCCCCCTTGGATACCTCCAATGCTTCCGGCGTTGGTGTCATGGAGCGCCCGCCCAGGATGACATCAATGCCGTCTATGCGGGAAGCCAACCTCATATCGGCATCAATGCCGGCGCGCGATAGCAGCACGACAGCCTCCGCGCCTTTAGTCTTGACCTCGTCCACCACCTGTTGCAACGCGGCTTCATCGATTTTTGCAACCCGCGGTACGGGCCGGGCATGAGCCTGCGGATTATCGAGGGTGTTCCTATCTTGTTGATTTCCAGGGCTGGCGCTTGCCTTCTCTGCCGCAGCAACACCCGCCTCGTGCTCAGCCTGCCCGATAACGGCGAGCAGCAGCCCGTTTCGCCGCTCAAGCACGTAGGGTGGAAATTGCCGAACCCCTGTCACAGGCTCGTATAAGTTGTGGGCAAGCAGCGCCGGCGTGAATGACGTCTCCCCATTGCCATCCTCTCCCTCTGCTATCGCGGCGGCATGCATGTCGGCCAGGGTCGCCAGTCGGATATCGACCGCGAGTTGTCCCATTATCTCTTTGGCGGCGGGCACCTTCGCCCAGGACGGCTCCCAACGCGCGCATCCATTCCCGCCATCAAGCAGCAAGGCATTTTTGCGCGATTTTCGTAAGGACCGGATAAGGGCCAGCAAGCCCGCGATGCCGCCCAGCCTGCCAAAATCTCCGGCGCTGGCTTCGTAGTCATCGCTACTGAACGCATACGCCTGGGCCGAACCGAACATCAGGCTGTATCTGTCCAGCAATTGATCGCCTGTCAAGTACGCGCCCGACTCCTGCATGCCCGGCGGTATTAGTTGGAACGACGGCTCGCGATAATACAGCGGTGCGAATTGAAATTGCATATCCGTGATATGCAGGAGGCTGATATCGCCGAAAGCGGGTAAATCATAATACTGCGCCATCCCCGCTTGCTCGGCATCCGCATAGCGACCAACGGCTGTACCGCCAGCCGCCCAGGCAAGGAATTGGATAAAATCTCGCCGGCTAATCACCGCTCTCTGCCTCCTTGCCGTTTACGATCAAGCCCGTCGTAATCTGACAGTCATGCCAAGCCACGACATCAATGAAAAGCTGCTCGAGAATGGCAACCGCTATCAGGCGGGCTTGGTTCTTGCCACGCTTTCCCGAACGGAAAATTTATCGTTCCAGGCGCTGAGTTTTGGAAAGCGCTGGCGCCAGCCATAGTTGTCCAATCGTAAATCCAGATAGCCGAAAGCGCACGCCAGCGTAATCGTGACAATATCCAGCCGATCATATAGCTGGTCTGCCTTATTCTCGAAATATTGCAAACCTGTCGTGATCTTGTCGAACTGTCCGTCTAGCCACGCTTGCCATTGCAGCGCTTCCGGCCGTGCCAGCAATTCATAGCGCACCAGCAAGGATGCGCCGAGAATGCCATCTGCCGCGGAGTGATCGGTCAAGATCGCCCAACGATTCTGTTGATCGCCAAACAGCTTGCCGTTGAAAGTGGCGTTCAGATATTCACAAATGACCCGGCTGTCGAACAGCACCTGGTTGTCATCGGTAAAAAAGGTTGGCACCTGCCCCATCGGATTGAATTCGATGATATTGCCGTCCCGGTTGACGGGGCTGGCTGCAGCCGGCAACCGTTCGATTCTGTCAACCACGCCCAGTTCGTCCGCAGCGATCATGACCTTGCGCACATAAGGCGAGGCAGAAGAATAAAAAATTTTCATTCGTAAGTTCCTTGTGGAAAATGAAGCGTGGTATGAAAATAAAAAAACGAAGAATTACAGGCGCCATGGTACCCCCTGGCTACCGGTCTATTTCATTTTCGGCCGGAAACTCGCGCGACGGCCACATTACGTTGCGCGATCCTCAGCCGCCTTGCAGAACCTGCGCCGGCAATTGCGCCTGAAGGCGGCGATCTGCCCAGGTTGCCAGCCCCGCGAGCAGCGCCAGAGCGCCGCCCAACAGGCAGGTACCGGCCCACTGGCCATAATACCAGGCAATGGTGCCAAGCGTGGAACCGGTGGCGCCTCCGATAAAGTAGCTGGTCATATACACCGCGTTAAGGCGAGAGCGCGCCTGTGGCGCCAGCGCAAAAATGATTGTCTGGTTCGTGATATGCACGCCTTGCAGACCTAGATCAACAACCAGCAAACCGACAATGAACCATACCAGGTTGTCATAGCCAAGCCACATGAATGCCCAGCTTAGCAGCAACAGCGCGACGCTGACCGCGGTCACCACATCGCCCCAGCCTCGGTCGGCAAACCTTCCGGTTACCGATGCCATGAGCGCGCCCATGACGCCTGCCAGGCCAACCAGACCGATGGCCGTGTCGCTCAATTGGTGGGTCGGGCCGGCCAGCAATAATGCCATGGTGGAAAACAGCGCGCTGACCGAGGCGAATGCCAGCCCGCCCATCAGGGATCGGGTGCGCAACCTCGGTTGCTGCCGTAACAGCGTGAATAGCGAACCGAGAATACCCAGATAGCTGTTTGCCTGGGGGTTATGCGACGATGGCAGCTTGACCCACAGCATCGTTGCGATCACGAGCATGATCACGCCCGATACCAGGTAGACCGTGGACCAGCCGCCAATACCCGACAGCAGGCCGGCCACGCTGCGGGCCAGCAGAATCCCGGTCAACAGCCCGCTCATCACCATGCCTACCGCCCTTCCCGCACGGGAAGGCGCCGCGAGTATGGCCGCCATGGGAACCAGCACCTGGGCAGCCACGGAAAACAACCCTGCAATTCCCACCCCCGCGAACAACATGGCGCCGTTCATGGCAAACCCGCTGATAAACTGGCCGATCGCCGCCAGGACCATGAGCGTAACGGACAACCGCCTGCGTTCGAACTTATCACCCAGTGGCACGATCAGCAATAGCCCCAAGGCATAGCTGACTTGTGCCACTGTCACCGTAAGCGCAGCCGTCGTGTCGGTGATGCCTAAATCAACGGCAATGGAATGCAGCAGGGGTTGATTGAAATAATTCCCCCCCGCGCAAAGACCGCAGGCCACTGCCATGAGCAGTAATAAAGGGGTGGATAGATAGGAATTGTGTTGCGGCTCGCCGGACATGAATTCAACCAGATACAAAATACTGTATACTTGAACAGTACACAGGCTAAAATAACATCATACTTGCCGCGGGATTCAACCGCAATATGCGGAGTGCAATTTGCAGGATAAACCAGCAAACTTGTCGTACGTTATGTCGTTCTGAATCATCTATACATCACCTTTGCCATGCATGCCAAGCCTCAAGCCGATCCGCCTGCCGTCTCCGAGTCTGCCGATGCCCTCTTGACGGGAACGCCGGATCCGGCCGCCTTGACGCGGACAATCGCCAGCCTTGACTGGACCGATCTGGGCCGACAATTACACACTCAGGGCTATGCCCGCATCCCCGGTTTGCTCAATAGGGCTAGCTGTCGCGAGATTGCGAGCTGGTATCCCGATGATTACCGTTTCCGCAGTCGCGTAATCATGGCGCGTCATGGCTTCGGGCAGGGTCAGTACAAATATTTCGCCTACCCGCTACCAGTGCGGCTCCAGCAACTGCGCAGCGCGTTCTATCCGCCGCTGGCCAGGATCGCCAACGAGTGGAACCGGCAACTTGGCATGCAAACGTCCTATCCCGATACCCTGCAAGCCATGCTGCGCCGCTGCCACGACGCTGGGCAAACGCGACCGACCCCATTGATCTTGCAGTATGCGCGCGGCGATTACAATTGCCTGCACCAGGATCTGTACGGAACGCATGTTTTCCCTTTGCAACTGGCCGTCCTGCTATCGGCGCCCGAGGTCGATTTCTCGGGTGGTGAATTTGTCATTACCGAAACGGTGGGGAGCCAACAACGTGCGCATGTCGTTCAATTGCAGCAAGGCGATGCTTTGATATTTGCAGTCAGCCACAGGCCCGCCACCGGCAAGCGCGGTATGCGCAAAGCCAACCTGCGTCATGGCGTGAGCCAGATACGCGATGGCAAACGCCATACACTGGGGATTATTTTTCATGATGCCGGTTGATCTTGCCTACCTTGAGCAGCACCTTGGCTCCACGACTCGAAAGATAGCGGCTTCCGGGTATCGCGCCGCAACGCTTGAAAATAGGCAACGACGATGAACCTGGATATGTTTCCCGATGAGGCACTGCACGGAGAGCAACAGCTCGGCGAAGGCGCGTGGGTATTGCGCGGATTCGCCCTGGCTTACGTAGACAGGATCATGCCGGCACTGGCGCGCATACGCAGGCAATCCCCATTCCGCTATCTGGTCACGCCCGGCGGCTACACCATGTCCGTAGCCCTTACCTGCTGCGGACAGGTCGGCTGGACCTCCGATCGTCGTGGCTATCGATACGCACCGATCGACCCCGATACCGGCAACCCGTGGCCGGCCATGCCAGCCAGCTTTATGGCGCTGGCCCAGGCCGCTTCGGCGCATTGCGGCTTTACGCCTTTGCTGCCCGATTCCTGCCTGATCAACCGCTATGTCCCCGGGGCCAGGCTCAGCCTGCATCAGGATAAAGACGAACTCGATTTCTCGGCACCGATTGTGTCGGTATCGTTGGGGATGCCGGCCATTTTTCTGTTTGGCGGCTTGCGTCGTAATGATCGTCCTGAAAAAGTCCCGCTGTTTCATGGCGATGTGGTCGTATGGGGCGGGCCTGACCGTTTGCGGTACCACGGCGTAATGCCATTGAAAGAAACGCCACACGCCTTGCTGGGCGCTAACCGCATCAATCTTACGTTTCGCAAAACAAAATAGCAGCGCCAAGGGTCAGCGCGCCACGGGCGTAGCGACGCGCGCCGGTCACGCCTCCGCAAATTGACGTAAATTAGTCGACCGAGGCTCCGGAACTTTTTACCGCAGCCCCCCATTTGCCCACTTCGGTCTTGACGAAGGCGCTGGCTTGCGCCGTGGTTTGTGGCAAAGGCATGGCGCCTCGGTCACTGATAAAGCGCGACAATTTCGGGCCGTTCAACGCTTTGACCACTTCGGCATTCAGCTTTTCCACAACCGTGGCCGGCGTATCCTTGGGCGCGAACAACACCGCCCAGCCGATCGCCTCGAACCCGGGCAACGTTTCCGCCACCGTCGGCACATCTGGTAACGAATCCAGTCTCTTAGCGGTTGTCACACCCAGGGGGATCGCCTTTTTATCCTTAATATAGGGAAGCGCCGCCGTCACGGAATCCACCATCAGCGGCACCTGATTGCCGATGAAATCGGTTTGGGCGGGGCCGCTGCCTTTATAGGGAATATGCCTGAGCTTGATCTTGCTGCCCGCCTGGAACATTTCCGCCGAAAGATGCTGAGTGCCACCGATACCGGCGCTGGCGTAGGCCAGCGAGTCCGGTTCGGTCTTGGCTCGGGTCACGATATCCTGCAATGAAGCGATGCCCGACTGCGGATTCGCCAGAAAAATCAACGGCACCGCGAACACACCGGACACCGGCACCAGGTCTTTCTGCAGATCGTAGCCCGGATTGCGATACAGCGTCTGGTTGACGGCGGCGGCGCTGCCCCCGATCACGATCGTATAGCCGTCGGCCTTGGCGCGCACTGCCTGCTGCATGCCGATATTGCTGCCCGCTCCGGCCTTGTTTTCAGTAATGACGGGTTTTCCCAACGACTTGCCCAGTTCATCGGCCAGCGCCCGGGCAAACGTATCGGTTGCCTGCCCCGGCGGAAAGGGAATGATCATGGTTATCGGCTTTTCCGGGTATGCCGCCATTGCATGGGCGCCGGTGAATAAGGCAACCAGCGTCATCAGGGTCTTTTTCATACGGTCTCTCAAATAATAGTCAAATATCCGCCACTATGATATCTGCAATACGGCCGGTATGCAGTGACAATGTGACGGCAGCCGCACAAATCAATTTCCCCCCTTGATGCCCGCGGCGTCGATGACTTTTTTCCAGCGAGCCAATTCTTCCCCCGTGTAGGTCGCCAGTTGTTCCGGCCCCATATACTCGGCCGTCGCACCCAGTTGCTCGGCTTTTTTCTGATACTCGGGTGTCGCCATGATCTTCCTGATCGCGAAATCGAGACGTTCAACAACCGGCGGCGGCAGGTCCTTGGGACCATACATGGCGAACCAAGAAGACACCAGCAGTTCCGGATAGCCGGCCTCGCTTGCGGTGGGCACGTCAGGCGCCGACGCGAGCCGCGCTTTGCTGGTGACGACCAGCGCCTTCAAGGCTCCGGACTTGATATGCGGCAACAGCGGCGGTGGCGTCGTAATAGTCATATCCACAACCCCCGCCAGCAAATCCGTCAGGGCCGGTCCCGTACCTTTATAGGGGACATGCGTGGTCTGGATACCCGCCATCTGGTTCAATTGCTCGGTTGCGACATGCTGCAAGGCGCCCGTGCCCGAGGAGGCGTAGTTCAGTTTCCCGGGATTGTCCTTCGCGTACTGCACAAGTCCTTTGAGCGACGTGACCGGCAAGTCTTTCTTGACTACCAGCAATTGCGGCGCCGACAACACATTGGCGATTGGCGTAAAGTCCTTGACCGGGTCCCAGCTGACTTTCTCTATGCTTGGCGTAATGACCTGGTAGCCGGAATATTGCAGCAGCAAGGTATAGCCATCGGGCTTGGCGCGCAGCACCTGCTGCGCGGCAATACCGCCCGAGGCGCCTGGTTTGTTCTCGACCACCACCGGCTGTCCCAGTTCCTTGCTCAGCGGATCGGCGATCATGCGGGCCGCCAAGTCGGTAGTGCCGCCTGGCGCTGCCGATACGATCAAAGAAATCGGTCGTTTGGGATAATCTGTCTCCTGGGCCTGAACGGCACTTGTGGCGACAACACCCAGCACCAGACCGGCAAGTACAGGATTGAGTAAATGCTTTTTCATCAACGTCTCCGTTTTTATCAATTAAATGGGATTCATATCCTCTATGGTTCCAGCATCATCTCGCGCGCGGCGTCCGCTGGTCGGCTTGCGCTTGGCGTAACGCGTGCACATACTCCGGCACGGGATGCAACGCCATGCGCGGGCCGGCGGCCAGTACCTGGCTGTTGACCTCATGGCCAATCAACGCAGGCAAGGATTCGCTGACATTCAAAATGGCGGCCAGGTCAACCCCTGTTTCCAGGCCCATCAGGGCAAGCATATGCACCATGTCCTCGGTCGTCGCATTACCGGAAGCGCCTGGCGCGTAAGGACAGCCGCCAAGACCGCCCAGCGAGGCGTCAAACCGGATCACACCGGCCTCCAGCGCCGCCACCGTATTGGCCAGCGCCATGCCGCGCGTGTTGTGAAAATGCGCCGTGATCTGCAGCGACGGATAAGCCGCCAACACCGCGTCGAACAGACTGCGTGTTTGGGTTGGATAGGCCATGCCGGTGGTATCGCAGAGTGTGACACCGTGCACGCCTAATTCCGCGAAGCGCGCAATCCAGGACATGACCTCGGATGGCTCGATATCCCCCTGCATGGGGCAACCAAATACCGTCGACAGGGATACGTTGATCGCCACGCCGCTGGGCTTGACCTCTGCGATCACCGCCGCCAACTGCGCGAAGGACTGTTCCCGTCCCATGCGCAGATTCGATAAATTATGCGTTTCGCTGACCGACATGACCAGGTTGATTTCATCTACGCCACAGGACATAGCCCTCTCGGCCCCACGTAGATTCGGCACCAGTACCGTATAAATGACGTTGTCATTGCGACGTATCCGATGCATGACGACTTCCGCGTCTTGCAAGGCCGGAATCGCTTTGGGCGAAGTAAAGGAAGTCACTTCGATCTTGGCATAACCGCAATCGCTCAGGCGATCGATAAAGGCGATCTTGTCCTCTGTGTCGATAAAGCGGGCTTCGTTCTGGAATCCGTCCCGGGGGGCGACTTCATGGATAAATACTTTTTTCATGGTTCGTTCCTTATGGCGACCTGCGTTATGGCGACCTGCATCCCAAAACCGGTCATCGAGATAACCCCATACCGCTCGGGGTCGGGTCGCTGCCCTTGCGCAGGAGTTGGCTCGCCGGCGCGGGGTTGGCCCATCCGATATCGATCAACCGTCTGGGCCGGTTATTTTCCACCAGCCTCAAATGATTCCGCGTTTTTTCCAATCTACCTGTGTCGCGGCATCGACACCCAGATCGTCAAGCACCTGTTGTGTATCCTGACCCAGGGTCGGCGCGCGCCGGTGGACTTCTCCCGGCGTTACGCTAAGTTTGGGCAGAATGCCCGGCAACGTGACCGGTGTTCCATCCTCCAATTCGCCGCCGATCAGCATTTCACGCGCCTGGTAATGCGGGTCATGGGCAATGTCCGCCGCATCATAGATTCTTCCCGCGGGAATACGATGCGTATGCAACTGCTGCAATACCGATTCCAGTGAATGTTGCGCAGTCCACTGGCCGATCACCTCGTCGATGTACGACGCCTGCCGGGCACGGCCGTCATTGTGGGCAAAAGCCGGATCGTTGCCGATATCGTCCCGTCCAATCAAGGTCATGAGTCTTTTGAAAATGCTATCGCCATTGCCCGCCACCAGCGCGTACTTTCCGTCAGCGCATCGATAAGCGTTACTGGGGGTAATACCCGGCAAGCTGCTGCCCGCCGGCTGGCGAATCTCGCCGAATACCGAGTATTCGGCCATCATGCTTTCCATCATATTGAAGACGGATTCGTAAAGCGCAACGTCCACAACCTGACCCTCTCCCTGGAACTGGTCGCGGTGCCTCAAAGCCAGCAGCACGCCGATAACGCCGTGCAATGCGGACAGGGAATCCCCAATGGAAATACCCACGCGCACCGGCGTGCGACCGGGTTCGCCGCTAAGATAACGCAAGCCTCCCATTGCCTCGCCGACAACGCCAAACCCCGGCAGGTCCTTGTACGGACCGGTCTGGCCATAGCCCGACACCCGCAACATGATCAGCTTGGGATTGATCGCCTTGAGTGCCTCGAAACCCAGGTTCCATTTTTCCAGCGTTCCCGGACGAAAGTTCTCGACAATGACATCGACATCCTGAACGAGCCTGCGAATCAGCGCCTGGCCTTCGGGCTCGTGCAGGTTCAGCGTCACCGATTTTTTATTGCGCGACTGCGAGGCCCACCAGACCGAGGTGCCCTCGTGCAGCAAGCGCCACTTTCGCAGCGGATCGCCGGTGCCCGGCGGCTCTATTTTGATGACCTCGGCGCCGAACTCGGCCAGCATCTTGGTGGCAAAAGGCCCGGCAATCAGTTGTCCAAGTTCCAGGACTTTGATTCCATCCAGCGGTTTCGACATGCGGTAATCCTTCCTTCCATTGACATAGCGCTGTCATCTTGACCGGATTCGGATGAATTGAAAATTGGTATTTTTTTTACGACCCTTTCCCGATTTTCAAGGCTCAGGGTGTTGGGATCGTTCCGCCGCCTGCTCGGCAGCGGTATCGTGCCCGTGCGCAGCTTTCAAAAAGTCCAGCAGCCGCTGGGCGTCCGGAGTCAGGTCCGATGCACTGCGCACGCCCACATACAAGGTTCGCTGGGCCCAATCGTCGTCAAGCTTCAGCGCATGCAGTCCCTTGCCGATAATCTCCGGCCGCACGGCGAGCAGCGGCAACAGTCCAACGCCCAGTCCGCCTTCGATCATCCGGCAGATCGCGTCGAAACTGCTCACCTGTACCCGTAACCGCAGATTGCGGCCGACTGCCAAGGCCGAATCCTGCATGCGAACCTGCAGCGAACTGCCATCCGAAAGACCAATTAAATCGTCGTCCAGCACATCGGCGAAACGGATCCTTTCCTGCCCGCCCAAAGGGTGTCCCTTTGGCACCAGCACCACCAATTCGTCATGACGGTAGAAATACTTTTCCACTTGTCCGCTCGGAATATTGTCGGCAAACAGTCCGATATCGATGCGTTCCTGGGTCAGCGCGGTAATAATTTCATGACTCAGCTTTTCTTCAAGACTCAACCGGATCTGGGGATGCTTGCCGGAAAAGCTGGCCAGGTCGCCGGGCAAGAACTGGATGACAGACGAGGTATTGGCCCAGATTCTCACCTGACCACGCAGCCCTGCGGAGAAGGCATCCATGTCGCTGGTCAACCGCGTGACTGCGGCGATGACCAGTTGCGCATGCTCCACCAGCGCATGGCCGGCCGATGTCAGCTCCAACCCTCGGGCATGCCTGACAAAGAGCGCGCAGCCGATTTGCTTTTCCAGTTCGGAAATGCGCTTGCTGACTGCCGACAGGGTCATATGCGCCTCCTGCCCCGCCCGGGTCAGATTCAAATACCTGGCCGCAAGCAAAAATAACCGCAATGTTTGCGGATCGTATCGGGACAGGCTTGCTGACTTGACTGTCATGATGATAGCCCCCTGGGACGCGCAATGTATTCCCTGAGCAACTGCCAATCATGCTCCCCCACAGGGATATAGACAATCAGGCGATCGCCCAATTGGGGCGTACTCCACCAATTGGTCTTCAATACCTCAAGCGTGGCCGATCCTTCATATTGGTACTTGACGACATGATCGACAGTCGCGCAAACCAGATTCTGCTGCCATACCTCGCGAAATTCCCCTGAACAAGCGAGCAGGCCATGCAGCTTTCTCTCCCAGACCGGATCGGACAAATGCGAAGCCATGTCGGCGCGAAACTTTGCTGCCATATGCCGTATCATCTGGTCGCGGTCCTGCACGACCTTTCCAATGTCGGGGTTTGTCAACACCAGCTTGATGTAATTGCGCTCCTCGATAGGAATCATATTCAGGTCCAGATTACTCAGTCGGCAAAACGCCTCGTTGAAGGCCTGGATATCGAAATGCGCATTAAGGAGCACAGCCGGCAAGGGGTGTAATTGATCCAATATCTGCTGCACGGCGGCCGGCATCAGGCGGCACACCTTGCCCGACATGTGTTCGCCCGGCCTGGCCAAGCCAGCCAGTGTGAACAAATAGCGGGTTTCCGACTCGGAACATTGTAGCGCCGAAGCGACGGCTTCCAGCACCCTGGGCGATACCCGTATGGGACGGCCTTGCTCCAGCTTCGTGTACCAGGTAATGCCGATATCGGCCAATTGCGCCACCTCTTCGCGCCGCAAGCCCGGGGTACGAACGCGTCCATATCGCGGCATACCCAATGCTCGTGGATCAAGGCTTTCCCGCCGACGGCGCAAAAATGCCCCCAGCTCCAGCGCCGATTCCACCCTGTCGCCAGTAGGCGTATCATCACCCCGCCCTGCGCTATCGTGTATAACTGACACGGTGGTATTTGTCGTTTCCATCTGATGTTCCTTCCAAGTCATGCGGATACGGGATTTTTCGAGGTCCAGGCCCACGTGTGCCAGCCACCCAGGCAAAAGGCGCACCGCCACGCTATTGGCCGCAGAAAAGGCGTGCATTTTATCGGCAGCCTGTCACTGCTTATACCAGGCTAAACAGGATCTGGTACCAGGCTAATTTCATTTGCATAATACTGCATTCGTGATACTTATCCAGGATTTTTTTCATGTCTGACGCATCAAACCCCAAGACTACACTGACCGCCGGCGGTCTGTCGGTACTGCTCGCGGGCCAGCTCCTGCCGCAAATCGACTTTTCCATCATCAATGTCGCGCTCGATTCGATCGCCCGCTCGCTGCACGCGACAGAGTACGAACTGGAACTCATGGTCGCCGTCTACGGTGTCGCGTTTGCCGTGGTGCTTGCCATGGGCGGCCGGCTCGGCGATATGTTCGGGCGCAGGCGCTTGTTCAATGCCGGCGTCTTGCTGTTTGGGATTGCCTCCCTGCTTTGCGGCATCGCCCCCGGCATTTATGTACTGCTGGCGGCGCGTACGCTGCAAGGCGTGGCAGCTGCGCTGATCGTGCCGCAAATTCTGGCCACGATCCATGTGTGCCTGAAAGGCCAGGCACATTCGCGCGCCATCGGCCTGTACAGCTCCATTGGCGGGCTGTCGTTCATCATCGGCCAGGTTCTTGGCGGTTTTCTTGTGCACGCGAACATAGCGGGAACGGAATGGCGCAGCGTCTTCCTGATCAATCTGCCAATCTGCGTCGCGGTGCTTGCCCTGTCGCCCCGGTTCATTCCCGAAACCCGGCGCGAGCACCCTGCCCGGATCGATGGCCCCGGCACCCTTGTGCTCGCCTTGGTCATCTTGAGCCTGCTGGTTCCTGTGGCGCTTGGGCCAAGCTTGCACTGGAACCTCTTTTGCCTGATCTTGCTCGCGTCCGCCATTCCATTGATCTTCGGTCTCTGGAAAATTGAAGTGGCGCAAGCGCGCGCCGGCATCCTTCCATTGTTGCCGCCGTCGTTGCTGCGGCTACCCAGTGTGCGCTTGAGTTTTTTTGTCGCCATCCTGTTTTTCTCTTGCTGGAGCGGTTTCATGTTCGTGCTGGCGTTGACATTACAGGCGGGGGCCGGCCTGACTTCGCTGGCATCGGGCAATGCCTTTATCCCACTAGGCCTGGCATTTTTTGCAGGCGCTTTGGCAAGCAGCCGTGTCGCAGCCCGTTTTGGCTTGATCCCGATGCTCATACTCGGCTGCCTCATTCAAATACCCGGTTTGCTCCTATTGCTGTGGTCGCTATATCGATTCTGGCCTGAGCCGAATCTGTTGAATCTGGCGTTGCCAAGCCTGTTCATTGGTGTCGGACAGGCACTCATCGTCGGCGCATTCTACCGGCTGGGCATGTCCGAAATTCCCTCGGAACAGGCCGGCGCGGGTAGCGCGATGCTATCGACGATCCTGCAAGCCTCCATGGGCTTCGGTCCGGCCATGCTGGGCGCCATTTTCTCCCAGGCCCTGATCAAGGGACATGACTACCTGCAAGCTTTCCAGGCAAGCCTGCTACTGGAATTGCTGCTAATGACGATTCTGCTGGTCACCGTCGTAGCGTACCAATGGTTAAGCAGACGCCAGCGCGCCGCAGGGCCGGCAAACGCAATTCGTGCGTTTGACAACAAATAAGGCTGCGTTCAACCGCCAGCGTGTTGCCGCGCTGGCAATCCCTGTGCAAATCATCTACGATAGACAGGTCGGCTGTTCCGACACCCTTGCTCCCACCTCAATCATTGACTTGCATCGCCCATGAATCCGCAGCCGTCGCCGATCACCAGCCCACTGAGTGGCATTATTTACCTGTTGATCGCGATGTCGGTACTATCGACGCTGGATGCGACGGGCAAATGGCTGATGACCGCGGGTGTACCCCTGCTCGTTCTCTGCTGGATCCGCTACTCGGTGCATTTGGTGCTGATCATGGCAATTGTCATTCCCTCAAAGGGGTGGAGGATTCTCAAGACCCGCAAGCCGGTCGAGCAATTGATGCGCGGCGTCTTTATGCTGAGCTCGACCATGGTTTTCTTCACCACCCTGCACTACCTGCCGCAGGCGGAAGCCACCGCCATCAACTTCATTGCGCCGTTGATTTTGCTGGCTGTAGCGCCCTGGATTCTGAAAGAGCAAGCCATGCTATCGCGCTGGATCGCCGCCATCGTGGGCTTTATCGGCATCGTGATCGTAATACGACCATCCGGCGGCCTGGATCCGACCGGCGTTGCCTTCGGCCTGTCAAATGCCGTGATATTTTCCATGCAATTCATTGCCAATCGTCGCCTTGCCGGAGACAATCCACTAACAACAGTCATATGGAGCGGCTTTTTCGGGACAGTGGTTCTGAGCGTATATACCTTATTCACCCTGGAAGACGTGGTGGCAGTGCTGACGAGCCTGGATCTCAAGCGATGGTTGCTGCTGCTCTCTACCGGCGTCACTGGTGGTGTCGGCCATTTGCTACAGATCCAGGCCTATCGGCACGCACCCGCCTCACTGCTTTCGCCCTTTGTATACTTGCAAATCATTAGCGCAACCACATTGGGCTGGCTAGTGTGGAACCAATTCCCCGACGCCATTACCTGGGTCGGCATCGGAGTTATCTGCGCCAGCGGCATTGGCATTACCCTGTACGAATTACGCGCCCGCCCCGTTCCTGCCGTGTCTGGCTGAACCTACCAAGACTCTGGGTCCGTCTCGTCTTCCGACTCTTCTTCCGAGAGTGAAACGAGCCCCGGAATATGATCGAATTTCCTGCGGACCTGCCGGTATTCCAGCGGCGACATCCTTGCAAACATGACATAAACCTCGTCATGCGCCTCGTCAGCGCCATGCTGCACGATAAATTGCTTGACCCGGCCAGCGCTGACACCAAGTGTCTTGTTGAATTTCCCCAGGGTCAGTTGCCCGCGCAACACTGTCATTGAGATATGTCGACGCCGATGGTAGGCAATAAACCGCTTTTCAAGTGGCTTGACACCCGCAAGAATGATCAGGATGATCACGGTGGCGGCGATCGAGGGGGTATAAAGGCCACCACCCACCGCCAGCCCGACGCCGGCGACCGACCAGACGCTGGCCGCAGTAGTAAGGCCGCGAATAATCTCGCCGCGGGCAAGAATGGCCCCCGCACCCAGAAAACCGATGCCGGAGACCACCTGGGCTGCCACCCGCGACGGATCCAGCGTCACATGCTCGCCAAGGTTCTCGGAGAATCCATAAATAGAGACAATCATGATAAGTGTGGACCCCACGCAGACCAACATATGCGTGCGCAGTCCCGCAGCCCAGGATAATCGCTCACGTTCAAAGCCGATGACGCTACCCAGCGCGGCGGACATGACCAGTCTTCCAACAAGTTCCAGTTCAGACGCCATACTGTTTTCCTTTTATCCCCTGTTCGCGAGTATAACAACTGACATTTCCCATGGCTATGCGAATAAACGCGAAGATGGAATCGACGCCACCCAACACCCCGACGCGAATATCCCAGGCAAGGCTGGCGGACAGGCGCAATGTGCTATATTTTTGATTCCTTCAATTCCTAGCAGGCCTGTTTCCATGAAAGCTGATTCCGTACTAGATACCATTGGACAAACTCCCCATATCCGTTTCTCCCGAATGTTCCCCGGCAGCCATCAGGTCTGGATCAAGGCGGAGAGGTTCAATCCGGGCGGCTCTTTGAAAGACCGGATCGCCCTGTCGATGGTCGAAGCCGCTGAAAAATCTGGTCAGCTCAAGCCCGGCGCCACGATCATCGAACCGACCTCGGGCAACACGGGTGTCGGACTCGCCATGGTTGCGGCCATCAAAGGTTATAAACTTATTCTGGTCATGCCCGAAAGCATGAGCATTGAGCGCCGCCGCCTGATGAAGGCCTATGGCGCAAGTTTCGATCTGACACCGAAAGAAAAAGGCATGAAAGGCGCGATCGAACGTGCCAATGAACTGGCCGGACAGACTCCCGGCGCCTGGATACCCCAGCAGTTTGACAACCCCGCCAATCCGCAGGTTCATGCAGAGAAGACAGCCCAGGAAATCCTGGCCGATTTCCCAGAGGGGCTGGATGTGCTGATTACCGGCGTGGGTACTGGCGGCCATATTACAGGTGTTGCCCAGGTATTGAAAAAACACTGGCCTAAGCTGCAAGTGTTCGCCGTGGAACCCGCGGTCTCCGCGGTCATTGGCGGCGGCCAGCCCGGACCGCATCCGATTCAAGGCATTGGTGCCGGGTTCATCCCTGCCAATCTGGAGGTCGCGCTGCTGGATGGCACCATCACCGTGGAAGGGCCCGAGTCAATGGAATACGCCCGGCGCGCGGCCACGGAAGAAGGTCTGCTGGTCGGCATCAGCAGCGGCGCAACCCTGGCCGCCATCGACAAAAAACTGAAGGCATTGCCGGCCAACGCCCGCGTTCTGGGGTTCAACTACGACACCGGCGAACGCTATCTGTCCATCGAAGGATTCCTGCCTTCCTGATACCATCGCTATCCGGGCAGAAATGAAAAACAGCGCCAGACGGCGCTGTTTTTCTGTAAGGCAAGATACCCAACCCTCGCCTATGAACTAGGCCAGTCTTGCCTATGGGTCAGACTGATTAGAAGCGGTGCTGCATACCCAGGCCGATATACGTCGCCTTGAGCTTGGCGTTCTGGGTATTCTCGCCCAACTTCAGCTTGCCAGCGCCGTAAGAGGCAATCGCGTAGGCGCTGGTACGCTTCGAGATGTCCTGGGTATAGCCAAGGCTGAAGATATTCAGCCTGGACTTGATACCGTTAAATCCCTCGCCATGATTCTTGCTGGTATTCCCCTGGTAAGAGAACATGACCTTGCCGAATTCAGACACGGGCGCGCTCAGGCCAGCCATCCATGCTTGCTGGCGGAAGCCCTTGCCGGTATAGCCGGCAGGCGCAAACTGCTTGAACAGCACCTTGTTGAGGCCAGTGCCGTTTGCACCGTTGACCACGACCTCATCGTTGCTCACCCCGCCACGGATCTGACCATAGGCCAGGTGCAACTTGACGGCATCGAAATCGTAGCCCGCTGCCACGTTCCACATATGCGTCGTCTCTTTCTGAGACTGTTCGCCAATGCCTTTAACGGATGAACGGAAGCGATCATAGGAAGCACCCATGGCAAGCGGCCCATTGTCGTAACCGAGACCCAGGCTGATCCAGTTGGAGGTGTCGTTGCTGTTGCCACGCTCGGTGCGCACTTTCTTATTGACGCCCGCATAGGCGACACCAAACGAGAAACCGGAAGCATTCGGTGACATGTACTTGATGGAATTACTCATCCGGGAAGACACGGAGTCACCAAAAGCGCCGTCAGTCACGCCTGCCTGCCCGAAGCCGGTGCCGAAAGGATCAATTGAAGAAATGACATCGTCGGCGATGTTGTATTGATTACCCGCTGTCAGGGTACCCCAGTCGGCGCCATGCAAACCGATAATCGCCTTGCGTCCGAACAGGCGGCCGCCCTGGGCAGCACTTCCGTCTACCAGCGAGAAGCCGTTTTCCAATTGGAAGATAGCACTGGTGCCGTTGCCCAGATCCTCATTGCCTTTCAGGCCCCAGCGGTTGCCATTCTTGACGCTCTCGATCAGACCAACCGAACGCACTTCGGTGAAGGTGTTGCCCTGGCTGACCTTGGCTTGGCTGTAACCGATACCGGCATCAACCAGACCGTATAAAGTGACTGATGTTTCAGCATGGGCCAGGCCGGCAGCCGCGCCGAAAAGCACCATAGTCTGCAGCGCTTTTTTCATATTGATTTCTCCTATTTACAAATAGATGCCCGGTTTGCCGGACGCTCTCGACACTTTCGTGCCAGTTGCTCAAACTGGCGTACCCCTTTTGGATTCCTGCCGGTATGCACCGCCATGTTTCCGTTCACGACATCTGGATTGAAAGCGCCGCAGCATGCCAAGCCGCCTTGGCGGCCGATTGCAACGCTTTCAAATCAAAGACTTAGCGGAGTAGCTTGAGAAGTATTGTATTTTTGAGGGTCGAGTCTTCGCCTTGATGCGCGCTAAGGACAAAAGCAGGCAAGTAAGCTATATAGCGTCAGTTGGAAGGACTGGGGGGAATGCATGAATGGCGGGAGTTTCGCGTCACTCGCCGGCGATGAAGCGCATGTGATACGAAAAGAATCAACCGCCTGAAAAGTGTAGTTTTTTTGCACTTTTCAGGCGGTTAGGCAGGTAGATCGCACGAATGTCAGAAGCGGTGTTGTATTCCTACACCAACCAAGGTGGATTTGAGTTTGATCTTCTCTTCCAGGTTATCGAACCGCAGGTTACCGCTGCCATACGATGCAATCGCATAAAGCAGGGTTCGCTTGCTCAAGTCTTGGGTGTATCCGAGGCTGCCGATATGCACGCTGCCACGCCCCTCGCCGAAAAAGCTTTCCGGATTCTTGACGCGGTTACCCTGATAAGACAGCAGAACCTTGCCAGAGTCTCCCACCGGTACGGTGAGTCCAGCCATCCATGATTGCTGGCGGTATCCGTCGTCCGCGCTGAGCAGCGCCGGTACGCCGGCATCGGCAAAGACCGAATCCGCATTGGCAATCAATCCGCTGGACAGCCCGGTACCAGGCAACGCACCCCTCACCTGCCCATACATCAGGTGCGCCTTGACAGCCTCGAAATCATAGGTCATCCCGATATTCCACATATGCGTCGTGGATTTATCCTTGATCGTGCCGCCCGGGCTGCCGCTCTCTATATCGTTGCGGAAACGATCATAGGTTGCCGCCGCCACTAGCGGCCCTTGGCTGTACAACAGGCCCGCGGTAATCCAGTTGGACGTATCCCTATCGATCACACGGCCCGCATCGGAATGCGATTCGATCTTTTTATTCTGGCCGGCGTAACCCAATCCCACTTGCACGCCGCTCCACGTCGGCGACAAGTATTTGACGGCATTGCTCATGTTGGCAGATACCGAGTCGCCAAACGATCCGCCGGTGACGCCAGCCTGACCGAAATTAGTACCGAATGGGTCCAGTGGAGATAGGAAATCATCGGCAATGTTGTATTGGCGGCCCAGGGTCAGCGTTCCCCACGCTGCCCCGCTCAACCCCACCAGTGCACGACGATCGAATAACGTGCCCTCAGACAGCGATCGGCCATTCTTGAGGCTGAAACCGCTTTCCAGCTGAAAAATCGCGCTGGCGCCATTGCCCAGGTCTTCATTGCCTTTGAGCCCCCAGTTATTGGTTCCGCCGACACCATCGATAACACCGATATCACGAACTTTTACCCAGTTGTCGCCAGCGCTGACCTTCTTCTGGGCGTAGCCGACTCCAGCATCGACCAGTCCATACAATTGCACCGACGTTTCCGCCTGCGCCAACCCCGAGCAGCCAGCCAGCAAGGCGACCGAGAACAGACTTTTCTTCATACTTGCTTCTCCAAAGACCGGGAAATATCCGGACGCGCCGGACAATGCCACATTTGTGTTTAACCCCTGTACCCGATATACGCCGGTTTTTAGTTTCGATAATGACCGGACATATCTTATCCTGGTCAAAGCAAGTATTGTGCCTGGATACGATCAGACGCGCACCTGGAAAACATGCCCGCCCAATGGGCACGCGCAAGTGCACGATGCGCCAATGAAGTGCAAGCCCTACGCTACGTGCACGTCATTGGCGCCGGTATTGCCTTGTCTTTTCAATGCGCAAACATGTTCAGCGCTCTCGCGTGCCCACCGGCCCGCGGTTGGCGCGACGCGATACGCCGTTAGCTGCTCGCCTTGTGCAGCATGCAATAATCGTACGCCTCCTTGCCGATATCGGTCTTGCTCAAATCGCTTTCATAGGCGACATCAATGGCATACGTGAACATGGGATCCTGATTGTCCTTGCCCAGCCTGGCCTTGTCGCCGACAGGATCGTTGTGGCCCGTCTTACGGGCCTCGAAGGTTTCCACCGCTTTCGCCTGGACTCGCTTGCAAGTGCTGGCAGCATGTGTGTATGGCCCTTTTTTTGCTGGCGCCGCCTGCGCCAGGAATGTTGCCGCCATTGCCGCGGCCGCGATCAAAACTGCTATCGTCTTCATTTTCATACCCCTTGCGCCCAAGGAAATGGCGCAATTGCACAAACAGCTTACCGGAAAATCGCGAAATGCGTGTTTCTGACTGTGATCGCACCTTCTCGGGATATTTCGGCTTGTTGCAAAAAAACTGCTTTATCATAGCGCTTGCGCCGCGACGACGCGATTCCGTTTGCCGGCGACAGCATTGGCACCAGCTATGCCACGGCAAGTCTGCATTCGGGAAAATGCAGCCCCTCCCTTTCTTTCGAAATTTATTATGACTGTAATAAAAAGCGTCCAGGCGGTACCCTTCAACGTTTCAGAAAAAACGAACTGGTTCTTTATCAAAATCACCACGAACAACGATAGACATGCCTGGGGTGAAGCATCGCTGAATGGCTGGGAGCCAATGCTGTCCGCCGCCACCGCATTCCACGGCGAACAGCTCGTCGGTTTACCCCTGGAGGCCGCATTCAAACAACTGGGTGCCTCGGCGCAGCTACCTGGTGGTCTGGTATCCAATGCGGTTATCAGCGCCTTACTGCAAGCGCTCTGGGCCCTGCAGGCTACGTTGGCAGGGCAACCGCTATACGCCATGCTGGGCGGCAAGCAACGCGATGCCATTGCCGCCTATGCGAATATCAACCGGGCAACGCGCGACCGCAGCCCCACTGGCTTTGCCGCTACCGCGGGCAAAGCTGCGGCACAGGGTTTTACCGCTTTCAAGGCGGCGCCTTTCGATGGGGTTACACCCGCCAGCTGTGAATCGGGAGCCGCTAGCGCCGCGATAAGACATGGCATTGATTGCCTGTATGCCATCCGTGATGCCGTCGGTCCGGATGCTTTGCTGATGGTCGATTGCCATTGGCGTTTCAACGAGGCAACCGCGCTGGAGGTGCTGCAAGCGTTGCAATCGGTCAGGCTGCATTGGTTCGAGTGCCCGCTGGCGGAGACTTATCAACATTGGGGATCGCTGAAAAACGTCCGCAAAAAAGCCAGCGACCTGGGCATCCTGATTGCCGCCGCCGAAACCCAGGTTGGCCTGGCTTCATTCGACATGCTGATCAAGGAGAAACTGGTCGACGTGATCATGCCCGATATCAAATATTGCGGCGGTCCCGCAACGATGAAAGCGATTGCCGATGCGGCTGCCGTCGGGGGTGTGCTGTTTGCCCCGCACAACCCCACCGGCCCCATATGCACCATCGCCTCACTGCACGTTGCCTGTGCTGCCAACCAGGCGCATATGCTGGAATTGCAGTTTGACGAAAGCCCGCTCTACGATGCGATTATCAATCACCAACACCCAAAGCTGCAAGATGGCGCCTTTACGCCGGCGCAAGACGCTGGTCTGGGTGTGGATCTAAATGCGTCGTTGCTGCATGCGCACCCCTGGGCCCGTGTTCCATTTGGCATCGAAACCCTATTGGCCACTCAATAGCCCTGCCCCCTCATCCTGGCACGCTTCCCTGGCGACTGCGTTCCAAGATCGGCCACAATATGGCTATGGTGATGGGACTACTTTCATGCAAATTCAATCCGCCACAATGAATCAATCCGCCTTGATGTTTTTTTCGCGTGCCAGTTTGGTCCAGCGGCTGACATCATCCCGGATGCGCGTGGCGAACGTGTCAGGCGTGCCTGGCGCTGGCGCGCAACTGACCGCCTTGAGACGCGTCTGGATATCCGCGGAGGCCAGGGCCTTGTTGATCTCGCCATTGACCTGCTGCACAATATCCGCGGGTGTGCCTGCCGGCGCCAATACGCCAAACCAGGCGACCGTTTCAAAGCCAGGATACGTTTCCGCCAACGTCGGCACCTCTGGCAATTCCGGTACCCGCTGCGCGGTCGTTACGGCCAGGGCCCTGGCCTTGCCGGTTTTGATCTGCCCCAGCCAGGGCGGCAGATTGCCGATCATGGCCGCGACTTCATCCGACAATACCGCTTGCACGGCAGGCGTCGCGCCGCGGTAAGGAATGTGGGTCAAATGAATTCCGGTTAGGCTTTTAAACAGCTCTGCCGAGAGATGCGCCGAACTGCCTATGCCACCGGAAGAGTAATTGAGGGGCGTTTTGCTGTTTTTCACATAGTCGATAAATTCCCGCACATTGCTGACCGGCAGGCTGGCATTGACGGCCAGCACGTTGGCGGTGGTACAGATCAAGCCGATTGGCGCGAAGCTTTTGACGACATCGTAGCGCAGCTTGCTGTATATCGCCGCATTGATGCCATGCGATCCCGCATTACCGACAACCATGGTGTAGCCATCGGGTTTTGCATTGGCGACCGACTCCGAAGCGATGACGCCTCCCGCGCCGGGTTTATTCTGCACCACGATGGTCTGGCCCAGCGCCCTGCCGACCTTATCGGCCAGCAGCCGACCGATGGAATCGGAACCGTCGCCGGGTGGACTGGGTATGACCCAGGTAATCGGCCGTTCCGGATAGGCGGCGGATGCCGCGCTGGACGCCAAGCCTGTGCCGGCGAGCAACAACGCAAGAAAAATAGGCTTCATGATGTCTCCCGAAAAAATGTGCAGTGTAGCGGCGGTCCCTTGCGGGGCCAAAGATACAATTTTTGGATAGTTATGTTTGAAAAAGTATAAGCGGGTCGCCACCGATGAGTCGGCAGGTTGCTTCGCCGCGCTCAACGAAACGCTGCCGACCTTTGTCGCGTTATCATGCAAGCGCCCTGTTTGCGGCGCTAGATCTCGCCGACGCCGATGCCTGCCGCTTTGATCAAATGTTACTTTTTACCGCCATTTTCATTGTATTTGGCAAATAAAAAGGCAATATCGCCGTATTTTCTTTACCTTGACGGCCAACCCGTTTATAATTGCCCGTTCTTCATTGCGAGCGTGGCGGAATTGGTAGACGCACTGGATTTAGGTTCCAGCGCCGAAAGGTGTAAGAGTTCGAGTCTCTTCGCTCGCACCACAGACTTGAAAAGCATTGATTGTCTATTATCAATAATCATCAAAATCAATGCGTAACGATTGTGGCTCTCTGTGGCATGACTGTAATTTCCCCATGGCATGCGCTAACGGGCCGTCGTACCTTGGGACTGTCCGCACCATGAAAGCCTGCGGCGCCGGGCGCGCTCCGCGAATAAACTTTCTCCCGCGCCACCTTTTGCTGAACCTAGCCCATCTGTTGCGCAATATACGTCGCGAACATTGCCAACGAATCATAACGAAAAAAAGTAGGCATCAGCGGAAGTAAAAGTATTGCAGTCGAACCGACAAACATAGCGATATCCTCATTGTTGACTCGCGAATTCTACTCCATTCCCTACCCCGGCAGCGCACTAGCGCGCGCAGACCACCGTGGCTTTCGCAAATGCGCACCCACTCGTAGGTTTTCACTGTTTCTTTTTTATTTGTTATGTTATAACATAACTATTAATTCAACACCCCTTGATGCATTATTTCCTCAACCCTTACCGGCACTTTCCACTTTGGTGACAACTCGCTATGAACGCAAAAACATTAACGACTTTATCCACCCATGCAATTGCGATATCCCTGCTGACCACGCTTCCCGCCCATGCCCATACGCATAACCATGAGCACGCGCACGGTCATTCGCACGCCCAACACCAAACCCTTGATCAGAATAAAAAAACCGCCGCCAATGGCTATTTCGAGGATACCGACGTCAAGGACAGGCAATTATCGGACTGGACGGGAGACTGGCAGTCCATTTATCCGCTGCTTACATCCGGCGCGCTCGACCCAGTCATGGAACAAAAAGCAAAGCAGAAAAAAGACAAGACCGCCCAGGCGTATCGACAATATTATGAGGCGGGCTATAAAACCGATATTGAGCGCCTGACCATCAAGGACGGTACGTTCACGTTTTACCGCCAGGGCGCCCAATATAGTGCCGACTATAAATACGACGGATACAGAATATTGAACTACAAGGCGGGCAATCGCGGCGTACGCTACCTGTTTACCCGCAGCAAAGGCGACGCCAGAGCGCCGGCGGCCATCCAGTTCAGCGACCACAACATTGCCCCCAAGAAAGTCGACCATTTCCACATTTACTTTGGCGCAAACCACCAACAACTGGACCAACAGATGAGTAATTGGCCAACCTACTTTCCCAGAGATTGGAGTGCCGAGGCCATCGTGCATGATCTGATGCACCACTGATCGCAGCGTATCCGGCGCCGGCGACCCACAAGCCGGCTCCCTGCCCCTTGCGACAACACAATTTGCATCCACGCCCCGGCTATGGCGTCCGTCATGACAAGATTCATGATCCCGTCTCATCGGAAAGCTGGAAAATCGATTTTCTGCCAATGTTTCGGTATGCCGGGGATAACCGGCAAGGCTATACTGGCAAACGACACTTTTCATCGATCGAAAGGACGTAAATCATGGCCCGCAATGTCGAAATCAAAGCCCGGATCAGCAGCTACCCCAGTGTATTGTCGGTTGCGGAAACCTTGGCAACGGAACCCGTAGCGCGGTTTACGCAGGACGACACTTTTTATCGCTGCCCCAACGGACGCCTGAAGCTGCGTCGATTCGCCCAAGGGAATGCCGAGCTGATTTTCTATCGACGCAGCGACCAGGCCGGTCCAAAAACATCATTCTATGACATCGCCAAGATAGACAAGCCGGATGAACTGCATGGCGTGCTGGGTGCTGCCTACGGCGTGCGCGGCCAGGTCATCAAGCACAGGACGCTGGTCATGGCGGGACGGACGCGGATTCATCTGGACAAGGTGGAGGGACTGGGCGAGTTCATTGAACTTGAAGTGGTGCTCAAGAACGGCGAGCCGGCAGAGGTAGGGATGAAAGAAGCGCACTTGTTGATGGATAAGCTCGGGGTCTTGCCTGACCAACTGATCGAACAGGCCTATATCGATCTGCTGGACACCAACGCGCAATAATCCTCACAGGAAAACATCATGTCTTCAGCCGCCGGGTTTGGCCTTGTTTTCCGCTGCCCGCAAGCGGGTCGCCGGCCCCGCCAGGGGCAGGATAAATGGTAAACTTGCGGATCTTCGCAAGGTCCGCTTCGCCATGAATCCGAAACTCAGTCTGCTGCAACCCTATCCGTTCGAAAAACTGCGTGCGCTGCTCGCCTCGGCGCCACAGCCGCCTGCGGGACTTTCCCCGGTCAACCTGTCCATCGGGGAACCCAAGCACGCGACGCCTAACTTGGTGCAAGAAGCGATTTGTTCGCACCTGTCCGGTTTGTCCGCCTATCCGCCAACAAAAGGCGACGCCGGATTGCGAGGCGCCATCGCCCAGTGGATCGCCCGACGCTACGATATCCCCGCCCCGGACACGGAAACACAGGTTTTGCCTTGCCTGGGCTCGCGCGAAGCGCTGTTCGCTTTCGCTCAGACCGTGCTGGATGGCAAGCCCGATAGCCTGGTCATTTGTCCCAATCCCTTTTATCAGATCTATGAAGGTGCAGCCTTGCTGGCCGGCGCCACGCCTTATTTCGTCAACGCGGTTCCCGAACGCAATTTCGGCCCTGACTGGTCGGCGATCCCTACACAGGTCTGGGAACAAACACAATTGTTATTTGTCTGCTCGCCCGGCAACCCGGCGGGCAATGTCATGCCCGAGGAAGAATGGCAAGTGCTATTCGAATTGTCCGATCGCTACGGCTTTGTGATCGCCTCCGACGAATGCTATTCGGAGATTTATTTCGATGATGCGAACAAGCCAGTAGGCGTGCTGCAGGCCGCGCATCGCCTGGGACGCACCGATTACAAAAACTGCGTGAGTTTCTCGAGCCTGTCCAAGCGTTCCAACGTGCCGGGCATGCGCTCCGGTTTTGTGGCTGGCGACGCCGCATTGCTCAAGTCCTTCCTGCTGTACCGCACCTATCACGGCAGCGCCATGAGTCCAGTCTTTAGCGCCGCCAGTATCGCGGCATGGAACGATGAAGCGCATGTCGAGCAGAATCGCGCCCTGTACCGGGCGAAGTTCGAGGCAGTGTATCCGATCCTGTCCGAGGCACTGGACGTTGCCATGCCCGATGCATCGTTTTACCTTTGGGCAAAAACGCCCGAGGCCGACCCAGATTTCGTGCGTACGCTTTTCGGCGCCCAGCATGTTACGGTATTACCCGGTAGTTTCCTGGCACGCGAAGCGCATGGCATCAATCCCGGCGCCGGACGCATCCGGCTGGCACTGGTCGCGCCGCTGGAACAATGCGTCGAAGGCGCGCAGCGGATTGCCCGCTTCGTCAAGGACCGCTATTGATCGGTCGCGCCTGGGGGCAGTTTTCCCCTGCGGGGCCAGGGATTTTGTTAAGCTTGAGCTATCTGCGATCCCCCCGTACGCCCCGCATGGCGTCCGGCATCGATTCGCGATATCACCCTTTTATCCTGTTTGTTCTTAAATCAACTATCTGAGACCTATGAGTATCGATCTTCAATCAGTTCTGGAAAAAGCGTGGGACGACCGCGCCAACCTGTCACCCGCTTCGGCCAACGCCGAGGTCCGCGATGCCGTCAACACGGCGCTGGCCGGGCTGGATGCCGGCACGCTGCGCGTTGCCGAGAAGAAAGATGGAGACTGGGTCGTTAACCAATGGCTCAAGAAAGCGGTCCTGCTGTCATTCCGGCTGAACGACAATGTCGCCATGAACGATGCGCCAATGCAATTCTTTGATAAAGTGCCGCTGAAATTCGACGGTTTCAGCGAGGCCGACTTCAAAGCGGGCGGCTACCGGGTGGTGCCGCCAGCTGTCGCGCGGCGCGGCGCCTTTATTGGCAAGAACGTGGTACTCATGCCTTCCTATGTGAATATCGGTGCCTACGTTGACGAAAACACCATGGTCGATACCTGGGCAACGGTCGGCTCTTGCGCTCAGATCGGCAAAAACGTGCATTTATCCGGTGGCGTCGGCATTGGCGGCGTTCTGGAGCCTCTGCAGGCCAATCCGACCATTATCGAAGACAACTGCTTCATCGGCGCGCGTTCCGAAGTCGTCGAAGGCGTGATCATTGAGGAGAACTCGGTCCTGGCAATGGGCGTATTTATTTCCCAAAGCACCAAGATCTATAATCGCGAGACAGGTGAAATCACCTATGGTCGCGTGCCGTCCGGTTCCGTGGTCGTACCCGGCTCGCTGCCCGCCGCCGATGGCTCCCATAGCCTGGCTTGCGCGGTCATCGTGAAACGCGTCGACGCCCAAACCCGCGCAAAAACCAGCATCAACGACCTGCTGCGGGCCTAAGCGACATGGGCGAGACCTTTTCTTCATCCGTACTGGCGCTAACCCAGCAGTTGATTGCCCGCGACTCGGTCACGCCCGAAGACCGGGATTGCCAGCAAACCCTGGCCGACGAGCTCGCCGGCGCGGGATTTGTCGCCGAACACCTGCCGTTCGCGGACGTCAAGAACCTCTGGCTGCGCCGTAATACGGCGCAGCCGCTGGTTGTCTTCGCGGGTCATACCGACGTGGTGCCCACCGGCCCCCTGGATCAGTGGCAGAGCGACCCGTTCGTGCCCACGATCCGGGATGGCAAGCTGTACGGACGTGGCGCCGCGGACATGAAAAGCTCCATTGCCGCGTTTACGATCGCGGCAAGGACATTCGTGGCCGCACATCCAGAGCACAAGGGGTCGATTGCCATGCTGATCACCTCGGATGAGGAAGGTCCATCCATCAATGGCACGGTAAAGGTCTGCGAATATTTGCGTGAACAGCGCATCCAGCCCGATTTTTGCATCGTCGGCGAACCGACCTCCACCGATACCTTGGGCGATGTCATCAAGAACGGGCGGCGCGGCTCGCTATCCGGCAAGGTCATTGTCAAAGGCAAGCAAGGACATGTTGCCTATCCGCATCTGGCGCGCAACCCCATTCATCTGTGCGCGGCGGCATTGCATGAGCTGGCGCAAACACAATGGGATCAGGGCAACGAGTATTTTCCGCCGACCACCTTCCAGATCTCCAATTTCCACGCCGGCACCGGCGCGACCAACGTAGTGCCGGGTTCGGCCGAGTTTTTGTTCAATTTCCGCTTTTCCACGGCAAGCACGGTCGCATCGCTCAAATCGCGCGTCCAAGCCATCCTGGACGCCCATCAGTTGGAAACCAGCATCGAGTGGACACTGGGCGGCGAGCCATTCCTGACGCCCAAGGGCAAGCTGTCCGAAGCGCTGTCCCGGGCCATCCAGGACGTCACCGGCGTGCAGACCCAGTTGTCCACAACCGGTGGCACGTCGGATGGCCGGTTCATTGCCAAGATTTGTCCGCAAGTGATTGAATTCGGGCCGATCAACGCCAGTATTCACCAGATTAACGAACATATTGACGTGGACAGCCTGGAACCGTTGGCGCACATCTACCGTAAAACGCTTGAAAACCTTTTGCTGTAGTCTTAAAGATCCATTTTTTCAACACGATTGCGGGTATTTCATGGCTTCGAAAATACACAATGAGCTCAAGACGGTTCGCGACATCGTTCGTTATGCGGTATCGCGCTTCAACGACGCGGAACTGGCCTTTGGACATGGCAGCGACAATGCCTGGGATGAGGCGGTCTATCTCGTGCTATCCACCCTTCACCTGCCGCTGGATACGCTGGATCCGTTCTTGGATGCCCGTCTGCTGGAAGATGAAAAGAAAAAGTGCATCAGTCTTATCGAATTGCGGGTCAAGAAACGCGTTCCCCTGGCCTATTTGACGGGCGAGGCCTGGCTGCAGGGACATCGCTTCCTGGTGGACAAGCGCGTCATTGTCCCGCGCTCCCCGATTGCAGAATTGCTGACCGATCACCTGGCGCCATGGATAGACGATCCCAACGATGTACAGGATGTACTGGACTTATGCACGGGTTCGGGCTGCCTGGCCATCCTCGCGGCGCTGGCGTTCCCACAGGCGCAGGTAGATGCGGTCGATTTGTCGGATCATGCGATCCGGCTGGCGGAAAAAAATGTAAATTTATACAAGCTGTCGGACAGGGTCAATGTCCTGCACAGCGATTTGTACAACGCCATCGCCGACCGAAAATACGACGTGATTATTTGCAACCCGCCCTACGTCAATAGCGGTTCGATGGCGCAATTGCCCGCCGAGTATCAGCATGAACCGGTATTGGCCCTGGCCGGTGGCGAGGACGGGATGGACGTGATCCGCCGTATTCTTGGACAAGCGGCACCGTGCCTGCGGGAACAGGGTTTTATCGTACTGGAAATCGGAAATGAATACGCCAATTTTCTGGATGCGTTTCCCGAGCTTAACCCGGTATTTCTGGAAACCGAGACGACCGATGACGCGCTGCTGTTGCTGACCCGGGAACAATTGCTTGCGCTTCCCTCTTCCTCTTAACTCTTTCAGGTTTTTGCTTTGATTCGCTCTTCTGGTCTGACTCTGCGCCGCGGCACGAAAGTGCTGCTGGAAAATGCCGATTTTGTGGTGTACCCTAAGGAACGCGTAGGCGTCGTCGGCAAGAACGGTTCGGGCAAGACCACACTGTTCGCCCTGTTGCAGGGAAAAATCGATGCCGACGCCGGCGATTTGTTCATCCCTGAATCATGGCGGATCGCTACCGTCGAACAGGAAATCCACGCCACTACCCAAGCGGCCAGAGAATTCGTCATCGATGGCGATCGCCATCTGCGCCAATTGCAGCAGGCCCGCGCCGCGACCGCCAACAGCGACGGCACCCGGATCGCCGAACTGGAATCCGCATTGGTCGAGGCTGACGCCTGGAGCGCGCCTTCGCGCGCCGAACAGTTGCTGGCAGGGCTGGGGTTCAAGCCTGAACAGTGGACGCAGCCGGTAAACAGCTTTTCCGGTGGATGGCAAATGCGATTGGCCTTGGCCCGCGCATTGATGGCCCCATCCGAATTGCTGTTGCTGGACGAACCCACCAATCACCTGGATCTGGACGCCATGCTCTGGCTGGAAAAATGGCTGGCGGCCTACGAAGGTACGGTCATCCTGATTTCGCATGACACGGAGTTTCTGAATGCGGTCGCCCGGACCATCCTGCATGTAGACCAGTGCAAGCTGGTGCGCTACAAAGGCGGCTACGATGATTTTCTGACGCAGCGCGCCGAGCGCGTCCGTCAAATGCAAGTCGCCATTGACCGGCAGGCCCGGGAATCGGCCAGGCTGCAATCGTTTATCGACCGATTCAAAGCCAAAGCAACCAAGGCCAAACAGGCGCAAAGCCGCGTCAAGGCGCTGGCTCGCATGGAAAAACTGGCACCGCTGCACGCCGAGGCGGGGATCGATATCCATATTCCCTCTCCCCCCAGCATGCCCGATCCGCTACTCAGGCTGGACGAGGTATCCACCGGCTATACCGATGGGGCCGGCAATACCACGACCATTCTGCGCAACATTGAATTGATGATTCGGGGTGGTGCCCGGATCGGTGTGTTGGGCGTCAATGGCGCCGGCAAAAGTACGCTGATCAAAACGATTGCCAAGGAACTTGCACCGCTGGCCGGTCACTACAAACCGTCCAAGGGGCTGGAAATCGGCTATTTCGCCCAGCATCAGCTGGATATGCTGGACACCGACGCCAGCCCGCTGCAACACCTGCAACGCATTGCCCCGGAAACCCGTGAGCAGGAATTGCGCAATTACCTGGGCGGATTCGGCTTCAGCGGCGACAAGGTCAATGATAAGGTAGCGCCATTTTCCGGCGGTGAAAAAGCGCGCCTCGCCTTGTCGTTGATTGTTTGGCAAAAACCCAATTTGTTATTGCTGGACGAACCCAGCAACCACCTTGATGTTGATACCCGTGAAGCGCTGGCGGCGGCGTTGGCCGAATTCGAAGGCAGCATGCTGATGGTATCGCACGACCGGCATCTGCTGCGCACCACGGTCGACAGTTTCTGGATCGTCGCAGACGGCCGGGTTCAGGAATTTGACGGGGACCTGGACGATTATCGGGACTGGCTGGCCCAGCACACGCTCAGCCAACGGCAGGAACAAAGAGCCGCCGCCCTGACAGATGACAATGCGACAGGCGGCATTGACCGTAAGGCCCAGCGCCGGCAGCAAGCGGAAGAGCGGCAGCGAATCGCCCAATTGCGCAAGCCGCTGGACAAAAAACTTGCGGAAGTGGAAAAAGCCATGGAGTCCGCTCAATCCCGGGTTGCTCACATTGACCGACTCATTGCCGATGAAGATTTCTATTCCGATGCCCGCCGCGATGAACGGGTCGCGCTATTGGCGGAGCATGGTGAATTGAGCAGCAAAGTGGCGGCGCTGGAAGAGCGATGGCTGCAGTTGCATGCCGATATCGACGCCCTGTCCGAGCCAACCTCGGCCGGCAATTGATCGTCGGGCCGGATCGCTAAAGCAAAATTGCAGCAAAGGTCAATGCGCCCATGGTTGCCGCAAGGGATGCTGACCGTTACAAGGCGTCCGGCCAATGCAGCCTGTCGGCCTCATGGAGCGCCAGCATAAAGGCATGCATCTTGCCTGCGCTTTTGACGCCAGGATTCAATTCAATGCCACTGCTCAGGTCAACGGCAAACGGCCGGTAGTCACGCACCACCTGCCCGATATTGGCTGCGTTCAAGCCACCGGCGATCAGGATTCTGTTGGCGGGCAACGCCTTCCGTACCTGCGCCAGCAGTGCCATGTCGAATGTCATACCGGCCCCGCCGTAGCCCGGGGAATAGGCATCAAACAGAAAGGCCCGCGCGGTCGGATAAGCCTCGACCGCCCGGGCGATCTCTTCGGCGGTTTGAAGCCCGGGAGCGCCAACGCGCAAGGCGCGGATATAGGGATAATTGAACTGTTCGCAAAACCGGGCTGACTCATCCCCATGGAACTGGATCAGATCCGGGTTGATGGCATCGATAATCTGCCCGATCTGTTCGGCTGTCGCGTTGACCGTCAGCGTAACGGCATCGACAAATGCCGGAACAAGCTTGCGCAGCGCTGCCGCCTGCGCCAGGTCGACATATCGCTTGCTGCCTTCGTAGAGCACCAAGCCGATCGCATCGGCGCCCGCTTGCGTGGCATCATGAATATCTTTCTCGGACCGCAACCCGCAAAATTTCACGCGTGTTCTCATTCGCCATTTCCCAGTAGAAAACCCCTGCGGCCGATCGGTTGCAGGGGTTCCAGTTTACAGAAATTTCCAGGTGGATGCTGTAAAACCGCCCAATCGCTATTCGCGGCCGGCAATTCACCGGGCGGGCGGAAACGCCATCCTTCTACTTGAAAGCTGCGCCAGGATCGTCGTAAGCGTCTTCGCTTTTCTTTTCCTCGCTATCGGACCCGTAAGGATCCGCACCATAAGACGAGCCGGTATCGAAGGTGACCTGACTGGGATCGATGCCGGTGTTCGTGCCCTTGTAGTGCATCACCATGGCGGGGAACGCCATGACCGCGGCCACCATCAGC
>JBEBPQ010000009.1:0-155630 GCA_040395835.1 Advenella kashmirensis
CGTCCATCTCGCCGTCGCCGCAGAATACCCAGACCTTACGCTTGCTGGTATCGGCGATGCCCCGCGCGTGCAGATATTTCAGGAAACGGGCTTGGTAGATCGCCATCAATGGGCCCAACCCCATGGAGACCGTCGGAAACTGCCAAAACTCGGGCATCAGCTTGGGGTGCGGGTAGGACGGCAGGCCCTTGCCGCCGACTTCCTGGCGGAAATTGTCCAGTTGCTCTTCGGTCAGGCGCCCTTCAAGGTAAGCGCGGCCATAGACTCCAGGCGACGAATGCCCCTGGAAATAGACCAGGTCTCCGCCATGGTCGCCGTCCTCGGCGTGCCAGAAATGGTTTTGTCCGCAACCGATCATGGTTGCCAGTGAAGCGAAGGATGCGATATGCCCGCCCAGGTCGCCGCCATCTGCCGGACTGTGCTTATTGGCTTTGACCACCATCGCCATTGCATTCCAGCGGACATAGGAGCGAATGCGCTCTTCCATGGCCAGATTGCCTGGATGGCGGGGCTCAAGCCCAGGGGGAATGGTGTTTACGTAGGCCGTATGGGGGGAATAAGGAATATTAGAACCCGACCGCCGTGCCAGGTCAGTGAGTTTTTCCAGCAGGAAATGCGCGCGCTCCGGCCCCTCCCTGTCGAGAACAGCTTCCAGCGAATCGAGCCATTCTTGGGTTTCTACGGTATCCACATCTGTGGATTTCCCTGTTTGAGGTTTATCTGACGTAGACATTGAACTCTCCATGTAGATTTTTATAAGCTGGCCACAACCTGTTCTGTAAACCTGTTCCGTAACCATACCATTTTCGGCACTGCGGATAACCCGTTAGGATGATTTGCATCCGTTACCATCAACCATTCTAAAAGAGCAAGGCCTACGTGACAAGGAATTTTTTATATAATGATATTGAATTTCATAATATAAAATTTACATTGCGGCGCAACAAGCATTTAATTTCCTAAAACGGGGCAACGCTGTGAATTTGCAAGCAACTCCTTTAAAATGTGTTGGTTACGAATTGTGATCATCAGTATGCCGGAACTTCCAAGCAAATCCTTGCTTACCTCGTCCTTCTACGATAGTGCGAAAATTAAAAAACGTGGACTCTACTGGATCACCCCAGTTTTTGTTCTGGTGCTGTATCTGCTGGTGATGGCCGGCTTCTTCTGGCTGCAGCAATTGCACAGTCAAAGCGTTATGTTCGTCACCATGGACGAGGAAACCCGCCAGCAGCGGCTGTTGTTTTTCGTTCTGGCACTCTCTTCCATCATTGTCATCAGCTTGTTGGCGCTATGGCGCTATACGCGCTTTCGCTCCCACGCGGAAGCCGCGCTTCAGGCCGAAACCAGTTTTCGGCGAGCCATGGAAAACTCCATGTCCACCGGGATGCGGGTGCTCGATATGCAGGGCCGCATTGCCTACGTCAACCCGGCCTTCTGCCGCATGATGGGATGGAACGAAGCCGATCTGCTGGGCAAAAGCACGCCCTTCCCTTATTGGGTTCCGGGTCGCTACGAAGAGCACCAGCGCACGCTCGACATTCTGATGTCGGGAAAAACACCCAGCACGGGACTGGAAGTCGAGGCACAACGTCGCGACGGCTCGCGCTTTACCTCGCGCATGTACGTTTCCCCCCTGCGCGACCCCAACGGCGAGCAAATCGGCTGGATGACCTCCATGACCGATATCACCGAGCCCAAGCGCGTGCGCGAAGCCCTGGCGGCGGCGCATGAGCGATTCATGACGGTGCTGGAAGGGTTGGATGACGCGATTTCCGTTGTGGCCGATACCGTCAACGGACGCGAACTGCTATTCGCGAATCGAACCTACCGACGTCTTTTCGGATCGCAGCCGCAGGGTCACGCGGAACTGTTGGCGGGACGGCGCGGACGCTTCACGGAAGACTCTATCGAACAATATGCGCCCAGTGTCAACAGTTGGTTCGAGGTCCAGCACCGTATGCTCGTCTGGACCGATGGGCGCAGGGTTCGGCTGCAAGTGGCCCGCGACATCACCGAACGGCGCAAGCACGAGGAAGAATCCCGGGTCCAGCAGGAAAAGATCCAGCTCACCAGCCGCCTCACCACCATGGGGGAAATGGCCTCGTCCCTGGCGCACGAACTGAACCAGCCGCTGACGGCCATCGCCAATTACAATATGGCGGCCGTCGCCATGGTCAAGTCGGGACGCGCCACTAATGAATCGCTGCTTTCCGCGCTGGAAAAGGCCGCCAACCAGGCTGAGCGCGCCGGCAAGATCGTCAGCCGTATCCGGGAGTTCGTCAAGCGTAGCGAACCCAGGCGTCAAAGCGTGCCCGTTGAACAAATTGTCGAACATGCCCTCGATTTTGCGGAAATCGATGCGCGCAAGCGCCAGATCCGAATCGAGGCGACGATTCCCGATGGCATGCCGCAGGTGCTCGCCGATCCGATCCTGATCGAGCAGGTGTTGCTGAACTTGGTGAAAAATGGCCTGGAAGCCATGAATCATTCAGAACATGATCTGTTGACGGTCGACGTCAGGCGCCAGAACCAACTAGTGGAATTCGTCGTGACCGATCGCGGCCACGGCCTCAAGGAACCCGAACGCCTGTTCGAGCCTTTTTTCAGCACGAAGTCCGAAGGGCTGGGCATGGGCCTGAACATCTGTCGCACCATCATCGAATCACACCATGGAAGGCTATGGGCACAAGCGAATCCTGACGGAGGAACGCTTTTTCACTTTACTTTGCCCTGTGCTCCACAAGAGCCCCAGGAAACTACTAACTCAGAGGAATCGATCGTATGAATAACTCAAGCAGCATTGTATATATCGTAGACGACGACGAAGCCGTGCGGGATTCGTTGCGCTGGCTTCTTGAAGCAAACGGATACCAGGTCGTTGCATTTGACAGCGCAGAGAAATTCCTCGAAAACTATAACCCCAACTCGGTCAGCGTATTGATCGTCGATGTCCGCATGCCGGGCATGTCCGGACTGGAACTGCAAGAAACGCTGGTGGCGCGCAAGGCGACCATCCCGGTCGTGTTCATTACGGGCCACGGTGACGTGCCCATGGCCGTGTCCACAATGAAAAAAGGCGCGGTCGACTTTCTGGAGAAGCCGTTCAACGAAGCCGAATTGCGCGACATCATTGCACGCATGCTGGAACAGGCGGTCAACAACGCTTCCGAGCAACAGGCGCGCAAGAATCACGAAGAGCTGATCGGTCGTCTTACCGCAAGGGAACAGCAAGTGCTCGAGCGTATTGTCGCCGGTCGCCTGAACAAGCAAATCGCCGATGATTTGAATATCAGTATCAAGACCGTCGAAGCGCACCGGGCAAACATCATGGAAAAACTCGAAGTCACAACCGTCGCAGACTTGATGAAAGTCGCATTGGTCAAGTAGGAAGCACGACAACAAATGAGCGCACGCATTATCGATGGCAAACAGCTGGCCGAAAAACTCAAGCTGGAACTCGCCCCTCGCCTGGCGCAATTGAAAGACCAGGGCATCGTCCCGTCCCTGACGGTCATCCTGGTCGGGGACGATCCCGCCTCTCAGGTTTATGTCCGGCATAAAGCGAATACCTTCACCAAACTGGGACTGACCTCGTCCGTCGAAGCCTATCCCGCCAGCATGACCGAGCCGGCATTGCTCGAACGCATCCACACCTTGAATGCGGATCCGTCGGTCAACGGCATTCTGGTTCAATTGCCACTGCCATCGCATTTCAATGCCGATACCGTCATTGAAGCCATTTCGCCGGCAAAAGACGTCGATGGCTTTCATGTCAGCAATGCCGGCGCGCTCATGATCGGCAAACCCACTTTCATTCCTTGTACTCCCTATGGCGTCATGAGGATGCTGGAGGACCAGCAGGTAAACCTGCGCGGCGCGGAAGCGGTTGTCGTGGGCGCCAGCAACATCGTCGGCAAACCCATGGCATTGCTGCTGCAAAAGGCCGGCGCCACCGTCACCATCTGCAATTCCAAGACACGCGATCTCGCCGCGCAGACCCGCCGCGCCGACGTGCTGGTCGTCGCAACCGGCAAGCCGGCCATGATCACCGGCGACATGATCAAGCCGGGCGCCGTCGTTATCGATGTCGGCATCAACCGCGGTGAGGATGGCAAGCTTAAGGGCGATGTCGATTTCGACAGTGCCAGCCAGGTCGCCGCGGCCATCACGCCGGTACCCGGCGGTGTCGGCCCAATGACCATTGTCATGTTACTGCTCAACACCGTATACGCTGCAGAACAGCAGAACCGCAAGTAAACGTATTTATTGACTATGACCCAATCCAACCAAGCCCTCTCAGACAACCCGCTGCTCGCGCCCATTTTCGAATTAATCGACTATGCGTCGGTAAAACCGGAACATGTCGAGCCGGCAATCCGCCAGTTGCTCGCCGAAACCAGGCAAGGCATTGAGCAACTTATTGAACAGGTCACGGAGCCGGACTGGGACACCTTCATCGAGCCCATGGAAACCCTGTCCGGTCGCCTGTGGCGCACGTGGTCGGTCGCCGGTCATTTGAATGCAGTCGTCAACACGCCTGACTTGCGCCAGGCCTACAACGCGATGTTGCCCGTCATCACCGAGTTTTCCAGTTGGATCGGATTGAACAAGGACCTGTTCTCACGCTACCAACATATCGCGCAAGCGTCCGCATTCTCTGCGTATTCCCCCACGCGCAGGCGCATCGTCGAGCTTGCGCTACGGGACTTCCGGCTCAGCGGCGTGGAGCTCGAGGGCGAGAAACGCGAACGCTATGCCAAGCTCAATGAAGCGCTGGCGCTCACCTCGCAGAAATTCTCCGAGAACACACTGGATGCCATGGATTCATGGTATTACGACGTCACCGATCCCGCCCGGCTGGCGGGTCTCCCGCAGGACGTCATCAATGCGGCCGCCGAAGCCGCCACGGACGCCGGGCAAGACGCGGGCACGGTGCCAACCTGGCGCTTTACGCTGAAGATGCCGTCTTATCTTCCGGTCATGCAGTACGCCAAGGACGCAACGCTGCGCGAGTCTATCTACCGCGGCTATGCCACCCTGGCTTCCGAGCTTGGCGACAAACGCTTCGATAATTCGGATGTCATTGAAAAATTGCTCGCCCTGCGGCTGGAGGACGCGCAACTGCTGGAATTCAAGAATTTCGCGGAAATGCGTTTGCAGACACGAATGGCTGAAACATCCGGGCAAGTCATCGCGTTCCTGCGCGATCTCGCCCGCAATGCGAAGCCCTATGCGCAGAAAGACGTGCAGGAACTGCGTCAATTCGCAGCCGAGCAGCTTGACATGCCGCAATTGAATCCCTGGGACTACACCTACGTATCGGAACAGCTTCGCCAGGCCAGATACGCCTACTCCGATGACGAAGTCAAGCAGTACCTGACCGAAGAAAATGTCATGAAGGGCTTGCTCTCGGTCGTTCAAAAGTTGTTCGGCGTCGATTTCATCGCGTTTGACACACCCGTCTGGCACGAGAATGTGCGGGCCTTCCAGGTACAGGAAAACGGCAAGACTATCGGGTATCTCTACACCGACCTGTATGCGCGCAAGGGCAAACAAAGCGGCGCTTGGGTCGATAGCGAAAGAAGTCGTCATGTGACTGACGCATTCAGCATCATGCCCGTGGTGTACCTGAACTGTAATTTCTCTAGCCCGCAAGGCGAACGGCCCGCATTATTGACGCACGATGACGTCATCACCCTGTTCCATGAATCAGGCCACGCCCTGCACGCCCTGCTGTCCAAGGTTGACGAGCCTGCGGCATCGCCATTTGCCAGCGTAGAATGGGATGCCATTGAGCTGCCCTCGCAATTCATGGAAAACTTCACCTGGGAATGGCCGGTCTTCCACAGCATGGCGATCCATTGGGAAACCGGCAAGCCCATGGAAAAGTCCCTGTTTGACCGCCTGCTGGCCGCAAAAAATTTCCAGAGCGGCATGCAAATGGTCCGCCAGATCGAGTTCTCCCTCTTCGATATGCTGATCCATATCCGCGCAGAGCCTACCACGATTGCGCAGGTCATGGCGGTGCTCGACGAGGTCAGGCAAGAGGTCGCGGTCATCATGCCGCCGGCCTGGAACCGCTTCCCGCACAATTTCTCGCATCTGTTTGCCGGCGGCTATGGTGCCGGCTACTACAGTTACAAATGGGCGGAAGTGCTTTCCGCCGATGCCTACAGCCGCTTCGAGGAAGCGGCCGACAGTGAACATGGAACCTTGGTGCCCGAGATTGGTCTATCCTTCAAGAACGAAATTCTTGCCGTAGGCGGTTCGCGACCGGCCGCCGACTCGTTCGAAGCATTCCGTGGGCGCGCGCCCTCTTCTGCCGCCTTGCTGCGACATAGCGGCCTTACCGCGGAAGCCAGCGCCTAATCAAATACCACAGGAAGTTCCATGCTGCATAAACGCTTTTTCTCCCTTGCGGCTCTGGTCGGTGCGTTCACCATCACCGGCGCCCAGGCGCAAGTCACGCTAGATCAAAACGCCAGCGCACAGACACAGCGCCCCACCACCATATACGGCATCGCCAATCACCTGCCCGACCTGTCGTTTTCGCTCAATGCGGAAGGCGGCAAAACCGTGACGCAAGAAACGGTGAAAGGCAAAGTGGTCATGCTCTTCTTCGGTTACGCCAGCTGCCCGGATATTTGCCCGACCACCATGGCGCAGCTTTCTGAAGTCATGCAACAATTGGGAGACAAGGCGCAACAAGCGCAAATCCTGTTTATCAGCGTCGATCCACACAGGGATACCCCGGAGGTGCTGCAGGCGTACGTCAATGCCTTCAATAACGGCGCCATCGGCCTGACGGGAACCGAGCAGCAAATTGCCTCGGTGGCGCGCCGCTATCGTGTGGCCTATCAGATCAGTAAACCCAAGGATGCGGCCAACCCCGAAAATTATGAAGTCATGCATGGGCGAGGCATATACATCTTCGATCAAGAAGGACGCGCCCGCTATCTGGCTTCCGATAGCGAAACGCCCGAGCAACTGACCGAAAAAATCCGTAGCCTGCTTTAATCGGCCCGCTTGAATTCAAGGTGTTGCCATTTGAAAGGGCTTTCGCAATCAGACCCTTGCCTGCCCTGGATATCGCTTTACGCCCCGCCAGGCGACCTATCTCTGCACCGTGGAAACGCCTGGTAATTTCCTGATACATTAATTCGCATGGCTCACGATGGTTTTCCCCATCCTGTCGTGCGATTGCATTTTTGGTACACTTGCTGCAGTCGAACAGGCAGTTATCGCGTCCGTCACACCTGCCGGAACAGACTCGCCCCTGGGCGGATACCTTACACCCTGCATTAAAAAATAGATTCACTTTAAACGGGAAAGCCATGATCACAATACACCATCTGGAAGCATCGCGTTCGTTTCGCATTATCTGGCTACTGGAGGAGCTCGAATTGAGCTACCAGATCGAACGCCACGAACGGCATCCAGAAACGTCCCGCGCGCAAGCGTCGCTCAAGGCTATTCACCCATTAGGCAAGGCACCTGTCCTTATTGATAACGGCTTCACCCTGATCGAATCCGGGGCTATCATCGAATATCTGCTCAATCGCTACGACAATCGCGGCCTGCGCCCTCCTATCTGTTCGGAAGAGTATTTACGTTACAGCCAATGGATGCATTTTGCCGAAGGCTCGCTCATGCCTGCCTCCTTGCTCACGGTCGTGCTCAATAAAATGGCGAATGTCCGCGTGCCGTTCTTTGCGCGCTCTATCGTGAAAAAAGTGGTCAACGGTACGCTCGAATCGTTTGTCATGGCCGATCTCAATGCCAAGCTCGATTATCTGGATACGCAATTGAGCCATACCGGCTGGTTCTGTGGCAGCCATTTTTCTGCCGCAGACATCCAGATGGGATACGCCTTGCAGGCGCTTTACGGACGCGGACTGGTGCCAGACAGCCTGTCCAATATCAAGGCGTTCCTGGAAGCCATCCGCTTGCGTCCCGCCTATATGAGAGCCAAGGAAAAAGCGGGCCTCATGACCTTGGCACTACCAGGAAAAACCGAGACCTCAGAACCGGTGGTCGGCGACGCGCCCCACGAGGATGCATCAACGATCCCTGCTCCAGCCAAAGAAGACGAACCTGCCAAAACCTCATAGCCGGGGTTCCACCCATGGCACTGCGCAACGCGAGACCCGGTGTTTCGATTCGCTGGCAGCGTCATGGGATCGCCGCGGCGTCAACCAAGCTCAGGCACCGCCATATGCGCCGCGCTCGGTACCCGCTTAGCAAGCCATTTGCGCCACGTCCGTTCAGGGTTTCCGAGCAGTCCTGGTTAGTGTCCCAGGTAGGCCTTGCGCACGTCATCGTTGATCAACAGGTTTTCTCCGGTGTCGGACAACACCACCTTACCCGTTTCCAGCACGTAGGCGCGATCGGCGACTTTCAACGCTTTGTTGGCGTTCTGCTCAACCAGGAACACAGTAACACCCTGCTCCCGGATTGTTTGAATAATTTCAAATATCTGCGCGATGATCAATGGCGCCAACCCTAGCGTTGGCTCATCCAGCAGCAACAGCTTGGGCTTGCTCATCAACGCCCGGCCTATCGCAAGCATTTGCTGTTCCCCGCCCGACATCGTGCCCGAGCGCTGGCCCGCGCGTTCCTTCAACCGAGGGAACAAATTGAATACGTGATCAATGCCTTGCTCGATTTCTTCGCGTTGCAGGAAAAAACCGCCCATTTTCAGATTATCCAGCACTGTCAGGTCGGAAAAGACCCGTCGGCCTTCAGGTGAAACGGCGATGCCCCGGCGCATGATCAATGAAGTCGGTTCCTGGGTAATATCTTCACCCAGGAATGTGATTTTGCCCGCAGAGGCTCGTGGATTGCCACAGACCGTCATGAGCAGGGTTGTCTTTCCGGCACCATTGGCACCAATAAGCGTCACGATTTCTCCTGCATTTACCTCGATCGAAACTGATTCCAGTGCCTGTATCGCTCCGTAATGCGTACTCACGTTTTCCAGTTTGAGCATCTTATTCTTCTCCCAGATAAGCCTTGATGACGCGCGGATCGCTGCGTACCGCGTCGGGGATATCAGTCACGATTGGCTTGCCATGCTCCATCACTAAAATCCGATCCGAAATGCCCATGATCAGGCTCATGTCATGCTCGATTAACAATACCGATAGATCAAATTGCTCGCGCAAGGTGTTGATCAGCCCCGCAAGATCCTTTTTCTCCTGGGGATTCAGCCCGGCGGCCGGCTCATCCAGCAACAGCAGCTTGGGCTGCGTAATCATGCAACGAGCGATCTCCAGGCGTCGCTGATGGCCATACGCCAGGGTTCCCGCCTCCCGATTCGCATAGTCTCTGATTCCCATGAAATCAAGCCAATAGATGGCATTTTCCAGGATCTTTCCCTCGGCGCGACGATAGGACGGTAAATTGAGCAACCCTGCGAGAAAGCTGGATTCATGCTGCGTATGCTGCGCGACCAGCAGGTTCTCGAGCGCCGTCAGATTTTTGAACAGGCGCACATTCTGGAACGTACGCACGAGCCCGCGCTGCGCGACTTTGTGACTGGGCAGGCCCGTCAATGCTTCGCCATGCAGTTCAATCCTTCCCTCGGTTGGCTTGTAGAAACCGCTGATGCAATTGAAGACAGTCGTCTTGCCTGCCCCATTGGGCCCGATAATGGCAAACACTTCGTTCTCTTTGACCTCGAGGCTCACCGAGTCAACCGCCAGCAGACCGCCAAATCGCATCTTGAGAGAATCAACACGAAGAACAACAGAACTCATTTCGCAATCTCCACGTGAGGACGCTTAACCGGGAGCAGGCCTTGTGGCCGCCAAATCATCATCAGGACCATGACCAGACCGAAAATCAGCATTCGATATTCAGCGAACTGGCGCGCCAGCTCAGGCAGCACAGTAAGCGCAATCGCGGCCAGAATGACGCCAATTTGCGAACCCATTCCTCCCAGCACCACGATCGACAGGATAAGCGCGGACTCAATAAACGTGAACGACTCGGGATTCACCAGGCCTTGCCGCGCGGCGAAGAAAGCGCCGCCGAAACCGGCGAACATGGCGCCCAGCGTAAACGCCGACAATTTAATCTTGGTCGGGTTCATGCCCAACGAGCGGCATGCGATTTCGTCTTCCCGCAAGGCTTCCCAGGCCCGCCCCACCGGCATCCGTATCAGCCGCGCCGAGATGGCAAAAGTAATAACCGCCAGCACCAGCGCCATCAGGTACAAATAGATGACGACATCAACCGTTTCGAACTTCCAGCCCATCAGTTGGTGGAAGGTCTGCTCTCCCTCTGCGGCGCTGCGGGTCATGGGATAACCCAGTACCGAGGGCTTGGGAATGCCTGAGATACCGTCAGGGCCGCCCGTAAACGACGTCAGGTTGACCAATAGCAGCCTGATGATCTCCCCGAACCCCAATGTAACGATGGCCAGGTAGTCGCCGCGCAATCGCAGCACGGGAAAGCCCAGCACGAATCCGAACAAGGCGGCAAACAGTCCAGAAAACGGTAATGCCTGCCAAAAGCCCCAACCCGCCCAATGGTACAGGAGCGCATAGGTGTATGCCCCCACCGCGTAGAAACCCACGAAGCCCAAATCCAACAGACCAGCGTATCCCACCACAATATTCAGGCCCAATCCCAACATGACATAGATCAGAACCAGCGTTGCAATATCGATCTGGCCGCGGTCACCAAAGAAAGGCCAAACAATCGCAACCAGAAGAAAGAGTGAAAACAGCAGGAACATGCTCTTTTGCCCCAGCACCGCGTCGCGGTCCGACTGCAGTTTTCTGGCAGCCGGCTGCTTTTTCCTGAAGATGAACGGCTTGACGAGCTGCACGATGAAGACCAGCCCCATGCCGATCAATACGACCGTCCATTCGGGCACGATCGTCATCGCGATACCCTTGCGCACCAACCCTAAACCGAAGATCGGTGTCAACAAGATACCGGCAACCAAAGCGGCGATAACCGCGTTTTTCAGATTCTGACTCATACTTTCTCTACCTCCGGCTTACCGAGCAGGCCTGTGGGCCTGAACAGCAAAATCAATACCAGTAAGCCAAATGCCACAATATCTTTGTACTCGGACCCGATGTAGGCAGCCGCCAGCGTTTCCGCAACCCCCAGCAGCAGCCCGCCAAGAATAGCCCCCGGGATGCTGCCGATACCGCCAAGCACGGCGGCGGTAAAGGCTTTGATACCGGCGATGAAACCAATGAACGGGTTGAGCTTGCCGATCGTCAGGGCGATCAGCACGCCGCCGGCCGCGGCGAGTACGGCGCCCAGGATAAAGGTAAACGAAATGACCCTGTTGGTATCGATGCCCAGGAGATTGGCCATGCGCATGTCCTGAGAGCAGGCCCGGGATGCGCGCCCCATGCGGGAATGCCGGATGAAAAGCGTCAAACCGATCATAAGCGCCAGCACCACGCCCATAATCATCAGCCGGGAATAGGTGACGGTGATCAGAAAATCTGTACCAAGCGTGAACTGAAATGCCCCGGGGAGCAAATTCGGAACGGCCATGTCCCGCGATCCCTGGCCGATCGCGACCCAGTTTTGCAGGAAAATGGACATCCCGATAGCGGAGATCAGCGCGACCAGCCGGGGACTGCCACGCAAGGGCCGATAGGCGACTTTCTCGACTGCGTAGCCATAGACGCCGGTAACGAACGCGGAGATCAATAGCATCGCCAGAATCACCACCGGTATGGGAATGCCATTATTGATGCCCATGGCTGACAATGTGACTAAGCCAACATAAGCGCCGATCATATAGATTTCGCCATGCGCGAAATTGATCATGCCGATAATGCCGTATACCATGGTGTATCCGATGGCAATCAGCGCATAGATCGCGCCTAGCGACAATCCATTGATCAGTTGCTGCGTAAATTGTGGTAATAGTTCCTGCATGATGCGCTCCCTGCATCGTTGTACCTATGGACAGGCAGTTCAAGTCCGAGGCAAATCAAGTCTAGTCCGGTTGGAATATGTGGCGATGGCCTGTCTCTGTGCGCAACGCCGGCAGGCGATGCCCTGTTCTTCCGCCATGCACCGCTGTGCGTTTTGGCGCATTTTGCCTAAGCCGAAGCGCTGCCCGGCCTGCCGATATTCCACATGAGAACACGGAACGGCGCGAGCAGCAAGGCGTTAATCAGCAGTTTTACTCCGAGATCCCCCAGTGCAAGGGTGACCCATGGTACCTGGGTTCCCGCGAACGCCACGCCAAAAAACAAAAAGGTATCCAGCAGCGCCGCCAGCCACCCGGCGATAAACGGCGCTTTCCACCAGGATTGCTGTCGCAGCTTGTCGAACACCAGGATGTCCATCAACTGTGCCGTCAGGAATGCGGTGCCCGACGCCAACGCAATACGGGCGTCGGCCAGAAAATAGGACGCCAGCACCGCGAGTACAAACCCGATATACACGACCCTGCGCGCCCGGCCCGGTCCAAAGCGGCGGTTCAGCAAATCGGTTACCAGAAACGAAACCGGATAGGTGATGGCGCCCCAGGTTAGCCAGTCATTGATCTGGAAACGCGGCTGGACCAGGATATTGGACGCGATGACGATCAGTCCCATCAGGACAATCGCAATGACTGACTGATACGTGGTCATTTTTTCAAAACGGACTGCGCTCATGGGCTACTTCCCCAGTTCCTGCGACATCTGCGCGGCCCGGTCGTTGGCGGCACGCATCGCGCGGGCCACCAGTTCCTTGAGCGCCCCCTGCTCGAATACCGCCAGTGCGGCGGCTGTGGTGCCCCCCTTCGAAGTGACTTTCTCGCGCAAGGTCGCTGGTGTCTCTTCAGAGGATGCCGCAAGCAGGCTTGCGCCTTTCAGGGTTTCCAGGGCAAGCAGGCGCGCCTGCGCTGGCGTCAGCCCCAGTTCGATTCCACCGGCGATGAGCGACTCGATGAACAAGAAGACATATGCGGGGCCGCTACCCGACAGGGCCGTGACGGCATCCAGCTGTGCTTCGTTTTCGACCCAGATGGCCTGGCCGACCGACTGCAGCACCGTTTGGGCCAACGCCCGGTCTTCTTGAGAGACACCAGGCATGGCGTACAACCCCGTCACACCCTGGCGAATAAGCGCAGGGGTATTGGGCATGCAGCGGATAAGGTGAACTTGCTGCGGATCGCGGTCGGCTCCGGCCAGCCACGTTGCAATGGTTTCGGTCGTGAGCCCGGCCGCGATGCTAATGACCAGCGTGTCGTCCTGCAACCACGCGCGGGTGACCTCGATCGCCTGCTGCATTGCCTGGGGTTTGACCGCATAAACCCAGACCTTGCAGCGGGCCAGGCTGTCAGACGGGGCGGCCTGGGTGACCACCCCCTGCTTTTCCCAGCGCGCCCTGGTGGCGTCATTAGGATCAATGACCAGCGTGTTTTGCGGCAGGCACTGATTTCCCAGCAACCCGCCCAACATGGCGCCGGCCATATTGCCGCCGCCGATAAACGTGAGTGTTAGCGAATTTTTCATGGTCAGGGATTGTACTCTGCTAATCGCCTTTGGCGCATCCGAAAAAACGCTAAGTTAAAGAATTCCCTATGAAATATCTGTTTTTTCATGGTGCTGCGCAACAATCGCCCGCGACGAAAATGCTTAGGGATATTCACTATTCTGTAACAAACGAGTCATATTATAATGCCCTCTAGCAATACAAAAAGATGCAGCTTGGCGATACTCCTTGCCGATCGCACTTCCTTTCCCCCTGGAGAAACATTCAATGCGCTTCACGATTCGTACTCTTTCACTGGCCGGTGTTCTGTCCTTTGCCAGTTTCGGTGCCCAAGCCGCCACCGACGTCACTTTCTGGCATTCCATGGAAGGCCCGCTGGGTGATCGCGTCAATGAAATCGTCAAGGATTTCAATAGCTCGCAAAAGGACTACGTGGTCAAGGCCACCTATAAAGGCAACTATGGCGAATCCATGAACGCCGGCATTGCCGCCTATCGCGCCGGACAGTCGCCGGATATCATTCAGGTGTTCGAAGTGGGCACCGCAACCATGATGTACTCTAAGGGCGCGATCCAGCCTGTTCAGGAAATGTCCGAGAAAGCCGGCAATCCGCTGGATCCCAAGGCCTTTGTACCCGGTATCGCCGGCTATTATTCCGATACCAGCGGCAAATTGGTCTCCATGCCGTTCAACAGCTCGACACCGGTCATGTTCTATAACAAGGACTTATTCGAAAAAGCGGGGCTGGATCCAAACCAGGGGCCGAAGACCTACGCCGACATCGAGAACTTTTCCAAGAAGCTGAAAGCCGCAGGCGTGCAATGCGGCTACACCACCTCCTGGCCAGCCTGGGTCCTGATTGAAAACTTCGCGGCGCTGCATAACGTTCCCTATGCCACCAAGGACAACGGTTTTGGCGGTCTCGACGCCCGCATCGACCTGCACTCCGACGCATTCCTGAAGCATTTCGAGTTCCTAAGCAAAATGTCCAAAGAAGGCACCTTCACCTATGGTGGACGTGGCGACGCGGCCAACGCCCTGTTTACTTCGGGCAAATGCGGCATGTTCAGCGGTTCCAGCGGCACTCGCGCCAGTATTATCAAGAACGGACAGTTCAAATTCGGCGTCGCCAAGCTGCCTTACTATGACGATGTCAAGGGCGCGCCACAGAACAGCGTGATCGGCGGCGCATCGCTTTGGGTATTTTCAAAAAAATCGCCCGAGGTCTACAAAGGCGTCACCGCGTTCTTCCACTATCTGGCCAAACCTGATGTCGCGGCAAAATGGCACCAGGACACCGGCTATGTCCCAGTGGTCAAGGCAGCCTACGAGGCAACCAAGGCTTCTGGCTATTACGACAAGAATCCCGGCACCGATATTCCATTCCTGCAGTTGAATGTCGAGACAACCGCGCAATCGCGTGGCGTCCGACTGGGCTTCCTGCCACAAATTCGCGATATCGAGGAAGGTGTCATGGAGTCGATGTTCAACGGCAAAGTCTCCATCAAGGATGGCGCTGCCGATATGGAAAAACGCGGCAACGAGTTGCTTGAACGCTTTGAAAATAGCAACAAATAACGACGCATGCCATTGCTGATACGGCGAGCGCAGCCATCTGCGCTCGCTGTTTTCGTTTTTTGCGCGATCGTCGCGCCACCTTGCCCCGCTGCCCCGAGCGATCGCAAGTGCCTTCTCGATAAGGATACAAATTCCGTATCCTGTTAACACGGAGTCTGGAGTATGCTAGAGAGCACCAGATACCGCAACGGAACTGATTTATGGAAAAACGGGTCGTTTTCAACCACAAATTGCTGCCCTATCTTTTGCTGGCCCCGCAATTGATTATCACGATTGTATTTTTCTTCCTGCCCGCCGGCCAGGCAATCTGGCAATCGTTTTTTATCGAATCCGCTTTTGGCGGCGACCAGCAATTCGTCGGGCTGGACAACTATGCCAGCCTGTTCGGCAACAGTACGTATTACAGCTCATTCTGGACCACGCTGCTGTTTTCCGGCCTGGTGGCTGTTGTCGGCCTGGCCGTTTCCCTGCTGCTGGCCGTCATGGCCAATCGTGTCGTGCGAGCGGCGGGCGCATACAAAACCTTGCTGATCTGGCCCTACGCGGTCGCGCCGGCCGTGGTCGGCGTATTATGGGCCTTTCTGTTTTCTCCGGCCGTAGGGACACTGGCAGTCTATATGACCAATCTGGGCCTCAGTTGGAATCCCAGGCTCGACGGCGTCGACGCCATGGCGCTTGTGGTCGTTGCCGCGGTTTGGAAGCAAATTTCCTACAATTTCCTATTTTTCCTGGCAGGCCTACAGTCCATACCCACCTCGTTGCTTGAAGCTGCTGCCATCGATGGCGCCAGCCCGCTGCGCCGTTTCTGGACCATCGTATTTCCCCTGCTGTCTCCCACCACCTTCTTTTTGCTGGTGATCAATATCGTCTATGCCTTCTTTGAAACGTTCGCGATTATCGACACCACTACGCAAGGCGGCCCAGGCACCTCAACCAATATCCTGGTCTACAACGTATACAAGACAGCGTTCAAGTCATTTGACTACGGTTCCTCGGGCGCCCAGTCTGTCATTCTGATGTTGATCGTCATCATACTGACCATCATCCAGTTCCGCTACGTCGATCGCAAGGTCCAGTATTAAGGAGAAAAGCATGATAGAACGACGCCCCGCTCTGGATATCCTTGCCCACGCCATACTCATTGTCGGCCTGGTCATCGTTGCCTTTCCGCTCTATATCGCGATTGTCGCCTCGACGCAAACCGCGCAGGAAGTGGCCAACGCCCCCATGTCGCTGTTGCCTGGCGGGCACTTCATCGAAAACTACACCACCGCACTCATGGGCGGTTCCTCCACGGCGCCCAACAGCGTGGGTCACATGCTGTGGGTCAGTTTCGTTATCGCCATGACCATCGCCATCGGCAAGATCACAATCTCCATGCTCTCGGCCTTTGCGGTGGTTTACTTTCGCTTTCCGTTGCGCATGCTGTGTTTCTGGATGATATTCATCACCCTGATGTTGCCAGTAGAGGTCCGGATATCGCCCACTTTCGAGGTGGTCGCGGGCCTGGGACTGACCAATACCTATGCCGGCTTAACGCTGCCCCTGATCGCGTCGGCCACCGCGACGTTCTTGTTCCGGCAGTTTTTTCTGACCGTGCCCGACGAGCTTATCGAAGCCGCCCGCATTGATGGCGCTGGCCCAATGCGATTTTTCAAGGACATCCTATTGCCCTTGTCGAAGACCAGCATCGCCGCGCTTTTCGTCATTCAATTCACCTATGGCTGGAACCAGTATTTGTGGCCCCTGGTCATGAAAACCACCGACGACATGACGCCCATCGTGGTTGGCATTCGTACCATGATCGGCGGCGGCGATAGCGTCACCGACTGGAATATCGTCATGGCCACCGCCTTGCTCGCCATGATCCCACCGGGATTGGTGGTGATACTCATGCAAAAATGGTTCGTCAAGGGCCTCGTGGACACCGAAAAATAAAGGACAGATAAAGTAAATGGCAACACTTGAATTTAAAGCGATCAAGAAAATCTACCCTGGAAATGTCGCGGTCATCCATGGTGTCGACGTGGATGTGCGGGACGGCGAATTTATCGTCATTGTCGGTCCCTCCGGTTGCGGCAAATCGACCATGATGCGCATGGTCGCCGGACTCGAATCCGTCACCGAAGGCAGCATTCTTATTGACGGCGCTGTGGTGAACGATCTGGAGCCCGCAGCACGAGATATCGCCATGGTATTTCAAAATTATGCGCTGTATCCGCATATGTCGGTCTATGAGAACATGGCCTATGGCCTGAAGATCCGCAAGCTATCCAAACAGCAGATTGATGAGCGCGTGCAACAGGCCGCCACCATCCTTGAGCTTAGCCATCTGTTGGAACGACGCCCCAAGCAGCTATCCGGCGGACAGCGCCAACGTGTGGCGATGGGCCGCGCAATCGTGCGCGAACCAAAGGTTTTCCTGTTCGATGAACCGTTGTCGAACCTGGACGCAAAACTTCGGGTCCAAATGCGGTTGGAAATCCAGAAACTGCATCGGCGGCTGAAGACCACAAGCTTGTACGTCACGCATGACCAGGTTGAAGCCATGACGCTCGCGGACCGCATGATCGTCATGAATAAGGGCATCGCCGAGCAAATCGGCACACCTATCGAAGTATTCGAGAAACCCGCCAGCACGTTCGTTGCCGCTTTCATCGGGTCTCCGCCCATGAATTTGATCCCCGTCAGTGTCAGCGCCGATGGTCAAATCACTACGAAAGACGGGCAGACTATGGCCATTGCGGCAAGCCAAGTCCCGGATCGTGCTCGCGGTCGCGATATTATCCTGGGCTTCAGGCCCGAGCATGTCACGCTGGAACAACCCGGTATCCCACTGACGATTGAAATGATCGAAACCCTGGGATCGGAAAAACTGATTCACGGCAAGACCGCACAGACGCAAGTCGTTATCCGTTGCGATGTGCACGAAGCGGAAGCCGCGAATTACCACATCGGCAGTCAGATTACCGTTGGCGCGGATGCCCGTCACCCGTTGCATTGGTTCGACCAGGAAACGACTAAGCGCATCGACTCACCCTTGCCCTGACCGCCGCTGCAATGCCGGGCTTTACCCTTGTCCGCAAATGTAAAAAGATCGGCCCGTCTTTATTAGCGCGGGCCGATCTTTTTCAAGAATGCAAGCAATGGCTGGCTTAGCGATCGCTGCTTATTTCACCGCAGTCTTGCTGCCGTCTTTGTGCCATGTATAGATATCGAATTTGAAGGTATTCAAGTCACCCTGCTTATTCCATGACAGATCGCCAATAACAGATTTGACCGTGTTGCCATGCAAAAACTCGGCGACCGCCTCGGGTTCCGTGCTCTTTGCACCTTTGATACCTTCGAAAATCGCCTGTGTCGCGGCGTAAGAAGTCAGTTGGAATGCACCAGACGCATCGCGCTTCTTAGCCTTGAAGGCTTCGACCACTGCTTTGTTTTCCGGCAGCGCAGAGTAATCGGCAGGCAAAGTCAGCAGCATGCCCTCTACCGCGTCGCCCGCGATGGCGTTGATCTCAGGATTGCCGGCGCCTTCCGGACCCATGAATTTCACTTTGAGCCCCTGCTCTGCGGCTTGACGCATTAGCAGGCCCATTTCAGGGTGATAGCCGCCATAGTAGACGAAGTCCACGCCGGCTGATTTCATTTTGGTGATGACAGAAGAGTAGTCGGTCTCACCCGCGTTGATGCCTTCGAACATGGCAACAGGAATGTTGGCTTTCTTCAAGTTATCGCGTACGGAAGTGGCAATGCCCTGTCCATAGGATTGCTTGTCATGCAACACTGCCACGTTCTTCGGCTTGATACTGTCGGTGATAAACTTGGCGGCGGCAGGGCCCTGCTGATCATCGCGGCCGATAGTACGGAAGACGAAATCGAAATTCTTTCCATCGGTAACGTTTGGCGCGGTTGCCGATGGCGTAATCATGACAACGCCTTCCTGGTTGTAGATGGAGGCCCCACCTACTGTTGCGCCGGAACATACCGGGCCAACAACAAAACCGATTTTCTTGTTGACAACATTATTGGCAGCGATCGGACCTTGCTTGGGTTCGCAGGCGTCGTCCACCTCCACCATTTCAAATTGCTTGCCGTCGTAGCCGCCTGCCGCATTGATGGTTTCAATCGCGGTCTTTACGCCTTCGCGCACCATATCTCCATATTGGGTCACCGGACCCGTCACAGGACCGACCGCAGCGATTTTGATGGTATCAGCTGCGATAGCCTGGGATGACAGCATCAGGCCAGCGGTAATGGCCATAGATAGCGCGGATGCTTTCAGATGATTCATTGTGATACTCCGGTATTGTAAAAATACGTAAATAGGGATAACGAGTGGTATTCTCGCACTTTTTTTCGCGATTGGTTCGCGCTGTCATGAAAATTCAAGGTAAACCCTGATCCGGATTCAAGCCGGCTTGCCACCGTTCCGACCCTTATCCTTCAACATCCTGACCGATTTCATGTCGCAATGATAAATGCACTCGGCGAGGGCCTCGATGGCCTGCAGGCGGGGGAAACTGCGCCGCCAAACAAGTACCACCTCCCGGTTCGGTACGGGCGCTTTCAGCGGGATATAGCGCACCAGATCGTCTTCGGCTGGCGGTGTTTCCGGCAATGCGGTCATGGGCAGCAATGTTATGCCCAGCCCCGCGGCCACCATATGGCGGATCGTTTCAAGCGACGAACCCTCGAACGATCGCTGGATACCGTCCGTGGCGGCCGAAAATCGCGACATTTCGGGGCAGACTTCCAGCACTTGGTCGCGGAAGCAATGCCCGGCCCCCAGCAATAGCATGGTTTCCTGCTTGAGCATCTCTGTGTCGATGGATTTTTCCTTCGCCCATCGATGGTGTCGCGGAACCGCGGCGATAAAATCCTCTTCGTACAGCGAACGGATTTCCAAACCGGCCTCGGGCAATGGCAAGGCCACAATCGCGCAATCGATCTCGCCCTGGCGCAGCAGCTCCAGCAGGCGCACGGTGAAGCTTTCCTGGAGAATCAACGGCATCTGCGGCGTCATGCGCAATTGCAGCGGCACCAGTTTAGGCAGAAGGTAAGGGCCGATTGTGTGAATGACGCCCACACGCAAAGCACCGGTAAGCGGATCATGCCCTTGGCGCGCGATCTCCTTCAGATTCGCGCTTTCTTCAAGGATCTTTTGGGCCTGCGTCACTATGCGCAAACCAATCGGGGTCACGCCGACCTCGTTGCCCCCGCGCTCGAAGATCGCAACGCCAAGTTCGTCTTCCAGTTTCTTGATCGCAACGGACAAGGTAGGTTGGCTGACAAAGCAGGCCTCGGCGGCACGTCCGAAATGGCGTTCCCGCGCGACCGCAATAATGTATTTCAGTTCAGTCAGTGTCACGCCAGGCTCCACAAAAGGTCAGTGTCATAGATGATACATTGAGTCATTGGATTCATGTTGGGTTCCTTTTGGGAAGAAGGTCAAGGGCCTAGACGCTCAATAGGTCTGCGCGCTGACGCGCCCAGCGCTGCAGATGGCGCTGCGCGGCTTCCGGATGCGATCGCTGCAAAAGCTCCGCAGTCTCGCGCGCGCGCTCCACGATGGGACTATCCTGTTCAATATCGGCGAATCGCAGCAACGCGACGCCTGATTGCCTCGTCCCCAGGAATTCACCCGGTCCGCGTTGTTCTAAATCACGCCGGGCAATTTCAAACCCATCCTGTGTTTCGTACATGGCCTTTAGCCGCCCCGTGGCAATCTGCGATAACGGCGCTTGGTACAGCAGCACGCAAACCGACTCCGCGCTGCCCCGCCCCACCCGACCGCGCAATTGATGCAATTGGGCCAATCCGAAGCGTTCGGCGTGCTCGATGATCATCAGCGAGGCGTTCGGCACATCGACACCAACCTCGATCACCGTTGTTGCCACAAGCAAATCCAGTTCATGCCGGTTAAATGCCGCCATGACTTCATTCTTTTCCTGCGTCGGCAAGCGCCCGTGCAGCAAACCGGCACGCAGATCAGGCAACTCGGCGCTCAATCGCTCGAAGGTGTCGGTGGCCGTCTGCAGTTGCAAGGCTTCACTTTCCTCGACCAATGGACAGACCCAGTAGACCTGGCGCCCCTGCCGGATGACCTCCTGGACATGAACCAGCAGTTCGTCGCGACGGGTGTCTGCGAGCAGCTTGGTGGTGACCGGTGTGCGCCCTGGCGGCAGCATATCGATGACAGAAACATCCAGATCCGCGAAAAATGTCATGGCCAGCGTACGCGGAATTGGTGTCGCGCTCATACTCAATTGATGTGGCACGATGTCGGACTGCTCTCCCTTGCGCGTCAAAGTCAGACGCTGGCCAACGCCAAACCGATGCTGCTCATCCACGATCATCAGACCCAGTTTCGCGAAACTGACATGCTGTTGGATCAATGCCTGGGTGCCGACGATCAATTGCGTTTCGCCTCCGGCAACCTGCGCGGCCGCCTGTTGCTTGCGGCGTGCCGAAAGGCTGCCCGCAAGCCAGCCGGTCGCAATCCCCAGCGGCGAGAACCAGGTCTCCAGTTTCCGGAAATGTTGTTCGGCAAGAATCTCGGTAGGCGCCATGATGGCGACCTGGTAGCCATGGTCTATCGCATGCGCCGCCGCCAACGCCGCCACCACGGTCTTGCCGCTGCCGACGTCACCCTGCAGCAGGCGCTGCATGGGATAGGAACGCTGCAGATCGACCAGGATTTCATCCGTGACGCGCCGTTGCGCCTCGGTGAGCTGAAAACCGGTTTCCTTAAGCAATCGCGCAACCAGCCCTGTTCGTTTTCCCTTCATGGGATAGGCCTTGCGACGCTGGCGATGCTTTCTCGCCACGGCAAGGGCCAATTGCTGGGCCAGCAGCTCATCGAACTTGACCCGTTGCCACGCGGGGTGCGTTCTATCCAGCAACGCCGCCGTGTCGACGTCTTTGGGCGGGTTATGAAGCAGCCTGACCGAGTCCGCAAAGGATGCCAGTCCGTACTGATCGACCACTGCGTCCGGCAGCGTATCGCTCAGGTTTACCCGGGTCAGCGCCGCATTGATGGCCTTGCGCAATTGCGGCTGCGCCAATCCATCGGTGGACGGATAAACCGGGGTCAGTCTCTCAGAAAGCGGTGCGCCCGCCCGCGTTATGCGCGGATGCACCATTTCGTAGCCCCAGAAGGAGCCCCCTCTGACTTCCCCGCGGGCACGTATCAGCCGCCCTTCGGCCACCGCCTTGATCTGACTGGGATAGAAATGCAGCCAGCGCAAGGATACCTGGCCAGTATCGTCCTCTAGCGTTGCCAACAGCTGACGCCGTCCGCGCACCATGACCTCGGACTTGCGCACGATGCCCTCGACCTGCGCCAGCTGTCCCGGATACAAGGACCCGATCGCATGCAGCGCCGTCTCGTCCTCATAGCGCAACGGCAAGTGCAACACAAAGTCAGAGTCCTCGCTCAAGCCCAGGGCGGCGAATTTTTTTGCGATGACGTCCGGACTGGTCGCGGTGGCAATGGCCATGGGGCAGTCAACCGTTTAGACGACGATGACTGCCTCGACCTCGAACAATGCCCCTTTCGGCAAAGCACTGACCTCTACCGTGGAGCGAGCTGGAAACGGTTCGGGAATCAACTCGGCCATGATGTTGTTGACGATGCCGAAATGGCTCAGGTCTGTCAGAAACAGGGTGAGCTTGACGATGCTGTGCAAGGAACCACCCGCCGCATGGATCACGGCGCTCAGGTTGCCGAAGGCCTGGCGGGCCTGCTCTTCGATTTGCTCGGAAACCAGATCGCCAGTGGCCGGATTCAGCCCGATTTGGCCTGACAGATACACCGTGCTCCCCGATGGCGCAACCACCGCCTGGGAATAAGGGCCAATGGCGGCGGGTGCCTTGTCTGTCTGAACGACTTGCTTGCTCATGGGAAACTCCAATTAACAGGTATGTGACTATAGATTAGATGCAACCCATAGTATAAACACAATCACGCAGAAAAAAAATCCGGCATATCCACGGCATGCCCCCGGCAAAGCCTCATCTGCTCCAATGATTTTGCACAACATTGATAATTCTCATTGCCTGACTATTCACTGAAATGATATATTGCAAATGATTCTTATTTGGCAAGCGATTATTAATCAGGCTTCGCTCACATCGCATGAAAATGAATCAATATGCAACATCGCCGATGTGTCGAGCATGCCCGATGCCAACAGCAAACAATAAGAACTGAACGTATCCTTGATCGTTCGAGCCAGCCGATTATCAATTAGCCTTTGTATCAGGAAACCATGAAATCTCTCTCACTACTTGCCCAGTCCCTCGCATGCGCCGGCGTTCTCGTTAGCTCACAGGCCCTTGCCGCCGGTGAGGTCAACATCTATACCACACGGGAACCCAAGCTCATCGCCCCGATCCTGGAACAGTTCACCAAGGACACTGGCATTAAAGCCAACACGGTATTTGTCAAGGACGGCCTGGCCGAACGCGTCAAAAGCGAAGGGGAACGCTCTCCCGCCGACATTCTGATGGCCGTGGACTACGGCAATCTGATCGATCTCGTGGAGGCTGGGGTCACACAGGCCATCAATTCCAAAACGCTGGACCAGGCAATTCCCGCCAGCCTGCGCGATGCCGACAATCGTTGGTTCGCACTGTCCGTCAGGGACCGGGTGCTATATGCCGCCAAGGATCTGCCGCTGACCAGCTTTACCTATGAGGAACTGGCCGATCCCAAGTGGAAAGGCAAAGTCTGCATTCGTTCCGGGCAACACCCCTACAATACCAGCCTGATCGCGGCAATGATTGCCCACGACGGCGCCGAGAAGACAGAAAATTGGCTCAAGGGTGTCAAGGCCAATCTGGCGCGCAAGGCCGCCGGGGGCGATCGTGACGTTGCCAAGGACATCCTTGGCGGCATCTGCGACATCGGCATCGCCAATGCCTACTATGTAGGCAAAATGCGCAACGAGGCCAAGGACTCCGAGCAATATAAATGGGGCCAGGCCATCAAGGTAATCCGTCCTACCTTTGCCAACGCAAAGGATGGCGGCACCCACGTCAATATTAGTGGCGCGGCTGTCGCGGCGCATTCTGGCAATAAGGATAATGCCGTCAAGCTGCTCGAATACCTGGTCTCAGAAAAAGCGCAAGGCCTTTATGCCCGCGCAAACTACGAGTATCCGGTGCGTCAAGGGGTTGAGCTCGATCCGACCGTTGCCAGCTTCGGCACCTTGAAGGCCGATTCGCTGCCGCTGGGCGAAATTGCCAAATATCGGAAGCAAGCCAGCGAGCTGGTAGATAAAGTCGGGTTCGATCAATAACGCCTGGCTACCATCGCCCGGCCCGGTATCTATCGCGTAACCGGGCGGGCAAGCCATCCAGGCGACAAAGTCCGGTAGAATCGCCCTTCGGGCTGATCCGGCGATAGGCCCGGGCCTATCCGCCAACCTCACGTCTATCCGTTCATTTTCCAGTATGTACAGCCCCACCTTGCACCTGAAGTCCACCCGACGCTGGTCAGCCAGCCGCTGGTTTGCCCTCGCGGTTGCGCTTTGCGTTTTGTCGCCCATCCTGGCGCTCGCGGGCCTGGCCCTGGCGGGCGATATGGGACACTGGGTGCACCTGGCCCGAAATGTACTGCCCGACACGCTCTCCAATACGCTGATCTTGCTGGTTGGTGTCGGCATCCTGGCCGCCATGCTCGGCACAGGCAGCGCCTGGCTCACCACGGCGTATCTTTTTCCTACACGCAATATCGTGACATGGGGCCTGCTTCTGCCGCTCGCAGTCCCCACTTATATCATGGCTTTCGCCTACCTGGATATAATGCACCCCATCGGTCCGGTGCAAAGCATCATCAGGGAATGGCTCGGGTACGACTCACCCCGGCAATTCCGTCTGCCGGACATTCGCTCCATGCCGGGAGCCATTCTGCTGTTGGGCTTTGTCCTCTATCCCTATGTCTATCTGAGCGTTCGAGTCATGTTCATGACACAAGCGGCCAGTTTGGTGGAAGCGGCCAGAACATTGGGCTGCTCGCGGCGCGAAGCATTCTGGCGCGTCATCATTCCATTGGCGCGGCCAGCGATGGTCGTCGGCCTTACCCTCGTCTTGCTGGAGACACTGAATGACATCGGTGCCTCCGAATTTCTTGGCATCCAGACATTGACCATCTCGATCTACACAACCTGGATTACCCGCTCCAATCTGCATGGCGCCGCCCAGATCGCGATTGTCATGCTGCTGGTCATCACACTGCTCATCTACCTGGAACGCCACGCCCGTCGGCGCCAGCGTTATGCCACGACGCAACGCATGCATCCGATCCAACCGGTACGCCTGCGCGGCTTGTCCGCGGTGCTGGCCATGGCGCTGGGCTGGTTTCCCATTGTTGTCGGTTTTATCGTTCCCGCATGGTTCCTGGTCAATGAAACCGTAAAACGGATGCGCTCCCTGGAAAGTATCTCTTCGGAACTGCTCTCCAGCACCGTAAATACGCTGTATGTCTCGGCGGCGGCCACGGTCGCCACATTGGCTTGCGGTCTGGTCATTGCCTGGTCTGTCCGCCACGCCCGTAGCGGATTTGCCCGAGCGCTGGCCCGCTGCGGCAGCCTTGGCTACGCCATTCCCGGCACCGTGCTGGCCACCGGCCTGCTTATCCCCTATTCCTGGCTCGATCGCTTGATTTCCTTCACCATGGAAACGCTTGCCGGCCTACCGCCACAGCTGTATCTCATGGGGTCTGCCGCCGCCATCATCTGTGCTTATACGCTGCGCTTCATGGCCATTTCCATTGGCAGTATCGAATCCGGGCTGGCACGCATCCCCCCCTCATTGGAGCAAGCCTCGCGCAGTCTGGGCCATCCCGCCCTCCCGACTTTCCTGCGCATTCACCTGCCGCTCCTGAGACCGGCGCTGGGCGCAGCGGCATTGCTGATTTTCGTCGACTCGATGAAAGAGTTATCGGCGACGCTGCTGCTTCGACCCATGAATTTCGAGACGCTGGCCACATGGCTTTATGCGGAAGCCGCCCGCGGAACCTATGATGAAGGCGCCATCGCCGCCCTGATCATAGTCCTGGCCGGATTGGTTCCCGTCATCCTGCTGGCCCGCACTCAATTGAAGACGAATTACTAATGGATACTTCCCCAATACTGGATATCGCCAACATCCGCCTGGGCTACGGCCGCGAGCGGGAGTTCAAAACGGTGGTCGAGGATTTCAGCCTGCAGGTCCCGCCCGGAGACATCGTTTGCCTTCTCGGCCCCTCGGGTTGCGGCAAGACCACGGTACTTCGCGCCATTGCAGGTTTTGAGCCGGTCTATGCCGGTCGCATCCTCCTGGATGGCCAGCTGATCTCGACGCCAGGAAAAATGGTGGAGCCGGAACACCGCCGCATCGGTATGATGTTCCAGGACTACGCGCTTTTCCCCCACCTTACGGTTGAGCAGAACGTGGCTTTCGGCATTCGTGGCGCGGCGCCACAGGACAGGAAACGACAAGTCAGTGATTTGCTCGAACTGGTCAGATTGCAAGACATGCAGCAACGCTATCCGCACGAGCTATCCGGTGGCCAGCAACAACGGGTGGCGCTGGTTCGCTCGCTCGCCCCTTCGCCACGGTTATTGTTGCTGGACGAGGCGTTTTCCAACCTCGACACAGAGATCAGAAAGCAGCTCGTCGTCGAGGTGCGCAGCATCCTCAAGCGCAGCAACATCAGCGCCATTCTGGTGACGCACAACCGCCATGAGGCCGAGGCTATCGCCGATCATATCGGCATCATGAAAGACGGCAAATTGCAAACGTGGCAGGCAACCGGACAAGATGGCATGGCAGTGGCTTGACCGGCCGCCACTCAATCCCGCCGTAACCGCGAGCCTCATGGCCGCCGCTTGATCTTACATCAGCCAGTCGGCTAAATATTGTCAATACCCAGTTCCTTGAGCTTTCGGGTTACGGTGTTTCTACCTATCCCGAGTCTTGCCGCCGCGTCGATCCGGCGTCCACGGCAATGCTCCAGCGTGGTCACAAGTACGATCCGCTCGAACTCGCGGGTCAATCCATCCATGATTTCCTTTTCGTCGTCCCGTAGGCGTTGCCGCACCTCGACACCGAGTTTATCCAGCCAACTCGGCCCATCGCCGAATCCCGACAGACTGGCGCCAGCCGGTAACGCCGGTTCTGCGCCCGTGGATCCCTGCGCTGTCACTGCCGGGCTGCCGCCGGCGAGCGCCGCCGGATGCGTGACAAGGTGACGTTCGGGTGCGGGGGAGAAATTCAGACTGGCCAGTAGCTCGGGCGGCAGGTCGTGTTTTTCAATGGTTTGCGCAGGCGACATAACAGTAAGCCAGTGGCAAAAATTCTCGAGCTGGCGCACATTGCCCGGGAAATCAAACTCCTGCAAGATCGCCAATGCTTCCCGACTCAATAGCTTGGGGGTTACGCCCAGGCTGTTGGCGGCCACATTAAGAAAGTGATTTGCCAGTTGGCCGATATCCTCCTTGCGCTCCCGCAAGGGTGGCACTCGCAGTCTAATGACATTCAAGCGATGAAACAAATCCTCCCGGAACGTGCCCTGTTCGACCCTGACTTCTAGCGGCTGATGCGTTGCCGCGATAATCCGCACATCCACGTTCACTGGTTGCGATCCGCCGATGCGATAGAAACTGCCTTCTGCCAGAACACGCAACAGCCGCGTCTGCAGCTCCAGCGGCATATCGCCGATTTCGTCGAGAAACAGTGTCCCCCCGTTGGCTTCTTCAAATCGCCCGCGGCGTTGCGTATTGGCGCCGGTAAAGGATCCTCTTTCGTGTCCGAAAAGCTCCGCCTCCAGCAAGTCCCGGGGAATCGCGGCCGCATTCAACGCCACAAACGGCTTATTGGCCCGTGTTCCGTGCTTGTGCACCGCCCTGGCAATCAGCTCCTTGCCCGTACCGGACTCGCCGGTGATCAATACCGTCACTTTCGACGGGGCAAGACGGCCGATGGCCCGGAAAATTTCCTGCATTTGTCTTGATGAGGACTGGGTCATCATCTTGTCGTAGTCGGCGCCCTCGCCCGCGGACAAGCCTTCACGCGTACTCGGGGCCGAACGCTGACGCCCATGTTCGTAGGCGCGCTCGATCAGTGCCACGGCTTCATTGACATCGAAAGGCTTGACCAGGTAATCAAACGCCCCTTCGTGAAACGCCGTGACCGTACTGTCCAGATCCGTATAGGCCGTCATCACGATGACCGGCAGCGCCGGCGCGCGTTGTTTAATAGTCTTTAACAACTCGATGCCGGAAACATCTGGCATCCGGATATCCGTTACCAGCACATCGGGCTGCGTTCGCTCCATCGCCTCGAGGGCGTCCTTGGCCCGTTCAAAGCACTGGGGCGCCATCCCGGCACGCTGCAGGGCCTTGTCAAGCACCCAGCGTATGGCTTGGTCATCATCAATAATCCAGATTGATTTCATACTTGCTCCAGCGGTAACAACATTCTGAACTCCGTATGTCCAGGTTCCGAGTCAAATTCGATTAACCCGCCGTGCTGATGCACCAGATCCTGGGCAAGACTCAAACCCAGACCGGTGCCATCTGCCCTGCCGGTCACCAGCGGATGAAAAATACGGTCTTGCAACGGTGCCGGCACGCCGGGCCCATTGTCGACAACAGACACCACGACGACCAGCTTGTGAACCTTGTTCAGCAGAAAAAACTTATTGAGCACGCGTGTGCGCAATGTCATGCGCGCTCGATGCGTATCATCAGTCCCGGCACTCGCGCCATCTGCGCTGATTAAGGACTGGGCCGCATTGCGCGCCAGATTCAAAAAAGCCTGCACTAACTTGGCCATATCCGCTTTCATATCGGGGACCGACGCATCGTAATCCTTTGTTATCACGATGCTGTCCTGATACTCGGCCTTGACCAGCGCATAAACCCGCTCGCATACCTCGTGGATATTGATTGTCGACAGCGATAGCTGCGATTGGCCTGGCCGGATCAGGCGATCTACCAGGCCCTGCAACCGATCAGCCTCGTCAATGATCACCTGCGTGTATTCTTTCAGCGATGGATCGATCAGCTCCATTTCCAGCAACTGTGCCGCGCCTCGCAACCCACCCAATGGATTCTTGACTTCGTGCGCCAGATTCCGGAACGTATCCTTATAGATTTCAATCTCATTGAACAGGCGCTCATTGCGTTCGGCAAGCGCATGCTGCTCGAACTCGCGAATCTCGATCAGTATCCGCCATGGCAACGCTTCCAAGCGGGTAAGCGTCACATTGATGGGCACGGACTCCTGACCCTTGCGCAAGGCCAAGGTCAGCCTGACGGTGGACAGCTTTTTACCGCAAACATAATCCCACGCCTTGCCAAAAGATGCTGCATCGGTAAATAGCTCGGCAACCAGTGTCCCATCCAGGGACTTGAGCGACCGCTCCAACAGATCCTGGGCAGCACTGTTGATATGCAATAAACGACCATCATCGTCCACCAGCAGCACCGAGGTGGCAAGAAGGTCATATGCATCAGTGAGTCTGGTTGCCATGTTCGGTCCTGTAGTCGAAGACGGGAAATTGACCTTATCTAGGGCGAGCCGGTACCGTGGCTGGAAACCATCGATATGCGATGGGTTCAGCCAGACCGGTTGTGCATGCGACCGCATGCCGATGAGGGCCCCGGGCTGACAGCCTGTGTGCCGCCAGTCCGGCGCTGCTTGTTACAGCGAGTAGTACAGATCGTACTCGACCGGATGCGGCGTCATCCGCAAGCGTGTCACTTCCTGCATTTTCAACTCAATGTAGGCATCCAACATATCGTTGCTGAATACGCCACCGCGCGTCAGGAACTCGCGATCTTTGTCCAGTTCGGCCAGCGCCTCTTCCAGGGAAGCGGCCACGGTCGGGATTTTCTTGTCTTCTTCCGGTGGCAGATCGTACAGATTCTTATCGGCAGGATCGCCCGGATGAATCTTGTTCTGCACGCCGTCCAGGCCCGCCATCATCAGTGCGGAGAATGCCAGGTACGGATTGGCCAGAGGATCGGGGAAACGCGCCTCGATGCGGCGTCCTTTCGGATTGCCGACATAAGGAATACGGATGGAAGCCGAGCGGTTGCGGGCCGAATAGGCCAATTTGACCGGCGCCTCATAGTGAGGCACCAGACGCTTGTATGAATTGGTTCCCGGGTTCGTAATAGCATTCAGGGCGCGCGCGTGCTTGATGATGCCGCCAATGTAGAATAGCGCGAACTCGGACAATCCGGCATAGCCGTTACCCGCGAACAAGTTCTGCCCGTCTTTCCAGATGGACTGGTGAACGTGCATGCCTGAACCGTTATCGCCACACAGCGGCTTGGGCATGAATGTCGCGGTTTTGCCATACATATGGGCAACATTGTGCACCGTATATTTCAGGATTTGATTCCAGTCTGCACGCTCTACCAGCGTCGAGAACTTTGTGCCGATCTCAAGCTGGCCGGCGCCAGCCACTTCATGGTGATGAATTTCGACCGGCACGCCCTGCTCTTCCAGGATCAGGCTCATTTCAGAGCGCAAATCGCCGAACGAGTCGACCGGAGAAACAGGCACATAGCCACCCTTGACGCGCGGACGATGCCCAAGGTTGCCTGATTCGGAATCCAGGCCGCTGGACCATGGCGCTTCGTCGGATTTGATCTTGAATGAACAACCGGACATGTCGTCGGTCCAGGTGATGCCGTCAAAGACAAAGAATTCGGGTTCGGGGCCGAAATAGGCAGTATCGCCCAGGCCGCTTGATTTCAGATACGCTTCGGCGCGTTTGGCCAGAGAACGGGGATCGCGGTCGTACCCTTTCAGGTCGGACGGTTCCACGACATCACAAGTCAGGACCAGCGTCGGCTCTTCACGGAACGGATCCAGACGCGCGGATTTGGCATCGGGGATCAGCAGCATGTCAGACGCCTCGATACCCTTCCAGCCAGCAATGGAAGAACCATCGAATGCCTGACCCGATTCAAATTTGTCTTCGTCCAACAGCTTGGACGGAATCGTCATGTGGTGCTCTTTGCCAACCGTGTCCGTGAAGCGGAAATCGACAAAAGTCACTTCGCGATCACCGATCAGTTTCAGAACGTCTTGAGGGGTCGTCATACTATCTCCATGAGTAATATCAAATGACAGGGCCGTGTCGGCCATATGTCGATTATCAAAGCAAACATCGTGCCAGTTTTTTATAACCGTAAGCGTGCAGCGCTTGCCTAATTACGCACAATTTTAGTGCGATACATACAAAAAAATGCGCTATTTTGGTGCTTATTGAAAAAATGCGAGAAAACAGGGCATTATGCAGGTGCGATGAAAATGCTGCAACGATGCCATTTTTATACGCGCGCGTCAGTTGTCACGAAGAAAAAGCGCTTGCAGATCATTCAAGAACGCCAATCCATGCCGGGTAGGCCGGATCACCGTCGGGTCTGGGTCCAGCAAGCCTTTGGCGACGCCCTTTTGCACATCGGCGGCAACAGTCAGATAGGAAAGACTGGTACGTTCCTGGAATAGCGTCGCCGGTACCCCGCCCGTCAGGCGCAAGGCATTGAGCATGAACTCAAACGGTAGCTCGTCGGCATTCAATGTTTTCTCGTGCATGCGGCGCGTACCTGGATCTTCTGACAACGACTTCTCCATCCATGCATCCGGGCTGCGCACATTCGCAGTGCGTACGATCCGGTCATGGAACGAGAGCTTCCCGTGGGCGCCTGGGCCGATGCCGATATAGTCGCCAAACTCCCAATAATTCAGGTTATGGCGAGCGCGATAGCCCGGCTTGGCGTAGGCAGAAACCTCGTAATGCTCGAAGCCCGCCGCCTGAGTTGTCTCCACCAGCATATCCTGGATGTCCGCGGCCGTATCCTCATCGGGCAGGTCCCGTGGCGGATACTTGGCGAATACCGTGTTGGGCTCCATGGTCAGATGGTACAAAGACAAATGCTGGGTGCCGAAAGACAATGCCCGCTGCACATCCAGCCGCGCCTTTTCAAGCGACTGGCCGGGCAACGCGTACATCAGATCAATATTGACTTGATCCACCGCCGATACCGCCATTGCGATGGCCTGCTCGGCCTGCGCCGCATCATGGATCCGCCCCAGTTGCCGCAATGCCTCGTTATCAAAGCTTTGCACGCCCAGCGATATGCGATTGACGCCCGCCGCGGCATACTGCAGGAAGCGTTCGGCTTCAGCAGTACCCGGGTTCGCTTCCATGGTAATTTCCGCGTCGGGTGTCAAAGGTAGGTAGCTGCGCACCATCGCCAGCATTTGCTCGATCGCATCGCCGGAAAGCAGGCTGGGCGTCCCGCCTCCGATGAAGACGGTATATACCGGCCTTCCCCAAACCAGTGGCAAGGTTGCCTCCAGGTCCCGGCGCAACGCGGCGAGATAACGCGCTTCGGGAATCTCGCTTTTTTTCTCGTGGGAATTGAAATCACAGTAAGGACACTTGCGCACGCACCAGGGAGCATGAATATACAGCGACAGCGGGGGCAAACCGGTGGTGAAGCGGATGGACGATGTGCGCGGCTGCAGGCCAATCGGAATTTCGTTCACGATGCGCCCATATCGGCCAGCAGGCGACGCAACGCCATTGCCCTGTGACTCACCGCATTCTTGACCGCAGGCTCCAACTGCGCCGCCGTTTTTCCCAGCTCTGGAATAAAGAAATACGGATCATAGCCAAACCCATGTTCGCCTGCACTTTCCTTGGCGATTTCACCATGCCAGGTTCCCTGCGCGATGATGGGACAGGGATCATTTTCCGAGCGCACGAAAACCAGCACGGCAATATAAGCCGCGCGGCGATTATCGTGCGATGCCAGTTCAAGCTGCAGGCGGCGGTTATTCGCCGCATCCGATTTTTCCTCGCCGAACAAAGTGGCGTAACGCGCGGACAACACGCCCGGAGCGCCGCCCAGCGCCTGCACGGCCAGGCCCGAGTCGTCGGCCAACGCGGGCAGGCCGGTCAGTTTGCTGGCGTGGCGGGCTTTGGCCAGCGCGTTCTCAACGAAAGTGTGAAACGGCTCGGGCGCTTCAGGAACATTCAATTCGTGTTGTGGAATCAACTTCATTCCAAGGGGCTCGAACAAGGCGCTGAATTCGCGCAACTTACCCTGGTTGCCTGATGCTAGTACTACGTCCATACTCAAACCAAATCGCGTGTTATTTAAAAGATAAAAAGAAAGCGGGATCAGACCGGCCAGGCCGACTGCTGTTCACGCAGCAGCCGTGCAATGCCTGATTCGGCCAACGCCAGCAGGCTGTCCAGATCCTGGCGGCCAAACAACTGCCCTTCCGCCGTCCCCTGCACTTCGACGAACTGGCCCGAGCCAGTCATGACGACATTCATATCGGCATCGCACGCCGAATCCTCTTCGTAATCCAGATCGAGCACCGCATGACCTTTATACATACCGACTGAAATTGCGGCGACGCGGTCTCTTAGCGGATTTGACGCGATGCGGCCATCTCTTAACAAGGTGCTGACCGCATCGGCCATGGCAATCCAGGCGCCGGTAATGCTCGCACAACGTGTGCCGCCATCTGCCTGAATGACATCGCAATCGACTTGAATCGTGCGCTCACCCAGTTTTTTCAAATCGATGACTGCCCGCAGGCTGCGACCGATCAATCGCTGGATCTCCTGGGTGCGGCCATTCTGCTTGCCGCGCGCTGCCTCGCGGTCGGAGCGGGTATGTGTCGCGCGCGGCAACATGCCGTATTCGGCGGTGACCCAACCTTGTTCCTTGCCACGCAGAAATGGCGGCACCGAGTCCAGGACGCTGGCGTTGCACAGCACTCGCGTGTTGCCGGCTTCGATCAGGACCGAACCTTCTGCATACCGAGTGTAACTTCGTGTAACGGAAAATGGCCGAATCATATCGTGTTCCCGTCCCGAGGGACGGGCAAAATCAAGGTTCAGGTCAGCGCTGGGCATAATTTCCTCATCAATTATCAATAGTTACATTGTAGTCCGCTACACGCTTAAATTGGTCATTTGTATCATTTATAATCAGATGAAACAGTAAACCGGCTGTCAGCAGTACCGGAAGAATCCACTAACGCAACGGTCCCCAGGACTTCAATAATATCAATCGGACAAACTATGATTCATAGCATGACAGCATTCGGCAGCGCCCGCTCCGAGTTCCTGCTCGGCAATGTCAGCGTCGAACTCAAAGGCGTGAATAGCCGCTACCTTGACCTGACCTTCCGCATTCCCGATGAATTACGTCATGCCGAGACCGCCTTGCGCGAGTTACTAAGCAGCCATCTCAAGCGCGGAAAAATAGAAATCCGGGTTTCGTTCGCACGCACAGGCAGCCTCAGGCAACGCGCCTTCGAGGAAAGTCAACTGGCGCTGATCAACGAACACTATCTTACCGCCAAAAAGGTCATCCCCGATCTGGCGGCGCCGCGCCTGACCGACCTGCTCCAGTGGCCGGCCCCTAACGACTATAACGAGGACGACTCCCCTGCCATGTGGCTGAACCAGTGTCTTCAAGCCGGCCGCAGCGCCTTGCAGGAACTTATCCTGGCACGGGCGCGTGAAGGGGAACGATTGGCGGCCGCGATGCTTGAAGCCGCGGAAGAGATGCGCAAGGTCATACTTGTCATTAAGAACCGCCTCCCGGACATCTTGACCGAATACCGCGAAAAGCTCGCTGGAAAATTGAGCGATGCCCTAAACGCCGCCAGCCCCAACGGTTTCGAGCAAATCAGTGGCGCGGAACTTTCAGCCCGTATTGCGGCTGAAAGTTCCCTTTTCTCGTTGCGAATCGACGTCGCCGAAGAATTGACCCGACTGGATTCACACTTGAAAGAGCTGACTTTAATCCTGTCGTCCGGTCATTCCGATTCAAAATCATCGGCCAAATCGCTCAGCCTCGGCAAGCGCCTGGATTTTCTTTTTCAGGAAATGAACCGGGAGGTCAATACGCTGGGATCCAAGTCCAGCTCTCTGGAGGTGACCCAATCGGTCATCGATCTGAAACTCCTGATTGAGCAATTACGCGAACAAGCCCAAAATATCGAATAGTGGTTGCCGACGCACAGAAAATGCCGGCCGCATTCTCAACGCAGCGTTGCCCTGGTGGATGTCATAGCCCTGGTGCCGACCAGACGGCGGAACGCACTATGTGCTGTCAATTATGCGCTGACCAAATATTCAAGCCCCCAGAAATATTCCCATTGATGATAGGTTGATGCCGCGGCATAGGGCTCAACGGCGGCAAGCAATTGCGCCTTGTCGGGAAAGTTCTTGAGCACCCGATGGTGAGACCCATCGGCCAGGCGGCGAATCTGGTATGTGTTCCCGGCCGGGTCTTGCTCGGCAATCGGCGTGCTGCTGCCGGCAACATTCCGATTATCCAGGAATATCACTTTGGCGCCAGGTTCAAGCACACGTCCAAGGCCGCCCAGAAACTCGCCAATACGGTCGACAGGGATATGGGACCACCAGAATCCTGCAAATGCCGCGCTCCACGCCGCGTCGGGCGAGGGAATCCGGTAAGCATCGCCCTGCAGGAACGCGACATGATCGGCGCGAACACGGTGACGCGCAATCTGCAAGGTCTCGCTGGCAGCATCGAGGGCAACAACCTGCTTTGCAGCAGGCGCGAAAAAACGCGTCCAATAGGCAGTGCCACATGCGATTTCCAGCACGCGCCTTCCCGCCAACGCAGATGCAAGCCAGGATTCGATCTGCCGGAGATCATTCTGCCGTTCCGGCTTGAGATAGATCTGGTCATACTCCGCAGCGCGCGCCGCGTAGTAGTCCTGCATCAGTTTGTCCTGCCGCACGCTATCCCGTTGCATCGCGCTGTCTTCGGTCATGCTTGCGGCCAGGGTAGCTCAGGCGCGTCCAACCGCTTCATATCGGTATCGACCTTCCCGAACCGCTCAGTATGCGCTGCCCAGTCCTTGCTGGCCTGGATAATATCGGCCCGCGTGCCAACAAAATTCCACCAGATCTGAAAATCGGGAATATCCAGCGGCGTACCTCCCAGCAATAGCATGCGCGTGGCCCCTCGCGTACAGACCTCTACCTGATTCTGGCCTGTGCCAAGATAGGCGACTTCGTTCAACGCAATCGCCTCTCCATTGATATCGGCCGTCTCGCCCGTAATGATGAACAGGCCATACTCGAACTCCGGCTTCAGTTGCAGCGTCAACGTTTCCTGGCCAGCAATGTCGACATCCACGCCGACCAGTGGAGAAAACTGCCGAGTGGGTGCAAGCCTGCCGTCATACTCGCCCGTCAGCAATGTGAAGCGCGCCAGTCCGCGGTCCCACTCGGGCAATTCCGGGTAATGATCGAACGCCGGGGCGATCGGTGTGTCGCTCTGTGGTAGCGCGATCCATAGCTGGACCGCGTGAAGCGTCTTTATGCCGGCTGGCGTTTGCTCCGTATGGGCAATGCCATGCCCGGCGGTCATCAGGTTCACCTGCTTGCTGCGGATCAGCATCTCGTTGCCAAGACTGTCCTTGTGCAAGACCTCTCCTTCAAGCATCCAGGTAAAGGTTTGGAGATTGATATGCGGATGCTCGCCCACCTGCATGCCCGGATTGCTGGCATCGAACTTCGCCGGCCCGGCATGATCCAGAAAGCACCACGCCCCAATGGTCCTGCGCGCCCGGTTAGGCAATGCGCGCGCAACGGGAATGCCCCCTACATCCGCGATTCTTGGTACGATTTTCTGAACACCCATGCCCAGTCTCCTTTTAGGTTTGCCAAGTGGCGGCCGTCGATCATTGAAACCGACGGATTGGAATCGAATCAACCACGGCCGACATATGGCATTTTCGTTGCCATAATAGTAACAAACTGCACGTTGGTCTCCAATGGAAAGTCGCACATAGCCCTGACCGTCTGCGCCACATGCGCCACGTCCATGACGGGCTCGACCCGCGTTTCTCCGTTAGCCTGCAAAATGCCTTTTTTCATGCGTTCGGTCATGTCGGTGCCCGCATTCCCGATGTCCACCTGGCCGCAAGCGATATTGTATGGCCGGCCATCCAGCGATAGCGATTTGGTCAGCCCCGTAACGGCATGCTTGGTTGCCGTATATGCGATCGACATGGGGCGCGGCGCATGCGCCGAGATGGAACCGTTATTGATAATGCGCCCGCCTTGCGGGTCCTGGTGACGCATGACCTGAAACGCGGCCTGCGCGCATAGAAACATGCCGGTCAGGTTCACATCGACGATATCGCGCCATTCCTGCACGGAAAATTCGTCCACCGGTACCGGCGTGCCGCCGCGCCCGGCGTTATTGAACAGCACATCCACCCGGCCATACTCGCGTTGGGCCGAGTCAAACAACCGACGGACATCCTGCTCCTTCGTGACATCGGTTGGCACCACCACGGCCCGTGTCGCATCGGCGCCCGCCGCCGTGCGGGTCTCTTCCAGGGCGTCTTCCCGGCGTCCGGCAAGCACGACACCATAACCTGCGCTCAACAGCTCAAGCGCGACGGCCCGACCGATACCCGAACCAGCGCCGGTGACCACGGCAACTTTGAGTGGGGCTGCATTCATGACAAAACTCCTTTAAGTACAGAACCGCTATGCTATCAATTTTTGGGCTGGTCGCTAGGCGTAGTCGGGCACAGGATTTTTCACATTGTTTCATGACACATTCTGTTCGGACCCTACGGATAGATGCCAGAGATTTGTTGCAATTATTGCAAAAAATTTACGGCAGCAAATGGAATATGTAAAACCCGCAGTGATTTTTGCTATGATTTTCTTTTGCCGTTAACCTTCCCATTATGCTTAAATTCCCCGGTAATGTCTTCATGATCATTGCACCCAGCGGTGCGGGTAAATCCAGCCTGGTCAACGCGTTACTGGCGCAGGACAGCAATATCTCCCTTTCCATCTCGTGTACAACCCGGGCGCCGCGTCCGGGCGAGCAGGAAGGCCGCGAGTACTACTTCGCCGCAAAAGAGAAATTTCTGGAGCTCAGGGACAATAACCAATTGCTGGAATGGGCGGAAGTCCACGACAACTTTTACGGCACGCCCAGGGCGCCGATAGAAAAGGCGATTCAGGAGGGTAAAGATATTTTGCTGGAAATCGATTGGCAAGGCGCCCGCCAGGTTCGCCAACATTTTCCCGCGGTAACCGGCATTTTCATCCTCCCGCCCTCCATTGACGTCCTCGAAACCCGCCTCACCCAGCGCGGACAGGACGCCCCGAGCGTCATTACGCGCAGGATCCTGGCTGCGGGAAGCGAAATTGCGCACGCGCCCGAGTGCGAATATGTTATCATCAATGAAGATTTCGCGACGGCTCTGGATGAATTACAGAAAATCGTGGCAGCCGCAAGGCTCCGATACCAGTCACAGGCGGCCAGACACGCGCAACTATTCTCCCAGCTCGGAATTTCCGATTCCGTCAGGTAACCTACTTTCGTTCAATTTGCCCATCCCTTAAGGACAATACATACTATGGCTCGTATTACTGTCGATGATTGCATGATACACATTCCCAACCGCTTCAACCTGACGCTGGCTGCGACCTACCGCGCCCGCGAACTGGCCCAGGGCCATGAGCCACGGGTCGACCCAGACAAGGACAAGCCAACCGTGATCGCGTTGCGGGAAATCGCCGATGGCCTGACCGGAGCGGAGATGCTGCGCAAGGTACCCACCTGATTTTCACTGTGGGCGGGTTTCATGGGTATCAAGGACGCATCCTCCTCTTTGCTGCACGCCTTGCGTGCGGGGTCTCCTTTCAGGCGGAAAAACAAAGCACATATCCAGCAACCCGCCGGCGTCGGTCCTGCCGACGCTGAAACAGCGACCAATGGCCAGTTGCGCATCCCCCCCCAGGCCGCCCAGAAGCATGCAAGCAAGACCGAACCCACCATCGCCTCCCTGGCGCACTTGACAGAAATGCTGTCCGAATACATGGACGGCAAGGAAATAGACAAAGTCCGGGAAGCCTATCGTTTCGCCGATCAGGCACATCTGGGGCAATTTCGATCCAGCGGCGCCCCGTACATTACGCACCCCATTGCCGTCACCGAAATCTGTGCGGGCTGGAAACTCGACGCCAACGCATTGATGGCCGCCCTGCTCCACGATGTCATCGAGGACCAGAACGTCACCAAGACCGAACTCGCGGAAAAATTCAACCCGGATGTCGCCAACCTGGTCGACGGCCTGACCAAACTGGAAAAACTCAACTTTGCCACGAAAGCGGAGCAGCAAGCGGAAAGCTTTCGCAAAATGCTGCTCGCCATGGCCAAGGACGTCCGGGTAATACTGATTAAGCTCGCCGATCGCCTGCACAACATGCGCACGCTGGACGCGGTAAATCCCGAGAAGCGCCGGCGTGTCGCCAATGAAACCCTGGAAATCTATGCGCCGATTGCGCACCGGCTCGGCCTGAACACACTGGTCCGGGAATTACAGGACCTGTGTTTCGAAGCCAGCCATCCCAATCGCTATACTGTACTGAAGAAAGCGGTACTGGCAGCCCGCGGGAACCGTCGCGAAGTCCTGACCCGCATTGCGGACAATATCACGTCGGCCATGCCGGCCAACGGCATCGAAGCCGAAGTGTCGGGCCGGGAAAAGTCCCTTTTCAGCATATACAATAAAATGCTGGAGCAAAAGAAATCTTTCTCTGACGTGCTCGATATCTACGGATTTCGCATCATTGTCCATACCCTGCAGGAATGCTATCTGGCCTTGGGTACGCTGCACCAGCTGTACCGCCCGGTGCCCGGCAAGTTTAAGGACTATATCGCCATTCCCAAGATCAACGGCTATCAGTCCCTGCATACCACGCTAGTGGGTCCGTACGGCACCCCTATCGAATTCCAGATCCGTACCCGCGATATGGATCATATCGCGGAAAAAGGTGTCGCCTCGCATTGGATGTACAAGGAAGACGATATTTCCCTGAACGACCTGCAAAAGCAAACCCATCGCTGGCTGCAATCGCTGCTGGATATTCAGAACCAGACCGGTGATTCCGGAGAGTTTCTCGAACATGTCAAGGTCGATCTATTCCCTGACGCCGTCTACGTGCTGACGCCAAGAGGGAAAATCGTATCATTGCCGCGCGGCGCCACCCCCATCGACTTTGCCTACAATATTCACACCGATATCGGCAACCATGCGGTATCGGCCAAAATCAACGGCGAATTCGTGCCGTTGAAAACAGAAATCAAAAGCGGCGATACGATTGAAATCATCACCTCGCCCGCCTCCGAACCAAACGTGCAATGGCTCAATTTCGTGCGCACCGGCAAAGCGCGCTCGGAAATCCGGCATTTCCTGAAAACGGTCAAATACGAAGACTCGATTCATTTTGGCGAGAAGCTGCTGCGCCAGGCCTTGCAGGAATTGAATATCCCGCTGCCTGATGCCGACAATGCCGAATGGGAAAAACTGGCCCGGGGTTCAGGCGCCTCTTCCCGCGAAGAAATCCTCGCCGATATCGGCCTGGGACGCCGTCTGGCGGCAGTGGTCGCGCGGCGTTTTGCCGTTGAAAACGACATGCTCGCGACCAGCGCTGCGGTCTTGGACGAAGTGTCGGTGGCCCATGCCGGCATGATCTTCATCCAGGGCAACGAAGGTCAGGCCGTGCAATTGTCAGCTTGCTGCAGCCCGATTCCGGATGATAGCCTGATTGCCCTCATCCGTCCGGGCCATGGCCTGATTGTTCACACCGACGACTGCCCTACCGCCACCCGACTGCGTAGCAAGGAACCCGAGCGCTGGGTGCAAGTCTACTGGGACCGAGAAACCGCTGTCCATTTGCCGGTACGAATGGAAATTGTCATCCGTAATGAAAAAGGTGTGCTGGGCCGCATTGCGGCAAAAATATCCTCGGAAGACTCGAACATTCTAAGCATGTCGATGAGCGAAGACGCGCAAAATCTCGCCGTCGTGCATCTGACAATCCAGGTGGATGACCGTAAGCATCTGGCACGCGTCATTCGCGCCGTACGTCATGTTTCGCAAGTTCAAAAAATCGCCAGACTGAAAGTCAAGCCAAATCACGATCCGGTACTGTAGCCAGAAGCCTGCCCGAAGCAAGGGTGATTTTCTGGTCACATCGCTGCGCGAGCTTTTCATCATGCGTCACCAGTACCAGGGTCGCATTCTGTTCCCGGTTCAGCGTAAACATCAGTTCGGCAATGCGTAGTCCGGTTTCCGTATCCAGGCTGCCCGTGGGTTCATCGGCAAACAGGATATCCGGATTCACCACAAAAGCGCGCGCCAGCGCGACCCTCTGTTTTTCTCCACCGGACAATGTCATTGGGTAGTGATTCGAACGACCGTCCAGGCCTACCCGCTCCAGCATCTGATGCGCCATATCGCGCGCTGGCTTGCCCTGGAGCTCCAGCGGCAGCATCACATTTTCCAGCGCCGTGAGGTTCGGCAGCAATTGAAAAGACTGAAAGACAAACCCGACATGCTTGGCTCGCAACGCCGCCCTGGCGTCCTCGTCCAGATCGAAGATATTTTGCCCCATCAGGCGCACGTCCCCCGAAGACGGCGTATCAAGACCAGCCAGAATGCCAAGCAAGGTGGATTTACCCGAGCCGGAACTCCCTGTAATGGCTAATGTCGCGCTGCGTTCCAGCGCAAAAGAAATATCATCTAAAATGTCCAAGGTTCCCGTCGCTTCCACAACATGCTTTTTCAATTGAGATACTTCAATGACCAATGCTTCATTCATGATTCGAACTTTGTCCATTCTGATAAGTCTTTGGTGTGTGCTTTGGCCCATAGCAGGCAGCACGCAGGAAGCGGCAGCCAAACCGACCAACCCTGTCATTCTGGTGGTTGGCGATAGCCTCTCTGCCGAATATGGTATCAGACGCGGAAGCGGCTGGGTCCAATGGCTAAGCGAAAATAAAAAAGAGGCGCTTGGCGACGCCAGGCTCGTAAATGCCAGTATCAGCGGAGACACCACCGCCGGCGGACGTACCCGGTTGCCAGCATTGTTACAGAAGAACAAACCGGCCATTACCATTCTGGAACTGGGCGCCAACGACGCCTTGCGGGGCTTGTCGCTGGAAGCCAGTCGAGACAATCTTCAGTGGATGATCACCGCAGCCAAAAAGGCGGGATCGCAGGTGATCTTGGTAGGGATGCAGATACCGCCGAATTTCGGTCCAGTCTATGCAACGCAATTCAAGGCTTTATTTGCCGATCTCGCGGCACAGGAAGAAACCGCGTTGGTTCCGTTCCTGTTCGAATCATTTGCCCTGGATCGACAGATGTACCAGGACGACGGTATCCACCCGGCCGAGGCAGCCCAACCGCTCATGGCAGAGACAGTATGGGCTGTATTGGAAAAAGTACTTACTGAGTATCGACGTCGTTGATCACTTTGTCCGCAGCAGGAAGCACTTCCACTTCGTGTGTCAGGCGGATCGTTTGCGTTACCGCCTGCGCCACCTCTGCGCCCAGGCCTGAAACAAAGGCCTGCCGCAGGTACTGGTCAAACATGCGCTTGGTGTCGGCATTGGGCTCCGTCACCTTTTCGATCTGCGCGATCGCGTAGCCATCGGGCAGTGCAAAACCAACAAAGGTTGGGAGCGACTCGGTGGGGGCATTCATGATTGCATTGAGCATGGTCGCAGGCAATTGAGACTGCGAAATGCGGCTGATCGTTGTTTCCTTGCCAAATCCGGTCAGTGCGCCAGGGCCTTTTTCCTTGAGCATGGCCAATTCGGCCTTACCGTCTTCAGCCGCCTGTTTCACGCCTTTTTCGGCACGAATTCTGGCCATGACCGTTTCCTTGACGTCATCCAGCGGCGGCACCGTCGCGGGTACGGCCTTGGCGACATGAACGACCATGAGCTCGGAGGGTGATATCTCGATGACACCCGAATTCTTGTTCTGCTTATGCACTTCGTCGGAAAACAAGGTTTCGCGCACCCTGCCCGATTCGAAATACGATGCGTCCTTGCTATCGATAGCAGCATTCTCTCCTGCCTGCGCGCGAGGCAACAGACCGGCCTGCGAAACACCGCTAACGTGCTTGATCTCGAGCTGCAACGCGTCCGCCAGTGGTTTGAGCGAATCGCGCTCGGTACTGGACAACTGAGTCAGTTTGGTGGACAGATCGGCAAACTTCTCCGAAGCCTGTTGCAGCTGGATCTCTTTTTTCAGCGTATCGCGCAGGCTGTCCAGCGGCTGTACCTCACCCGGCTCAATCTTGGCGATTTGCAATACATGCCACGCATTATCGATCTTGACCGGATCGGTCACGCCTGGCTCTGCCGGACCGAAGGCTGCGGCGTCAAGTGCCGCAATATCGCCTTTGGAGAGCGTGCCCAGGCTGCCCCCCTGGTTCTTGGAACCCGCATCGTCGGAATAGGTCTTGGCCAGCTCGGCAAAAGACGCCGGATCCTGCTTGGCTTTTTGCGCCACGTCGAGCGCTTTATCATGGGCTGCCTTTTGTGCGGCCTCATCGGCGCCCGCTGGAACCTGGATCTGGATATGATTGATCTGACGGCGTTCCTTTTTCGTATACTTCGCGATATTGGCTTTGTAGTAGCTCTCCAGGTCCGCGTCGGAAACCGGCTCCACCGTCTTTAGCGCCGCTTCCTGGTTCAATACGACATAATCGACATTGACATGCTCGGGCACCTCCAGGGTTTTCTTGTTTTTCTCGTACCAGCTTGTCATCTCGGCGTCATCCACCTGAGTCGTCTGCTCGTAGGCCGACGCTTCGAAATTGCGCAATCTTACCGTGCGTTCCTGGGTCATGGCCGTCTGCAGCATGCCGGCGGTCTGCGCCGGCATGGTAACGGTGCTGGCGATCGGATCCAGCAACTGCGACAACGCCAGATTCTGGCGAACGTACTGCTCGTAATCCACGTCGCGGATATTTCGCTCTGTCAGGAACTGGCTGTACTTCTGGAACGAATATTGGCCATTGTCCTGGAACTCCTGCGTACCGGCAATTGCCTGGCGCACCATGTTATCGGTGGCATTGAAGTGCTTATCCAGCATTTCCTGCTGCAACACCTGGTCATTGATCAGCCTGTTCAGCCACGCCTGCCGGTTGGCCGGCGTGTCGACCGCATTGATATTGAACTTGCTGCCGTTTTGCTCTCGCAACTGGTTCAGCCGCTCGCGCCATGATTGATCGAACTGTGCCTGCGTTATCTTTGCCTTGCGCACCGTGGCAAGGGGAACGTCATTGTTCGTGAATCCTTGATAGTCGGAGATGCCAAAAAATACGAATGATGGCACCACCAGAATAAACAGAACAACGAGCAATATGCGTTTATGATTGCGAAACGACTCTAACATTAAGTTCCCGACCTTCAATTGGTTCTGATGTCAAGAAAAGCCGGGCATTGCCCAACTCCCCGAAGTAACCGCTTATTTTAAGCGTTTTTTCATTTAAAATAAAACTTTAGCGTCATTTCGGGCAATTGGCTGGGTCCGCCCCCTGCCGGAAACTGGCATTTCACTCTCCTTTCTGCAAACTTGGTGCCCTTATGTCCGACCTCGCTTCCGTCCCCTGGCCTTATCCCGCCGTCATTGCGCATCGCGGCGGCGGACGGCTGGCGCCGGAAAACACGCTGGCTGCCTTGCGCTTCGGGCACGACTACGGCTTCATCATGTCCGAGTTCGATGTCAAGCTGAGCAAGGACAACGTGCTGATCATCCTGCATGATGACGATGTCGACCGCACCTCCAACGGACGGGGCCCGGCGAAAGACCTGAGCCTGAACGAATTGGTAGCGCTCGATTTCGGCGGCTGGCATTCTGCCGATTATGCGGGCGAGCCCATGGCTACGCTTGGCCAGTTTGCCCGTTATATTTGTGAAAACCGCTTGCTGTGCAACATCGAGATCAAACCTTGCCCCGGTCGTGAAACCGAAACCGGCCACGCGGTCGCCCACGCCGTGCGCGAGCTCTGGCGTGATGCGGCAATCCCGCCGCTGATCTCATCCTTTTCCCAGGATTCGTTGCGCGCCATGCAGCAAAGCGCTCCCGAGTTGCCGCGCGCCTTTCTGACCGACATCCTACCCGACGATTTCACGCAAATCCTGCAGACATTGGGTTGCGTTGCCATCAATCTTGATCAGCAGCATCTTGATCAGCGCACGATCGAACGTATCCATGCGGCCGGCTATAAAGTCTGCGCCTGGACTGTCAACGATTACCGGCGCGCGAAGGATTTGCTCGGCTGGGGGTGCGATGCCATTTTCACCGACGAATTAGCCCGGATTCCCGCCGATTTCGGCAATTTTTGAAAGCCTGCCCCATGTTCAGTTACCGTCATGCCTTCCACGCAGGCAACCACGCCGATGTCCTTAAACATGCCATCCTGTTGCATATCCTGAACTATTTCAATCGCAAGGACACCCCCTATTGGGTCATCGACACCCATGCCGGTGCCGGTGTCTACGACCTGACCGATGCCTGGGCGGAAAAAACCGCGGAGTTTCGCGATGGTATCGAGCGGCTCTGGGATGCGCCTGTGCTTCCTGCGCTGCTGGCGGACTTTGTGGACCATATCCGCCAATTGAATGACCATGGCGCCCTGAGCATATATCCGGGTTCTCCCTGGCTAGCCCTGCAAATGATGCGCCCCGCCGACAAGCTGCGCCTGTTCGAGCTGCATCCCACTGAAATTACGCATCTGGACGAAAATATCCAGATGCAGTCGCGGGATGTGGCCCGCCAGGTCAGTATTTTCGAAAAAGATGGCTTTCGCGGACTATCGTCGCAATTGCCGCCGGCGCCGCGGCGAGGCATCATCCTGATCGACCCGTCATATGAAGACAAGAATGACTATCGGCACACGCTTGCCGCGGTTCGCGACGGACTCAAGAAATTCGCAACCGGCTGCTTTGCGATCTGGTATCCGCTGGTGCGCCGCAAGGAAGTCCACGACTTGCAAAAGCAATTGGAAAAATCCGCAGGCAATTGGGTACATGCGCGCCTGGCTGTCAAAAAACCACCGGAAAACGGCTACGGGCTCTATGGCAGCGGCATGTTCGTTATCAACCCGCCGTATACGCTAGCCGCCGCCTTGCGTGAAGCCATGCCGGTACTGGAAAAGACGCTGGCTCAGGACTCACAGGCCCATTTTTCACTTACGCATCAGGATAGTTGATTTCCAGGACATCCAGTTCTTTGATGCCTGAAGGTGTGCGCAATGTCACCAAATCCCCGACGCGAGCCTTGAGCAGGGCTCGCGCGACCGGGGAAATCCAGCTGATCTTGCCCTGCAAAGGCTCTGCCTCATCCACGCCCACAATGGTCACCCGGTATTCTTCGCCCTCTTCATCGCTATAAAGCACTTGCGCCCCGAAAAATATCCGATCCTTGTCCGGCAGATTGCCGGGATCGACGACTTCGGCCTGTTCCAGCCTTTTCGTCAGGAACCGGATGCGGCGATCAATTTCCCTGAGGCGTTTTTTTCCATACAAGTAATCGCCATTTTCGGACCGGTCGCCGTTGGAGGCAGCCCATGAAACGATCTGCACCACGTCCGGTCTTTCCGCATTCATCAGATGTGTCAATTCGTCGCGCAACATGTTATAGCCTGTGCGCGTCATATAGTTTTTCGTGCCTGCCGGCAAGACAACGGCTTCCGGGTTTTGATCGTCGTCGTCCTCGTCGTCTTTTTCTTTGACAAAAGCTTTATTCATAATTCAACCAAATGCCTCCCACACGGGTGTCAGATCGCTTGGCATTGCGGGCAATTTCCCTAGATCCATTCGACTTTCCTTGGGGCTATGGAAATCGGAACCGCAAGACGCTAGGAAGCCATACTGACGCGCCACATTGGCATATTGATGGTACTGATCCGGCGTGTGCGATCCGGTAACGACTTCGATCCCCTTTCCGCCCATCAGTTTGAATGTTTTGAAGAGCGTCGAAAACTCCCGCCTGGAATACTTATAGCGTCCGGGATGCGCAATCACCGCGATCCCGCCTGCGGAGTGAATCCATGTCAGGGCTTCGTCCAGCCCTGCCCAGTCCCCGGCGACGTAAGCCGGCTTGCCATCGGCCAGATAGCGATCAAACACCTCTTGCATCGTGGTGCAATACCCTTGTTCCAGGATATAGCGCGCAAAATGGGTTCGGCTCAGCAGATTTGGATTCCCCGCGTAACCAAGCGCCCCTTCATAACTACCGCCAATACCCATTTCGGCCAGCTTGTCCGCCATGGCCCGGGCTCGGCTCTCCCTGTCCCGCCGGATGCGTTCCAGGCCATCATTGAGCAAGGGGTGACGAATGTCCAGATTCAGGCCGACGACATGCAAAGTGTGGCCAGACCAGGTAACCGAAATTTCGATACCCGGTACAAAGCGCATGCCCAACTCCCGGGCCTTGGCCTGCGCTTCCGGAATGCCTCGCACCTCGTCGTGGTCGGTCAGGCTCCAAAGCTGTACGCCGTTGCCGTGCGCGCGCAACGCAACCTCCGCAGGCGACAGCACCCCGTCGGAGGCCGTGGAGTGGCAATGCAAATCTGCGTTGATTGAATGAGAGTCCGTCATAATACGCAACCGTTTCCTGTGAATCACCGTTGCTTCCCGCAAAAACTGTCGGAATCAGGGAAGTAACCATGTTGTCATTTTACGCCCTGTAGGGGGAAAATCGCCAAATACCGGGAAAATCTCGGAAAGCCTCTGGCCGGCGCAAAAAGCGTCAGCAGAGCGCAAAGCGCATCGCCTTGCCTGGTGTCGGGGGCTGCCCCCCTTCGGCAGTAGGCAACGCGCTATGGCAAGAGAAAATCTCGCACCATCGCCACCTGCTCATCAGGCATCAGGGACGGGGCATGGCCGGTCCCCACTATTTCCCGCAATTGCAGATTGGGATTGCGGGCCTGCATTTGCGCAGCCGTATCTGCGCTCAGCAGATCCGACTGTTGTCCCCGCAGCAATAAAATGGGGCAGGTCAAGGCGTCAAAGGCCGACCAGAGGATGGCTTCGCCAGCCTTGAGCTTCTGTTCATCTTTCAAAGTGGCGAAGACATCGGCGATCCCAAGGTCATAATGCTGAGTCCACCGCCCGTCTTTTTGCACGATGACATATCGGGTAAAGTCGACCCACTGCGCGTCGGTCAACGGGCCAAAGGACGCCGCCGATTGTTTCATATGGCTGACAGCATCCTCGAACGAAGCAAAGTCCACCGGCTTGCCGACATATCCCGCGATCCGTTCGATCGAGGCTGGCTCGATCGCCGGACCCACATCATTCAAGATCAGTTTTCTGATGGAGAGCCCCGTGGTGGCGGGCAATGCCGTATTTTTCCCCAGCGCAAAGCCCGCCTCCGCGTTTTTGACCACCCCAGCAAAGGCCAGAGCGATGAGGCCGCCCATGGACGTGCCCACCCAGTCCAGGGTGCGGGGTTGCAACCTGGCGAGCAACGTGCCGATATCGGAGACATATTGAGGAACAACGTAGCCCCCAGCGTGCTTCAGGAAGTCGGAGGCGCCGCGGCCGACAATGTCGGGGCAAACAACGCGATAGGTCGGGGACAGGGCGCGCGCAACAGCATCGAAATCACGTCCATTGCGGGACAATCCGTGGACGCAAAGCAGGACCTGGTCGTTGTCCGGATCGCCCCACTCCCAGTACGCCATGCGGTGGATGCCGGCAGGACTCATGCAGTTGACATAAAGCAGACGCGGTGTTTCCATGACTCTCCCTTAATCTCGGATTCTGCGCTGGAATGGATCGCCATTCCAGCCGGCCTTTCATCTCCTATTGGAAAACGATCATAAGCTAAAACGAATCCCAATAGCGATGATCCTGCGATCTTGCGGAATTTATCCATAGCCCGCGGCCATCCGAGTGAATTCGCACCGCCCCCGCCTGGATCGTATCCAGGACAAGCCCGGCATGCTGGCGCCAGCGCCGCATCGCCGCCTCTGTCGGATGCCCGTAACGGTTCAGATACCCGGCCTGAGCGAACACCATGGAAGGAGAAAGCGCCTGCGCGAAACCCAAGGAGGAGGATCCGCGCGAGCCATGATGCGGCGCCATGACGACATCGACGCGACGGGGCAACAAGCCCGAGGCCACCAGCCTTGACTCCACCGCCGCCCCGATATCCCCCGTCAGCAACAGGGAATGGTGCCTGCCCTCGACGAGCAGCACGCAACTATGGTCGTTGTCACTTTTGGCCGGCGGTGTCGGAACGGCGTCCGGGTGAAGAAAACGGAACCGCACGTTGTCCAATACGAATCCGTTCCCTGTCGCGCAAGCATCAAACGCAAGCCTTGCATGATCGGTCACGGCGGTCGACGGCTCCGCTGCGGCCTGCTGGCGCAGATACCGGGGCAGCGAAAAAGACGCATAGGCATGCCTGACCGGTAGCTGCTGTAGCAGGCTGACCAATCCGCCAACGTGATCCAGATCGGAATGGGACACCACCAGCTCATCGATCGCATCAGCGCCGTGCGCCCGTAGATACGGCACGATGATGCGACCCCCGCTGTCGTTGTCATAACTGGCTTTCAGACCGGTATCGAACAAGATCGTGTGCTGCCGGGTGGTAATGACAACCGCCGCGCCCTGCCCGACGTCCAGGACATTCGCGTGCCAGTCACCCAAGGCCGGACGATCGGGGCGATAGTTGAGCACCGGTACGATGCAGGCCAGGCCCAGCCACCGTGCTGGCACTCCACTGGGAGCAAGCGCCCACGCCAAACCAGCTAGCCCGACAAGCATCCACTCGCCCGGCGGCGCCGCAAATTGCCAGGTTGCCCAGGACAATTGGGATGCGGCGGCAGCGAACTTGACGACGACGGCAACCAAGGCGTGGATGCCTTCGGCAAGCCAGAAAGTCAGGTCGGGCATCCAGCCCGTCGCGCACAGCATAGCCAGCAAAATCGCCAGCGGTGTCACCATGCCGCCAATCACCGGGATCGCAACCGCATTGACCACCGGTGAAATCACGGAAAACTGGTGAAACAGACCGATCAGCAGCGGCGTCATTGCAAAGCTCATGACCAGTTGGAGCACCACCAATTGCCGAACCCGCTCCAGGGCACGGACCGGCCGGTAATAGCTGGGCTGACGGCCTTGCGCAATGCTTGTGCCGTACAGCATCAGGGTGGCGATGGCGCCGAACGACAGACAGAACCCGATCGACATTGCGGCCCAGGGATCGCACACCAGCACTACGGCTGCGGCAACGCTTAGCGAGGCAACCATGGAAATCCGCTGGCGCAGGCACAAGGACAACCAGACGACGGCAAGCATAATGAACGTGCGCTGTGCCGGTACGCCCCATCCGGCAAGCAGGCAATAAGCCCCGGCAATCAGCAACCCGCAACTTGCGCTCGCCACCTGCACCGGTTTTCGTTCGGCCAGGCGCTTGCCGGACACACGCAAGGCGCCCCAGAGCCGGAACACGCCCATGCTGCCCAGGGCGGCCAGCATGGTGATGTGCGAACCGCTAATCGACACCAAGTGCGTAATGCCCGTCAGGTTGAATACTTTCCAATCCTCTTGCGCAATGCCATTCTGGTCCCCCAGGACCAAGGCCACGATCACCGGCGCGTACCGCCGTCCGTTCAGCAGTGCCAGCAGTTTGCCCCTCAGTGCATGCCGCAGTCGCTCGATGCCCGTTTCCCATTCTTCCCACGGCGTATCCGCTAGCAACCGCGGCGCCCCGGCAACGGTACCCGTTGCCCGCACCCCTGCCGCAAACAAATGCGCATCATAGTCGAAGCCCATAAAATTGCGCTGCGTGTGCACGCGCTTTAGCTTAATGGTCATGCGCCACACCTGCCCCGGGCGCAGATCGGGCAACCCGCCGGCCGGTGGCTCCGGCTTGCGGAACGGCCCCAGGCGAGGTCCCGCATACCAGCGCAACAGTACCCGTTGCGGCATCGCGCCATCGGCGCGACGGGAAAGCACCCTGGCTTCGAACGACCACGCATTGATCATGTCGCGCGGCAAGGCTAATATGCGCAACCGCACTGTTAGCGGCCGCAGTTCCAGCGCTGGCGACAGCGAGTCAGCAAGACGCAATTGCGCTCGCCATACGGAATAGGCGCTGCCGGCTCCGAGCCAGAACGCGAGCAACAGGACGGGTGCCAGCCAGCGTTGCTGACGTACGCAAATCCAAAACGCCAGACTGGCGCAACAGGCCAACACGATGAGCCACAGTGCCGGCAGACTGCTGAGCCATTGGACATGAATGATTCCCAGGCTGAACGCCACCAGGTAGCCGGCTTTCGGCCAATTGCCGGGCATACCGGTGGATAGCGTGGGAGAAACAGGCAGCGACACGGCTATTGATAACAAGCATTGAGACAGGACTCAATTATTGTTATCGCATTCGGCCGTACTCAAAAGCAGATCGGGACTAATCCATCAATCGTGGAATCACGCGTTTGGCGGTGGCACTGGTCTGTCTTGCGATTTCTCGCAAGTCGAGATTTCTGAGCGCCGCCAGCGCACTGGCGATCCCCGGCACTTGGTCTGGCGTATTCCTGGGGTGCGGTCCATCCAGCCAGGCTGGTGGAATATCCGGAGAATCCGTTTCCAGAACCAGATTGGATAGGGGAATTTGCTCGGCCAGCCGCCGAATCTGTCTGGCCCGGGTAAACGTCATGGCCCCGCCGATACCCAATGCAAAGCCCTGCTTGACGAACTGCTCGGCCTGCTGGTCACTGCCGTTGAACGCGTGCGCAATGCCACCGATTTCGGAAAAGCGCCGCAAATACTTGAGAATGACATCCTGGGATCGCCGCACGTGCAGCAAGACAGGTAGACCAAAGCGACGGGCCAGCTTCAATTGTTCCTGGTAGAAATATTCCTGCCGCTCGCGTGCCACGCCCGATGCAATCTCATCGATAAAAAAATCAAGCCCGATTTCACCAATGGCGACAAAGCGCCGGTCCGCCATGGCCCGCTCCACTTCCTCGGCAAGCACCGCCAGGTCAGCATCGGTCGAGCGCGACACGTACATGGGATGGATGCCAAGCGCATAGCGTCCGCCTTCAAACTGGTGCGCCAACATGCGTACATGCGTGAAGTTCTCCCGATGCACGGCGGGGATCACGATATGCGAGACGCCTGCGGCGATCGCAGACGCGATCACCGCATCCCGGTCTTCCTGCAATTCCCTTGCGTCCAAATGGCAGTGCGTATCAATGAACATGGTCTCCCCTTCCGGGCATGCGCGGCTATATCGGTTGCAGCACGCCCCGCTCCATCAGCAGCTGTCTGTCCGCCAGCGCAGCCAGTTTCGGATCATGAGTGACAATCACGAAGGCTGTATGAAATAAACGGTTCATTTCCTTAAGTAGGGCAAACATGCTTGCTGATGTTTCCCGGTCAAGATTTCCGGTTGGCTCATCGGCCAGCACGCAAACCGGCCGCGTCACCAGCGCCCGGGCCAGCGCCACCCGTTGCCGCTCGCCACCGGAGAGCTGTCCCGGCGTGTGATAGATCCGCTCTCGCAAGCCCACTTTCTCCAATACCTGCGTAGCCTGTTCCCGGGCCGCTTGCCTGTCCATGCGACGGACGATCAATGGCATGGCGACATTATCCAGCGCGTTGAATTCGTTGAGCAGATGGTGAAATTGATAGACAAAACCCAGGCTCTCGTTGCGGATTCGGCTGATCTGCCGCTCGGTAAGCGCACCGGTCGATTTGCCGTTGATCAGGATTTCGCCCGACGTTGGCTTGTCCAGCAGACCCAGTATATGCAGCAACGTGCTCTTGCCTGACCCCGATGCGCCGATGATGGCGACCATCTCGCCGGCGTGCACCTGCAGGGAAACCCCCTTTAGGATATCCAGTCGGGAGTCGCCATCCTCATAGTATTTCATCACATCGTGCGATTCCAATGCGACCGCACCCGGTTGCACGTTTGTTTCCGGATTAATCATGACGCAATACCTCGGCAGGTTGCAAACGGGAAGCCCGCCAGCTTGGATAAATGGTTGCCAGCAACGACAGCACCAGGGATGTCAGGCCGATGAGTGTGATGTCGGCCTTCTCCGGATGCGAGGGCAAGGTGCTGATGAAATAAATGCTGGGATCCAGGAAATGGATTCCGAACAGATTTTCGATGAACGGAATGACCACATCGATGTTGTATGCGATCAGGCATCCGAACAATACGCCCAGGAACGTCCCGATAAAGCCAATCAACGAGCCCTGCACCAGGAAAATCTTGGCGATCTCGAATGGACTGACGCCCAGCGTGCGCAGGATGGCGATATCCGATTGCTTATCCTTGACGGCCATCACCAGCGAAGACAGCAAATTGAACGCGGCGACCGCGACAATCAGCACCAGTATCAGGAACATCATGCGTTTTTCGGTCTTGACCGCGGCAAACCAAGTGCGGTTGTCCATCGTCCAATCGCGTGCCACCACGCCAGGCGGCAGCGCATTGGTCAACTGCGTTGCGACTTCCGGGGCGTTGATCATGTCGCGAATTTTCAGGCGAACCCCGGCATTTCCGCCATCTCTGAACAGCACGGCGGCATCCTGGACATCAATGAACGCCATATTGGAATCATATTCATAGTGACCTGACGAGAAAATCCCAGATACCGTGAATTGCCGCATGCGCGGCGAAAAACCTGACGGATTGATCGAGCCCTGCGGCGTCATCAGCAACAACGTGTCGCCAACGTTTACGCCCATATACTGGGCCAAGTTGCGACCAATCACCATTTTGAATCCACCGGGTTTCAGGTCCTCCAGCGAGCCGGCAACCATCTGCTCCGGCAATTCCGAGACCTTGCCCTCGTTGGCAGGGTCGATGCCACGAATCTCCACGCCCTTGAGTACATCCCCTCGCGCCAGCATCCCGCCGGCGGCGACAAATGCCGAAGTGCCCAGCACTTCCTGATTCTCCTTGGCCTGATCGGCCAGCTGTCGCCAATTCTTGACCACGCTGACCGGATCCTCATTGGGCATAATGAGCTGGATATGCGGCAGCACAGACAACATGCGATCGCGCACATCCTTTTGGAAACCGTTCATGACCGACAGCACGATGATCAAGGCGGCAACGCCCAAGGCGATACCCACCATGGAAGTGCCTGCAATGAAAGAGACGAAACGGTCGCCCTTTTTGCCGCGCCCCCGCGTTCGCGTCAGGCCGGCGTACCTGGCCCCAATCCATAATTCAAAAGGTATTTTCACGTAATTTGTACTTTACTAAGATTACAATTCCACCATGGAAATGATCATTATAGGGGCATTGCCCCCGCCACCCGTAGCCAAGGACATTGCCGGTCATCTTGAAAAAACGGCGCCGCTCCTGCTACGCCTTTTCGAACGTGCAACTGCGAAAATCCATCCGGCCGACCCGGAACAAACCGGTTGTACGCCCTATGAGGCATGGCTCGTCCAGCAATATGGCTTTACCCCGGAAGCGCACCAGAATCTGTCAAGCGCGCTGGCGCCGATCCTGCAGCCCGGTGCGCACCGCGACGAAGCGACATGGCTCTTCCAGCTTGCTCACTTCGGCCTGGGCACTAACGGCGCTTATATGCTGACCGACACAGACATTGCGGTTTCTCAGGATGAAAGCTTAGCATTATATGAAAGTGCAGGCGACATATTCACCGATAGTCCTTTTCAGCTCAAAAGCTGCGGCCCTAGCGGATGGACCGTCGCCTTGCGGGAAAGTTTCATGCTCCCGTCGCGCAGCCCGGCCCTGATCGCAAGCGGCGATCTGGCTGTCGCCTGGCCACAGGACGACAGCACCAAGCCCTATCGCCGGCTGCTCAGCGAATTGCAGATTGCCTGGCATCAGCATCCGGTCAACGAAACACGCCGTAACAACCAATTGCCCCCCATCAACGGTGGCTGGCTGTTCGGCGGCGCCAAATCTTCCCAACTGGCGACTTCTGCGCCAGGACAGAGCCAGACAATACTTTATGAATTGGATGCGGCGTTTCGCCAGCATCATTGGGGAAACTGGCTGGGGCAGTTGCCGGCACTGGAACGGGCAATTGCCGAACGGCTCGCGCCGTTCCTCAGCAGCCAGGATCGCAGGGATCCGGTGAACCGCCCGATCCGCCTGATATTGACAGGTGTCGATCGCTGGGCGGAGCTCGATATCGAACCGCGCACCGCGCTCCTCAAATGGCTCCCCGTTCAACGCAAGCAATGGAAATCATGGTGGTATCAGTAAAAATAACAACTCGCGCGCTCGACACGGACGCGGCAAACCGGCTTCAGTCAAATAGCATCCATCCGCTCTTGGCGCGGCTGTGGGCCGCCCGCGGTGTCTCAGATGCGCGGCAGACCCGGCAAAGCTGGGGCGACATGATCAACCCCGCGCTCCTGGCGCAAACCGACCACGCCGCCTCGATTCTTGCGGACGCGATCGCCGCCAGGAAAAAGCTGCTGGTCGTCGCCGATTACGACTGTGATGGCGCGACAGCCTGCGCGGTCGCGCTGCGCGGGCTGCGCGCCTTTGGTGCAGACGTTGACTTCCTGGTGCCCAACCGCTTCGAGACAGGCTACGGCCTGTCCCCTGCTGTCGTCGAGCTTGCCTGCAGGCATCCCGCCGGCAAACCGGATCTTCTGATCACCGTAGACAACGGTATCGCAAGCATAGAAGGCGTGCAAGCCGCGAAAGCCGCAGGCATGCAGGTTCTGGTGACCGATCATCACCTGCCGGGCGATACCCTGCCTGACGCCGTGGCCATCGTCAACCCCAACCATCCGGACTGCCAGTTTCCCTCGAAGAACCTGGCCGGCGTCGGCGTGATGTTCTACGTGTTGCTGGCCTTGCGCGCCGAGTACCGGCGGCGAGGCTGGGTCGACGCAAAAGCCGGGCCGCGCATCGATGCGTTGGCCGATCTGGTGGCGCTGGGCACCGTGGCCGATGTCGTCAAGCTCGATCCCAATAATCGATTGCTAGTGGCGCAAGGATTGAAAAAAATTCGCAACGGCCAATTGCAACCGGGACTCAAAGCCTTGTTCCTCGTTGCCAGTTGCGATCATCGCGAAGCCTGCGCGCTGGACTTGGGATTCAAGATCGGCCCTCGCATCAACGCGGCGGGTCGGCTCGCTGATATGAGCATTGGTATCCGTTGCCTGACGACTGACAGCGAAAGCGAAGCGCTGGCGCTGGCGCGCGAACTGGATGCGATCAACCATCAACGCCGCAGCATCGAGCAGGACATGAACGAACAGGCACTGGCCAGCCTGGAGGCGCCGGAACAATCGCGCACGGCAACCGTTTGCGTCTTCCACCCAGACTGGCACCAAGGTGTCGTCGGCATCGTCGCGTCCCGGCTCAAGGAAAGATTCTGGAAACCGACTTTGGCGTTCGCACCGGGTGATCACGGCGAACTGCGCGGGTCAGGCCGTTCGGTACCCGATGTCCATCTGCGGGATGTGCTGGATTTGGTGTCGAAAACGCATCCAGGCATGATTCTGAAGTTTGGCGGGCACGCCATGGCGGCAGGTCTGACCCTGCGTGAGTCGGCCTTCGCAGATTTTGGCGACGCCTTTGATCTGGCAGTCAGAAGAATTAGCGGCAAGGACACTTTCGAACCCCTTATCGAAACCGATGGTTCGCTTGACCCGCTGCACACCACCGCCCAGGTCGCCAGCCTGCTGCAACAGGAAGTCTGGGGCGCCGGCTTCCCTCCCCCACTGTTTCGCGACACGTTCCGCGTCCTTAACCAGCGCTTGCTCAAGGACAAGCACCTCAAGCTGCGGGTCGAGCGCCTGAATCAACAGTACGACGCAATCTGGTTCAACCACGCCGAATCGCTGCCCGAATACATCGACTTGATCTATGAAATCGCGCCCAATAGCTGGAATGGCGTTGTAAATGTGCAACTTATGGTTCGACACGCCGAACCGCCGCCTTTCTGAGGCAAAGGCCGGTTTTATCTATGGCGAAAACAAGCACGGTTGGGCTGGCCGTGGCGCGTTGGAGAACCTTCTGTAACAATCCTGCGCCTGATTTACCGCTACAGCCCATGCTTTTTTGCTACGCTGGATTTTTCCATTCTGACTGACAACAATGAAACTGATTCCGGTCGTTCTGCTTTCTCTCCTTGCGCTCACCGCCTGTACCACCACCGGTACACCCGGCCAGCATATCGATGGCGTGGTCGGTACGATAGGTGGCGCCTTCGGCAACGTATCGGGCCAGAAACCGGTCCAGTAGCCCGGGAAAACCTGCCGCCGTCATTCCTTGCACAAGGTTTTGCCCCGTAAATGGCGCTATCCGCTAGCAGTCGCGGCCCGGTAGGCTAAAATAAAGGGTTAAGAAATTTATTCAGCAAGGAATTATTCGCATGGAAGCCGAACGCCAGAACCAACTTTCCGCCCGTCTTGAAGACTACGCCGAACGCGAAGACGCGTTACGGAGGTATCTTTGACGTCGAAGTCAAATCCGAACGCCTACAGGTAGTCAACCTCGAACTAGAAAACCCGGATGTCTGGAATGATCCGGAAAAAGCGCAAGAGCTGGGTCGTGAGAAAAAAAATCTCGAGAACGTCGTACTGGTTCTGGACCAGTTGCGTCAGGATATCAAAGATACCCAGGAGCTTTTCGAACTGGCCAGCGCCGATGACGACGAGCCCACGCTATTGGCCATCGAGGGCGACGCCGACGGATACGAGAAAATCATCGAGGGTTTCGAGTTCCGCCGCATGTTCTCCAACCCGGCCGACCCGATGAATTGCTTCGTTGACATTCAGGCCGGCGCCGGCGGCACTGAAGCCCAGGACTGGGCCTCCATGCTGCTGCGGCAATACCTGCGTTACTGCGAACGCAAGGAATTCAAGACCGAGGTACTGGAAGAGTCCGATGGCGACGTCGCAGGCATCAAATCCGCGACGATCAAGGTCGAAGGCGAATATGCTTTCGGCTTCCTGCGCACCGAAAGCGGCGTGCACCGGCTGGTGCGTAAAAGCCCGTTCGATTCCGCGAATGGCCGGCATACATCCTTTGCCAGTATTTACGTCTATCCCGAGATCGACGACTCCATCGAGATCGACATCAACCCCGCGGACTTGCGTATCGACACCTATCGCGCCAGCGGCGCCGGCGGACAGCACATCAACAAGACCGACTCCGCGGTGCGCATCACGCATGCCCCCACCGGCATCGTGGTCCAGTGCCAGAACGATCGTTCGCAGCACCGCAACCGGGCCGAAGCCATGTCCATGCTTCGCTCCAAGCTCTATGAGCTGGAAATGCGCAATCGCATGGCCGAACAGCAAAAGCTCGAAGACGCCAAGACCGATGTAGGCTGGGGCCACCAGATCCGCTCCTATGTGCTGGACCAGAGCCGCATCAAGGATCTGCGCACCAACGTGGAAATATCCAATACCCAGAAAGTCCTAGATGGCGATCTGGACATGTTCATCGAAGCCAGCCTGAAGCAAGGAGTCTGATATGGAGAAGACGATCGCCATCGTCACGGGCGCATCGCGCGGCCTGGGCGCCGAACTGGCGCGCCAGTTGGCTGATAACGTCCAGCAACTGATCACGGTGTCGCGCAGCCAGGATGCGGAAACAGCAAGCCGGGCCGAAGCATCGGGCTGCCACCATGTCCATTATGCGCACGACCTTTCCGATGTGCAGCATATCGAGGCCGCCGCACTTGGTATCTTTGCGCAACTTGATGACACGGCAACGCGCTATCTGCTCATCAACAACGCGGGCGCGCTCGGACCCGTCGGGCAATTCGACACATTGCGAGACGCCCACGCAGTCGCGGCCACCTTCAACCTGAATATCACCAGCGCCATGCTGCTAACCGCGGCGCTGCTGCGTACCACGCAAGACTGGCAGGCCGATGTGCGCGTGGTCAATATTTCCTCCGGCGCCGGTCGTTCCCCCACCGCAGGCTGGGGCGTATACTGTGCAAGCAAGGCCGCACTGGACATGTATACGCGTGTCGCCCGCGTGGAAGCGCCGCATGCAAAACTGGTCGCGTTGGCTCCCGGTGTCATTGATACCGAAATGCAAGCGAACATTCGCGCGACCCCCGATAAAGACTTTCCGGATCTTGCCCGCTTCACCCGCCTGAACGAGACTGGCGCTCTGTCCACCCCACAAGCCGTCGCGCAGAAAATTCTCCGCTACATCGCTAGCGATGCCTTTGCCGATAAAGATCTCGACGATATCCGTCAATACAGCTAATTCTTGAGTCCCTATGAACGACACCCAGCACGAAGTCAACGCATCCGAAATAGACGAAAACAAACTCATCGCAGAACGCCGTGGTAAGTTGTCCCGCTTGCGCTCCGCCGGCATCGCCTACCCGAACAGCTTCCGCCCTCAGCACAAGGCGCAGGAACTGCACGACAAATTCGGCGCGTTGGACAAGGAAACCCTGGACCCGCAGGCCAATCCCGCGGCGGTTGCCGGCAGAATGATGCTCAAGCGCGTCATGGGCAAAGCCAGCTTCGCCACGATACAGGACGCCAGCGGCCGCATTCAGGTCTACCTCGACAAAAAAGGTGTGGGCGACGACGTCTACGAACAATTCAAGACCTGGGATATCGGCGATATCATCGCGGTGACCGGGCGCGTATTCAAAACCAATAAAGGAGAGCTGTCGATCCATGCCGAGTCCATCAGCCTGCTCTCCAAATCATTGCGTCCGCTGCCTGACAAGTTCCATGGCATCGCCGATCAGGAACTGAGATACCGGCAGCGCTATGTCGACCTCATCATGACCGAGGAATCCCGCAACACCTTCAAGGTGCGTAGCAAGGCCATTGCAGCAATGCGTGCGGCCATGAACGATGTCGGTTTCCTAGAAGTGGAAACCCCGATGCTGCACCCGATTCCAGGTGGCGCGGCCGCCAAGCCATTCATCACGCATCACAATGCATTGGATATGCAGATGTTCCTGCGAATCGCGCCAGAGCTGTATCTGAAGCGCCTTGTGGTTGGCGGTTTCGAGCGTGTTTTCGAAATCAACCGGAATTTCCGCAACGAAGGTGTCAGCCCCCGGCATAATCCGGAGTTCACCATGATGGAATTCTATGCGGCCTATACCGACTACCATTGGCTCATGGATTTCACCGAACAATTGCTGCGCCAGGTCGCCATTGCCGCTACCGGCTCGGCGGTGCTTACGCACCAAGCGAAAACCGTTGATCTGTCCCAACCGTTCGACCGCCTGACGATTACCCAGGCGATACTGAAATACGCACCCGCCTACAGCACCGGGCAACTGGAGGATGTCGAGTTCCTCCGCAATGAATTGCGCAAGCTCGGCGCCGACGTCGACGGTGCTGTCCTTAGCCGTGCCGGCAAAGGTGCATTGCAATTGGCGCTATTCGAAGAAACCGCCGAGTCCCAGTTGTGGAATCCGACATATATTATCGACTACCCTGTCGAAGTCTCCCCCCTGTCGCGTGCCTCCGATAGCAACCCGGACATTACCGAAAGATTCGAGCTTTTCATTACCGGCCGGGAAATTGCCAATGGCTTCTCGGAGTTAAACGACCCCGAGGACCAGGCAGCCCGCTTCCAAGCCCAGGTCGCCGCCAAAGATGCCGGCGATGAAGAGGCAATGTATTACGACGCCGACTATATCCGAGCGCTGGAATATGGTATGCCGCCCACAGGTGGCTGCGGCATCGGGATCGACCGGTTCATCATGCTGCTGACCGATAGCCCCACCATCCGCGACGTGTTGCTGTTTCCACACTTGCGCAAGGAAGACTGACAGCCATGCTCGGCTAAGCCTGAGCGAGACTCAGGCTTAGCTTGAGATAATCGATCAGGCTTTGCTCGACCCGGTTCAGCGAACGGTTTTTCAGATAGGACAAACGAATTACCCGTAGTAGGGTCGGCTGCAACGGGAAAAAAAGCACCTTGCCGGCGGCGATCAGGCTCTTGGCAGCCGAATGCGGCAACACAGAGGCATATTTACCCTCCGCAATCCAGCGCTGGTTGATATTGAGGCTATCGGATTCGACCTCCGGCACGAAGCCAAAACCCAGCTCCCTGCAATGCTCGTCGATGAGCTTACGCAACCCCGAATCCTTTCTCGGCAAAACCAGCGGGAAACCGCGCAAGGATTGCCATTCCAGGGTCTGCTTTCTTTCACAACCCAGCCGGCTGGCCAGGCCGGGCGCAACGACCAGCCCCATCGGCTCCGGCGCAGACACGGCTTCCTGTGTCAGCCAAGGCACAAGGGCCTCGACAAATGCCATGTGGATATGCTGGCTGCGCAACAACGCCAGCAACGCCCGCTGCTTGTCCTCAAGTATTTCAAGACGCACCGCCGGATAGGCATGCTGCCATTTTGCCACCTGATCGACAATCAACTCGCTCAGGCGACTATTCACATCGACACTGGGCACCACCCCAAGGTACAGATGCTGGTATTGCTGCAACTGCTCGGTGGCAAGATAGGATTGCGCGGTCGCCAGCATATGCCGCATCCCCGACTGCAGTTGCTCCACCAGAATCCCGGCCGAGGTCAACGCCAATTGCCGACTCCCCTTATGGCGTGTCACCATGGTGCATCCCAGCGCTTGCTCGAACGCGCGCAACTGAGTGCTGACTGCGGGCTGCGCCAAGTACAGGGCATCCGCCGCCTTGCGTATTGAGCCATGCTCGACAATCAGGCCAAAGTAATGCCATTGCTTGACAGTCGTCTCCGGTGTAAAGGGCGGCAGACTGGAGGCAGGCCGATCCAGCATGCGTTGCATATTGTGTCGCAGGCGTCGCAGCGCCGGATGATCATCGTGGGTTCGCAGATCGATGCCTGCCATGAATGAACTATCCAGGGGCTGGATCCGCCATTCGGCATCACAAGCCGTATCCAGGCAAAGCTGGTTCAACAGCATGATCCTGTCGTCTCGTGGCGGACGCTGGACAATTTGCATGAAATCGCGCTCGTCATACTCATATGACAAATGCAAATCAGCACATACCTGAAGCGCCTGCTGCAGCAAAGGCCATGGCATGCGCGGTAACGTAACCTTGCTGCCAGGTTCCACGCCATGACCTGCCGACTCTGCTGAAGCGGCGTGCAGCAGAAGCCATCCGCCTGTTTTCAATTGCACGGGTCCGCCGGCCTCGCCCACCATCGGAACTACCTGTACATCAAGCTGCGCCAGCTTCGGCCAGGCAGGAACCCATTCCTCCACGCTTGGCACCGGCTCCAGATAATCGTCGTAGAACTCGACACAGAACAGAATCGATTTGCACTGACGCTGCGTCTGCAGCACGGCGTCCCAGAACGCCTGGTTGACCTGCCCGCTGCATGCCGGCACGGGCCAGCGGATTTTGACCCACCCCAATTCGCGATACGGCGTATTGATATTGCGCCGGGCAAAATCCTCCAACAGGCACAGGCGCAGGAAATGATGACTGAGTCTCAAAGCGACAGCATCGGGAATGAATTTGCGAAACTCGCGCTTGAACAAAGAAAGCCCGCAAAGCGCCTCCAGCGCACCGATGGTCTCGCTGACCCCGGACCGCGCGACGCCCAGCTGTTCCGCCGTTTGCGCCAGACTGCGCGTCTGGCACAAATGGCAGAACCGTATCATGTTCCGGAATTCGACAGTCTGGAGCAAATGGCTCTCTTTAATACCCATTCAAGTATTATGACTGACTTTTCAGGCGATGCATGCCGATCGTTGCCACCAAGCCGACCACCGATGCAATGAACAGGTAATAAGCCGGCGCCATCACATCATGCGTGGTCGCCCAGGTCATCAACGCGGGCGTAAAGCCGGCAAAGAAAATAGCTGCAATATTGTAGGAGACGGACATGCCTGAAGAACGGACCTCGATGGGAAACATCTGCGCCAGCGCCGATGGCGCGACGCCCGCAAATAACGCGACGCAGAAACAGTGCAGTATTTGCACAATGATCAGGTTCGCATAAGTCGGGCTATGATGCAGCCACGTCAGCAGCGGGTAGGAAATGAACATCAACACCACGCAACTGAAACGCAAGACTTTGTCGGCGCCGATCCTATCGGCGATGCGACCGCTCAATACGCATCCGAGAACCATGAAAACATTGCCCACCAGCGATGCAGTGAATGCCTGATTGCGGGAGAAGCCCAAGCCGATGCCCGGCGAGGCATAGTACGTTGGCATGTAGATCACCAGCACGTAGACGCACACCGTCCAGAGAATGGAAAACATCACGCCCAGAACCATATGGCGAGGATAAAGACGCACGATATCCAGCAATGGTTGTTTCCGTTCGGGATGCAGCTGCTTTTGCGCCTCGAATTCTGGCGTTTCGTCCAGCGTACGACGGATATAGTAACCGACGGGCACGATCAAAAGCCCCACTACAAAAGGCAGGCGCCACGCCCATTCGGTAATCTGCGCATCGTTGAACAGCGTTGTCACCAGCATGCCCATGAATGCGGCCAGAATGTTCGAAATTCCCATGCTGGCTTGCAACCATGCGGCGTAGCTGGCTCTTTTTTCCGGTGGCGCGCTTTCCACGAGAAAGGCGGTGGCACCGCCAATCTCGCCGCCCGCGGAAAACCCCTGCAGCAAACGACCCACCAGCAACAGCAAGGGCGCGCCGATTCCGATCATCCAGATCGGCGGCGCGACCGCAATAATGAACGTGCCAAGCGCCATGACCGAGATGGTCAGCGTCAACGCCGCCTTGCGCCCTACCCGATCGCCGTAAGAGCCCAGGAATAGCGCGCCAATCGGCCTTGCGATAAAGCCAACGGCAAAGACCAGAAAGGTGCTGATCAATGCGGAAATATCACTATCGCTGTCAAAGAAACTATGCCCGATATAACTCGCGAAGAACGCGAAAACACTGAAGTCATACCATTCGAGCGCGTTACCTATCGATGCCGCGGCGACCGCCTTGCGCGCCTTGGCTGGCGCCTGCGGGGAACGGCCACCGGCATGGTCCGCGCCCGCTGCGAAAAGACCTGGATTACTTGACTGATTCATGCTTTCTCCATTCTATCTTGAAGCAATGGCCGCAGCCGGCAACTGCGCCCGGTCAAATCGTTCGATGACATCGATCAGGACGCTGACGCCCTGGGTCAACTCCTCCGCCGACGTCCACTCATGAGGACAATGGCTTTTCCCTTCCTTGCTGGGTACAAAGATCATGGCCGCAGGCGCGATATGGCTCATGAACGCCGCATCATGCCCCGCGCCGCTGGGCATGACTTTGTACGGCAAGCTCAGTGCCTCGCTGGCCTCTCTGATATGCTGCATCAGCGTCGGCGCGCACGACACGGGAAGCGTGTCGGTAATCACCTCGGCCGCCTCCAGCGTGACATTGAATTCAACAGCCGCTTGCTGCGCGATCTGCATCAAGGCACGATGCAGCGACTCCATGCTTGCCCGATCATCTGAACGTATTTCAACCGATATTTCAGCCAGCCCGGGCACGACATTGCTTGCGTTGGGACGGACATTGAACTGACCACAAGTGGCCACCACATAGTGGCCTGTGTCGTCCTGAGCCAGGGCCGCCGCGCGCTTGCGTATCTCACAGGCAGTGTGCGCCGCAGCCACCAAGGCATCGCTGCGCATATCCATTGGCGTTGTACCCGCGTGCGCGGCCTGTCCCCGAAAGGCCAGTTTGACCCGAATGATCCCGACAATGGCGGTCACGACACCAATGGGCAGCGCTTCGCGTTCAAGCACGCAGCCCTGTTCAATATGGATTTCCAGGAAAGCCCGGATATCCTCGCGTATCCGCAATGCGTCGGGCTGGCCGCCCATCCGCGTGATCGCATCGGCCAGCGTCTCGCCGGTCTGCGGGTGCGGCCCGGCCAGCATGGCAGTGTCCAGAAAGCCGCTGATGCCCCTGCTGCCGACACATGACTGCCCCCATTCGCTCGGCTCTTCCGCAAGAAAATCTATCACCTCCAGGGTATGCTTCAGCTTGACTCCCCTGGCATTGAGCGACGCCACGCACTCCAGCCCCGCCACGACGCCGGCGACACCATCGAAGCGTCCCCCGCCAGGCACGGTATCGCTATGCGAACCTACCGCGATGACGCCCGCCTCCGGATCGGTTCCCTGGCGTCGACCGATCAAATTGCCGGCCTCGTCAATTCGCACATCCATATCCAGCTGGCGCATGCGCGCTGCGATCCATTCCCGACCCTGCAAAAAACGCTCGCTGAAAGAGCGCCGGGTATAGGGTTGATCTGGATCGGTAATCGTACCCAGCTCCATCAGGGCATCCCAATATCGGGTCTGATCTGCTTTCATCATTTCTGTAACAATCCGGTCGTTGACAGAGGTCGAATAAATGTTCCCGTGCCAGGCGCCGCGGTGACCTCTTCACCATCGAACACCCATCGTCCGCGCACCATGGTTTTAACTACGCGATAATCGATCGTGCGTCCATCGTAGGGACTCCAGTCCGAGAAATTCTGGCCGCTGGCGCCACCTTGATACACATACGGATCTTTCCTGAGGATGGCCAGGTCAGCATCGCGCCCGATTTCCAAAGCACCTTTCGTGTCATGAATGCTGAACAGCCGTGCCACATTGTAGGTCAGCACCTGTACAATCCGGGAAAACGCGATACCGCGACGCGCAGCCTCGCTGACCATCATGGGCAGCAGCACTTCCAGACCCGTCGCGCCCGATGCGTTCTCAAACATATTTTCCTTGCTCTTGCGATCCAGCGACCAGCTTACGTGATCGGTGGAAACCACGGTCAATGTGCCAACCGCCAGATGCCGCCATAGCGCCTCGCGTTCCTTGGCGCCGCGAATTGGTGGATTGACCTTGCCTCGCCCGATCAGGCGACTCACGTCTTCGTCTTCGGAAAGCACCATGTAATGCAGACAGGCTTCCATTGTGACATCGAAACCCTGGTTCTGGTAAGAGCGGCAAATCTCGTAGCCCCGTCCGTTGGAACAATGCACGACGTGCGCCCGGCAACCCGTGTCCGCGCCCAATTCGTACACCTGCAATACAGCGAGATTCTCGGAATAGACAGGACGACTGCGCGTATGCGCGCGATAATCTGTATCGCCGCTTTGCTTTACCGCTTCGATAAGATGTTTAACCACTTCGTCGTCTTCATTGTGAACGCCGGCAACGAGCCCGTATCCCGCGATCTTCGCAAAGCAATCATGCATCGTATATGCCGGGATTCGCGGAAATCGCTCCGGATCCGTGCCAAAGGTCGAAAACTTGAAGCCGATGGCGCCGGCGGCCACAATCTCATCGATCCGCTTCGCACCCTCCTCAGGATGCACCGTGCCGTATAGCGCGAAGTCTACCCGCGCCTGTTCCTGCGCTTCCTGTTTTTTCAGCTCAAAGCGCTCGGCGCTGCATATCAGCCGGCCAGCATCATATGGCATATCCACAATTGTGCCCACGCCACCGGCCGCCGCCGAACGGGTTGACCAGATAAAGTCCTCCTGTCCCTTCTGGCTGCGACTATGCACCTGGGCATCAATGGCCGCCGGAAAGACGTAGCAATCCGTGAAATGCTCGGTTTCCTTAGCCTGGGGCACGCCGGCCGAGGCATCGCCCACCTGCGCCACTTTTCCTTCACGGATGGCCACAAAGCCCTGTTCAATTTCGCCATGCGCGAGCACGACATGGCCGGTTACGACACGATCAAATTCAGACATGGTTCCTCCTGTCAGTTGAGGATAAGAGTGCCACATCCGCTTGCACTTGTCGTATTCCGATTTTTGACACGACTTATAAATAAAATAGAACGATTTTCAGAAATTCCATGCCCGCCCAATGCCTGTCTGTCTTATCGAAAAACAATCATAACCGGCGAATAATGGTAAACCCTAGTCTGAAATCAATCTGCAGCCCGCGTAGATTTGCACCAAAACAGCGCATGAACGACTCATTTCAAAAAATAAGGCCGTTCATATCCAATAACTATTTCTGACTGAATTCACGCAAAAAACAACAGAGTCTCAATGTAAAGGCAAGCGGGGGCGGGATCGCCGGCGCGAATTATACCGGCATATGAATAAGCCGACTCGAAGGTTCAATAGCACAGGACGAGCGTGTGTGCGCCATAAAGCATGGGATCCCTGTTGCGAATCACACCAAGCCGGCGGCGCTAACCGATCACGACCGGCAACATGCGTCGTATTGCTCTTTACCGTGTGCCCTGCCCTCGCCTGTGTCATGAAGAATTGGCAAAGGATAACGCGAGAAATGTCATTGTGCGCCCGGGATAAGTATTGAACACATGGATATTCGCCACACAGTGCTACAATAAAGTACACACGACATTTATTTATCCGATGCAAGCTCGCTCAAAACAGGACACGCCTCCTGCATTGGCAGCAAGGGATGCAACATGCCAAAAGTTTCCAGGGCCGTCACAGAACAAAACCGCGCAAAGATCGAAAACGTATCCTCGAGATTAATCAGGGAGCGCGGTTTGGGCGTGAGCGTTGCCGACATCATGGGCGCAGCCGGGATGACGCATGGCGGCTTTTACGTTCATTTCAAGTCCAAGGATGAGCTGGCCGCTGTCGCATGCAAAAACGCCTTTGCCGAGTCCGCGGATCGCTGGCGCGAACGCATTGGGAATGCGAAAGATAAGGAATCCGCGCTAGCCGCATTGGTCGACGGTTACTTCAAGGCAAATAAACGTTCTGGCTCAAACACCCACTGCCCGTTGGCCACGTTGGCGATTGATGTGACCCGCCAGGATAAAGAGAAGCCGATTGGCGCTGCCTTTACCCACGGACTAGGAGAACTCGCAGCATTACTCGCTTCGGTGCAACCCGCCTCAATGACTCCCGAAGAATGCCGGGCCAATGCCTTAGCACAATTGTCGACAATGGTCGGAGCAGTCATCCTGGCCAGGGCAACCGAAGACAACGCAATTTCAGATGAGCTGATTGCCACCGCCCGTGAGCATTTGATTCCATAGCCACGATATTGGAAAGCACGGCATCGGATCAGCAGGATGCCTCGTCAGAGAAGCCGGCGAGCGACCCATCGCTTCCGCCGACTAGAATCAACTTGCGCAAAGACAAGTACTAAAAAGAAAGACTCCGGCCACTACGCCACGAGGACAAGGACAAGGCCAACACATCACATGGACCTGGATCCAGTGCTTATCCGCAAATGCTTAGCGGCACCAGCATAAGTTCCCACCCATGCTGGCGCCAGATATAGAAGATCAAGCCGGCCAATATCGCGAATGAAATTACAAAAATCGAGGGCAAAGCTTTAGCTATCATATCGCAACGCTTTGCAACCGGGCTATCGGTCTATCCTGGATCGGCCAGTTCAATGCCGCGGCCACTATACTCAGCACGATCGAGATATGCCAAACCAGATCGTAGCTGCCAGTCCTGTCGAAAAGATAGCCGCCAAGCCACCCCCCCAGGAACGAGCCTATCTGATGAAATAGAAACACAATGCCACCAAGCATCGACAGATTGCGCACACCAAACATCGTCGCCACGGTGCCGTTGGTCAAGGGAACCGTAGACAGCCACAGCAGACCCATCGCTATGCCAAAGGCATAAGCGGTCCACGTGCTCAGGGGAACTGTAATGAATAATGTAATCACGACTGCGCGAGCGATATACAGCCAGCTCAGAAGACGGGTTTTCGAACGAAATCCGCCCAGCCAACCGGCGATATAGGTGCCAAAGACGTTAAATAGTCCGACCAGGGCCAGCACCGTTGTACCGACAATGACAGGCAAGTTCTTATCGACCAGATACGTCGGCAGGTGCACGCCAATAAACACAACCTGAAAACCACACACAAAAAATCCGAAAGCCAACAGCCAAAAACCGGAATGGCCGCACGCTTCCCGCAGCGCTTCGCCCAGGCTCTGCGAACTGCCACCTTGTTGCGGCAGCGGTCGATCTTTGACCAATACCGCCAATGGCATGATTAACGCCACCATCATGCCCAGCGCGACAAGCGCGGCAGACCATCCCAGCCATCCGATCAGGCCAAGCGAACCCGGCAGCATCGCGAACTGACCAAACGAGCCTGCCGCGGCGGCCATTCCCATCGCCATGCTGCGTTTTTCCGGTGGCACCGCGCGCCCTACCACGCCCAGGATGATGGAAAAAGACGTTCCCGATAAGCCAATGCCGATTAACAAGCCCGCGCTAACGGATAATGAGAATGGCGAGTCGGCAGAACCCATCAGGAGAAGGCCGACTGTGTAAAGCAGGCCGCCGACCACGATCGTGCGTCGCGCACCGTACCGATCCGCCAGCGCGCCGGCGAATGGCTGGGCAATGCCCCAGATCAGGTTTTGCAATGCCATCGCGAAAGCGAAAACCTCCCTGCCCCACCCGAACTCGTTGCTCATCGGGGCAAGGAACAGGCCGAAGCCGTGCCGTATCCCTAGCGATAGAAATAAGACCAGAGAGGCCCCCAGCATCAGCCAAGCACTTTTTCGCCAAATCGAGCGCATTGAATTTCCTTGAAATAACCGGCAATGATTTGCCATCGGAGAAGATCTTAAAATAAATGATACTTGACATTTATTTTAAGATCAACAGCACCACGGTGATATTCGACAAATAACTGTTATTTATCATTTATAGAAAACCCAACATAACCAGGAGATCGCGATGCCGCTTATCAGGATAGAAATCAGCAAAAATGGTGACCGCACGCCCGCCAGGGGAATCGGCGCAATCATCTATGAATCGCTGCGCTACACAATCGACATACCGCACCAGGACAACTTCCAGTTACTGACGTGACACGATGCCAATCACTTTATATACAGCCCTTCCTATATGGACCATGATCGTTCCGACGGGCTCGTATTTGTCAGATAACATTAAGCGATGAAAGCACAACGGCTCAGAAAAAGCACCTTTGCAGGACGATCGCCGACAGGCGCCATCAGCATCTCGGATGCATATGCCCATGATGTATTTTTATCAACCTTGTTGAAGGAAAGAGAAAATTGGCCTTTCGGTAACGGTATTGCGCGATACGTGACCTGGCTTTTTTCCAATAGCACAGGCGCTGACCTTGCCGTATCCGTTTTCCGGTAGATGCTTCACGTGCAAAGTGGTGACCACCGCCTCGGACGCACTCGCGGTCCTTGAGATCGATACCGCCATATCTCGTTGCTAATACCTGCCCGTTTTACTCAACTAATTTACAAATCGCTGTCATATTAAAACTGTAATATTTCCGCATTATTCTCAACCGGGTATCGCAATATCATGAAATCCACCACGTTTTCTCCTTCCCGCCGCCAGAGCCTGAAGATGCTCGCCAGTGCGCCTATGCTGCCGTTGACGACCGGCGTTCTCGGCACCATGGCCGGTTTTGCGACCGCCCAGACCACGCAGGCCGTGAAAAAGGCGTTTGCTTCCGCCGAGTTCGTCGGCATGTCTGCCCCTACCCTGGATAACCCCGCATCCCTTGCCGAAACGACCGTGGGTTCGTCTCTCAAAGTCAACTGGGCGGACAATAGCAGCACCGTCTATGAACTGGCGTACAAGCCATTTTTCCTGACCGGCGACAGCGTCTCCGATGGCAAGGGCGGGCAGATTATCGCCGGCGGCTATGTCGATATCAACAACAAACCGATCATGGATACCTCGGTCGCGGGCAAAGAGCGGCAAATCTTTTCAGACAGTCCGGACGGCACATCATTGCTCAAGCTGGACGATGCCAAGGTCGACGGCGTGAAAGGCAATCCGGTATTCGCCGTTGTTCAGTTCGAATACACCACGCGTAATCTGAACGGCGACGATATGTATGGTAAATTGCCCTCACCCATCGCCGTACTGACACTGGACCAGAATCCGGAAACCGGTCATCTTTCGCTGGTGAAATATCATAATATCGACACCTCCGGCGTCCACGGGCTTTGGATCACCTGTGGCGCCAGCCTTTCGCCCTGGAATACCCATCTTTCCAGCGAAGAATATGAGCCCGACGCATTCAAGATCGCCAAGAACGAGGAATTCAAAGGATTCAGCAAAGCGCTGTACGGCGATGAGAACAAGGCCAATCCCTATCATTACGGTCATCTGCCCGAGATCACCGTCAATCCGGACGGTACCGGCACGGTGAAGAAACACTACAATCTTGGCCGTATTTCGCATGAACTGATCCAAGTGATGCCCGATAGGCGCACCGCGCTCATGGGCGACGATGCCAATCATGGCGGTCTGTTCATGTTCGTGGCGGACAAAGAAGCCGACTTGTCGGCGGGCAACCTGTATGTCGCCAAGTGGCAGCAGACCAGCGGCGAAGGTCCCGGATCCGCAAACTTGACCTGGATTCACCTGGGGCACGCAACCAGTAAGGAAATCGAGGCGCTTGCCGACAAACTGAAACCGACGGATATCATGGATGCCCGATCCGAAGACCCGAATGATGATTCGTTCAAGAAAATCGTATTCGATAAGAAAGTCAATTGGGTAAAACTGAAGCCCGGCATGGAAAAGGCCGCGGCGTTCCTGGAGACCCACCGTCATGCCGCAGTCGCTGGCGGCAGCATGGGTTTTTCGAAAATGGAAGGCACGACTGTCAATATCAAGGACAAAATCGCCTATTCCGCGATGTCGTATGTTCGCGATGCCATGCTGGACGGGTCAAGCGATATCAAGGTGCAGGGCCCTTATGCCGGCGCCGTTTATGCGTTGAACCTGAAAGGCGGCCAAAAAGACCATACAGGCAAAGCCATTGATAGCGAATGGGTCCCTGTGGATATGAAACCGCCTGCCGAACTGGTGGGTGAAGACCTGGCTAAGCCAGATGCCTTGGGCAACCTGGCCAACGCCGATAAGATCGCCAATCCGGACAACATCAAGTTTTCCGAGAAACTGCGCACGCTCTTCATTGGAGAAGACAGCGGTACCCATGTGAACAATTTCCTTTGGGCCTACAACGTCGACACCAAGCAGTTGTCCCGTATCCTTTCCTGCCCTGCCGGCGCTGAATCAACGGGCCTGCACGCGGTGGATGAAATCAACGGCTGGACCTATATCATGAGCAATTTCCAGCACCCTGGCGATTGGGAAAAAGGAAAAGGCGGCAAGCCTGGCCTGCATGATATTGTCAAGGACAAGGTGGCCGACCTGATCAACGAAAAATATCACGATCGCTTCAGCGCCGCCGTTGGCTACCTGACCGGCAAGGAAAAGGCCGTTCAGGTCTAAGCACAGGTCGTTGGCGGAATAGACCGGAGCGGGCCTGCGCAGCGCAAACCCGCTCCGGTTTTGTCTTTCGAGTGTGTCGAGAACCTTTATAGCAGGCGAAGGCCGGGACTTCGGCACGGCAGGCTAAGCGGGATCGACCTGCAACTGCGCCCGGATCACGGGATGAATCCAGCAGCGCAGCAACACGATTCCTTGCGCTTCCAGCGTTACCGTTTTTTCGGCTCCCGGCAATTGCGTGTCCAGAGACACGATCCGCCCGTCTTCATAGGTCACATAAATGCTATGTGCGATATCGGCCTTATTGATGATACGAATCGTGTCGCCAACCTGCGCCTTGAAATCCGGCGCACTCAATTCATGGTGATTCAGTACCATCACGTGGACTGCGTTTTGCTTCTTGCGGGCCTCCCCGGCCGAGGATTTTTCTGCGGGCACCGCCGCCCAGGCAAATGTGCCGTATGTCAACGCCATCACCATTCGGCGCCTATCGCTATCCATCATGTTGCCTCTCCTTGTCGCTGGGTTTTCCGTCGGAATCAGACTGCTGCCCTAATGAAACCAGGAAGGCAATCAGATCGGCGCGCTCGTCATCCGTCAGAGAGAACGGCTTGATCTCGGGGGAACGACTCGGTCGCTCCTGCCCACCCGTCTCATAATGCTCAATCACCGCTTCCAGATTGTTCATGGAACCATCGTGCATGTACGGACCGTTCACCGCTAATTCACGTAATGTCGGCGTCTTAAACGCGTATTGCATCAAGGCGACCGATACCGGCACGACACCCGCTCGCCCGGGATCCCGACTGCTCAAGCCAATATCGTGAAAACTGTCATCGGTCAGCCGCCATCCGGCATGGCAGGCGCTGCACCGGGCCTTGCCGTTAAATAACGCGAACCCCCGCTGTGCTTGCGGCGTCAACGCGCGATCGTCGCCATCGATCCAGGCGTCCAGTCTGTTTTTCGGCGACACCAGCGTGCGCTCAAATGTCGCCAACGCTTTCGCGATATGCTGTTTCTCTATGTATCCCACCTTGCCGAAAGCCGCGGCGAACGGCGCTTGATAATCTGGCAAGGCATTGAGTCGTTGCAACAGCTCGGCAAGGGGCATATCCATTTCATGCTTTGCCTCGATAGGCATCAACGCCTGCTGTTCCAGGGTGGCTGCCCGCCCATCCCACATCAGTGCAGATAGCCACGCGGCATTGAGCAGCGTAGGCGTGCGTCGTGGAAACGGTTGCTTTTCAGCGCCATCGGCCTGGCGCAATCCATCGCTCCAGCGTAAGGATGGCTGGTGGCAACTGGCGCAGGCGCGATTCGAGCGGGACAACCGGGTGTCGAAAAACAGCTTTCTTCCCAGTAACTCCTTTTCCCTCGAGTAGGGATTGCTTTCGGGAAACGGGGTTGCCCGCGGCCTCTGGTATTGCGCCTTTATCTCGGCACCGACAACGCCACGCTCCTGGGCGAGCATGGCGCCTGCCGACCCTGCCACAGCCAGCACCAGAGCGCAGACGACAGCGTGCCGCCGATATCTCCGAGAATGTACCTGAGACGGAAACATGATTGAATACCCGCGGGTCTTGTCTTCAGCTTGCTTTTCCGACAATCGGCGAAATGGTGCAATGATATGTCATTGAGTCATCCTCGGCGCCAAAGCACCACACGATGTCGTTGTTGAACTCGGGCCGGTAGATCGGCAACTCGCCCTCGGTATTCACGCAGTTGCAACGACCGCAGGTCTGCTTGCCGCAACAATCGCGATAGGCAATAAGATAGCTTTGGCCATCTCCGGGGTTATAGCAGCTGGCTACCCATGAACTGGGCGACAGCTTGCTGCCGGGCGGGCAGTTGGTCAATGACCCGCCGCAGCAATCACATAAATTACCGTCGATCGAGCAATGGCGCCAGTAATCACATGCCTTCGGATCTTTGTCCTGAGGCTTGAATCCCTCCCGCGAGAGCGCTCCTACCGTCGCCGCGTGGGCGTTGCCCAGCCGGCCTCGCCGGTCCACAGGCAGTAGCGGCAATAATGCCACGCCAGCGATCTGCGCGCCCAGCTTGCCGAGAAAGCTGCGTCGTCCGATTTTGCTTGCCGCCACCCTGGTCAAGCGCTCTATACTTCTGTCAAAACTGTTGGGTTTCTTCATGGAAAGACTCCTTGGGTTGTCTATGCTTCTATCGTTATCTCGGATCGACGTCAGTGCAGTTGTGTCGCAATATCGGCGTTCTGGGCCAGCTTATCCCGCATGTACTTCTGCAATGATGACTGCCCCAGCCGCACCGTCTCGAACAAACTCTCAACGTGCTCTCTGGTATTGCATAGCCCTTTGGCGAGGATCACTCCCTTGTCGTCCAACAAGACGCCATAGGGAATTTTGGCGACCTGGTACTTCATGCCAATTTCCGCTGAAACCACATAGCGGATCCCGTCCATTTCGTGTTCATTTAGAAACTTGCGATGGTCCGCTGCGTTCCCGTCGCTAACCAGCACGATGTCGGCATCCTCCAGTTCCGCGACAGAACGGATAATCGGCAGCAGTTTGGCGCAAATCGGACATGTCGGTCCGGTAAACATCAGCAGGCTGGGACGCCCTGCCCTTAGCGGTTGCCCGACCGCAATTGGTACGCCATGGAAATCCTCCGTCTTGAATATCGGCGAACGCTCCCCGACATCCGGTCCGTGGTCGATCATCATCGCGCCCAGGGGCGCTGAACGTTCGTGCAGCAAGCCGATCTGTCGGACCAGTCCAGCGACGAGCAACGCCATTGCGATGAACCCGGCCCACAGCATAATGTTAGAGGCAATAATCAAAGTTGTACTCATGGTCTCCCCACTCCTGTGATGAAATTAAGTATTGCTTGAACTGGACACTGACAAGGCAGCCAGCTTCTCCGCGGCAAGATATAGGATCGCCGCCATCGTCGCCGCCAGTATGCCAAGGGCGATCTGCGCGGGATCTGTCGTAATGGCATTGCCGCGCATGGACGCAACCGCCGCCAGCGCCAGGCAAGCCAGCATTAGCGGCCGAATGGCGTGATACCAGTTGATCCCGGTGCCTCGCGCCGTGCCACGCAGACATCCGCAATCGATATGCGTTCGACCACGCAACAGATTGACCGCCACGGCGACGCTGAACATCACGAGCAACCCGCTGGCAATCAGCAGGGCATGTGTGGCGGTGGCCACAAAGAGCAGCCCGCATGCGCAGAGCAGTTCCACCCAAGGCAATAGCCGTGCGAAAAGCGGCACCAGCCAATCAGGCAGAATCCGATAATTCGCCACAACACCATGGAACTCATCCGCCTGCCTGAGTTTCGGCACAGCGGCCGCGAGCAGCACCAGTGCCAGGAAATATTGAAAGGAAAGAAAGAGGATCGAATCCACTGTCCAGATCATAGTCGCCTCACAATTCCGGAATGGTTAACATCAGCGGCGCATGCCCTAGCTCGTCGACTTTCCCCGTTTCTTTTCCTGAAGCCGGATCAAAGAGATAAAGAGCCTTGTCGGTCGCCGACACTGCGTATAGCACGGGTTTGTCATCTTGGCTGATGCCGATCGAATCGATCTCGTGACCCAGCGCGATCTTGCCGACACGTTTCCCGCTAGCGGCATTGAAGGCAAAAACAAAGCGACTGGGCAGCTTATGTGTCCATTTTTCGCGTTGATCCGCGAGCAGATAGATCGTGTCGCTGGGCTGATGATATGCGACGGTCATCCAGCCGCCCGGGCGCCACTTGGCCTTGCGTTCCGCCTCGGTAAAGGCATTGAACGGTTCGGTGAACTTGGCATCCTTGGCCGACAGGTCGGCCTGGTAGATCTGCCCATCGTAGCTTGGCCAAACCAATCGACCCGACTTCTGAGAAAAGGCCGGGTTGTTCAGCAGATAGTCGTTCTCCGGATGGAACACCTTGGTGTTCTCTTGCTTGGCATTGCCTTGATCGTCATATGAGACCTTCAGCAAGGAACCATCCCGACAGTGCATATAAAAGGTATTGTCCGGCGTGGGGAAAAGATGGTAGCAATCCGGCACATCAATCATTTTCCTGAATTTCTTATCATCCAGATTCACCACGCCAACCGCGGGCGATGGGGAAAATTGCTGAAACAGTAAGTATTTGTCATCCACCGATAAGGTGGCCATGCGTTGCAAGGTCGCGGTTAAAAAGCGCCCTTCCGGAATGTCCACCTCAGCGATCAAGTCATGTGTCTGGCTATCGATCAGGTCGATATAGTCGTTGCGCTCGCCACGTGCAATTCTTGAAAATACCGTATTGGCGACCGCGAAAAATTTACCGTTTTGCGATGCCATCACATGGGGCAATTTGCCGGCATCGGTCATACCCAGCAATTGGCCTTTGCCCCCATCGATCGTGAAAACCTGGGAAGTCACGTAAAAGTGCCCGGGATCGGTCACATAGACACGTTTGGCATCGCTAGGCGGCGCAGACAGGATTTGAGGCTCGTCCTGCAAAGCCGAGGTCGCTTCCGAGCCAAGCTGCTTTGGAATGTTCTTGCTCGCAGGATCCTGCTGGGCACCGGCCACACCCATCGTGGTCGCGGCAATCAGCACCGTGCCGACAAGCAAGCGACCGGATAACTGGCGCTTCATATCTGAAATTCTCTTTATCTTCATTTGTCTCTCCAACTGGATTTGTCAAATGCAGGCCCGGTTGGACCTGCTCCGGTTCCCTACCCCAGGCAAATCGCCAACGCTGCGGCCCCTGCTGTGATCAGTAATGTACCGTCGGCGATCACCGCCCGCTCCTGGTACCTCGCCAGAAATCCCTGAACCTGTCTATCCGTCACAGGCAACAAGTTGACCAGCATCGGCAAAAATCGTCCGGCATTGAAGCAAGCGAACAAAATCACTGCATCAGCCGGATTGCCGCTCAATATGGCAGCGATGGTAACGATATAGAGAATGGGCGTTTGTACGTAGGTGGCATAGTTCATGCCCAACGCAAAGCCATACAAAAGCCCGATGAACCAGGAGCGAAAACGAAACCGCGCATCATGCGGCACCTGCGCGCGACGCTGCGGGTACGGCATGCGCAGAAAGTCAAATTGATGCAATCCATAACCCAACGCAAGCAGCGCCAGCAAACCTGCCGCAACCGCCGACCACGCGCCGGCCTGAAGCGCATACCCCGCCGTGCCCAACGCGCCACCCAGCAATAGTGCGCCGGCCAGATAGCCAAGCGCATGCGTCAGCAGTGTTGGTATCCAGGCGAGGACGCTCCCCGCCCGGTATTTTCCTTTCGGACGCAGCAGACTCAGACTGGAATAGCCGCAAGGTGACCATGTTGATAACATGCCGCCAAAGAATGCCAGGGGTAACACCACGACGCTCAGCGCTACCGGCTTGGTCAATTTACTATTGAGCAGCAGCCCCGCCGCCAAGCCCGCAAGTAACATCAGGCATAGCAGTGCAATCCTTGCACGCCAGGATTGCGAGCGAGCGAAACTTACACAGTCAAGCACGCGTTCCGTGCTTCCAGTATCAACCCCTGCCACACGGTTTCCTGCTCCTGAACTTGTAGAAATCATTGCCCTCTCCTTCAATACATTTGTGATATTGATTCGATGTATCTGGAGCGAAGATTAAGGCTAGTGAGACACAAGCAATAGCATTTATCGGCATATCAGAGCTACGGGTTTACCCCAGGATGGATGGAGTGTTCGGCAATTTGATTACATTTGTCTTAATCGTTGCCGATTTTTACTATTCCCATATAATGAATCGATCTATGCTCGATGAAAACGCCACTCAAGGACATGCATAGTCCAGAGCGAAAAAGGGGATGCGAGGAGGAAGCAATGGGCATTAGCGCCAATATTATGTCGACCGGCCATCGCACGCTGCCAGACCAGTCGATGTCGATGGTTCGGACACGTTCTGACGATGTGCTGCAACAGGCGGAAGCCTTGCCATTCTGGAGTCAGGACTATACACAACTCTCGACCGGTCGCTTCAGCGGCTCGGTGGAAAGCCTGGCCACCAAGGGTATTCAGTTGTTCCGTGAAACCATGAATTGCTCCGTCGATGAGATTGCGAGTGCGCCAGATAACTCGTATGTGATAGGCGTTCCAGGAAGGACGACCGGCCATTCGCACTGGGGGACGATGCGAATCGAGGATCACGCGCTGATTACGCTGGATCAAAATGCAGAGTTGATCTTCCGCACCGCTCAGGATTCTGAGATTTCAGTCGCCGTCATTCAAGCCGACCGCCTGGAAGCCTATGGCGAACAAATACTGGAAATGGACGTGCGCAGCCTGTTTCGCGCTATCCGGCCTGTCGAGCGTCTCTCCGAAGAACGCGTCGATTCCATGCAACGGGTTTTCAGCTCGCTCTTTCATGACCTTCCGCCGATGGCGATGATCACGGTGACGCATCCCGCCTGGCGCTATTTCGAAGATGAAATCATTAACGAATGCCTCTCTGCGCTCAAATCGGTGAAACCGCAATCCCAACGGCAGCCAGATATCAGAATACATAGATATATCGTAAATCGCGTACGCGAGAGAACCCTGGCGTCACCGCTGTGCCCACCCAGCATTGGCGAACTCTGTATTGAGCTAAATATCAGCCGACGTACCTTGAACCATGCGTTTATGCGGGTGCTCGGCGTTACCCCCGTCTCCTACATACGCAATATCAGGCTAAACCGGGTACGGGCGGACTTGCTTAAAAGCACGCACTCGGACTGCGCCATCTCAACCATAGCCATGCACTGGGGCTTCTGGCATATGAGTCTATTTTCACGTTATTACAAAGCGCTGTTTGGGGAACTGCCTTCCGAAACCCGCTCATTACGGGCGTAATCACGAATTTCGCCGTACGCCAAGGAGGTCCGCATGGATCGACAACGGGAACAGAATCAAAGGAAAATCCCCGGAAATAGACGGGATTGGCTAAAAGGGTCGCTGCGTACGGCCGGCGTTTTCAGCGTCATCTGGCTTACGCTGGATACCGCTGCGAGATCGACAAAATCTCAGGCGCCGGAAGCACTACGACCACCGGGTGCGCTTGCGGAAGAAGATTTTCTGTCCTCCTGCGTGAAATGCGGCCTGTGCGTACGCGCCTGCCCCTACGATATCCTTTCGCTGGCAACCCTTGGCGGTCCCGCCCCTTTAGGCACTCCCTACTTCGTGGCGCGAGACGACCCATGTCGCATGTGCAAGGATATTCCTTGCGCCAGGGCCTGCCCCACGGGTGCCCTCGATAGCGGCATGCCCGATATCAAGAAGGCGGATATGGGTGTCGCGGTATTGGTTGGCCATGAGACTTGTCTGAATTACAAAGGCCTCAATTGCAGTATTTGCCATCGCGTCTGTCCCGTCAGGGATGAAGCGATTACCCTGCAAACCCACATCATCGACGGCAGGCAGCGCATTATCCCTACCGTTCACAGCGAGGCCTGTACCGGTTGCGGCACTTGTGAAAAACATTGTGTGATCGAAGAAGCGGCGATTCGTGTACTTCCCCGCGAACTTGGCCTTGGCAAGGCGGGACGCAATGCTTCGGGAAGAAACAGATGAAATCGACAAGCGAATCCGACGGCTTTGCGATACGGAAAACCACGTGCTCGGGATGGCGTGCCTATCGTTGGCTGGCCGCGAGGCGATGCTCGCAAGCGCTGATGCTGCTCGCGTTTGTTTCAGGGCCTTGGTGGGGATGGCAAATCGCAACTGGCAACTTTGCCTCCAGCGACTGGTTCGGTCTGCTGAATCTTTCGGATCCGTATGTCATGGCGCAATCGCTTCTGGCCGGACAGCGCGCATCTTGGCCGGCGCTCGGCGGAGCACTGCTCATACTGGCCCTGTATCTGCTGGTTGGCGGCCGCAGCTACTGCAGTTGGGTTTGCCCGGTCAATATCGTAACCGATGCGGCGGTCTGGTTGCGGGATAAATTGGGCATCCAGCGAGACCGCGCTATCAGCAGGCGCACTCGCCTGCTTGTCCTGCTCGCTTCATTGCTCGCCAGTGCAAGCAGCGGCATCATCGCCTGGGAAATAATCAATCCGGTGAGCCTGCTCCAGCGAGGCATCATCTTCGGCATCGGTGCCGGCTGGACAATCATTGTTGGCATATTTCTGTTCGATCTGCTGATTTCCCGCCGTGGCTGGTGCGGCTATCTATGCCCCGTCGGAGCCTTTTACGGCATCGTTGGAAAATTCAGCCGCGTCAGGATAAAGGCAGCGCGCCGTGACGACTGCCAGCAGTGCGGGGCATGCTTGCGCATTTGCCCCGAACCACATGTCATCGGCCCCGCGCTCAAGGGCAACGCAGACGGCTTCGTGGTGTCGGGCGATTGTATCAACTGCGGTGCCTGTATCGATCATTGTCCGAATGATGTATTCGACATCGCTTTCCGACCGTTGAACACTTCGGGTAAAATCTCCAACCTTGCGCGCCATGCGTCCGAGAATCGAAATTGAGATACGACTGATGATCCTGGGTCCGACCCTGGCGGGCCGGTGCCAATATGTCACGAATAAAGAATTTTACGCTTCGAGCTTGAGCGTACCACGCATCATTGCCCAATGTCCGGGGAAGGTACAAACAAAGGTATAACTCTCTTTTGCGGCAAGCTTGCTTACCGTGAGCACCGCTTCCGCCGTTTCCCCGCCGCCGATCATCGGTGTTGCTGCTATCACACGCTGATCGTCCGGCTGGATAAAATCGTGGTCCTTGCCAGCTTCGGCCCCGGCTTTCACGATGGCATCGATCTGCGCCGACTTCCCCAGTACCCAGTTGTGGCCCATGGCGGTTTTCGGCATTTTCCCAGTATGCTTCAGGGTGACCTTGAAGGTTTCGCATGTTTTGGGAACCACAATGGCGCGCTGGCTGAAGCGCATCGTATCGCTGGTTTCGACGATGGTTTCACAATCCTGGGCAAAGCTTATCGCGGGCAGAGCGGACAGCAGCATTGTGATGAGAAGGCTTGGTTTCATGGGTATCTCCAAAAAATTTCGACAGGGAGATATTCTTGCACCGGCCCGGAACCCAAACTATAAAAAAATGGCAATGCCTGCTTATGCAGGATCTGTATTCTTATCGCAGGCAACGCGGCAACCCCGCTTGACGTCTCTTCGATCAAGTTATTCCGCGGCGCCATATGCCGATGGACGCAGTTATCAGCCTTGTGGCACCCATTCCGGATTGAACACGACTTCCCACAGATGGCCATCCGGATCCTGAAAGTAGCCGGCATATCCGCCCCAAAAAGTCTTTTGCGCCGTCTTAACGATATGCGCACCCGCCGCGATGGCCTGCCGCATCACCGCATCGACTTGCGCTTCGCTGGCAACATTGTGTCCTAGCGTGAACTCGGTCTCGCTACGAGGACCTGGTTTGACCCCGGCATCGCGCGCGATATTGCGCCGTTCAAAAAGCGCCAGTTTCAGGCCTTGCTGCAGATCAAAAAAAACCACGGCACCATGCTCGAACTCCTGTCCGATGATGCCATCGGTGGCCAGTCCAAGCCCATCGCGATAAAAACGCAATGCGGCCTCTAGATCGTCAACGCCAAGCGTCAACACACTTAAGCGGGGTTTCATTTCCAGCTCCTGAAATAGTGATCAAGCGAATCGGCTTGCAAACGTGATTTCAGGCTTGCGCCTTAATTCGCTTGCGCGGCTCTGACCGTCCTTGCCTCCAATACCGGTTTGATTGCCAAATAGTAGCACCAATGGCTAGTTGACGCTAAACGGGAACTACTCGATAATACTTGGGTCTTCAGGGCGGGGTGAAATTCCCCACTGGCGGTAAGTGATAGCAATATCACCAGCCCGCGAGCGCTGCCAACTTTTCAGGCAGGTCAGCAGATTGAGTGAAATTCTCAGGCCAACCGTTAAAGTCGGGATAAAAGAAGGCGTGAATGGGACAGGACCCGATTGGGCTCTGTCTTCGTTGTATGCTTTTTGCTAATCCCTGAAACACTCCTTTTTAATTTCAACACCAAGGAATGTTTCATATGAACATGCAAGTCTCTACCCGGCTACCGGAAAGCAGCCTCTCCAGCGTGCTGGCAGCCCTTCAGTCCGGTATCCCGATCATTCTCATGGATGATGCCGACAGGGAAAATGAAGCCGATCTCATTCTTCCCGCAGAAAAAATCACCCATCAACTCATGGCCCGGCTGATCCGCGATTGCAGCGGTATTGTATGCCTGTGCCTGGATGGCGCCATTGCAGACAAATTGGCGCTGCCCCCGATGGTGGCCGACAACCAAAGCCGATACGGCACCGCCTTCACGGTATCCATAGAAGCCAGACACGGCGTAACGACCGGCGTCTCGGCGGCGGATCGCTGCCAGACTGTCATGGCAGCCATTGCCGACAATGCCATTGCGCACGATCTGTCCCGGCCTGGGCATATTTTCCCGCTACGGGCGCATCCAGAAAGACTGATCGGGCGGCGCGGGCACACGGAAGGCGCCGTCTGGCTCAGCGAACAGGCAGGGTTCAAGCCAGCTGCCGTACTTTGCGAGCTTATGAACGAAGATGGCAGCATGATGCGCGGAGAGGCATTGCTGGACTACAGTCGCAAGCATGGCTACCCGATTATCTCCATCGCCAGCCTACTTCATTAAGTAAGCGGCCCAGGGGCGTCGCCGGCAGGCCAGGCATCAGCCCAACAAAATGCCCTCTGGATCCCGTTCGGGATGCCAGAGGGCGTCAGGACAGGCATACACTCGCTGTCAGGGCCGGGCGCTGCCCGTGCTAGTGGTTTTCCTTGGCATGGTTGATCGTGTACTTGGGAATTTCCACGACCAGATCCGCGTCCGCCACTATCGCCTGACATGACAAACGTGATACCGATGTCAAGCCCCAAGCCTTGTCCAACAAATCTTCTTCATCGTCACTGGCTTCTTCCAGTGAATTGAATCCTTCCTTGACCACAACATGGCACGTCGTGCATGCGCATGACAGCTCACAGGCGTGCTCTATCTCGATATGATTATCAAGCAGGATACGGCAAATTGACGCTCCTTCGGGCGCATTTTCAATAACGGCACCTTCCGGACAAACATCCGGATGCGGCAAAACTGTAATTTTGGGCATAAGCTCGAGTTTCCTTAAACGACATCGTTGAGCGATTTACCTGAAAGCGCATCGCGAATGCTGCGGTCCATGCGACGGGCGGCGAAATCTTCCGTGCGCTTTGCCAGCCGGTCTGTCGCATCGCGCCAATCCTGGATATTGTCGGTATCTGACAGGCCGGAGAGCGACTGTATATGTTCACGAATATCCCGCACCTCGTCTTCGCTCAGCAAATCGCTGTCCTTCTCCATCGCGGCGGTCACTGAATCGACCAGTTGGCGTGCTTCTACCTGCTGTTCCCGTAGCATGCGTTGCTCCGCATCCTGATTGGCATTCACCATGCTCTCCTTGAGCATAGTGGTGATCTCTTCGTCGGACAGGCCGTAGGACGGCTTGACCGTGATTTCCGCCTCCTTGCCTGTACTTTGCTCGGTTGCCGTTACGCTGAGCAACCCGTCGGCATCAACCTGAAAGGTGACCCGAATCCGTGCCGCACCCGCAACCAGAGGTGGAATGTCGCGCAGTTCAAAGCGTGCCAGCGAGCGGCAATCGCTTACCAAATCCCGCTCTCCTTGTAGGACATGGATGCTCATGGCCGTCTGGCCATCCTTGTAGGTGGTAAATTCCTGGGCACGTGCTACCGGAATCGTGCTGTTGCGCGGGATAATCTTCTCGACCAGCCCACCCATTGTTTCCAGCCCCAAGGACAAAGGCGTTACGTCCAGCAGCAGCCAATCCTCGCCAGGGGCCCGATTGCCGGCAAGCAAGTGCGCTTGCCTTGCCGCACCCAGCGCGACGACTTTATCCGGGTCCAGATCGGTCAGCGGGGACTGGCCAAAAAACTCCTTGACCCGATTACGGACAACAGGCATACGCGTCGCCCCGCCCACCAGCACCACCCCATTGATCTGGTCTTTGGATAAATCTGCGCTGTGCAGAACGTCATCGACCAGCTTCAGGCTTCGGCTCACCAGATCTCGCGTAATGTTCTCGAAGTGGTTTTGCGGGAACATCTGGTCGATATTGAGACCATTGGACAATGAAACCTCGAATGCGGCCTTGCTTGATGTTGTCAGTTTTTCCCGCATTTGCCGGGCCCGGCTCAGCAGTAGGCGCCGATCGGCCGCCGTCAGCGTCTCCTGGCTATGATGCTTCATGATATCCGCGACGATCGCTTCATCGAAGTCATCGCCGCCCAGTTGCGTATCGCCACCGGTCGCCACGACTTCGAAAACGCCTTTGGATAGCCGTAAGATCGAAATATCGAACGTGCCGCCACCCAGATCATAGACAGCGAAAACGCCTTCCGACGCATTATCCAGGCCATAGGCGATAGCTGCGGCCGTGGGCTCGTTCAGCAGTCGTAGTACATTCAATCCGGCCAATCTTGCTGCGTCGCGCGTCGCCTGGCGTTGCGCATCGTCAAAATAGGCGGGAACGGTGATGACTGCGCCCACAAGGTCATCGCCCAAGGCATCTTCGGCCCGCTGCCGCAACTTCGCCAGGATTTGCGCGGAAACATCGACCGGCGTCTTGTCGCCCTGGCGGGTTTTGATGCGTACCGTGCCTTCTCCTGCCATGTATTCGTAAGGCAGTTGCATGTCCACAGCCTCTTCGTACGAGCGGCCCATCAGCCGCTTGATGGACACCAGCGTATTGAGTGGGTCGGTATTCTGCCGCCGCACGGCCGGATAACCGATCTCGACCTCTTGGCCTTCAAGATAGCGTACGACGGAAGGCAACAGCGCCTTGCCGTTTTCATCGGAAAGCACTTCGGGAATACTGCTTCTTACGGCGGCAACCAGCGAATGCGTTGTACCAAGATCAATACCGACGGCAAAACGCCGCTGGTGGGGAACCGGCGAGTCTCCGGGTTCTGAAATCTGTAAAAGTGCCATGCTAAGAGAATTTAGGTAGGTTGACGCAGCAGGACTTTCGCATCCTGCAGGATTTTTGAGATGAACATGCCTTCGCGTACCTTGGCCGTTGCTGCCTCGATATTGTTTTCCGAATCCAGCAATACAGCCAGTTCGGCGAACAGTTTTTCCTGCGCCTGCGCCAATTCCTGCAAAAAGGCCTGGATTTGGTCCGGATCCCGGCTTTCACGCAAGTCGTCCAGCGTTTCGTGCCACTCCATCTGCGCCATCAGGAATGCCGGCGCCATCGCGGTGTTGTTTTCCGCGCCAACGTCGGCGCCCGCCAGTTCGCATAGATAGCGCGCGCGCATCAGCGGCTGCTTCAGCACCTGGTAGGCTTCGTTGATGCGGGACGACCATTGCATGGCGACACGTTTCTCTGCGGCCGACGCCGTTGAGAAGCGGTCGGGATGCACGCGCGCGGAAGCGGCTTTCCAGGCCTGCTCAAGCTGAGGCAACGACAGTGCGAACGCTTGAGGCAGGCCAAACAAGGCAAAATACGAATCAGCAGGAACGGCCACAATCACACCGTAAAGGATTCGCCGCAGCCGCAGCTGGCTTTCTCATTCGGATTCGAAAACTTAAAGCCTTCGTTCAGCCCTTCACGCGCATAATCGAGCTCGGTGCCATCCACATAAGGGAGGCTTTTGGCGTCCACGAAGATCTTCACGCCGTGGCTCTCGTAGACTTGATCCCCCGTATCCGGGTCATCCACATACTCGAGCTTATAGGCCATGCCGGAACAACCTGTGGTCCGGACACCCAGGCGCAAGCCAATGCCCTTCCCCCGCTTTTGGAGGTAGCTTTCTATATGCTGCGCCGCTTTCGGAGTTAGGGTAATTGCCATGATCTCAAACCGTATGCTTGTCTTTGTAATCCTGTACCGCTGCCTTGATCGCGTCTTCGGCAAGAATCGAACAGTGGATTTTAACCGGCGGCAAGGCCAGCTCTTCGGCGATCTGCTTGTTGCGGATATCCAGCGCCTGATCCAGTGTCTTTCCCTTGACCCATTCGGTAACCAGGGAGCTGGAGGCGATAGCCGAGCCGCAACCGTAGGTTTTGAAACGAGCATCTTCGATGATGCCGGCCTCGTTAACCTTGATCTGCAGTTTCATCACGTCACCGCAGGCGGGAGCGCCTACCATGCCGGTTCCCACGGATTCGTCGCCTTTTTCAAAAGCGCCGACATTGCGGGGGTTTTCATAATGATCGAGTACTTTGTCGCTGTATGCCATGATAATTTCTCCTGAATCTATTAGTGCGCTGCCCACTGAACCGAGTTCAGATCGATGCCTTCCTTAGCCATTTCCCACAAGGGCGACATGTCGCGCAATTTGTCGACGCGTGATTTGATCAGCTCGACTGCGTAATCGATTTCCTCTTCCGTCGTGAAGCGTCCGATGGTAAACCGGATGGAACTGTGCGCCAATTCATCGTTGCGTCCGAGTGCGCGCAGGACATATGACGGTTCAAGGCTGGCAGAAGTACAGGCCGAGCCGCTAGAGACCGCCAGTTCCTTGATTGCCATGATCAGCGATTCCCCTTCCACGTAGTTGAAGCTGACGTTCAAATTATGGGGAACACGCTGGTCCATACTGCCATTCAGATAGACTTCCTCGATCGTCGAGAGGCCATTCCAGAGGCGATCGCGTAAACCGCGGATGCGCTCATTCTCGGCATGGCTTTTTTCCTTGGCCAAGCGAAAGGCCTCGCCCATGCCAACGATCTGATGCGTCGCCAGCGTGCCGGAACGGAAACCGCGCTCGTGTCCGCCGCCGTGCATTTGCGCCTCGATGCGCACGCGCGGCTTGCGGCGAATGTACAACGCACCGATTCCCTTGGGGCCGTAGGTTTTGTGCGCTGAGAATGACATAAGATCGACTTTCAGGGTGGACAAGTCAACATCCACCTTGCCCGTGGCTTGCGCCGCATCGACATGAAACACGATACCTTTTTCGCGGCAAAGCTCCCCGATCGCGGGAATATCCTGGATGACGCCGATCTCGTTGTTGACGAACATGACGGATACCAGGATGGTGTCGGGGCGAATCGCCGCCTTCAGGACATCCATATCGATCAAGCCGTCTTCCTTGACGTTAAGGTAAGTCACCTCAAATCCTTGGCGTTCCAATTCGCGCATGGTATCGAGCACGGCCTTGTGCTCGGTTTTTACCGTGATCAGATGCTTGCCGCGCTCCTTGTAGAAGTTGGCCGCGCCTTTGATCGCCAAATTATTCGATTCGGTCGCGCCAGACGTCCACACGATTTCCCGTGGATCGGCATTGACCAGGTCCGCCACTTGTTTTCTGGCGTTTTCCACGGCTTCTTCCGCAGTCCAGCCGAAGGAATGGCTGCGTGAAGCAGGATTGCCGAACTCCTCGTATAGCCATGGCACCATTTTTTCAACCACGACTGGATCAACCGGTGTGGTTGCTGAATAGTCCAGATAAACGGGTAATTTAAGCATTCTCTACTCCACTAAATTAAGCGATGACCGATGCCAGGGCATCAGGCGTTTTTTTCATTTGGACGACCGGCGCGTCAGGCTGGTGCTCAAGCTGGCGCATGCGCTGCTGATCAACCAGGTCCTGCAGGGACACGGAATCCAGATAGTCCACGACGGTACGATTCAGGCGAGTCCAGAGGTCGTGCGTCATGCACTTGCCGCTGAGGTGGCCATTTTTACCGTTGTTGCAATCGGTTTTATTGCCGCAATTGGTGGCATCGATGGGTTCGTCGACAGCGAAAATAATGTCTGCAATTGTGATATCACGCGCAAATTTGGCCAGCGTATAGCCACCGCCCGGACCACGTACGCTTTCGACCAGTTCGTGACGGCGCAACTTGCCGAACAATTGCTCCAAGTACGATAATGAGATGTTCTGGCGCTCGCTGATTGCTGCAAGCGTGATAGGCCCGCCGTTCTGGCGTAAAGCAAGATCAATCATGGCGGTAACAGCGAAACGGCCTTTTGTAGTAAGACGCATAGCAAATCCTTTGCCAATAAACTGAGTAATTTACTCAAGTATAGCAAATTCCCTAGTAAATTACTAGGTTTTAATGCGATGCAATAAAGATGTTGCAAGAATGCCCGTATTTCAGGGATGGGGATATCCGGTCGTCCCGCCCAGGACGCCGCCATCTGCGTGACGGATACCCCCGGGCCGAGCGGGAGCACCAGAACGAAAAGCCAAAGCGCCTTGGGCGCCTTGGCTGGGAACAGCCAGTCAGGCCGCTTGGTATTGTTTTACGCGCTTGCTGATGATTTCGAACACGCCCTGACAGGCATCCTCGAGATAATCCAGCATGCGGGCGAAGCTGTCCAATCCGCCGTAATAGGGATCCGGAACAGTTGCTTCTTCATAGTCGTTGGCGAACCGCATCAACAGCATGAGCTTGTGTTGCTGAGGCTTGGGACAGATTTGCTGCAGATAGGACAGGTTCTCCCAATCCATCGCCAAGATCAAATCAAATTCCTTGAAATCATTTGCCGTGACTTGCCGGGCGCGACATTGCGAAATGTCATAGCCTCTTTTTCTCGATACCAGCTGGGCGCGGCCATCGGGCGGATCGCCGATATGGTAATCCTGAGTTCCGGCCGAATCCGTGGTGATCGCCTCTTGCAAACCAGCCTCTTCGACAAGGCGACGAAAGACCCCCTCCGCAGCCGGAGAGCGACAGATACTGCCCATGCATACAAAAAGAACTTTAGTGACCATAGCCATATAGTGTGATGGAAAACCCTAGGAAAGGCAAGATATATTTGCGTATTAGCGTAATTTATATAGCGTTTTTTTCTTAAAAATCAAGATGCTAAAGAATGCCAATCGAATCGAGCGATTGATACATAAATCATACACGCTTTAATTTCAAGTGAAAATAGCCAAATGCACAAAAATTAATGCAGAGCACAATTTTTGTGCATTGCGGTAAAATTGGCGTGGGAGCATGCTCCAATCAGGCCGTGGGGCGAGGGCTAGCCATGGCGCCATGCGCAATATTGGCGGCATGCGGCACAAGCGGCAACAATTCCAGTTTCGCTGTGTTACGCAAAAATTCTGGCGGTCAATTCTAGAGACCTGAGCCTGGTCGGCACATCATAGATGCGCGAAGTGATCATTAGCTCATTGACCTGGGTAGATGCAATAAAGCGCTCCACGCCATGCGTGACGGTTTCTATCGAGCCCACCATGGAATAGGCAAGTTTCTGCTCTACCCCTGCTTTTTCCATGGGCGTCACATGCGCATCAAGGTCCTCGACCGGCGGCGGCATTTTGCCCGGGTTGCCGCGAAATAGCTGCACCGACGCCAATTGCATTGACGTGAAGTGAAAACGCGCCGCCTCATCGGTATCGGCGGCAATGACATTAACACAGGCCATGGCATAAGGCTTGTCCAGATAAGGCGAAGGCTGGAACATTGACCGATACACGGACAGCGCCGGCATCAGGTCGGTCGGCGCAAAATGCGACGCAAAAGCAAACGGCAAGCCCAAGTGTGCCGCCAATTGCGCGCTGTACAAACTGGAACCCAGCAGCCAAAGTGGCACCCGCAAGCCAGTGCCCGGCACCGCACGCACCGCCTGCCCTGGCTCCGCTTCCCCAAAATAGGCTTGCAGCTCCTGAACATCCTGCGGGAAATGCTCTGCCGCCGCGTGAATGTCGCGTCGCAATGCCCTGGCCGTTGTCATATCGGTGCCTGGCGCCCTCCCCAGCCCCAAATCCACCCGATCAGGATACAGTGAAGCCAACGTACCAAATTGCTCAGCAATCACCAACGGCGAATGATTGGGCAACATGACGCCACCGGAGCCGATCCGGATTGAGCTTGTGCCCCCACCGATAAATCCCAGCGCAACCGCCGTCGCGGCGCTTGCAATACCCGGCATGTTGTGATGCTCGGCCATCCAGAAACGCTTATAGCCCATTTTCTCGGCGGTTTGCGCCAAGCTGAGCGAATGATGCAACGCCTCTCGCGTTGTTTCGCCTTCGTTGACCGGAGATAGATCAAGCACGGAAAATGGAATCACTGCAAGCCTCGTGTAAAAATGAAAGGGATCAACTATATTTGACTAAGCAATAATAATACAGTCAAAGAAAAGTACAGTAAATAACCCTGCTCACAACACAAGTGGCGGCCTTGGCGTCACCAGCCACGCCCCTAGTCGTCGCCCTTCAGGGATCGCAAAAAACGCTCGTCTTCCTTGCTTAGCAAACCCTGGTCGCGCGCCGCCCGCAGCAGATCCGGACGGCGCGTAGCGGTAAGCCGAAGCGATGCCTCCCGGCGCCACCGCGCAATATGCTGATGATGCCCGGAGGCGAGAACCGGCGGCACACCCACACCGTTGAACTGTTCGGGCCGCGTGTAATGCGGACTGTCCAGCAGGCCGGACAACGAGGGCTGGAAGGAATCTTGTATCGCAGAATCCGCCGTATTCAGAACCGCGGGCAACAACCTGACCGTCGCATCGATGACCGCCATGGCGGCAATCTCGCCACCGGAGAGCACAAAATCGCCCAGCGAAATCTGGTCGTCGACGTATTGATCGATAAACCGTTGGTCAATGCCCTCATAGCGGCCGCAAAGCAAGATTGCCCCCTCAGTCTCGGCCAGTTCCTGCGCCACGGCCTGATCGAAACGACGCCCCGCGGGACTCATCAAAATCAAGGGCAAGGGCGCTTTTCCCGACTTGGCTGCGTCCTGGCGTGCCGCCAGCAAAGCGCTTTCCAGCGGCTGCCCGAGCATGACCATGCCAGGCCCGCCACCATAAGGGCGATCATCGACCGTGTGATGCACATCGCTGGTATAGCTCCGGGGATTCCAAGCGTGAAGCCCCCATATTTGCTGCCGGTGCGCCCTGCCCGTCACGCCCGCGTCGCTGACAGCGCCAAACAATTCGGGGAAAAGCGTAATGACGTCGAAACGCATCAGAAGTCCAGGGGCCAGGTCGTGACGATACGTTTTGCCGCGATATCGACATCCGGCACATGTTCGTGCACGAAAGGCACCAGCCATTCCTTGACTCGCCCCTTGGCGTCTAGCAATGGCTGCGGCTGCCCTTGGGCGTCCTGCGCGTGCCTGGCCACCCTGAGAACGCCATGCGCGCCGTTGTCCATGACTTCGAGCACCACGCCGGCCAACGCATTGTCGGCCAGTTGATAAACCTGACAGCCCACCAGATCCACCCAATAAAACTCGTCATCCTCGGCGGACGGAAAATGGCCGCGCGACGCAAACACCGACAGACCTTTCATGGCTTCAGCCTGGCTTCTGTCGTCAACCCCCTCCAGGGCCGCCACCAGTTCGCCACCATGCTCTTTTACGCGGCGAACCGCGATTGGCGTGTGCGGCGATAATAACTGTTTATCGCGAGGAGATAGTCGCGCCAGCCACCATTGATCGATATCGAGCAATGCGCTTCTACCGTCGGAATACGGCTGGATCTTGACCATGCCTTTGACCCCGTAGGCAGACACGATACGCCCCAGTTCCACCAGATCGTCGGGAATTGTGTTCATTTTTTATCCATAACAAAAGCAGACGACGATGCAAGACAACGATTGCGATTGGAGCGCCTCGGCAGCCGCGAGCCGCGCCGCAGGCGTTCCCACTGCGGCAAGCGTAGCTCAAACGGCAAAGCCCTGGCAATTGCCAGGGCCATAGCCAGCACACTCATTGCATCGCGCCAAGGTGAAACCACCCAGGCAACATCGACGCCTACCGCCGCCCAAAAGCGGGCACCGGGCAACGCCAATCAATTACGCGTTGGTTGCTTTGGCTGAGTATTCTTTAACCAGACGCTCTACTGTTGGAGACAGTTGGGCGCCGTTGTTTACCCAGTGAGTAACACGATCAAGTGCGATACGCAGTGCTTCTGTGCCTTCTTTGGCTACAGGATTGTAAAAGCCAACGCGCTCGATGAAACGGCCATCACGACGATTGCGGGAATCAGCAGCAACCAGATTGTAGAACGGACGTTTTTTTGAGCCACCGCGGGCCAGACGAATAACCACCATAGGTAGACCTTTGTATTAGTTCAGAAATTCTTAAAACAGTCGATGATAGCACTATTTTCCTGGTCCTGCCAAGAGAATTCCCATAGCAAATTAAAAAAAGCGAATTAAAACAACAGGCTTAGCGCCGTTGTAAATAGTGTATCGCGCCAGTATCGGTTTCCTGCTGCGCCAGTAGCGGGTTATGCGTCTGACTGGAAAACGCCTGAAAGTCGCGGATCGCGTTGCGATCTGTCGTAATAATCTTCAGGACCTGGCCGCTATCGATCGTCGCCAGCGCCTTCTTTGCCCGCAGGATAGGCAAAGGACATGTTAGCCCTGAGGCGTCCACCACTTGCACAAATTCAATTTCTTCAGACATATCTTTTCCTCTTGCTGAGCGGGACAGGCCGGCGCAAAGCCCAGTCTGTCCCGGCACGCATCCGGTTGGCTACAGGCGCTCGGCCACCCAGTCCTGGACTCCGGCGACCGCCGACGGCAACGCGCTTGCATCGGACCCCCCGCCCATTGCCATATCGGGTCGCCCGCCACCCTTGCCGCCGATCTGCGTCGAAACGTGCGAGACCAGATCCCCGGCCTTGATCTTGGCGGTCAGATCCTGCGTAACACCTGCCGCCACACTGATCTTGCCTTCACTTTCCGCCGCCAGCAGGACAACGCCGCTTTTAAGCGTATTTTTCAGATTATCGATCAGGCCACGCAGGGATTTGGGGTCGGCATTGGGAATCACCGCCGCCAAAAGACGGACACCCTTGACATCAATCGCCTGGGACGAAAGATCGGCACTGGAGGCAGCTGCCAGCTTTGCCTTCAGGCGGTCGATTTCCTTTTCCCCGGCACGCAATTGCTCCTGTGCCTGGCGAGCCCGCTCGACCAGATCCGCCGGATTGCTCTTGAGCATTGCCGCGGCCTGCTGCACCGAAGCGTTCAGGTGCTGCATCCAGGCAAACGCGTGGCGCCCCGTGATCGCCTCGATCCGGCGCACGCCCTCGCCCACCCCACTCTCGGAAACAATCTTGAAAAGACCAATATCTCCGGTACGTTTGACATGCGTGCCGCCACAAAGCTCCCGGGAAAAACCAATATCGAGCACACGGACGCTATCGCCATATTTTTCACCGAACAAGGCCATTGCCCCATCGGCAACCGCATCATCGAATGCCATAATCCGGGCATCGACCGCGACATTGGCCAGGATCTCGCTGTTCACGATACCCTCCACCTCACGGATCTGCGCAGCCGTCACCGGGCCGCCATGCGAAAAATCGAAACGCGTCTTGTCGGGATCGACCAGCGAACCCCGCTGCTGGACATGATCACCCAGCACAAGCTTGAGCGCCTTGTGCAAAAGGTGTGTCGCAGAGTGATTGCGCACCGTATCTTGGCGTCTTTCCACATCGACACTGGCCTCCAGGGCATCGCCGACGCGAATGGTGCCCAGACTGACCGTGCCGTGGTGGCCAAAAACGCTGGCCTGTACCTTCTGCGTGTCCACGACATCGAAGGCGAAGCCGAAACCGCTGAGCACACCGCTGTCGCCAACCTGCCCACCGGATTCGGCGTAAAAAGGCGTATTATCCAAAACGACGACGGCATCCTGCCCTTCCTGCACGCTATCGACCGCAGCGCCATCGACATACAGCGCCTGCACGACCGCTTTGGTCTGCAGATGGTCATATCCCTCGAAGCGCGTCTGTACACCGTCGTACTGCAAATTGGTAGCCATCTTGAACTTTCCGCTGGCCTTGGCCAGCGCCTTCTGCTGTGCCATGGCCGCATCGTAGCCCGCCTGGTCGACGCCGAATCCACGCTCACGGCACACGTCGGCCGTCAAGTCTAATGGAAATCCGAAGGTGTCGTACAAGCGGAAAGCTGTCTCCCCATCCAGTACGCCGTCTTTACCCAGATGATCAAGCTCTTCGTTCAGGATGCGCATGCCATTGACCAGCGTCTCCTGGAATCGGACTTCTTCTTGCTTCAACACGGAAGCGACACGCTCGGCCTCCTTGGCCAGTTCCGGATAGGCCTCCCCCATCTCGGCAACCAGATCCTTGACCAGTTGGTGAAAGAACGGTGTGGATTTACCCAACTGGTAGCCGTGGCGCAAAGCCCGGCGGATAATTCGGCGCAGGACGTAGCCACGGCCGACATTGCCAGGAATGACGCCATCAACAATCATGAAGCTACATGCCCGGATGTGGTCGGCAATAACCTTGAGCGAATTATTGCCAAGGTCGGTGGTGCCGGTTTCACGGGCAGCGGCCTTGATCAGATTTTGGAAAAGATCGATTTCGTAATTGGAATGAACGTGCTGCAATACCGCTGCAATGCGCTCCAATCCCATGCCTGTGTCCACACAGGGCCTGGGCAGCGGCGTCATGTTCCCCTGCGCATCACGCTCGAACTGCATGAACACCAGGTTCCAGATTTCAATATACCGGTCGCCATCCTCTTCAGGGGAACCGGGAGGGCCTCCCCATACGTCCGGACCATGGTCGTAGAATATCTCGGAGCAAGGCCCGCAAGGACCGGTATCGGCCATCTGCCAGAAGTTGTCGGACGCATATCGGGCGCCTTTGTTGTCGCCGATGCGGATAATGCGTTCGGCCGGCACGCCGATTTCCTTTAGCCAGATGTCATAGGCCTCGTCATCTTCCTGATAGACCGTTACCCACAGCTTGTCCGCCGGCAGCTTGTAGACCTCGGTCAACAACGTCCAGCCATAGCGAATCGCGTCCTGCTTGAAATAATCGCCGAAACTGAAATTGCCCAGCATTTCAAAAAAAGTATGATGCCTGGCCGTGTATCCGACGTTCTCCAAATCGTTGTGCTTGCCGCCCGCCCGCAAGCAGCGCTGCGACGTTGTCGCGCGGGCATAAGGACGGGTTTCCTTGCCGGTAAACACATCCTTGAACTGCACCATGCCGGAATTGGTGAACAGCAAAGTGGGATCATTGCCTGGCACCAACGAGGATGACGGCACGATGGTATGCGCCTTGGATTCGAAAAATTGCAGAAATTTCTGTCGGATATCGGCTGCTTTCATTATGGGAAAATGCGGAAAAATTAAGGTAACCCGTTATTATAAGGTGACTTTTGGTAAAAACCAGCCTTGTGCCCGGAAACGACACAAGGAGCTTCGAAAGCGGCCTGGCACCTCGGGATGTGGAAATACGGACCGCAGCGGCATCCTCGGCTGGCCGCATAGCCCGCACGTCGGCGGGCGAAAGCCCATGGCTTGCGTCATGGCAGCGGCGGCAAGTTCGATCCGATGGCGTACGCTGTCGCGCCCGCCCCGGTCACGGGAAAGCAAATAAAAAGGACGACAAGCGCCGCCCTTTATTATGATCGGCCGACATCGCCGGAACCAATCCTCAGCTTCTGATGACGTCGGCCTCGGAAGTAAAGGAATCGGCAAAGAACTCGTCTTCAGGCAAGCCGCAAAGCCCCACATACTCGCTACGGGCGCTATTGACCACGATCGGCGCGCCGCAGGCATAGACCTGGTGCCCGGACAAATCCGGGTAATCCTGCATCACGGCCTTGTGAACGAAACCGGTGCGGCCGGTCCAGTTATCCTGCGGCGACGCATCCGAAATGACCGGGACATAAGTGAAGTATGGCAGGGTTTGCTCCCACTGCTGCGCCAGCGCGTTCATATACAGATCGGCTGGCCTGCGCCCACCCCAATACAGGGTTACCGGCCGGGTGATGCCCGCGGCAATGATATGCTCCATCATCGCCTTGATAGGCGCGAAGCCGGTGCCGCTGGCTAGGAAAACAATGGGTTTGTCGCTATCGTCGCGCAGGAAAAAGGAACCCAGCGGCCCCTCGACCCGCAGGATTTCACGCAGCTTCATTTGCGTCGCGCCGGCACCAAATACATGATCGGTGAACACGCCGCCTGGCAAATGCCGCACATGCAATTCCACGGGCGCAGTACCGTCGGGTGCCGTCGCCATGGAAAAACTGCGCCGCTTGCCGTCCTTGAGAATGAATTCGATATATTGCCCGGCATAATACCGGAACGGTTCCGTGGCCGGCAATTGCAGTTTGATGACCATGACATCGTCCGCCGCCTTTTCCAGTTCCATGACCCTTGCCGGCATTTTTCGGATCTGGATATCGCTTGCCATGCGGATTTCACGGCTTTCGATATCAATATCGCTCGTGGCGTGGGCTTGGCAAAACAATGTATAGCCTTCATTGATTTCTTCCGCGCTCAGGATCTGAGCAGGGGCAGGACCTGCCTCAAACGACCCGGACAATACTTTCCCCTTGCAGGTGGAACACGATCCACTGCGGCAACTGTAGGGCAAAACGATACCGGCATCGAGCGCCGCGTCCAGAATGGACTGATCTTCCCTTGCTTCAAATTGATGATTGCTGGGATGGACCGTAACTTTGTAGCTCACGCCTTACTCCTTTTTCGCCGCCATCACCGGCAGCATTGAAATGTTTTTCATGCGGACATCGAACAGACGTCCCTTGCGCGCACGCTTGCCAATGTAATCGACCAGCGCGCTCAAATTCATGGTATCGGCCGTCTGCTTATTGCGATAAATACCTGACACAACCATGCCCGCCTCGCCGATCGGAATCACTTGCGCCAGATTGTCGTTCGCATCCATTGTCATCAGGATCGTGCCGCGGCCACCGCCGCCCAGCGACTTGACTTCGTTCAGCCCAACAATCAGGATGCGGCCCTTCGCGGTATACATGACAAGATGGGTGCTTTGTTCAAAGACCGGCACAGGCCGGAGCAAGTGCTGCCCGCTCTCCAGCGTGACGAACTGCTTGCCCGCCTTCTGCCGGCTAGTCATATCGGAAAGCTTGGCCGTAAAGCCCAGTCCACTGCCTTGCATCAGCAGCCACCGGCTATCGGAAGCGCCAGCAATAAAATGCTCGATGCGGGTCCCGCTCTCCAGATCCACCATTGAGGTAACGGGTTGTCCGTCGCCACGCGCAGACGGCAGATTGGCGACAGCGACCGAGTATACCCGCCCGTTGCTCCCCAGGGCGATCAAAGTGTCAGTGCTTTGGCATTCATAAGCGGCGTACATGCGATCACCGTTCTTGAAACTGAACTGGTTGTAATCGTGCCCATGCCCCTGCCGCGAACGCAACCAGCCCTTTTCCGAAATAATCACCGTGACCGGCTCTTGCACCACCCGTGCCTCCACGACCGCCCGCTCCGCCTCTTCAATGACTGTGCGGCGGGCGTCACCGTATTTCTTGGCATCGGCCTCGATTTCTTTGCCAACGAGGCGCTTTAGCGATGCGGGGTTATCGAGCAGTTCCTGCAGCTTTGCCTGCTCGTCCCGCTTATCCTTGAGTTCCTGCTCAATGCGGAAACCCTCGAGTCGCGCCAGTTGGCGCAACCGCATTTCCAGGATATCCTCCGCCTGCCTTTCGGTCAGGGAAAAGCGCGCCATCAGGGCCGCCCGCGGTTCGTCAGATTCCCGAATCGTCTGGATCACCTCGTCGACATTGAGATAGACGACCATGCGCCCCTCGAGCACGTGGATACGGTCCACCACTTTATCAAGGCGATAGCGCGTGCGGCGGGTTACCGTATTGGTGCGGAATGTCAGCCATTCTTCGAGAATCGTGCGCAAATTGCGCTGGCGCGGCCGGCCATCGATGCCAATGCACACCAGGTTGATGGATACCGTTCCCTCCATGCTGGTTTGCGCTAGCAGCAAATTGACGAACTCGTTCCGGTCGATGCGCGACGACTTAGGCTCAAACACCAGGCGCACCGCGGCCTCGCGGCCCGATTCATCCCTGACGGTATCCAGCACGCCGAGCATGGCCGATTTATTTGCCTGCTGATCGGGCGTCAACGCCTTCTTCCCGGTTCGCACTTTGGGATTGGTGATTTCCTCGATTTCTTCAAGGACTTTCTGGCATGAGGTATTGGGAGGCAACTCGGTGATCACCAACTGCCATTGCCCTCTTGCCATTTCCTCGAATTCCCACCGCGCGCGTGCCTTGAGCGTACCGCGACCGGACGAATAGATCGCCGCGATATCCGCTGCCGGCGTGATGATTTGCGCCCCGCCCGCGAAATCCGGTCCGGGGATCAGCGCGTAAACGTCTTCATCCGTCAGTTTGGGGTGCCGCAACAGCGCGACCGCGGCGGCAGCCACCTCATTCAGGTTATGAGAAGGAATCTCGGTCGCCATCCCAACCGCGATGCCCGATGCACCATTAAGCAGCATGACCGGCAGACGCGCGGGCAACATTTGCGGCTCCTGCTGGCTGCCATCGTAATTCGGTACAAAATCAACCGTCCCCTCGTCGATCTCGCCGAGCAACACGTCTGCGATCGGTGTCAGCCTGGCTTCTGTATACCGCATCGCTGCCGCGCCATCGCCATCGCGGGAACCAAAATTTCCCTGGCCATCGATAAGCGGATAGCGCAAGGTGAAATCCTGCGCCATGCGCACCAGCGCATCATAGGCCGCCTGGTCGCCATGCGGGTGAAATTTACCCAGCACGTCCCCGACGACACGCGCGGACTTTACCGGTTTGGCGCCCGAGCGCAACCCCATTTCGTTCATCGCGTAAAGGATTCGCCGCTGTACCGGCTTCTGCCCATCGCCGACATCGGGAAGCGCGCGACCGCGCACAACCGACACCGCATAGTCCAGGTAAGCCTGCTCGGCATACAAGCCCAGCGTGATGGTCTCGTCTTCAGGACGATCTACCTCAAACAAGTTAGTCTGATCTTGGTCACTCATTACACATCCACTTCCGCTAAATTACCTTTTTCTTCGAGCCAGCTGCGTCGCTGCGAAGACTCGCCTTTGCCCATCAGCATGTCGAACATGCTACGCGTCTGTTCCGAACTCAGGGCTCCATAGCCAACCGGCAACAACCTGCGGGTATCGGGATTCATGGTGGTTTCCCAAAGCTGCTCCGCGCTCATCTCGCCCAAGCCCTTGAAACGACTAATGGCCAGGGCCGAAGCTTTCACCCCGTCTTTCTGCACCAGTTTATCCTGCACCGCATCCAGTTCGGACTGGTCCAGGCAGTAGATCTTACGCGCCGGACGCTTACCCTGCGCGGGCACATCGACCCGAAAGAGCGGCGGCTTGGCGATAAAGACAAAGCCGTTCTCCACCAGCCGCGGAAAATGCCGGTAAAACAATGTCAGCAGCAGCACCTGGATATGCGAGCCATCCACGTCGGCATCGGACAAAATGCAGATGCGCCGATAACGCAGGCCGGAAAGGTCTGGGTTGTCTCTGGGACCGTGTGGATCCACACCGATGGCCACGGCAATATCATGAATTTCGTTGTTGGCGAACAAGCGGTCTTTTTCCACTTCCCAGGAATTGAGCACTTTGCCGCGCAACGGCAGGATCGCCTGAAACTCCTTGTCCCGGCCCATTTTTGCCGATCCGCCGGCCGAATCGCCCTCGACCAGGAAAACCTCGGTCCGCGTGCTATCGGAAGACTCGCAGTCGGTCAGTTTGCCGGGCAGCACGGCAACGCCGGAACTCTTGCGCTTCTCCACTTTCTGCGCCGAACGCGTGCGCACCTGGGCCTGCCGGATGGCCAGCTCGGCCAGTTTGCGGCCAGCTTCGACATTACTGTTGAGGCGTAGCTCAAAGGCGCTTTTGGCAAAGCCCCCCACCAGCCGCACCGCATCGCGATTGTTCAGTCGTTCCTTGATCTGCCCCTGAAATTGTGGATCCAGCACTTTCGCCGACAGCACGAAACTGGCGCGGGAAAACACGTCATCTGGCAGCAGCTTGATCCCCTTGGGCAGCAGATTGTGCAGCTCGATAAAGCCCTTCAGCGCCGTATAGAGCCCTTCGCGCAGGCCGGCCTCGTGCGTTCCTCCCGCCGAGGTGGGGATCAGGTTGACATAGGATTCGCGCACCACCTGGCCTTCGGCCGTCCAGGCCACCGCCCATTCGGCGCCCTCGCCATCGGCGAAGTACTCGTTGGACTTGTCGGCATAGTGGCTATCGGCGAACACTGGCACGAGTAACTCTTCTCCCGCCAGCGACTCCTGCAAATAGCCGGTCAACCCCTGCTCGTAGAGCCATTGCTTGCGCTCGCCGGTTTTTTCATTATCAAGGATGACGGTGACGCCCGGCATCAGTACCGCCTTGCTGCGCAGCAATCGCAACAGCTCGTTCATGGGCACCTGGGGGCTGTCGAAATATTTGGGATCCGGCCAGATCCTGACGCGCGTGCCGGTTTTTTTACGCGGCACGGCATCACCAATGCGGCTCAGCGGCTGCGCTACAGCCCCGCCCTTGTCAAATACCAATTGAAATTGCCCGCCATCGCGCCATACCGTGACTTCCATGCGCGTAGATAGCGCATTGGTCACGGACACCCCGACACCATGCAAACCGCCCGAGAACGCGTAGGCGCCGCCAGCTTTCTTGTCGAACTTGCCGCCAGCGTGTAGCCGCGTAAAGACAAGTTCGACCACCGGCGCCTTTTCATCGGGGTGCATGCCGACTGGAATGCCGCGACCATCATCGTCGACGGTAACACTGCCATCGGCATTGACCGAGACGAGAATGTGACGGCCAAATCCGGCCAACGCCTCGTCGGCCGCGTTATCGATGACTTCCTGGATAATATGTAGCGGATTTTCCGTGCGGGTATACATGCCCGGGCGTTCGCGCACGGGCTCCAGGCCCTTCAGGACCCGAATCGATGCTTCGTCATAGCTTTGCTTGGCGGCCACGTGTTCCTCGATACTGTTCAAAAAAACAGACATTTTACGTGCTCAATCCGTTTTTTGTCGCTTAAAAATCATGCTTTCTGACAATCTTTATCGATAAATGGTATTCTTACATTTAACTACAGACGCATTTGACTGCCTTTTGCCAACAAGAGTACCCCTTTACGGCATCTTCGGCTTCACCTTGTGCGGCAGCGGAATCCAATCTGAAAAACCCCTTTCCTCTGCCGTCGACATCAAATCCTATCCGCTTTGATCGCCCTCAAGCAGGGACATGCCAAATGCGCTATATTTCAATTTGATTAATCCGTTACTATCACCTGAAACATTATGAGCGATCTGATCAAACACGCTACCGAAAAAACCTTCGACGCCGAAGTGCTCAAGGCGGACCTGCCGGTGCTAGTAGACTACTGGGCGCCCTGGTGCGGTCCATGCAAAGCCATTGCCCCGTTGCTCGAAGAAGTCTCGCGCGACTATCAAGGCCGCCTTCAGGTGGTCAAGGTCGACGTGCAGGATCATCCGGAAGTCGCCGCCCAATTTGGCATTCGCGGCATTCCTACGTTGATGGTCTTCAAAAACGGCGAAGCCATCGCAACGAAAGTCGGTGCCGTCAACAAGACCCAGTTGACCGGGTTCATCGACGAATCCATTTAAAGTTATTTTCGCGCGGGCTCATTCGTTAGCCCGCCGCCTCCGATCCCTATCTTTATCTATCCATATTCTACAAAATAATGCACCTTAATGAATTAAAGGCACTGCACGTGTCGCAGCTGCTCGAAATGGCTGCAGGCCTGGAAATCGAAAATGCCAACCGGTTCCGCAAGCAGGAACTTATGTTCGCGATCATGAAACGCCGCGCCAAAATGGGCGAGCAGATTTTCGGTGATGGCGTTCTTGAAGTTCTGCCTGATGGCTTCGGCTTCCTGCGCTCTCCCGATACGTCCTATCTGGCTAGCACCGACGATATTTACATTTCCCCATCCCAGATCCGCCGCTTCAATTTGCACACCGGCGATTCCATCGAAGGTGAAGTCAGGGTTCCGAAAGACGGCGAACGCTATTTTGCCTTGGTGAAAGTGGAGAATGTGAACGGCGTGTCTCCCGAGCTGATGAAACACCGCATCATGTTCGAAAACCTGACGCCTCTGCATCCCGACGAGCCACTCTTGCTTGAGCGCGATATCAAAAGCGAGGAAAACAACACTGGTCGCATTCTTGATATCTTTTCACCCATCGGCAAAGGCCAGCGCGCACTGATCGTCGCCAGCCCCAAGTCAGGAAAAACCGTGATGATGCAGCATATCGCGCACTCCATCACAACCAACTACCCCGATGCCACGCTGATTGTCCTGTTGGTCGACGAGCGCCCCGAGGAAGTCACGGAGATGACCCGGACCGTGCGCGGCGAAGTCGTCGCGTCCACATTCGATGAGCCCGCAACCCGCCACGTCCAGGTTGCCGAAATGGTCATCGAGAAAGCCAAGCGGCTGGTCGAGCTGAAAAAAGACGTGGTCATCGTGCTCGATTCCATTACCCGCCTGGCGCGAGCCTACAACACAGTCGTGCCTTCGTCCGGCAAAGTGCTGACCGGCGGTGTCGACGCCAATGCCCTGCAACGGCCCAAGCGCTTTTTCGGCGCCGCTCGCAATATCGAAGAAGGCGGTTCCCTGACGATTATCGGCACCGCCCTGATCGAAACCGGCAGCCGGATGGACGAAGTCATCTATGAAGAATTCAAGGGCACGGGCAATAGTGAAGTCCATCTGGAGCGCCGTCTTGCCGAAAAACGCATTTACCCCGCAATCAATCTGAATAAATCGGGTACCCGTCGCGAAGAATTGCTGATGAAACCGGAAAAGCTGCAGCGTGTCTGGGTCTTGCGCAAGTTCATCCATGATATGGATGAAGTGGAAGCCATGGAGTTTATCCTCGACAAGATCAAATCCACGAAGAACAATGATCAGTTCTTCGACATGATGAAAAAATAATCGCCAGATCTGCGCGGGCAGGCTCTGCTCGCGCAAGTGCCAGCCGCTAAAGATTCGCATGCGCCGTCCCCGACGCGCTCTCGCCTCAAGGTCGCATGCCTTATCTTTAGCGGCTTTTTTAATGGCTCGTCGCTTGCTTGCCGCCAATGAGGCTCGTCTCATCATGCCGGCGCGTATTGACAGTATCCTGATTGATTCCGATCATATCGCCACCGCCATCAGGAATGCGGGCAATTTGAAGCCAAAATTGCATTTTCTTATGGAAATTTGGCACAAAGTGGGAGTATTCTATGCTCGGCGTGACCAATCGATCATGCATAATTTCAACAATACAGGAAGGCAACCATGAGATCGCTAACCAAACTTTTGCTCTGCTCCACTTTGACCACCCTTTTCGCTTCCTCGGCTTTGGCCCAAACGCCGACACCCGCGAAAAAGGAGAATACGCAGCAAACAAGAATGACAACGTGCAACGCCGATGCCAAAGACCTGAAAGGCGACCAACGTAAATCGTTCATGAAAAATTGCCTAAGCGGAAACACCAGCAAAGACGGCAAGCCATTGACCGCCTCACAGAAGCGCATGGTCGATTGCAATGGCGAAGCAAAAACCAAAAACCTGAGCGGAGACGCTCGCAAGACATTTATGAGCACGTGCCTGAAAAAATCCTGATCGGCGCCTCATTCGATCATCGGGCCTGCCAGCCTGGCGCTATATGACGCTGGGCTGTTGCACGCCCCTCTCTAGCATGCGCGTCACCCTTTTCTCTTGCCATCAGTCACCCTGGCGACCGGCAAATCCAATCCAAACTGGATACACTCCGCCCCCATTTCCAGAAGGCCGCGGCGCGCGCATATAAAAAAAGCGACCGCCATGAAAAGCATGGCCGGTCGCCCAGAGAGAGTCACGTTAGCAATATAGCGCCGGGAACTGCATAAATTGCGTTTATGATATGGCAGCGAACCCCGGCTTACACCTCTGTTTACTGAGGCATGTTTTTGGTTTGCTGCTCGAGCATATCGACCGCTTGCTTGCAGCTCGTTTCCAATTGCGCCTGATCTTTGATTGCATTCATTTGCGTGCGCTGCTGATCAATCATCTGCTTCAACTGCTCAGATGAAGCGCCGGATTTGGCAACCAGTTCCTCGGCCTTTTTGAAATAGTCCTGGCAAGTCTGCGGCAGGCTGCTGGTATCGGTTGATGCAGAAGACGATTCCGAAGCCGGTGCCGGCGCTGAAGAAGATGACGTGCCCGACGAAGTCGAAGGCTCGGCTGCCGGTGCTGGCGTAGCGGGCGCCGAAGATGCTGGCGCTTCCGAGGTGGCGCCCGGCGCCGCAGGTGCTTCGGAGTCAGACCCTTTATCGCAGCCCGCTAGCCCAACCAGGCCGACAAATGCGGCAGCCAGAATCATTGAACGTGTGGTATTAGTCATGATGATCATCCTCTTGGTTTAAAAATACGAAACTAGTGAAAACCATTATTCGCACTTTCCGAAGAAAGATCATTACAGAACGGCCTGAATATGCTTATAAATGTAACAACTGTCATTGTTCCAAAAATAGAACCATAAGCATATATATTTGATTTATATGCAAAAAATAAGAAACCCCTCGGTAATGAGTGTCTTATTATTTAACGTTTTGAGCCCGGGATACGACAGTCTATTGTAAGTAATAAACACAAAGATGCTGCACCCGGCAGCCATTTTTCATCGCTGACCGGACGCAACCGCTGCCCTTCGCCTTCCCCCAATACGTCAGGCGATCTTTACCTTCAGTTCCCCAAGACCCGACACTTTGCCGACCATTTCATCCCCGCTTTTGACGGCGCCGACACCCTCGGGCGTACCGGAGAAAATCAGATCACCAGGTTGCAATTCAAACAAACCGGACAAATATGAAATGCATTCGGGGATACTCCAGATCAACGAGGCAATCGTGCTGCTCTGGCGGGTTTCCCCATTCACATCCAGAGAAATCGCCGCGGCATTGATGTCTTTAATAGTTGCTGCGGGATGAATAGGACCAATGGGGCCGGAAAGATCGAAAGCCTTCCCGACCTCCCATGGCCTGCCCTGCTTCTTTGCTTCGCCTTGCAAGTCACGCCGAGTCATGTCCAGACCCAGCGCGTAGCCCCAAACCATGTCCGCGGCCTGCTCGACCGTTACATCTTTGCCGCCCTTGCCAATGGCTACGACCAGCTCCATTTCGTAATGCAGATTCGACGTTTTGGGAGGGTATGGCATTTGGCCTGTTTGACCGTCCTCTACCGGCAACAACGCATTTGCCGGTTTGCAGAAGAAAAAAGGATCTTCACGCCCGGTAAAACCCATTTCCTTGGCATGTTCGGCGTAATTACGGCCGACACAATAAACACGGCGTACGGGAAAGCGCTGATCACTGCCTGCCACAGTCAGGGATACAACTTCTTCTGCAGGAAATACATAGGTCATAGTAGTCTCGATAAGGGGTTGTTTTATAGATATCCTGCAGATTATATCGGATCGATATGAAAATCCGCCTTGCCCGCCCCCTATCGAAAGAAAAGGGTACGATGGAAACCACCGTACCCTTTTCTATGAATCAAGCGAGTCGATTATTTGCCGCTATTGTAGCGCTCGACGCTGGAAGTGATTTCGGCATGCGCCGCCTCGATGCCTTCCCATCCCTTTACCTTGACCCACTTGCCCTTTTCCAGATCCTTGTAGTGCTCAAAGAAATGCTGGATCCGCTGCAGTTCCTGCTCGGGCAGATCGGTGTGCGCATTGATCTGCTGATACGGAGGGTACAGCTTGTCGACGGGACGTGCCAGCAATTTGGCGTCGCCGCCTGCCTCATCATCCATTTGCAACACGCCAAGTGCGCGGCACTTGATCACGGAGCCAACGGCGACCGGAAATGGCGTAATCACGAGCACATCGACAGGATCCCCGTCGTCTGACAAGGTTTCTGGGATATAACCATAATTGCATGGATAATGCATGGCGGTCATCATGAAACGATCGACAAATACGGCGCCAGTATCTTTGTCGACTTCATATTTTACTGGATCGGCATTCATGGGAATTTCAATGATCACATTGAATTCTGCAGGTGATTTTGAACCTGCCGGCACGTTTTTCAAACTCATATTCAACTCTTCTGATTGATAAAAGGTTAAGATTTCTGATTCAATTCTTCGGATTGGATACCCGGTATCGGGGCGCTGTCGAAATACTCGTCCTCATTCTCGGGACGTTTGGCATAGATCGCCTTGGCAGGTTGCTCCGTCGCTTCCGCTTGCAGCGATCCGGCGCCATCGGCCATTTTCCGATCAGGAGGACCATCGGGATCCAGCCGGGTATCCGCGGCAGGCAGGTATTTTTCCGCGGCCAAGGTCGGCAACATCGAGACCGAGGCCGAGGCGAGCCGCCAGTGCTTGACCGCATCAGCCGGTTTGCCTAAGCGGTCATACAGGGCGCCAAGCAGCGAATGGGTACGCGGATCATCCCTCAGGCGGATGCTCCTGGTGAGATAACGCTCGGCCTGCCCCCAAAGCTGGCCGGCCAGACAAAGAAAGCCCAGCGCATTCAGTAGATCCGGATTATTCTCGTCTTTTGTCAGCCATTGCTGGGCCTTGGTCAATCTGCCATTGACCTGCTCTGGTGGACATTGTACATAGGCATTCAGCAAACGGGCATCAACCCTTTCCTTTAGCGCAGCTTCCAGGATCTGCCCTGCTGCATCCGACTGTCCTGACTCCTGTGCTTTCTCGGCAGCGGCCAGCGCAATCAGAGGCAGGCTTTTTTCGGCAGCACTGAAAGATTTCCAAGTATTGCTCCAGCTATCGCGCGTTGTTGCTTTCATGACAGCGGCCCCCGCATGCTCGATCAGGCGCAAGCCCTCGAAGTTGTCGATACTGCCCTTCTTATGCAGATTGCGCGCGACTTCCAGCAATTTATCTTGATTGCCGATTTGCTTGTAGCCACGCAGCAGCAGTTTCTGAATATGCTGCTGGTTGTTGCCGCCGTTTTTCGCCAGTGGCTCCAGCAGCCCGAGGGCTTGTTTGGCTTCTCCCTGCTCAAGCAGCATTTCAGCCTTGATCGTTGCCGCTGCGTCCAACATGCGAGGATTGCCCTCCGCCTTGGATTCGGCCGTCAACAACAGCGCGTCGCGTTCGTTGTAACGCCCTTGGTCATGCGCGGCCTTGGCGGCAGCCAGACTGGCCAGCGCCTGCCTCCCCGCATTCTTGCTGCGATTAAGCAGTTTGGTCAAATCGCGTTCGGCCGGATTGCTCCGCCCTTCCAGCAGCTCCACCCAGCCGCGCTCCAGAAGGTCGTAGTCCTTGCTCGTCTGCCGGCGCTCATGCCAGCGGCGCATGCGGGATGGCGCATCCATCACGAATCCGATAAACCGAAATAGCAGATAGAGCACGAAGAAGACAATAACGGCGAACACTAGACCGGTCGCCAGCGAGACGGTACGGCGCTCGTCGCCGGTGACAATCATGAAATAGCCGCTGGAATCTCTTAGCAACAGAGCAAAAGCAACAGCGATGGCCAGCAGTACAAGTAGTTTGAGACTGGTTCGCATGTGTTACTCCTGTGCTGGGCTCAGCGATTCAAGCTGCTTGCGCGTTTCCTGGACCGCCCGCACGCTTTGCGCCAGCTCCGGCATGGTCGGCCTGACCGTTTGCTTCAGCAAATCCTGGGCCTGCGCCAGCGCCTGCTGGGTTTCCGAAGAGTCCTGGTTAAAGCTGGATTTCAATCCCTTGACTACCGTTTCCAGGGAAGCGGTCCAGATGCCCTGCTGTCCATTGAGCAGCGCCTGCTGCGCAAAATGAAGATTCTGCTTCAGGTTGTTCCGCAGCTGCATTGCCTGATCGACTGTCAACAATACCTGATTCGGGTCAGAGAGCTTTTCCACCCGGACGATGCCGCCAAGGTCAGAACGCAATCCGCTCCATGCCGCAGCGGGCCACTGCCTGACTTCGTTCCATGCACGGTCATACCAAGCCGCATCGGCGGGTAAAGCCGACTCCGGCTCAGCCGCTGCTCCTTCCGTTACCGCCTTCTCCTGTAGACCCCTTGTCATGGGGCTCGCCCCCACCTGATCGGGCGCGATCATCGGCAACGTATCCAACTTCTGTGATAATGCATTGACCTGACCGAACAAAGCATCGACGCTGGCGACCGGACTGGACTTCAAGGTCACGATATCGGACGCGATCGCCGCCTGTAATCCCGACAGCACCGGCGCATTCGCCCGTGCAATCGCATCGCGCGCAGTCTCAAGCGAGCGCACCGCATTCTGCAGATTACCGGCAATGGCAAGCTCATTCTGAGCCATGCCGACAAGACGACTTACGTCATTCAGGACAAAAAGGCTGGTTTGGTTGCGGGAGATTTGCAGGCGATCTGTCTGCAACTGCTGCAAGCGGCGCTCCGAAGCCTCTAACTGATCGCGCAAGGCGATGATTTGGCTTGACTGGCGTTGCAACTGATCCCGGATATCGGACGGCAACGCATTGATTGACGACTCGCCGGTTGCCTGGGCGCCAGTCTGGGTGTCGGCGGCACCCGCAGAGGTCGGTTTGTCCTGCTGGCTTTCCGGGGCTTGCGCGTCTGCCGCTCCAGACTCGGCCGGTTCGCTTTGATCTGGGCCTGCCGATTTCGCGCCTTCGGCGGCGTTATCTGCCGCTTTTGCCTGTTCAGCCTTGGCCTGATCGCTTACCGGATTATCGGTAGCTGTTGCATTTGTGCCTGTCTCCGACTCCTGCGCTGGGGTGGCAGAAGTGTCGGATGCTGTCTCGTCAGGTGAGGCGGCGCTATCCGGCGAAGGCGATGACTTCTCCGCAGTATTGCCGGAGGTATCGGAAGGCGTCGCCACCGTTGTATCGGTGCTGGGCGACGCCTCGGTCTCGGGCTTGACATCGCCAGACGCCGATTGCGTCGTGCTAGGCGACACGCTGTTCTGCGTCGCATTATCGCCAGGTGTGGTAGCCGCAGTATCGGCAGTGCCGCTCGCTTTATCGGTGGCGTCCGCAGAATCGGATTGCGCCGCGTTTTGCGGCGGGTTGGACAAGGTGTTGTTCTGAGCGTAGTAGTAACCGCCAGCGGCAATCGCAGCGACAACAACAACAGCGGCAACAACCCGGCCTTTAGATCCCTTACGATCTTCGCTCTCGCTTTGGTGCTTGGCCGATGCCGGGTCAGCCGGGCCACCCGCCCCGGCACCGCCTGGCTCCGCCGCTATGGTTTTCTCGTTCGCCAGATCAACATCTGTCACCGCATCCTCTGATTTGGTTACGTACGATGGATCACTTTTTTCATGCACCGGGTTCTTTTTATTATCTGTGTTCTGCGCGTCGTCCCGTTTTTTTTCCATGTTTTTCAATTCCTTACTTTCAAGAAAACCAAGGCACCCTGTGGCGCTCCGCTATTGAGAGATACCTGCATTGTAGTGGATTACCGCAGCGAATTATTCCGAGATTGTAACGATATTGAAAATTGCATCGTCTTGCGGCGTGGCCTCAGAAATGACCAGCTCATGCGTTTCCCCAGCCGACCCAAACGGCCATTGCTGCACCAGGCGATCGGCCTGTCGATGGTGGGTGACGACAAATCTCGTGCGCGCCAGCAGGTCCGGTATGCTCAAGTCCGGCAATACCTGCAAATTCCATAACAACGCATCAACCCCCTGTGGGCTCGTAAGCACGATATGCTTGCGAGTCTCATTTGCGAACAGCGCGCTCAAACGCGCTTTCTCGGCAGCCTGCCAGATGCGAGTCTGCCGCTCGTATAAATCCAGCACCTGCACATCAATAGCCTGCGCTCGCAATGCCTCTGCGAACCACGGATTACCGCCGCTACCTCGGACGATGAGAGCCCGGCTCAGCGTGGAAAGCACGCCGCTTGCCCGCAGATTTGCGAACAGCCCTGGCGAATCGAATCCGTCCTGCTGTCCTGGCAGGCAGATATAGTCGGATGCCACACCGTGAGATTGGAGGCTGGTGGCCGTTCCCGGCCCCACGCAGGCCGCCAGCTGCCCCGTCGGCCATGCGCTATTGCGGGCGGCCAGTTCGGCAAAGAAATATTCGACCGCATAGCCGCTGACAAAAAAAACCAGATCAATTTGCGCCAGATCGGGAAAAGGTTCGACAATCGCCAAACGTCGCAGCGTTAACAGCGGAATCGCCTCGACATGGTAGCCCGCGGCGCTAAAACGATGTCGCAATGCCTTGTTGCGCCCTGCCGGGCGGGTCAGAATGACCGTGGAAATGTTCTCGCTCACGCCCGGTTTTCACGCCTGCGGCGTATCCAGCAATGCAGCGAGAATGGCGTCGGCTCCCTGTTCACGCAGCGCCTGCGCCGCCGCCACACCCAGTTGTTCCGCCATGCCTACGTCGCCTTCGCGGCTGCTGCGCAAGACAGTCTTGCCATCGGGTGTGGCCACCAGGGCATGTACCGCCAAGGCATTGCCGGTCAAGGTTGCATAGGCGGCAATCGGCACCTGGCAGGAGCCGCCCAAGGCGCGTGAAACGGCCCGCTCAGCGGTCACACAGGCGGTCGTCGCCGGACACGCGAGTGTTTCCAGCATTTGCGCCAGCTCCGGTCGACTGTCTAGGATTTCAATGCCCAATGCCCCTTGGCCCGCCGCTGGTAGGCTATCGGCGATGTCCAGCCTTGATGCGATGCGCTCGCCCAGCCCAAGCCGTTGCAACCCGGCGGCGGCCAGGACAATTGCGTCATAGTCGCCGCGGTCGAGTTTTGACAAGCGCGTATCCAGATTGCCGCGCAGCGGCCGCACCTCAAGTGCCGGATAGGCAGCGCGGATTTGTGACTCGCGCCGCAGGCTGGAAGTGCCAACGATCGCCCCGGCTGGTAAATCCTTCAATGCCTGGTACTTTGGCGAGACAAATGCATCCTGTGGATCGGCGCGCTCAAGAATCGCGGCCAGTTGGAAAGGCGTTTGCAAATCGACCGGTACGTCCTTCAGGGAGTGCACGGCCAGATCGGCGCGCCCATCGAGCAGCGCGGTTTCCAGTTCCTTGATGAACAACCCTTTGCCGCCGATTTTAGACAGCGTCCGGTCCAGGATCTGATCCCCCTTGGTCGTCATTTCAAGAAGCGTCACCTCCAGGTCCGGAAATCGTGCGCGCAGCAAATCGCGGACATGATGCGCCTGCCAGAGAGCAAGCCGGCTGGCGCGTGTCGCAATGGTGATTTTTTTCAATTCAGTCACTACATAATCCTGCAAATGATGCTCAACGCAAATAATGAACGGCAACGCTGATCGCGATGCCAATGAGTGCAAGAATCAATAATCCCTGCAACAGGGTGCGTTTAGGTTTTTCTTCCATAATAATCGCGAGACCTAAAATAGTAGCCGGATAACCAGCAGGAACGATAAACCCCGCCCTGGACACGAAGCCTGGCGGGGTTGGGAATCGCAAGTCGCGGTCTTGGGACCCTTGCGGCCGGCGATCATTGCAATACGGATCAGCGTCCGGGTGGTATGCTGGTACCTCGCTTGCGCGCCGCCAGCCATTTACCGAGCCCGATCACCAGCAATGCGCCAATGACTTCTATTGCAATCTTAACAGTTTGCGGCGCAGGTTCGCCATGGAAGAAAGTTCTTTCGGTAAATACATCGGAAACCAGCATGCCGCCTGCCAGCCATCCCAGCAGCCCGGCTCCAAGCGTCACTACCAACGGGTAGCGATCAATCAATTTAAGCACCAGCGTACTGCCCCAGATAATGATCGGCACACTCACGATCAGTCCGAACGCCACATAGGCAATCTCATGCCCGGTGGTGGTGCCTTGCGCCGCCGCCGCAATGGCGACCACATTATCCAGGCTCATGACCAAATCGGCGATTAAGATGGTTTTCACTGCCGACCACACCGAGTTGCCAGCGACCACGTTGCCATGGGCGTCGGCATCGGGGACAAGGAGCTTGACCCCGATCCAGAGCAACAGCATGCCGCCAATGAGTTTCAAGTAGGGAACAGCCAGCAAGCTGAGTGCAAATACGATGAGCGTGACCCGTAAAAGAATCGCGCCGAACGTTCCCCACAGAATCCCCCTCATCCGCTGCCCGGGCGCCAGATTGCGGCAAGCCAAGGCAATAATAACGGCATTGTCTCCACCTAACAGGATATCGATCAGAATAATCTGAAAAACCGCCGCCCAATGCAGTGTTTGAAAAAATTCAAGCATGACAAGCGTACCCCTGACAGAGAAATAATCGTCATGGTCTGTCATTCCTTGCGGTGCGCACAACTTCGTTATCGGAATAACACGACCATTTCCACCTGCCTGATGCATCTTTGGGAGCCAACTCCCCTGCCCGGCCCCGGAATACGCATCGGTCGGACATAAGCAAAGAGGGGCGCTAGGCCCCTCTGTGACGGCAGAGTTACGATTAATTATAGAGCAGGGATTCAGGCATCTGTCAGCCTTTGCGATCGGCTGACGAAAATCTTGCCGAGCAATACCACCAGGATGGCGCCGGCGATACCCATACCTACAGCCAACTGATGATGGCTCAGGTGCATTAGCGTCGCCCAGTTCTCGGTGCTCGGTTCGATGACCGGATCAGCGACAAACATTTCGCCGGCAATGTAGCCTAGCAATGCGGCCCCCAACCAGACGATGATGGGGAATTTCTCGATGACGCTCAGCAGCAAGGTGCTACCGAAGATAACCAGCGGGATGCTCAGCGCCAGGCCGATGATCAGCAAGGTGGTATCCCCATGGGCCGCGGCCGCCACGGCAACGACGTTATCGAGACTCATGACCAGATCGGCGACCAGAATGGTGCGAATAGCGCTCAGTAGCGTTGCGTGCTGTTTTTCGCCGCCGCCGTCTTCGTCATCGGATCCCACCAGCGATACCCCGATATAGACCAGCAAGACCGCCCCGATGATTTTCAGGTAAGGCAGCATCAGCAGCTTGGCCGCCACCAGGGTAAGCACGATCCGCATGACGATTGCCGCGCCGGAGCCGATGACAATCGCTTTCTTTTGTTGATTTTCCGGTAACGTCCTGGCCGCAAGCGCAATCACAACCGCATTATCGCCAGATAGCAGGATATTAACCCAAATGATTTCCAGCAAGGCAAGCCAGAACGCCGAAGAACCTACATCCATATTCAACCTTTTTGTTTATTGTGCAATCAGAAAAATTTGTCTACCTTATGACCCGCCTAATTGCTAGGCAGATGCTTTTTATTTAGCGCTTACCATTCTATGAATTTTTACTTACAAGCCCCTGACTTGTTTGATTTTCAAAAAATAAACCGCCCCGGGCACGACAACGTTGAAGTATGTCGTTGCCCGGGGCGGTTTCGATTACAGGTTTCTGATTACATTGGGCAAGACGCGCCAGCGCCCTGTCCCGCATTGCCTGGAATCAATTTACAGCACAGATTTGAGCAATTTACCCATTTCTGATGGATTGCGCGTTGTACGGATACCGCAAGCTTCCATGATTTCCAGCTTGGCATCCGCGGTATCGGCACCACCGGAGATCAGGGCGCCAGCATGACCCATGCGCTTGCCCGCTGGCGCGGTCACGCCTGCAATAAACCCGACCACGGGTTTTTTCATATTGTCTTTGGCCCATTCGGCAGCGTTGACTTCGTCAGGCCCGCCGATTTCGCCGATCATGACAACCGCGTCGGTCTCTGGGTCGTCGTTAAACATTTTCAGGATATCGATGTGCTTCAGACCGTTGATCGGATCGCCGCCGATACCGACCGCACTGGATTGGCCCAGCCCGAGCTCGGACAGTTGCGCAACCGCTTCGTAAGTCAGTGTACCGGAACGACTGACCACCCCGATGCGCCCTTTTTTGGTGATGTGAGCGGGCATGATGCCGATTTTGAGCTCTTCGGGCGTGATCAGCCCTGGGCAGTTAGGTCCAAGCAGCAGCGTTTTCTTGTTTTCTTCGCGCATACGGTTGCGTACGGCCAGCATATCGCGAACGGGAATACCTTCGGTAATGCAGATGACCAGATCCAGGTCGGCGTCGACCGCTTCCCAGATTGCGTCCGCAGCGCCAGCTGGCGGTACATAGATGACCGATACGTTTGCACCGGTCTCGGCTTTGGCATCCTTGACGGATGCATAAATTGGCACACCTTCGAAATCCTCGCCAGCCCTTTTCGGATTGACGCCGGCAACGAACGCCTGCTTGCCGTACGCGTAATCGCGGCACATGCGTGTGTGGAACTGGCCTGTTTTGCCAGTGATACCCTGGGTGATGACTTTGGAGTCTTTATTGATCAGAATTGACATTTAAAATTCCTTGCTTACTTAACGGCGGCAACGACTTTGGTAGCGGCTTCAGCCATGGTATCGGCACTGATGATAGGCAGACCGGACTCAGCGAGCATTTTCTTGCCCAGCTCTTCGTTTGTTCCTTTCATCCGGACCACGAGCGGCACGGACAGGTTAACGGCCTTGCAGGCTGCGATCACGCCTTCGGCGATAACGTCGCAACGCATGATGCCACCAAAGATGTTGACCAGAATGGCCTTGACTTCCTTGTTCTGGAGCATGATCTTGAAGGCTTCCGTCACTTTTTCGGCGGTTGCGCCACCGCCCACGTCCAGGAAGTTGGCAGGTTCGCCGCCAAACAGCTTGATCGTGTCCATGGTGGCCATGGCCAGGCCGGCGCCATTGACCAGGCAGCCAATGTTGCCATCCAGCTGAATGTAGGCAAGATCGAATTTGCTGGCCTCGACTTCGGCAGGATCTTCTTCATCCAGATCGCGGTAAGCGACGATATCGGGGTGGCGGAACAAGGCGTTCGAATCAAAGTTGAACTTCGCATCCAGGGCGATGATATCGCCGGAACCAGTCAGGATCAGCGGATTGATCTCAGCCAGCGATGCATCGGTGTCCCAATAGGCCTGATACAATTTCTGGAATTCGGCGGCAGCTTTTTCGACCGATGCGTCGGGTACGCCGATGCCGCGGGCCAATTCGCTGGCCTCTTCAACAGTAAAGCCTTTTGCCGGGTCGACAAAAACCTTCAGGATCTTCTCGGGTGTTTTCTCGGCCACTTCCTCGACATCCATGCCGCCTTCGCTGGAAGCCATGACGCAGACGCGCTGTGTATTGCGGTCGGTCACGATGCCCACGTAATATTCCTTCTTGATGTCCGCGCCCTCTTCGATCAGCAGGCGGTTCACTTTCTGCCCCTCTGGGCCGGTCTGGTGCGTAACCAATTGCATGCCAAGAATTTCGGAAGACAGCTGGCGAACCTCGTCGATAGACTTGGCCAGTTTAACGCCACCGCCCTTGCCACGGCCGCCCGCGTGAATCTGCGCCTTGACGACCCAGACCGGGCCACCGAGTTTCTCGGCTGCGGCTACCGCCTCATCTACGGAAAATGCGGGAATGCCGCGAGGCACCGTCACGCCGAATTTTTTCAGCAGCTCTTTGCCTTGATACTCATGGATTTTCATGTATTACCTATTAGCGTAGGATAAAAAAAACAAATGCTCAGCAAACAGCGAGCACACGAATCAAACTATTGATACCACTTCATCCAATGCGCGAAGCGCCCTGGGAGTCAAGCCTACTCCTTGCAGACCGCCCGCGGATTGACATACCATTCGGGATAGAATTCTTTCACGACTGGCGATGTTAATGCAAGTGCGTGACATCCTTCGAGCTGAAACGGCTTCCTTCCGGTCTTCTCCGACTGTGCCCGGCGCTGCGCCGACAGACTTTGCACAAACACCGTCGGCAACAGCACGACGAGCTCGGACATATGCGTACAGCCATCGATGCGCCCGAATCGTTCTCGCACCGCAGCACGAAAATGCCGCAATAGGTGTAAGCCCACCAGACCCCGATAGGCCGCTTCAATAGCCATACAGGCTGCCCCGTATGGCGCGGCATCGTACTTGGCCTGCACGTCCTCGATGGCACCCTCCGGCGTCACCAGCAAGACAATTGTCATGTCGTGAACCGGGTCGCCGGCGCGGTGCGTCGGACCTTTTTTGGTCGGAAAGTCGTAGGCCTTGACATCCACCAGCCGCGCCTCGAGCTCCCATAACCCATCCTCCCTGAGGAAGGAATCCATCACGATTCGGCGGGTATGTATTGGCTTGCGCGCGGAGGAGCCAAGAGGCATGGTCGGATTGGTGACAAGACGTCATTAAGTATGTAAACCGATAAAGTATAGCGTACTCATTCGCGGACTTGCCTGCAAAGACGGGTTTTCATGGAATTTTTGCTGCAGGGCAAAAAAAGCATGCCCGACACCGGGCATGCTTTTGGGAAAAGAAGGCAAGACGCTAGCCGATCACGTGGCGGCCCTGAGCGCTTTGGCCGCGCTCACCATTTCCACCAACGCACTGCGTGTTTCCGGCCATTGGCGCGTCTTCAGGCCGCAATCGGGGTTAACCCACAATTGCTTGCGATCCAGCCTGTCCGCCGCCTTTTGCATCAAGCGGATCATCCACTCTCGATCAGGAACGTTCGGCGAATGGATATCATAAACGCCAGGTCCAATATCATTCGGGTAGTTGAAACGCTCGAATGCCTCGAGCAACTCCATATTGGAACGTGAGGTTTCAATCGTGATGACATCCGCGTCCATGGCCGCAATGGATTCGATAATATCGTTGAATTCGGAATAGCACATATGCGTATGGATCTGCGTCGTGTCCTGGACACCCGAAGTGCTCAAACGGAAGCAGTCGACCGCCCAGGCCAGATACGCCGCCCAATCCGCCCGGCGCAATGGCAATCCTTCCCTGAAGGCCGGCTCATCGATCTGGATAACCCGGATACCCGCCGCTTCCAGGTCAAGCACCTCGTCGCGCAATGCCAGCGCCAATTGCAGACATGTGGCCTGACGTGGCTGATCATCGCGCACGAATGACCATTGCAAAACGGTCACCGGTCCGGTCAGCATTCCCTTCATCGGTTTGTCTGTCAGCGACTGCGCATACGAAGTCCATTCAACCGTCATGGGAATCAGTCGAGCCACATCGCCATAGATAATAGGCGGCTTGACGCAGCGTGAACCGTAGCTTTGCACCCAGCCGTTCTGCGTAAACGCAAAACCGGCCAGCAGTTCCCCAAAGTACTCAACCATATCGTTGCGTTCCGGCTCGCCATGCACCAACACATCGAGCCCCGCGTCCTCCTGGAACTGCACGACTTCGCGGATTTCCTCGCGGATCGCCTCTTCGTATTTTGTATCGCTGATCGCCCCGGCCTTCCAATCACGGCGTACCTTGCGGATTTCCGGTGTTTGTGGGAAAGAGCCGATCGTCGTGGTGGGAAAATCGGGCAGGTTCAACGCCGCCCGCTGCTTGGCAATGCGTTGCGTAAACGGGGTTCTGTCCCGCACAAGCGCATTCGCCTGCTTGACGCGCTCCGTCACCACGGGATTATGGATGCGCTTGGACACTTTGCGCACCGCCAGCGCCGCCCGCTGCGCCTCAAGCGCCTGGCCCTGCAGCTCGGTCAATGTGCCATTAAGCAACGCCGCCAGTAAAGATAACTCATCCAGTTTCTGGACGGCAAACGACAACCAGCTGCGGATTTCTTCGTCCAGCGCGATTTCCTCGCCCAAATCGACAGGCACGTGCAGCAACGAAGATGCCGGCGCCAACCAGAGGCGATCACCCAGCGCGACGGTCTCTCGCAGCAGTTCCGCCGCCTTGTCCAAATCCGTACGCCAGACGTCCCGGCCGCTGATCACGCCAGCTGAAAGCACACGCTCCGCCGGCCATGCTGGCAGCAAGCGAGCCAACTGCTCGGGTCCGCGCAGCAAATCAAGATGAATCCCCGCTACCGGGAGTTGCTCAAGCAACCCGGCGTTATCGGCCACGTCGCCAAAATACGTCGCCAGCAAAATCTTGACCGGTTGTTGACACAATTCGCGATAGACCGTGGCGTACGCTTCCCGCCAGGTCTGTGGCAAATCAAGCACCAGGGCCGGTTCGTCGATCTGTACCCACTGAATGCCCAACGCCGCGAATCGAGCCAGGATTTCCTTATAAATCGCCACCAGACCCGGCACAAGCCTGAGCTTGGCCTCGTCCTCGGCCGCACCAAATGCCTCACCCTTGCTTAACCATAGATACGTCAACACGCCGGGAATCACAGGTTTGACTTGGTATCCCAATGCCTGCGCTTCCTTGACGTGCTCAAACAGGTCTTCGCGGGCAAGATAAAATTGCTGGTCCTGCGCCAGTTCGGGCACAATATAGTGATAGTTGGTATCGAACCATTTCGTCATCTCGCAGGCGGCAGCCGGGTTGCCGCTAGGCGCACGCCCCCGGGCCATACGGAACAGCGTATCCAACCCCACCGGCTGGTTCTGTTCCTGCTCGAAACGCGCAGGCACAACACCCAATGTCGTGCTCCACTCCAAGATATGGTCATACCAGGCAAAATCGCCTGTCGTCACGAACGCATTACCCGCCGCCTGCTGCAGCGCCCAGTGTCGCTTGCGCAGTTGCTTGCCTGTGTCAATCAGGGCTTCGCTGGTCGCTTGCCCAGCCCAATAGGCTTCCAGCGCCTTTTTCAGTTCCCGCTTTACACCGATGCGGGGAAATCCGAGGTTATGTGTCAATGCCATAGATAAACTCAACTCTTAAGTAAATGCCGGCCGTTACCGCAGGATGCAGCCATGGGCAAAGCCCGAAGATTGGCCGACGGATTCAGTGAGCGAATTGTGGCCCAATAAGAAAATGAAAGCAGTTCAATTTCATTGAATTAATATTAGTTATGTTCATGTTTAAACCTATCCTATTGTTTCTAAATCAAATTCAATAAAAGCATATGGATATTGAAAATATCAATATGAATTTTTATATAAAAATTTCTTCATTTTGGTATGATTGAAGATATTATTGAATTTATTTCATTTTATTTTTGTTTAACATGATAGAAATTAAACACCTGGAAACACTGGTCGCCATCAGGGAAACAGGCAACCTTCAAGACGCTGCCGAAAGTCTGTCTGTGACCCAGTCTGCGCTCTCCCATCAAATCCGTGAGCTCGAAAAACGGCTCGACCTGACACTGCTGAATCGCCGTACAAGGCCGGCCCGGTTCACGACGGCAGCGCTGCGCCTGCTGACGCTGGCCGACGATGTTTTGCCTCGGATACGCAGCGCAGAGCGTGAAATGCAGAAACTGGCGTCGGGCAGCACTGGCAGGCTGTATCTGGCGATCGAATGCCATTCCTGCTTCCAATGGCTAATGCCGACGTTGGACGCGTTTCGCCTCCAATGGCAGGATATTTCGCTCGATTTGTCGGCTGCATTTTCCTTTGCACCGATCCCCGCCCTGCTAAGAGGAGATCTGGACCTGGTCATCACCTCCGATCCTGTCCCCAATGACTCCGTCCAATATGTGCCGCTGTTCAAGTATGAATTGGTCCTTGCCGTTGCATCGGACAATCCGCTGTCACGCAAGCGCTTCATCAAACCCGCTGACCTGGCTAACCAGGTTTTGATCACCTATCCGGTCGAAGAAGAGCGCCTGGATATTTTTACTGCGTTCCTGGATCCGGCCGGTGTGGAGCCCGCCGCCATCCGGAAGTCGGAACTGACCCCGATGATCATTCAATTGGTCAATAGCAACCGGGGCGTTGCCGCCTTGCCAAACTGGGCACTGACTGAGTACCAATCCCAGGACTGGCTCAAAATTGTTCACTTGGGCGAGGCCCCCGGTATCTGGCGAACGTTGTTCGCCGCCATCAGACGCGAGGACCTTGACACGCCTTATGTTCAATCCTTCTTGGCGTTGGCCAAGGAAACGTCATTCAAACACTTGTCCGGGATTCGGCTCTGCTGACAGGAACCACCGGAAAAACAGGTACCGGTCCTTGCAGTGAAGACGGCCAAGTATGACAAGGCGTTCGTTGTATATTGCAGACGCAAAATCATTTTGACTTGCAAAGCCAATGCGCTAAGGGATATATTTTCGTTAGGGAAAAAATATTGCATAGCGCAAAAACATCAATTTTTTCTATGTCTTGCGCGTTCGGTTATTTTCTGAGAAGCATAGGAGTAGAAAATGGCAGTGGGTAATCAACATTCAGCGTCGTTGGAACATCTAGCTAAATTGGCGGCAACCGCCGGCATTACGATAAATGGCGACGCTCCCTGGGACTTACGTTTTCGCGATGCCAAAGCCGCGGAACGGATATTGGCGGAAGGCAGCCTTGGCCTGGGTGAAAGTTATATGGATGGACTTTGGGAGTGCGATCAGATTGATGAATTGATCCATCGCCTGCTCAGTCACCGCATTGACGAAAAAGTCAAAACCGCCGCCACGCTCTGGCATGTCCTGCGCGCCCGCTTCATTAATAACCAAACAAAATCCAAGGCCTGGGAGGTCGGTGAAAAGCACTATGATCTGGGCAATGAGTTTTTCCGCGACATGCTCGATAAACGCATGACCTATACTTGCGGCTATTGGGATCAGGCAACGGATTTGGATCAGGCCCAGGAAGCCAAGCTGGACCTTGTGTGCCAGAAATTGGGACTGAAGCCCGGCATGGAAGTGCTGGACATTGGCTGCGGCTGGGGTAGTTTTATGCGTTTCGCCGCGGAACGTTATGGTGTCAACTGCACGGGTATTACCATTTCGAAGGAGCAGGCAGAATACGGACAAAAACTCTGCGAAGGCCTGCCGGTCAAGTTCGTTCTACAGGACTATCGCGATCTGCAGGGGCAGTATGACCGCATTGTCAGTTTGGGCATGTTCGAGCATGTCGGCCGCAAGAACTACCGGACGTACTTCCAAGCCGCCAGAAAAAACATCAAGCCCGATGGCCTGTTCCTGATGCACACCATCGGCGGCGTATTTCGCGATCATGCGCCGGATCCCTGGATTCACAAGTACATCTTTCCAAACGGGGAAATTCCCGTCATTGGACAGGTTGCGGACAATGTGGAAGACTTGTTCCTGATCGAGGACGTCCATAACTTCGGCGCCGATTACGACAAGACGCTGATGGCGTGGCACGCCAATTTTGAACAGCACTGGGAGAAACATGCGAGCCAGTATTCCGAGCGCTTCTATCGCATGTGGCGCTACTATCTTCTGATTTGCGCCGGTTCCTTCCGGGCACGCGCCAATCAGCTATGGCAATTCGTTCTGTCTCCTCACGGCGTGCCTGGCGGATACCGGCGCCCCAAGCTCTAAAGCCCCAGTGGCCGATTGCGCCATCGCGCGCTTGCCAGACTAGCGATAAAGGCAGACATGACCGCATACCGACATGCGGGCAATCTTATTCCAACTCCAAGTCCGGGCCACCTGCCCGGACAATGCGCCTGACGACATCGGCAGCAAAACCACGACTTAATAAAAAGCGGCATTGCTTGTTATATTCAGCCGGAGTCGTGTAATGGTGGCCTTTGAATTTTTTTTCCCACACGAGCTTGGCCCGCTCGTATTCCGTCTCGCGCAGATCCCTCAAGGCAGCATCCACCGCCTCGTCCTGAAGCTGATGCTGCCGCAACTTGGCGGCAATGCGGCTGGCGCCCCATTTCTTGGCATTTGCCTGGGTCGTCGTTTGCAAGAAACGGCTGTCAGATTGCCAGTTTTCTTTTTGCAGGCGCGCCAGGGTCTGCTCAAGCTCTTGTTCCGTTTCCGCGTAAGGCGCCAGTTTGCTTCTTAATTCAAACTGCGAGTATTCGCGTCGCGACAGGTATCCGATACCGCGCGCAAGAAGGCTGCGACCTTGCGGCCGCCTGCCCCGCTCCGGCGCCGCGAAATCCTCGGACGCCGAAGCCACATCGTGGATATCGGGATCATCTTGGGAAAAGCCACCATCAGATGGCTTTCTCGATCGGGAAGGCCGTCCGAATCCCACAGGATTACTCATCCGACTCGGCGGCCTGCTCGATTTCCTCAGGGTCGGCCTTGAATTCCTGGGCCCGCGCAATAATGCCCAGATTGTCTCGAATCCGGTTCTCGATCTCGACCGCCATCGCCCGGTTTTCTTTCAGGTACTCTCGGACATTGTCCTTGCCCTGTCCGATACGGGTCCCGCTATAACTGAACCAGGCCCCCGCCTTGTCAACAATTCCCGCCTGAACGCCTAGGTCGATAATCTCGCCCTCTCGGGAAATGCCCCTGCCATACATGATGTCGAACTCGGCCTGCTTGAAGGGGGGAGAGACCTTGTTCTTTACCACTTTAACGCGCGTTTCATTGCCAACGACCTCATCGCCCTTCTTAATGGAACCGATGCGACGGATGTCGAGGCGAACCGAAGAATAGAACTTAAGTGCGTTTCCGCCCGTCGTGGTTTCCGGACTGCCGAACATGACGCCAATTTTCATGCGGATTTGGTTAATGAAAATAACCATGCAGTTGGTACGCTTGATCGATGCGGTCAGCTTGCGTAGCGCCTGGCTCATGAGCCGGGCTTGCAAGCCCGGCAGGCTGTCACCCATATCCCCTTCGATTTCCGCGCGCGGTACCAGGGCAGCAACCGAGTCGATCACGATAAGATCGACGGAACCCGAGCGCACCAGGGCATCGGTGATTTCCAGCGCTTGTTCGCCCGTATCGGGCTGCGAAATCAGCAAGTCGGTCAGTTTCACGCCAAGCTTGGAGGCGTATTGCACGTCGAGCGCATGCTCGGCGTCGATGAAGGCGCAAGTGCCGCCAAGTTTCTGCATTTCTGCGATCACTTGAAGCGTAAGCGTTGTTTTCCCTGAAGATTCCGGGCCATAGATTTCAATGACGCGACCACGCGGCAACCCGCCTACCCCAAGCGCAATATCAAGTCCGAGGGAGCCGGTTGACACCACCTGGATATCATGTTCGACCTCGTTATCGCCATAGCGCATAACGGATCCTTTTCCGAACTGCTTTTCAATTTGAGAGAGTGCAGCGCTGAGCGCCTTGGCGCGTTCCGCACTAGCGGCTTTGGATTGCTTGTCGTCCATGTAGGGTCCTTGTGACTGATGGATTTGAAAACTGAAGGCTAACCGCAGGTTTGCGCCTGGATGCAATACGCGACAGGCCAATTGCGATATCTATGCGGGCAATATCAAATAAGCCCTGCATATGAGCCAACAGCAATTATCGCATTAAATTATACTGTATATTTAGACAGTATTGATAAATTTGAGACATTTTTTTCCGCAGGCTGGCGGCTCGCGCCCGACGCGGGCCTCGAACGCCTACGAAAAGCCCTGGTTCGACCATCGTCCGCGCCGCCGTCAGTCCGCGAATTCAAGCGCGCATCATAGCATGCCCTGCTTGCCCAGCAATTGGCCCTCACCCGGAGAAGCCATCACAGTATCCACAGTATCAATAATTCAGGACATTGTCAGAGGAAAACCATTACATTACGCTTGGAATTCGACGAAGCAGCAAGTTTCAATCCCCTTTTGTGGCTTCGCCAAGTTCCCAGTGCTATACCCCGTAAGTTTTATAGCACTGCAACCCGTATTTAACCTGCCTTCCCGGCAGGTTTTTTTTTGCCTTGCCAGCACGCCATGTAATTGCCCCAGGTATCGGAAACGTTCCAGCAACCGCCTCACTGAGTGTTGGCAGCACACATTTTTTTCGAACCGTCCCATTGACGATGCCATCACAAACTTTTACCACGCCACCGCCGAAGCCTGCCTGCTCAAGCGAGGTTAAACCGGTACAATAATAGTTTTTGGCATAAAAGTATGTGGTTTAAGAATCTGAGCGTATACCGGCTGGCCGCCGATTGGAAACCCACCCAGGAAGACTTGGAAGACAAGTTGAGCAAAGCCGTGTTCAGTCCCGGCAACAAGTCGGACATGCTCAGCATGGGATGGGTGCCGGCACGCGAAAATGGCATGCTTGCCCATGGACTTGGCGGGCAATACCTGCTGTCGCTGCGCATCGAGAAGAAACTGTTGCCTTCCAGCGTCATCAACCAATTTACCCGAGCCAAAGCGCAGGAAATCGAAGAGCAGCAAGGCTACAAACCGGGCCGCAAGCAAATGCGCGAAATCAAGGAACAAGTCACCGAGACCCTGTTGCCCAAGGCATTCAGCATCTTCCGCGATACCCGCGTCTGGATTGACACACGCAACCACTGGCTGGTCATCGATGCCGCGTCAGCCACGAAAGCCGACGAAGTCATCGGCGCGCTGGCCAAGGTCATCGATCCACTGCCCTTGAAGAGTCTTTACACCGAGCAGTCCCCGTCCGCCGCCATGACCGAATGGCTGCTTGCCGACGAGGCACCCGCCATGTTCTCCATAGACCAGGACACGGAACTCCAATCCTCCTCCGAAAACAAAGCGACAATTCGTTATGTCCGGCAAAGCCCGGAAAAGGAAGATGTCCAGAAACATATTCAGTCCGGCAAACAATGCACCAAACTGGCGCTCACGTGGTCGGACCGGGTGTCGTTCGTGCTCAGCGACAGCCTGATTATCAAGCGCATCACCCCGCTTGACATTCTCAAGGAAGGACAGGACATCTCGTCCATGGACGAAGAGGAACGCTTTGACGCCGACATGACCTTGATGACGGCGGAGCTGGCTGGCCTGCTGGACGCGCTGGTCGAAGCATTAGGCGGAGAAAAACAGGCGAACCGTTAGTTGCCCTTGGCTTGGCCCTTACCACCCAAGCGCTGCCACAAAATAAAAAAGGATGACCCAGGTCATCCTTTTTTGCATCGCACACGACGTCATGGCGTCGACATGGTTTGCGGGCCGTTTTGCAGGTTTATGGTTATCGTATAGGGCACGGCCGTCGCTTTGTGCGCAATGGCGGCCTGCTCCTGGCGGGATTCCATGTCGGTCTTGAACAATACCCGCAATTCGTAAAGCCCCTCAGCGGGGATCACATACTCTTTGTCCCGCTCCACGGCATAGGCTTCCTGGCCAAAAAGCACCAGATCAATCGAAGGGTCCCCTTTCAGGTTGACTTTGAGCTTCTGGTCCTTGAACGCCCGGAATTGATACGAGGAATAGCCCGCGCCCAAGATATACCCGGTATACATGATCGAATGCTCATTAAGCGGGAATTTCACGCTCTGGGTCATGTTCGTCAGCGAATTGATCAATGCCTCGTTGTGCTTTTCTTCCGCTACCGCCTTGGTCGGCGCCGTTTCCTCTACGGTTTCCACGACCTGTTTCTCGACATACCCGACAATGATTACGCTGAGCGCCGTGACCAGGGCTATGAGCGCAATGAATTGTTTGCTAAAAGAATTAACACGCATTTTCTGACAAATCGCACTAAGTTAAATAGAAAATGGACTGTATCATACCCTGATTGAGAGGCTGCTGAAAAAACAGAGTGAAAGCAAATGAATCGTTTAGTGAGGCGCACTACCGCAACAGCGCCTTCTCCTTGAGTCGCGTCAATTGATCCCGGGCTGCCGCAGCCTGCTCGAATTCCAGATTGCGCGCATGATCCTGCATCTGTTTTTCCAAACGACGGATTTCCCTGGCAAGATTTTTCTCGTCCGCCAGCAACAATTCAAGTTTGATATCATCGGCATCCTGGGCAGTGGCCGCGTCCTGGATCACGCCGTCGATCATTTCCCGAACCGATTTGCGCACCCCCTGCGGCGTAATGCCATGCTCGATATTGAACTGCATCTGCGTCTCTCGGCGCTTCTCGGTTTCGTCCATGGCTTGTCGCATGGAGTCAGTGATTCGATCTGCGTATAGAATGGCCTTGCCGTTCAGATTGCGCGCGGCACGCCCGATCGTCTGGATCAAACTGCGCCCGGAGCGTAAAAACCCTTCCTTGTCTGCGTCAAGAATGGCAACCAGCGACACTTCCGGAATATCCAGGCCTTCCCGAAGCAGGTTGATTCCGACCAGGATGTCGAAATTACCCAACCGCAAGTCCCGGATAATCTCCACCCGCTCTACCGTATCGATATCTGAATGCAGATAACGCACTTTCATCCCGCTCTCGGTCAGATAATCCGTCAGATCCTCCGCCATCCGCTTGGTCAGCGTCGTCACCAGCACCCGTTCGCCGGCAGCCACGCGCAGTTTCGCCTCACCCAGCAAATCATCAACCTGGGTCAACGCCGGCCTGACCTCTACGACGGGATCAATCAGACCGGTTGGCCTGACCACCTGCCTCACCACGTTGTCCGAATGCTCGTTTTCGTAATCGGCCGGTGTCGCCGAGACAAAAACGCTCTGCCGCATGCGTTGCTCAAACTCTTCCATCTTGAGCGGCCGGTTATCCATGGCCGAAGGCAACCGGAAGCCGAACTGCACCAGGGTTTCCTTGCGCGAGCGGTCGCCGCGATACATGGCACGCAACTGTCCCATCATCCAGTGGCTTTCATCGAAGAACATCAGCGCATCCTGCGGCAGGTAGTCGATCAACGTCGGCGGGGGCTCGCCAGGCGCCGCACCGGACAGATGGCGCGAATAATTTTCAATTCCCTTGCAAAAGCCCAACTCCTGCAGCATTTCGATGTCGAAGCGGGTGCGCTGCTCAATGCGTTGGGCCTCGACCAGTTGGTTGTTATCGACAAAAAACTTGGTCCGGTCCCGCAATTCTTCCTTGACCGTCTCTATCGCTCTGAGCACGGTATCGCGGGGTGTGACATAGTGCGAGCTCGGGTATACGGTGAAACGCGGCACCCGCTGCCGAATCTTGCCGGTCAGGGGATCGAACAGATCCAGGCTTTCAACCTCATCGTCAAACAGGCTGAGTCTGACCGCGAGCTCGGCGCTCTCTGCCGGGAAGATATCAATGACCTCGCCGCGGACGCGGAACGTGCCGCGGGTGAAATCGACATCATTGCGTTCGTACTGCATGGAAACCAGTCGGGCCAGGATTTCCTGGCGCGGCGTCCTGTCCCCGGTGCGAAGCACTAGCACCATGGCATGGTAGTCGCCCGGGTTGCCGATACCGTATATGCAGGAGACCGTGCCCACAATGATGGTATCGCGCCGCTCAAGCAGGCTTTTTGTGGCGGAAAGCCGCATCTGTTCGATATGCTCGTTGATGGACGAATCTTTTTCGATAAACAGATCGCGTGTCGGCACATAGGCTTCGGGCTGATAATAATCGTAATAGGAGACGAAGTACTCGACGGCATTGCGTGGAAAGAACTCGCGCATTTCCGAATACAGTTGCGCGGCCAGCGTTTTGTTGGGAGCCAGCACCAGCGCGGGCCGCCCTAGGCGTGCGATAACATTGGCCATCGTATAGGTCTTGCCCGACCCGGTAACGCCAAGCAGCGTCTGGTACATCAACCCGTCTTCGACGCCTTGCGTCAGCGCCTCGATCGCCGCTGGCTGGTCCCCAGCCGGAGGATAGGGTTGGTACAACTGAAAAGGACTGTCTGGAAACTCGATAAATCCGGCTTCGCTCATAGATTGTGCGTCCAGGGTTAAATTGAGGGTCATTTAGGCGTACAATCGTTCATTATCCACTTTATTCGACCTTCCCTGCAACCTCACCTGTATTAATCACAATGACTACCCTTTTCACCGCCGTCGAACTGGCCCCCCGCGACCCCATTCTGGGTTTAAACGAACAATACAACGCCGATACCCGCGACACCAAAGTCAATCTTGGCGTCGGCGTTTATTACGATGACAATGGCAAGATTCCCCTGCTCAAGGCGGTCCAGGAAGCGGAAAGATTGCGGGTAGAGACCCACGCCGCGCGCGGATACCTGCCTATCGAGGGTATCGTGAATTACAACAAGGGCGCGCAGGAACTGCTCTTTGGAAAGGACGCCGCAGTCATTCGCGACGCGCGTGCCCTCACCTTCCAGGCACTTGGCGGCACCGGCGCCCTGAAGATTGGCGCCGACTTCCTGAAACAGATCCAGCCCGATGCAACCGTGTACATCAGCGACCCTAGCTGGGAGAACCACCGTGCCCTGTTCGAGCGCGCTGGCTTCCAGGTAGAGACTTATGCATACTACGACCCGGCCACCCATGGCCTGAATTTCGATGGCTTCGTGGCCTCCCTCCGCGCCATGCCGGCGCAGTCCATCGTAGTTCTGCATGCTTGCTGCCATAACCCCACCGGTGTCGACCCCACAGCCGAGCAATGGAAACAGGTGGCGGCAATCGTCAAGGAACGCAACCTGATCCCGTTTCTGGACATCGCCTACCAGGGTTTCGGTGCGGGCCTGTATGAGGATGCGGCTGTCGTGCGCGAATTTGCGGATCTTGGCATTGCCATGTTCATCAGCTCTTCGTTCTCCAAGTCTTTCTCCCTCTATGGGGAACGCGTCGGTGCCCTGACCGTAGTCACTGCCGACAAAGACGAGTCCGCTCGCGTGCTCAGCCAGATCAAGCGGGTGATTCGGACCAACTACTCCAACCCCCCTACCCATGGCGGCATGCTGGTGGCCCAAATCCTGAACACGCCTGAACTGTTCGAGCAATGGGAACAGGAACTGGCTCAAATGCGCGATCGCATTCGCGAAATGCGCAAGCAACTTGTTGAAAAGCTTGCCGCGGCCGGCGTCCAGCAAGATTTCAGTTTCGTGCTCGCCCAACGCGGCATGTTCTCCTACTCCGGCCTGACCAAGGACCAAGTCGAGCGCCTGCGCAGCGAGCATGGCATCTACGCAGTCAATAGCGGACGGATCTGCGTTGCCGCCCTCAACACGCGCAACATAGATAACGTGGTCGCCGCCATAGCCTCTGTATTGTAGGAAAGGCCAATGCGATAGCCGGCCCCGGCTATCGGCCAGACTCCACATCCAGGGCCCGGCAATGCTTGTCAATTTGTGGCGCGGCCCCGAAACATGCGGGTATTGGCGAACAAGCGCACTCAAAATGCTTGCAAAGCACCCGCTAATGGGGCAGAATACGGACTGTATATACATACAGTCCGTTTTTTATTGCAAATGACTCGGCATGGCGTGAAGAACTCGCCGAATGCCCTGGCCAGTTGCAATATTGATTTTCGCTGACTGTATTCACTGCACTGAGTAAATGCATTCTTGGAATGCGACCATACCTTACGGGAAAGCAATGAGCCTAAAACTGACAGCGCGCCAGCAGGAAATTCTCAACTTGATCAAAGCGGCCGTCGAGCGGACGGGCTTTCCTCCTACCCGTGCCGAAATCGCTGCCACGCTTGGTTTCAAGTCGCCCAACGCCGCCGAGGACCATTTGCGGGCGCTAGCAAAGAAAGGCGCCATCATTCTCACCGCCGGCGCTTCGCGTGGCATCCGGCTGGCCGACGGCATCGAGGCCCCTCCCGCCGCACACGAACCACGCCCGGAGCCTAGCCGCAGCCTGGCCGAAAGCCTGCGCCATCTGCTGTTGCCGGTGGTCGGCAAGGTCGCCGCGGGCAATCCGATCCTGGCCACCGAGCACATCCATCGCGAACTCACCGTTGATCCCTCCCTTTTCGATGAACAGCCTGATTATCTGCTTACCGTCAAGGGACAGAGCATGCAGAACATTGGGATCATGGATGGCGATCTGCTCGCCGTGAAACGCAGTCAGGATGCGCGCAACGGCCAGGTGGTGGTGGCCCGCATCGACGACGAGGTCACCGTAAAGCGTTTCAGCCGCAAGGGGAAAACCATCGAATTGCTGCCCGAAAACGACGAGTTCGCTCCCATCATCGTGACTGGTGAGAACGACTTTGCCATCGAAGGGATTGCGGTCGGCCTGATAAGGACGCATAATCTGCACTGATTCATTCTCGGTGCAGTGCCATGGGCGTGTTGCGACAACTCAAAAAAGACTTTTCCGTTTCGGCCCTTATCGCAGGCATCATCACTGTCCTTGTCTCCCTGACAGGGCCGGTGGCCATTATCATCCAAGCCGCAAAGTCCGCAGGTCTAAGCCAGGAACAGCTTACTACCTGGATTTGGGCAATCTCCCTCACCAGCGGAGCTTGCGGGCTGCTCCTTAGCCTTCGCTACAAAACACCTGTTGTTTGCGCCTTTTCCACCGGCGGAGCGGCATTGCTGATCGACGCCTTGCCGCAATATCGCTATCCCGACATCATCGGTGCCTATATTTTCGCCGCCCTGCTTGTCATTCTGCTGGGCGCAAGCGGCTTATTTTCCCGACTCATGCAGCATGTGCCACGCAGCATTGTTTCAGGCATGTTGGCGGGTATCCTGTTTGTTTTCGGCGCCCATTTGTTTGTCTCGTTGCAGCAAGCGCCCAAACTGGTGTTGCCGATCTTCATGGCCTACCTTCTCGCGAAACGCTTCACGCCGCGCTATGCTGTCCTTGCCGCCTTGTTGACGGGTATCGTGGTCTGCGTTCTGCTTGGCATGCTCAACACGCAAGTTCTGAGTTTCCACTTCGTCATTCCCACCTTGACCCCCCCTGGCTTGTCGGTTCCCGCGCTGATCGGGGTCGGGGTGCCACTGGCGGTCGTGGCCTTGGCTTCCCAATATGCCCCGGGTGTCGCGGTACTCCAGTCCAGCGGCTACCACCACACGCCGATTTCACCACTCATTACCTCTACAGGCATTGCAACGGCGCTATTTGCGCCCTTTGGCCTGCACGGCACCACCCTGGCCGCGATCACCGCCGCGATCTGTACCGGCCCAGAATGCCACCCCGACGTGCATCGCCGCTATATCGCGGCGATCACTTGCGGCATCCTGTACATTTTCTTCGGTCTGTTTGCCACCGTCGTCACCACCTTGTTCATCGCCATACCGGAAGCCTTCGTGGCTTCGCTGGCAGGATTAGCGCTATTGGGTGCCCTTTCGTCCGGCCTGGCCGGCGCCATGGCGCATGAATCTGAACGCGAAGCCGGTGCAATTACCTTCCTGATGACGGCGTCCGGCGTCTCTTTTTTCGGCATCGGCTCTGCCTTCTGGGGATTAATTGCGGGCGTGCTGGCCTACCTGGTGCTGGTGTGGCGCGTTCATCCGGCAAAGGACTCGCCCAGGCCGTAGTGCTCAATCGCAAGGGTGGGAACAGCGCCCGGGCCATGCCTCATTGTCCGTGAGTACCGATCGCCGCGCATTCACGGCAGGCACGCCACTACCCCAGTTGGTCGCGGCAACTGTTATATTGCGCCGTATACCGTGCGGCCCTCTCTTTGACAATATCAGCCGTGCGCATGAGCCAGGCCTTTGATTTATACGTCTGTCGCCGATAGCCGCCCCAGCCTTCGTGATAATTCAGATATTGGCCGTAAGCGTCCCATTTGGACGTACCATTGAGTGCCTGCGCCTTGGACATATACCAACCCATGAAATCCAGCGCATCCTCGAAATCATCGCGACTAGCACTCTGATTGGTTTCGCGCTCGTAATCGCTCCATACCTCGTCCTTGGCCTGCGCATAGCCGTAAGCCGAGCTTACCCGCCCCCAGGGGATGAACCACAATATATAATTCTTCGGCGGCTTCGCATCATGGCGATAGGACGATTCCTGATACATCATGGCGAACGGAACAGGCACGGGAACACCCCACTTGGCCTGTGTGTCCAGCGCAGCCCGGTGCCAATCGGGTTTTTCGCGGAATATCTCGCACAAGTCCTCGGCATTTTTCGGCGGCGCGGTAGAGCATCCGCCCAGGGCAAGCAAGCCAGCGATTGCAAGGAGGGTGAACTTTGCTGTTGTACGCAACATACTTTTTTATCCTATCTTCTTTATCCATCCGACCGAATTCGAAACATTGTAAAGATAAATTCTAGAGAATGAGCAAAATCATCTAGAATGAAATCCACCTCCTTTTTGCGAAGGCACCATGACCATGGCCTACCTGAACCGCTCAAGCATCTATTTCAATACCTTCATCATTATACTGATCGCCGTTTCTTTGGCGTTCCTGAAACTGCTCGTTCCTTTCTACGGCGCAATCTTCTGGGCAATCGTACTGGCGGTGCTGTTTCGCCCCCTGCAAATTTTGCTGCTGAAAAAAATGCCTGGTCGCAACACCACGTCATCCATCATTACCCTTTTCATCTGCCTGCTCATCGCCATCATTCCGCTGATCCTGATCTCCATCTCCCTGATCAATGAATCAGTCATGCTTTACCAGCGCATGCAATCGGGCCAATTCAATATGGTCGAGTATGCAGCCAAAATTTCCGAGGCCATGCCGCAATGGTTGCGCGACTTCCTGGCGCGTTTCGAAATCTACAATCTTTCCTCGCTCTACGAAAAGATCTCGGCCGGAATGATGCAAGCCAGCAAATATCTGGCGACACAGGCCGTGGATATCGGCCAGAACTTCTTTAGCTTCATCGTCGAGTTCTTCATCATGCTTTATCTGCTGTTCTTCTTTCTCAAAGATGGCCCGGCACTGACTGCACGCTGCAAGAACCTGATTCCTCTCACCGATGAACACAAGCAATTCCTGTTCCAGAAGTTCAATACGGTAATCCGGGCAACCGTCAAAGGCAATGTCGCCATCGCCGCCGTCCAGGGTCTGCTCGGCGGACTTATTTTCTGGATTCTGGGTATTCAGGGGGCATTGCTCTGGGGCGTGGTCATGGGCTTTCTCTCGCTGCTTCCGGCGGTTGGCGCAGCCATCGTGTGGTCGCCGGTTGCCCTGTATTTTCTGGTCAGTGGCCATCTGTGGGAAGGTGTCGTCCTGGTGCTTTTCGGCGTGTTGGTGATAGGCCTTTCCGATAATATCCTGCGCCCCGTATTGGTTGGTAAGGACACGAAAATGCCTGACTATCTCGTCCTGATTTCCACGCTGGGTGGACTGACCTTGTTCGGTTTGACGGGATTCGTCATCGGCCCGCTCATTGCGGCAATGTTCATCGCCATTTGGGATCTGTTTCCGGCCGCGGTCAATCTGAACGATCGCAGCAAGACGGCACCGGTGACCCACACCCGACCTCCCCCTCCCAGCAAATAGCTATTTTCTTATAAGCTATTGTTTCTCATAGAAAATGATGCTGCCGCCCCATCTTGGGCGCGGCATGCTTTCTCTGTATAATGGTTTCTTCCTACACATCACTGAAGGAGGTAGTCGTTATGTTTCCTGAATATCGCGAGTTAATCTCTCAACTGAAGGAAGAAGACATCAACTTTAAACGTCTCTTCAATAAACATAATGATCTAGACCAGGAATTACAAACCCTGGAGTCGCGCGACTTCAGTGAAATACATACCGAGATCGAGAAAAAGAAAAAAGAAAAACTGCAACTCAAAGACCAGCTTTATACGATGCTAAAAGACAGGGCCGCATCCTGAAACCCTGAAGCCTGACGCGGGGTGCTGGTGCCCCGCAAGACATGCTTCGCTCATGATAATTTCCCCTCCATTGCCGTTCTTCCGTCGTGCGATCCCGTTGCCTTGCAGCCGGACCTATCGTCCCCATGGCTCATGACTCATGGCACGACGGTCTCAGCAAACCACGCCATTATCAACCATCCCGTTCGTGACACTGGCATTCCCGCTTGCCGGTAGCGGATCCTCCCCATCAACTCGCCCTGCTCCCCTTGCGTGATCTCATCGCCTGTCGATGCAACTTTTTTACAACAAAAAAAACAGATCGTACTTTTTTTGATAAAAATTGGATTTCGCACTAGCGTTCTGAAAAATAACTCTATATAATCTCTGTCTTAGCTCTTAAACAGTAAACAAAAAATTTATTGTTTTTGCCCAGGTGGCGGAATTGGTAGACGCGCATGGTTCAGGTCCATGTGCCTTCGGGTGTGGGGGTTCGAGTCCCCCCTTGGGCACCAAAGCTTTCAGGATGATATATCCTTTTGCCGGCACATAGGCTGCGGCATTTTCAAATAAGCATCAATCGCAATATTGGCCCTTCTCTTCAGAAGGGCTTTTTGCTTTTTATGCGTCTTTCTACCCCTACAATTCATCCTGCCCGACAATCCCGGCCGAAGGCCGCCTGCCGTAGCGCTGATCCCACCTGCGCTCGCCAATACCCCTGCCCCCGTGCTCGCCACATTGTCATAAGACGCAGCATGCCATCCAATTGCCGCCCCTGCTATCTGGTCTGTCATATAATCAACGCAGCATTCAATCAACGCAGCATTCGACAACAACATGTCTTTTTCGCTTATCCGCAAGATTGCGAACTCACCTCGTCTTTCACAATGAATTTTTGCAAACACAGAACACCGCTGCGCGGCCTTACAATACTTCTGCTGGCCATGGGCGTGGCCACCATGGCAAAGGCTGCCGAATTCCCGGAAAAAAGCATACGCCTGACCGTCGGTTACCCGGCAGGCGGCCTCAGCGATGTCGTGGCACGACGCCTGGCCGAAAAAGTATCGGCTTCCCTGCACGTACCGGTGGTGGTGGAAAACCGGCCCGGCGCCGGCGGCACCATCAACATCACGGAACTGGCGCGTGCCACGCCCGATGGCTATACCCTGGCCTTTTCTGCGACCAGTCCGCTGACCTTGACGCCATTTTTTTCAAAAGTCACTTATGACCCCGTCAAAGCCGTAACTCCCGTGATCGGCGTGATGTACTCTCCAGTCGTCCTGCTGGGGACCAACACATTGCAGGCGGGCGATTTCCCCACTTTTGTCCAGAGAGCAAAACAATCGCCAGGACAAATCCGCTGGGCCACCTCCGGCATGGGCACCATCGGGCACATCATGTTCAGCCAGCTTGCCCATGACTTGAAAGTCGATATGACGGTGATTCCTTACAAGGGCGGCAGCCAGCAGATGAATGATGCCCTGGGGGGGCAATTTGAAGTTTTTTCGACCAATGTTTCCGCCACGCTGATCGAGAACATCAAGGCGGGTAAGCTGCGCGCGCTGGCAATCGGCGCGGAAAAGCGACTCGACAGCATGCCAGACATCCCCACCTTTGCCGAGCTAGGTCAGCCAAAAGCCAATCTGAAATCGAATTTCGGGATTTTTGCGCCGGCAGGCACGCCTTCCGCGGTTATTGAAAAGCTCAATACGGCATTTGACAAGGCACTAAACAGCCAGGACATGATCGATAGCCTTGTGGCTTCAGGCAACATCCCCAGCGGTGGCAAGCCAGAGCGCTTTGCCAGCACGATTGCCCAGGAATACGAAAACAACCGCTCGATCATCCAGCAAGCGGGGTTGAATAAACCATAGCCCGCTGGGCTACAGCAAAAAACAGGGCCCTCGTACACCGGAAGTGCATGCGGGCCCTGCGCTTTTCTATGTTTTGTTACTTGCCGGCTTGATGCACCAGTGATAACAAGCCTGCCGCAAGGGTAAACATGGCCGCGAACCCACGATTCAGGATTTTTTGCTGCCTAGCGGTTCTCAGCAGCCTTAGAATGCGGGCGGAAAGAAAGGTATAACCACTCATGACGATCACGTCGATGACCGTCATGGTCAGACTCATGATGGCATACTGAGGCGTCAACGGCAGCTTAGGATCGATAAACTGGGGCAATACGGCAAGCAGAAACACCATCGCCTTCGGGTTGCTCATGTTTACCAGAAAACCCTTGAGCACCAATCGCTTCGCCGATACCTGCGGAGCATTGGCTTCCAGCTCAATCATGCGCGCAGGCGCATGCCACTGCTGCCAGGCCAGATAAAGCAGGTAGCAAACGCCGAACCATTTGATCAACGAAAACGCCCAACTGGTCGTCGTCAGCAATACGCCCACGCCCGCCGCTACGATGGCAATCTGCAAAAGCAAAGCCAGCTGCAAGCCAAGAATATTCCAATACCCTCTGCGCAGACCGTGATTCAGGCCCGTTGACATGGCGGCAACCGCCCCTGCACCAGGCGAAATGCTGATCACCCAGCAAGCCACGAAAAAGGCGGACCACAACTGCCAGGACATATGACACCCGTAACAAAAATGTTGATAGGAAAAAGGCTCGGTCGAACGACGCGAGCTGAGCTGCCACTCGCGGCTTGACAGAAACCGTGGGGCGATGGCTTATTATAGAAGAAAATTGCGTCTTACTGGGCCAGGATCGGCTGCCTTCCCCCCGCGGCTTGCGGCGTGCCCAATGCCGGCAATGCCCGCAAGGGTGAAAAATCCTTGATCCAGATTCGCAAAATCTGTGATTTAACGGCGACACTAAATTAAACTTAGCAAATCATAAAAAACAAGATCAGTGATTGGGAGATCAGTCTATGCGCATGGGCAACAGCAAACCGCTAAGGCGGTTAATCTTGGCATTTTCCGTCAGTCTGGGCATCGCGCCAGCGGCTTCGGCCCAAAACACGGGAGACATTCGGATCGGGGAAATCAATAGCTATAAGGTATTCCCCGCCTTTCTCGAACCCTATAAAAACGGCATGACGCTGGCGGCCGAAGAAGTCAATAAAAAGGGGGGGATCAACGGGCGCCAGCTGAAAATTATCACCAGGGACGACGCCGGCAATCAGGGCAATGCCATCAAGGAAGCCCAGGCCTTGATCAGCCGTGATAAAGTTCATGTGCTGACCGGCGGCTTCCTATCGAACATCGGCCTGGCGCTGGCCGATTTCGCCCGTCACAAGAAAGTCTTTTATCTCGCCAGCGAACCATTGACCGACAAGCTGGTTTGGGCGGACGGCAATGCCTACACCTATCGCCTGCGCGCCTCCACCTATATGCAGGTCGCCATGCTGGTGCCGGAAGCCTTGAAGCTGAAGAAAAAGCGTTGGGCGCTGGTTTATCCCAACTATGAGTATGGCCAGTCCGCCGTTGAAACTTTCAAGACGCTCATGAAGCAGTCCCAGCCGGATATCGAGTTTGTCGCCGACCAGGCCACGCCGCTTGGGAAAGTGGATGCGGGCAGCGTGATCCAGGCACTGGGAGAAGCCAAACCCGATGCGATCTTCAACGTATTATTCGGGCCCGACATTACAAAATTCGTTCGGGCCGGCGCCACCCGCAAGTTTTTTGATCATTTGCCAGTCGTCAGCCTATTGACCGGCGAACCCGAGTATTTGGACACGTTTGGCGCCGACACCCCGAAAGGCTGGATCGTCACAGGTTACCCCTGGCAGTCTATCGATACGCCCGAACACAAGGCATTTCTTGCCGCCTATCAAGCCCGATTCAATGACTACCCGCGCCTGGGCACCATTGTCGGATATATGGCGATCAAATCCATAGCCGAAGGGATCCGCAAGGCGGGATCGACCGAGACCGAGGCCATCCGCCAAGCCTTTTCAGGACTTCCCGTTGATTCGCCTTTCGGCCCCATGATGTATCGGCCGCAGGATCATCAGTCCACGTTGGGCGCATACGTCGGCAAGCTGGATCTGAAGGATGGTAAAGGGATCATGGTGGATGCCCGTTACGTCGATGGCGCCAGTGTGCAACCCGACGATGCGCAGATCAGTAAACTGCGACCCGCCCGCTGAGGCCATTAGGCTTAATCCGGCAAATTAGCGCATGGACTTCGGCGGATTCTTCCTTTTGTTTCTCAACGGACTGGCGGCCGCCTCGTCCCTGTTCATGGTCGCCTGCGGCTTATCGTTGATTTTTGGCGTCAGCCGGATTGTCAACTTTGCCCACGGCTCGCTCTATATGTTCGGCCTGTACCTGGCGTATAGCCTGGCCTCCCATTATCTGCCCCGCACCGATATCGGCTTCTGGTGCGGCGTGCTGCTAGCCGCGGTTGCCACCGGCGCGCTAGGAGGGGTGATCGAGATCGCGATACTTAGACGCATCTATCGCGCACCCGAACTGTTTCAACTGCTGGCCACGTTCGCTTTGGTGCTGGTGCTCAGCGATCTCGCCCTCTGGTTATGGGGGCCGGAAGATCTGCTTGGCCCCCATGCCCCTGCGCTCGCAGGGTCTCTATCGATCTTCGGACGTCAATTCCCTACCTACAACCTGTTGCTGGTTTGCGTCGGTCCGCTGGTGTTGCTGCTGCTATGGTTGATTCTTAACAAAACCCGCTGGGGAACGCTGGTACGCGCCGCGACGCAGGATCGGCAGATGCTGGAAACCCTTGGTGTCAATCAAGCCTGGCTTTTCACCGGCGTTTTCGCGCTGGGGGCCTTTCTTGCCGGACTCGCCGGCGCGCTGCAATTGCCCAACGAACCCGCCAGCCTCGGCCTGGACTTGCTGACCATAGGGGACGCCTTCGCGGTGGTGGTTATTGGCGGAATGGGGTCGATTCCCGGCGCCTTTGTGGCCGCGTTTGTGATCGCCCAGGTCAAGGCGCTTTGCATCGGTCTGGGAACGATCCATATGGGCAGCCTGGCCATTGATTTACCCCAACTGACGCTAGTAATCGAATTCTTGATCATGGCCATCGTCCTGGTTTTCAAGCCTTGGGGATTGTTCGGCAAACAGACGGGCACGACGCGCGGCCCCGCCGCGCTGGAAAAACCGTATCGCCGGGCCCGACCCCGTATGATCGCAGCGGGCGTCGGACTGATTGTACTGTTGGCTTTGGTCCCGACGGCCGGCACCACTTTCCCATATTTGCCCGTGCTCGTCCAGGATATGCTAATTGCCGTACTTTTCGCCTCCAGCCTGCATTTCATCATGGGGCCTGGCGGTATGCACTCGTTCGGACACGCTGCCTATTACGGGATGGGCGCCTATGCCGCCGCGATCTTGCTGCAGCGCTATGCGCTGCCCATGGAGATCAGCATCCTGGCGGCTCCGTTTATTGCCGCTGCGGCGGCGCTTGTCTACGGATGGTTCTGCGTCAGGTTATCGGGCATCTACCTGGCCATGCTGACCCTTGCCTTTGCCCAAATCACCTGGTCGATCGCCTATCAATGGAACGATATGACCGGCGGCTCCAACGGACTGATCGGCATATGGCCCGCCGATTGGCTGGCCGATGGCGACCGGTTCTATTACTTCACCCTATTTACTGTTTTGATCAGCATCCTGATCCTGCGCCGGCTGTTATTTTCTCCCTTGGGCTATGCACTGAGAGCGAGCCGCGATTCCATGCAGCGCAGCAATGCCATCGGCATCGATGGTAAGCGCGTACAGTGGCTTGCCTTTGTCATCGCCGGTTTCTTTGCCGGACTCGCCGGTGCCCTTTTCGTCTACTCGAAAGGCAGTATTTCACCAGAGGAACTCTACGTAAGCAAATCGATAGACGGTCTCGTCATGGTGCTCCTGGGCGGCGTCCAATCGGTCAGCGGTCCGCTGGCCGGCGCGGGATTCTATGTTTTGCTGCACGATTATATAACCGGAATTACCGAATACTGGAAAGGGCTTTTCGGCCTGATCATCCTGCTCCTTGTGCTGTTATTCCCGCAAGGCCTTGCCGGCCTGGGCGAGCAACTGGCGGCATGGAAAGCGGCACGCGGCAATGTTGGCCGCCCTCGCAGGGAGCTGCGATGAATCTGCTGGAACTCAAGCATGTCTCCTGTCATTACGGGGACTTCATCGCCGTGGAGGATATCAGCTTTACTCTGCAGCGTGGAGAAATGCTGGCACTCATCGGCCCCAACGGTGCGGGCAAATCCACGACCTTCAACATGATCGGCGGGCAGCTCGCCGTTACCAGCGGCACCATCTGGCTCGATGGAGACGCCATTACGAACCAGTCACCCCGCGCCATTTGGCGCAAAGGTGCCGGCCGCACATTCCAAATCGCCAGCACCTTCCACTCCTTTACCGTGCTGGAAAATATCCAGATGGCGTTGCTTTCCTATCATGGTGGGGCGTTCAATCCCTGGAAAAATATGCGTAAGCAGTATCATGAGCAGGCAATGCAACTGCTGGAGCGTGTCGGCATGCAAGGACAAGCGGCGCGACCCTGCGCCGAACTGGCCTATGGCGATATCAAGCGCGTCGAACTGGCCATGGCGCTGGCCAACCATCCCTCGCTACTGCTCATGGATGAGCCAACGGCAGGCATGGCACCTCAGGAGCGCACCGCCCTGATGGCGCTGACCAGGAACGTCGCCAAGGCACAAAATACGGGCGTCCTGTTTACGGAGCACAGCATGGACGTTGTCTTCGGCTTTGCCGACCGGATTCTCGTGCTGTCTCGTGGCCAACTCATTGCCCAGGGAACTGGCCAGGAAATCAGAGAAAACGCCAAAGTCAGGGAGGTTTATTTCGGCTCCGGCCTGGCGCTTGACCAGGAATCCCATCCTCCCTACCCGTCCCGCGCAAGCGAAGCGACGCCATCAACAGGGGAATCACAATGAACCTCCCGGCTGACGAGACGCCGCCAGTTCGGCCGATGCTGCTTGAGGTGACCAGGCTGAACGCCTGGTATGGCGCCGCGCATATTCTGTTCGATGTCGATCTGCAAATTCGCAAGGGCGAGGTTGTCGCGCTCATGGGGCGCAATGGCGCAGGCAAGTCCACCACGATGAAAAGCATCATGGGCCTGGTACGGCAGCAAGGAACGATTCGCTTCATGGATAAGGATATTGCCCGTCGCAAGCCTTTCCAGATCGCCCGAGCCGGTATCGGATTCGTTCCCGAAGAGCGGCGTATTTTCCCAGATTTAACCGTGATGGAGAACCTGGATACAGGCAGGCAGGCCGCCCGCTACTGGCCTGACGGGGCCCAGGTCGCCTACTGGGACGAAACCGCGCTGTTCAACCTGTTTCCGAACCTGGCCACCATGCCATCGCGGGCCGGCTCAAAGATGAGTGGCGGCGAGCAGCAGATGCTGGCAGTAGCGCGGACATTGATGGGCAACCCCTATCTGCTGCTGCTTGACGAGCCGTCCGAGGGCGTAGCCCCTATCGTGGTGGAACAAATGATCCAAATGATCCTGGCCCTCAAACAGAAAGGCGTAAGCATCCTGCTATCTGAGCAGAATATGCACTTTGCCAGGCTTGTAAGCGATCGCGCCTACGTGCTGGAAAAAGGTCAGATCCGCTACGCGGGCACCATGGCAGAGCTGGCCGCCAACACCCGTGTTTGGAACGAGTACCTGGCGCTTTAGGCCGACCAGGGATCACTGCCGGCAGGTGCCAGTGCTCGCTGTGTCGTTTCGACGCAAAGCTCATGATTTTACAAGCAATTTTCGATCGTATCCGGATAGGCCAGGACAACTGCTATGGTATAATATATGGTCGATATACGGATAGTGGCAAATTCCCATAGGAATTGAACAGCACGGCAGCCGCTCCCGCATCTGCTGTTATCCGAAGCCTATGAGCTTACCTATTTTGCGCTTCATTTACCTGCGCACCAATTCAGATCGTAAACGTACCACACTATCGTTTTTTTGAAGGTTTTCAAGGGCCGGCTATCACAATGCTCAAACATCAGTTGCTTACCAAGGACTCAGTTCACTGCGCCACGTGTATTTTGGGGCATATTTGTGTACCGCAGGGTTTGAATGCCCAGGATACCGCCCGCTTGAATGAATTGGTCAAGGAACGCGTTCGCGTTCCCAAAGGCACGCTGTTTTTCAAGGCTGGCGACAAGCTCAACGCCTTGTACAGTATCCGCTCCGGCTCCATGAAATTGCAACTTGAAAATGCCGCTGGCCACATGCAAATCACCGGCTTTGTTTTTGCCGGAGAAATTATCGGCCTGGACGCCTTGGCTGAAAAAGTGCATCTTTCAAATGCAATCGCCCTTGAAGATACCGAGGTCTGTGTCATCCGCATGAACGATTTGAATTTTCTCTCCAAAGAGATCCCCGCCCTGGCCAATCGTTTCACCCGTCTGCTTAGCCAGGAAATTTCCCGCGCCCACAACGTCGTGCTATCGCTGGGCGCCATGCGTTCCGAGCAACGGCTTGCCGCGTTTCTATTGAATCTGTCCCAGCGTTTCGCCTGTCTTGGTTATTCTGGCAGCGAATACATGCTGCGCATGAGCCGCGAGGAAATCGGCAACTACCTTGGCCTGACGCTGGAAACCGTCAGCCGATTGCTTTCGCGTTTTGCCAAGGAAGGCTTGATCCGCATCCACCAGCGCGAAGTGCGGATCCTGGATGTCAATGGCCTGCAAAGTCTGATCCAAAACGAAAATTTTCAAAAAGCAGAGACTGCCGGCCACGCGGCGACACGCGCATAAATTGCCCATAGCAGCGTGATGTCCTCCCGCATGGACCTGCCGCTGATACTGATGAGCGGTCCCGGGCGGATGCGCCCTAACGGCCCGGCACCGCAGGCATCAATCGATTTCAGGATCCTTCTTGAACAAGACGATACGATTACCGCTATTGGCCATGAAAAAACTCATCGTGCTGGAAAACGCCGCGGTGAGCCAAAGTAGAAAAAAACCCGCGGCATAGGCCAGATCACTGGATATTCGAATATGGCCGAATAACGGAATATCCCGTGGGTCAACTAGGGCAAATACCACGCCACTGGCCAGGCCCGCAGCAAGGAAAGATGGCCAGAGAATCCACATAAGCGTTCGCATATTGCCTCCTGTTTCCTATTATTAGTGGGTGCGTACGGCGGGGGTCTCTGCCTGCGCCCCCGCGTCGGGCGGTCCGGCGCTGCGCGTCACCATCAGTCCCTGTTTACGCGCGTCCATGCGGACATCGCGATCAGGATTGTTCCCGAAGGCAAGCACAATGGTAATCACACAGCCGACAATGGCGACCAGTGGCCCCGCCATGAGTATCCAAGGCCAAGGTTCCGTATACCAAGGGCCTTTATCCCGCGTTTGATGCTCCATATATGTTCCTCTATTGCGGTACAAAAAATGTCGTATCCTGCTCCGCCTTCAACAATCCCACAGCCTTGTCATTGCTTTCGATATGCAATCTCATGGGGTGCAACCCCGGTTTAGCGCCTTCCGCAGGCACCCGGACAACCAGTGGCAGCCACTCATTCGAGAAAGCAGGCACTTTGACCTGATTGGCCGTACCGTCATCTCCGGTTGAAACCAGCACCCCCTTGATGTCCGGCGACGTACCGGTCAGAGTGAAGGTTTGGTCGGCCTCCGACATATTGATCAGTTGTATCCGATACACATTCTCGATCAGGCCTCCTGGAATTTCCCGCCCAAGCATGCCTCGGTCACGTACGATATCGACCCGCAACGGGCTTCTCATGGACAGGGAAATGATAAGCCCGACAATGAAAATCGCAAGCAGGCCGATATAGATATATACCCGAGGCTTGAACAGCCTGGCCCTGGCCTGCCTGTTATCCAGGCCATCCAGCATACCGCTCTCGGACGTATACCGGATCAGCCCCTTCGGATAATCCATCTTCTCCATGACCTGATCACATGCGTCAATACAGGCGCCGCACCCGATGCACATGTACTGCAGGCCGTCGCGGATATCGATCCCCGTCGGACAGACCTGCACGCAGATCGTGCAATCGACGCAGTCGCCCAGGCCGGCTTCGCTGGGTACGATTTTCTTGGAACGCCGCCCTCTTGGATCGCCCCGCACCCGGTCGTAGGTGACCACAAAGGTGTCCTTGTCTACCATGACGCTTTGGAAACGCGCGTATGGGCACATATATTTACAAACGGCCTCGCGCATGAACCCGGCATTGCCCCAGGTGGCAAACGAATAAAATATCATCCAGAACCATTGCCAGAACCCCAGTTCCAAATGCAGCAACTGCACACCCAGCTCCCTGATGGGCGCGAAATAGCCGATAAAGGTCGAGCCCGTCCACCAGGCCACCATCAGCCACAGTAGATGCTTGGTCCCTTTGATCCGGAATTTGCGCCAGCTCATCGGCGACTCATCCAGCCTGATACGCGCGACGCGGTCCCCTTCCACCTTGCGCTCGATCCACATGAAAATTTCGGTATAGACCGTTTGCGGACAGGCGTAACCACAAAATAGCCTGCCTGCCAGCGCCGTGAATAGAAACAGCCCGTAAGCCGAAATGATCAGAATGATGGCAAGGTAAAATACGTCCTGAGGCCAAAGCACCACCCCGAAAATATAGAATTTACGAGCAGCCAGGTCGAATAAGACGGCTTGCCTGCCATTCCATTGCAACCAGGGCAAGCCATAAAACAGCAACTGGGTCGCAATCACCAGGATAATCCGCCACTTGGCGAACACGCCAGTGACCGAGCGGGGATAGATTTTCGCCCTGATTTCCTCGACCTGCATATTGCTGTCATCGGCCAAGACCGGACGGGCCGGAACCCGCCGCGGCGGTTGCCAGTCAGGCACTGGCTGCGTATCCTCTGGGGATCCGGGATGATTTTCAGACATGGTGATAGACCGTTCTTTTCAATATCCGCTATTTATTGGACAGGCCCCATACGTAGGCGGCAAGCATGCGGATTTGGTCTTCAGACAGCAAATGCTTCTGCGCCGGCATGACACCTTCGCGTCCGCGCAAGATCGTATTAATGATCGTGTCCTTTGAACTGCTATTGAGCCAGACCGAATCTGTCAGGTTCGGGGCGCCTAATGCCTGGTTCCCTTTCCCATCCATGCCATGACAGGCGAAGCACACTTTATTGAACTGCGCCCTGCCAGAGGCAATCAGCGTGGGATCGTGCGCCAAGCCGGAAAGCGAGCGTACATAATTGGCGATTTCATTGGCCTGCGCAGGGGTTACCACTGCAGACAACGGTGCCATCACGCCATGCCGTCCTTCGGTAATCGTCTTCAGGATAACCTCAGGGGTTCCCCCATACAGCCAGTCGCCATCGGTCAGGTTGGGGAAGTTTGGCGCACCCTTGGCATCCGAGCCGTGGCATTGCGCACAGTTGTTCAAAAACAACCGCTTGCCGATATCGCGGGCTTCGCCGTTGCGTGCCAACGCTTCGATGGGCATTGCCGAGAATTTCTCGAACAGCGGCTTCATCTGCGCCGCCTGCGCTTCGCGCTCCGCCACCAATTGCTTGGCCGCCGTGAAGTTGAGTAGGCCCGGGTTGGAACCCAGGGCGGGATACAAAACCATGATGCCAAGGGCAATGATGCACAAGCCGAGGTACATGACAGTCCACCAGCGTGGAACGGGATTGTTCAACTCGCGCAAATCCCCATCCCAAACATGGCCGGTATCTTCCGCCTCGGGCACCTCGTGCTTGAGCCAGCGGCGCTGCGTGAACAACAACCATACGCACCAGATTACTCCTGCCAGCGAAACGATGGCGATGTAGTAACTCCACGAACTACTGAAAAAGTCACTCATTTTCTCTACCTTTTACCATGAGTTATTGTTTCTTCATCAGGGACAGCGAACGGCAATTGCGCAGCAGCCTCGTTGTCTTTGTCGCGATGTCTGGACCAGGCCCAGACCACGATCCCCAAAAACGTGACAATGGATAGCAGTGTCATTACGCCTACGACGATGTCCATGATCCTTCCTTAGTTGGATGCCGCCACAGGGGCATTTGAAGCTGCGGTTTTATCGGCGGCGGCTTCCTGATCGCGCAGTGCCTTCGTGTAGCCTGTGCCCAAGTTTTGCAGGTACGCCACAATGGCGTCCTCTTCCGTTTTCCCCTTGAGTTCGGCCGGCGCCGCCGCGATCTGTTCATCGCTGTAAGGCACACCCAAAGTACGCAATGCCTTCATCTTGGCCTGGATTTTGACGTTGGAAACATCTTTATTTTGCAACCAATAATAGCCAGGCATATTGGACTCCTTGACCAGGTCGCGTGGATTGCGTAGGTGAATCCGGTGCCATTCGTCGGAATAGCGACCGCCAACACGCGCCAAATCCGGGCCGGTGCGTTTGGAGCCCCACAGGAACGGATGGTCATAGACGAACTCGCCTGCAACCGAGTAAGGGCCGTAGCGGGAAACCTCGGACTGCAGCGTGCGGACCTGCTGCGAATGACAGCCGACACAGCCTTCCTTGATATAGACATCCCGCCCTATGAGCTGCAGCGGCTGCAGCGGAACGATGCCAGGGGCCGCCTTGGTTGTATAGTGCTGGAAAAACAGCGGCACGATCTGGACCAGGCCCGCGACCGCCACGACCAGGATGGAAAAGATGATCAGCAGACCGACGTTCTTTTCCAGCGTTTCATGGGTAAAAATACTTTTCTTTTGATTGGCCATCATATACCTCTTAAACAGCAGACGCGGGTTGAACGGCGACCACCTGGCGGGCGTCATGCCCGGTAAAGGCGGGAATCGTCGGGTTGACACCCTTCTGCCCTTTCATCGTCATTATCGTATTGAACAACATAACGAATACGCCACCCAGGAAGCACAGGCCACCCAAGGTACGAATGATATACAGCGTATACTTGGAGGCCAGCGCCTGAACGAACGCATAGGTCAGCGTACCGTCGGCCTCGGTTGCGCGCCACATCAGGCCCTCCATGACGCCGGCGATCCACATCGATGCGATATACAGCACGACACCAATGGTCGCCATCCAGAAATGCGCCTCGATCAATGATTTGCTATACATGGACTCACGACCATAGAGGCGTGGAATCATGTAGTACAGGCTGCCGAAAGTGATCATGGCTACCCAGCCCAAGGCACCGGAGTGCACGTGCGCAATGGTCCATTCAGTGTAGTGCGACAAGGCATTTACCGTCCGGATCGACATCATGGATCCTTCGAAAGTGGACATGCCATAGAACGACAGGGCCACCACCAGGAATTTCAGGATCGGGTCAGTGCGTAGCTTGTGCCATGCGCCGGAGAGGGTCATGATGCCATTGATCATGCCGCCCCATGAGGGTGCCAGCAGAATCAGTGAGAATGCCATGCCAAGGCTCTGGGTCCAGTCTGGCAGCGAGGTGTAGAGCAAGTGATGCGGACCTGCCCACATGTAGGTGAATGCCAGCGCCCAGAAGTGAACAATTGACAGGCGATAGGAATAGATTGGGCGGTTGGCCTGCTTGGGAACGAAATAATACATCATGCCCAGGAAACTGGTGGTCAGGAAAAAGCCTACCGCGTTGTGACCGTACCACCACTGCACCATGGCGTCCTGCGTGCCGGCATAGGCCGAATACGAACTGAACCAGTCATACGGCAGTTCGATATTGTTGAAAATATGCAAAATCGCGATCGTCAGGATGAAGGAGCCATAAAACCAGTTCGCGACATAGATATGTTTCATCTTACGCTTGACGATGGTGCCGAAGAAGACGATGGCGTAGGCGATCCAGACCAGGGCGATCAGAATATCCAGCGGCCATTCAAGCTCCGCGTATTCTTTGCTCGTCGTAAAACCGGCCGGCAATGAAATAGCGGCGCCGAGGATGACTAGCTGCCAGCCCCAGAATGTGAAGGATGCCAGCGGCCCACAAAAGAGCCGCGCCTGACAGGTGCGCTGCACGACATAATACGAGGTGGCGAACAATGCGCTGCCGCCGAAGGCAAAAATGACCGCATTGGTATGCAACGGACGCAGTCGGCCGTAACTGAGCCAATCAACAATATTGAGCTCGGGCCAGACCAGTTGAGCCGCGATAAACACCCCGACAAACATGCCGACAATTCCCCAAACAATCGTCATGAAGGTGAACTGCCGCACGACCTTGTAATTGAAGATCTCTGCATCAGCAGGAAGCGCATTCTGAGTACGCATAGCTTTTCCTCTAAAAAAAACCTGTATCTATCATCATAAGGTGATCACAGTCGATGAGTTTGACAAATATCAACCCTCAACCAGTCTTTGAACAATTGGCCCGGATAACGCCAACCAAGTCCGTAACCGATCCGGAAAAACAACAGTTCAGGACAAACGGACAGCAAATTTCAAATTAAATGGATACGAACAAAGATACGAGCGTACTTCGAGCACGGTAGAGATGGAACCTGGCTAGAGATCGGTTCGGTCCTCGTCTTGCAATATTACATTTGCATTTATGTCGGCATCGTCGAACTGACCTGACATAATGGCCCAGTACAAAACGACACCGATCACCAATACAAACACGAAGGCCAGCAATACCAGAAGAAAAAATGCATCCATGGCTGACCTATATCGGGTCTGGCCGTTCCCGTGCCAGCACCGTATCGGACACCATCTCGCAAGTATGCTTGCGATAGAACCGCCAGGCGTACAGCCCGACAGCAAGGGATGAGATCAACATGGTGATTGCCGCCAGCCAGGGCTGCACCCAGCCCACCAGGGCGAATGGGATCATGAGCAAATGCCAGGCCAGCGACCCGTAAAGGCTGAAACGGGCTAGGCGGATTGTCTCAAGGCGCAGATCGGACAATTCGGCTTGGCTCAGGCGGGGGCGCGCAAGCACGACGGCGCGGGCGGCGGCGCCGGCCGCCGGAACCGCCATGGCCATGGCACAGGGGCAGCTCATCACAAACAGCGCGACCAGTACCGGAATGGCATGCCCCGCATCAATGAACCCATACCAGATCAGTGCGGCCACGAAAGACAGGACGATTTGAATAGTCACGAAGTACCGCCCGACTTTGTCCGCATGGCGGGAAAGCCGCGAGTAGTCTTGTTCGAAAAAATCGGCGCGCCCGGCGCCACCCGATTGGCGAGCCGCGAGCTCAAGGTACCTTGCTGTCAGGACAAACGCCACAAACATGGCGATGGATTCGAAATAGACCTCTCCCGACTGGCGGAATGTCGCAATCGCGGAAGGAATAAAAGCAACGATAATGCCAAGCCCGATTGGCCAGTTCATGGACATGGCATGCGGGCTTGGGGCCGGGTTGCGATTGGGTTTGAAGCCTTGCCAGATTGGCCAGGCGCAATAGAGGAGGACCGGAATCGTCAGCGCCAGGCTGCACCAATTCATCACGATGATCGCGGTGTCGAGCGTATCCAGGCTGTCCGCATCGGCATAACCGTTACGCAGATATCCCGGAAAAGCGAACATCATGACTTGCATCATGACCAGCCATGCCACCCCCAAGCGGGCCAGCATGCGCCTGCGGTGCGCGTGCGCCGACTCGCCCAGGTCAGGCGGGATCGTGAAAATGGATTTCGGTTTCATACCAGGTCATCATAGTCTTGAACACGAGACAACATCTTGACATAAATCAAACCAATAGCATTACGAAACTGCTTTTACCACGGGACCCCATATACGCCCCTGGACAGCGAGATCAGGCCGGGTCAAATACCCCTTGCGATAAATAACGGTCGCCCCGGTCACAAACAATATACACGATTGTCGCGTTGTTGACACGCGCCGCAGTACGCAATGCCGCAACCAGCGCCCCGGCGGAAGAGATGCCACCGAAGATGCCCTCTCGCGCCGCCATCATCCGCGCCATGTCTTCGGCCTCTTGTTGCCCGATCAGTTCGAACTGGTCAACGCCGGCGGGATTATAGATTTTCGGCTGATATTCCTCGGACCATTTTCGGATCCCCGGAATGGAAGCACCCGGCGCGGGCTGCGCGCCAATGACTTCGATTTGAGGATTTTTTGATTTGAGATAGGAACCAACGCCCATGATCGTACCCGTTGTACCCATTGCGCTGACAAAATGGGTAATGCGTCCTTGGGTTTGGGACCAGATTTCCGGCCCCGTGCCTTCGATATGCGCCCTTGGATTGTCCGGGTTGGCAAACTGGTCAAGCACCTTCCCCTTACCCTCGGCCTGCATCGTCATGGCCAGATCCCGGGCATATTCCATGCCTCCCTTGTCGGCAGGGGTAAGGATCAGCTGCGCACCGTAGGCATTCATGGAGGCCCTGCGTTCTACGGACAGATTATCGGGCATGATGAGGATCATTTTATAACCGCGGATTGCCGCCGCCATCGCCAATGCGATACCTGTATTGCCACTGGTGGCTTCAATGAGCGTATCACCTGGCTGGATTTCCCCGCGCTCCTCGGCCCGGCGGATCATTGACGCAGCAGGACGGTCCTTGACGGAACCAGCCGGATTATTGCCCTCGAGTTTCGCCAAGATGACATTGCCTTTTTCCTCGCCCAGGTGGCCGGGGATTCTCTGCAGGCGAACAAGCGGTGTATTGCCAATCGTATCTTCTATGGTCGGGTAATGTATTGTCATAAGGCGTCTGAGTTGTTCTGGAGCGCAAGGCGAGGCCCAGGTTGGGTTGGTGAAAGCGCGATACTGGCAAGCAGCCACGACGTACCGGGATGCTTGTGAACAATCGCAAATCTTGCCGTTAATCATAGCACTCCTGCCCAAGGCCTGGCGGCTTATACCCTGGAACGCTAACGGGTTTTCCCGTCGGCGGTCGCTGGCCCCGGCACATGTTCCTGGCCTGGGGGAGGCGCAGGCCTGATGAGCAGCGGCAAAGCCGGCAGAGCCTGAGACGACAAGGAAGGCCGCAACCGGGGGGTGCGCTTCGCTGCCGTAGCCAGTTTCGCTGTGGGCACTTGCAGTGGCTGGCCGCCGATGGTCAGGCCTTGCTCCTGCAATTTCCGCAATTTTTTAACACCGAATCCCGGAACGCGCGATGTAAAATCGGCGGTCGTGTGAAATGGCCGATCCTTGCGGGCAGTCAGTATCTTGTCAGCGGTTTTGCTGCCAATGCCTTTGAGGCCTAGTAATTGTTCCTTGCTCGCCAGATTCAGATCCAACGCGCAAGCCGGCCGTTGGCCAGCAGCCATCAACAGCAGGAATAAGGTAAAAACAACAGTGAAATATCGCGAGAAAAGACGCTTGCGGGGTGAGATCAAGTGGCTGAGTATTGCGGACATAGCGCTCAAAATGTTGAGTATGCCGTATCCACAAGCCCCCTGGCCTTGAACCGCGACCAATTTGTCGGTTGTGAAATCCATCAAGGCAACATTGTCGAGACAGCAGCCAATTGGTTGGCCACCACGGCGGCAGTGGCCTCCTGATCGATCAGCCCCTTAGTGCGCGGATATAGCTGGATACGCCCTGCTCTACATCCTTCATCTGCGCCGTAAACCCGGCAGCGCGCAGCCGTGTTGTATCGGCCTGCGTAAAGCTTTGATAGCGCCCCTTTAAATCGTCGGGGAACGGAATATAGCGGATCAGCCCCTCCTGCACCAAGGCCTCGAGAGACAATCTGCCTTGATTCTTTTCTTCTCGCAGCGTATTCACAACCGCGCATGCGATATCGTTGAACGGCTGCGCCCGGCCCGTGCCGCAATTGAAAATACCGGACTGTTCTGGATGGTCCAGGAAAAACAGATTCACGGCCACGACATCGTCCACCGAAATGAAATCCCGAGTCTGGCCGCCATCGGCATAGCCGTCCCAGCCGCCGAACAGGCGAACATGCCCGTCTGCCAGGAACTGGTTCATATTATGGAATGCCACTGACGCCATGCGCCCCTTGTGCTGCTCATTGGGACCGTATACATTGAAATAACGTAGCCCGACCACTTGGGCCGTACGATGCTCGAATCGCCCCCGGACGACCTGATCGAACAGGAACTTCGAGTAGCCATAGACATTGAGGGGCTTCTCGTTTTCAATCGCCTCGGCATAATCGGGGCCAGCGCCATATACCGCGGCTGATGAGGCATAAATGAACGGGATCTGGCGTGCCTGGCAAAAATTGAAAAGCTCGAGCGTTACCCGATAGTTATTATCCATCATGAACCGGCCGTCCCTTTCGGTCGTGTCGGAACATGCTCCTTGATGAAATACCGCCTTGATCGGCCCGAATTGCCCGGTGAGGATCCGTTGGCGAAAATCATCTTTGTCCATATAGTCAGCGATGATCCCGGAACGCAAATTGACGAATTTGTCACCGTCGGAAAGATCGTCGACCGCCAGGATATCGGTAATACCCCGTTGATTCAATCCACGCACGAGATTGCTACCGATGAAACCAGCCGCACCTGTCACGATTATCATATCAGCTCCTCTGCGCTCACAATTGAAGTCCCTAATTTACCTACCACTATACCACCAGCCTTGTTCGCCCAGCGAACCGCATCGTTCCAACCCAGACCCGCCGCACGCATTACCGCCATTGTCGCCAGAACGGTATCGCCCGCCCCCGACACATCAAACACCTCGTGGGCTTCGGCGCCGACATGAAAGCGTCCGTCATTGGTAAATAACGTCATTCCCTGCTCGGAGCGCGTAATCAGCAGGGCCTCGAGGCTGAGTGCCTGGCGCAATTGCTGCGCGGATGCCGTGAGTTCATCTTCGGTTTTCCACTTCCCGACCGCCTGCTGCATCTCCGCGCGATTGGGGGAGATCAGGCTGGCGCCGCGATAGCGCCCGTATTCGTCGCCCTTGGGATCCACCAGCACAGTCAGCTGTCGCTGACGGGCCATCTCGATCAATGGTGTGCAATGTGTCAGAACGCCTTTGGCGTAATCGGACAGCACGACGATATCGTGCGTATCAAGCAACTGCGCATAGCGCTGCGCCAGTTCCTGCAATACGGTTTCCCGAGGCAGGTAATCGAAATCAATACGCAGCAATTGCTGCTGACGTCCCAGCACGCGCATTTTCAGTGTCGTATGCAAGTCCTCGTCGACGACCAGGTTGGTATGGATACCGGCCTCGTTGGCCAGTTTCTCGATCTGCGCACCCGCCTCGTCGTCGCCGACGATGCCCAGCAAGGTAACCTGGCCACCCAGGGCCAGGATGTTGCGGGCGACGTTTGCCCCACCGCCCAAGCGATCCTCGCGCCTGGCGACACGCACCACCGGTACCGGTGCCTCGGGTGAAATGCGCTCGACTTCTCCGAACCAATAGCGGTCAAGCATGACATCGCCGACAACCAGGACGCGCACCTGTTTGATTTTTTCTAGGGGAAATGCGGACATAACTATTCCTCTGGTCTGCGCGGCGAGTAGGTTTCCCAGGAATTGCAGCCTGGGCATTGCCAATAGTAAGTTTGTGCCTGGAATCCACAAATCCTGCAGGCATATTTATCCAGGCGCCGGGTGTGTTTTTCGATCATGCCGCGCAACAGACTCAGGTCGAAGTCCGGCATATGCCGCTGCAACTCGCCCTGGCCACCCGCACTGTCTTCCCGATTCAACTCCGCCTCCAGCACTTTGTCAAATCCGAGCAATGATGGATGATGTTTGAGCGAATCACGGGCAAAATCCCAGGCGGCCTTGAAATCCTGCTGGCGCAAGGCCTTGAACACCACCTCGAAAACATCAAGCGAGGGATGCGCAAAATAATGATCCCGCAATACGCTGACCGCCTGGGCCTGTTCGCCGCTCTCTGAGAAATTATCCATGATTTGCCCGGCAACCAGCCCGGCATACTCGGGAGACGTTTGCAACACGGAAAGCAGCCATTCTCGCTCGTTGCCGGCGTTTCCGGCCTGGCGCGAGAGCTCGGCGCGCAGCATTGCGATCCTTGCATAGGAGGCCTGCGATGCGCCTTGGCTGGCATTTTTCCTGGCTTCGCGCTCAGCGGCGTCCAGCTCTGCCGCTGCTTGTTGCAGATCCGGCGCCTTGGTGCCCAATGCCAGTTGCGCCCGCTCGCAATGGTAATGCACGCTTTGGGGCAAGGCCTCGTCCGTCAGCTGACGCAGTTTTTCTCCGGCGGCAATGGCTTTTTCCCAGTCATGCTCGGCTTCGTAGATACGAATCAGAGCGCGCGTGGCCGAAATGCTATAGCTTGTGCTCTGCACTTCCTGGAAGGCGGCTTCCGCGCGATCGAACATGCCTGCCTTGAAATAATCCTGGGCGATCTCATGCAGGGCGTGCTCACGATCGGCCTTGGGCAGATCCGAGCGGGACAGCAAGCTTTGGTGCACGCGTATGGCGCGCTCGATTTCGCCGCGCCGGCGAAACAAGCTACCAAGCGCGAAATGCAGTTCCGTGGTTTCCGAATCCAGTTTGGCAACCTCGACAAATGCGTCGATCGCCTTGTCGTGGTCTTCATTCAGCAGAAAATTAAGCCCTCGGAAATAGGAATCAGGCAAATTCTTGCTTTCCGAGACGATCTGACGCACGTCAACTTTGGCTGCGATCCACCCCAAGCCAAACAGAATGGGAATCAGGATCAACCACCAGGCTTCAAAGTCCAACAGAAGTCTCCTGCCGTGTGGACAGCGTAGTCGTATTTGACGGCATGGCGCTGCGCAGGCGCAATTCTTCCGCCTTCATGGCATTCAGCGAATTCTTGGTGTCGCTCACGTCGCGGTTCAGGCGCTCTACCTCGCCCTTGAGACGGCTGACTTCCCGCGTTTTTCTGACACGTGTTGGAATGCTTACCAGCCAGGCAAACAGCGCTCCGACAAAGAAGGCGAGCAGCAAAACGACGATAAGGGGCACGTTGGCAAAGACATAATCGCCGAAAAAACGAACCGTGACGGGGTCTGTATTCTTCAGCGCGAACAACAGCACCAAAAGAAATAAGATGATCCGCAGCGCCCAGACAATGTAACGCATCAGTCTGCTCCTGAAATTGAGGTAAACGACATTGTAATGCGATTTGGCGCTCAAAAAGCAAAAACCCCGATTTTGCAATCGGGGTTTCTGGACTACTGGAACGGTTTGAAGCAAAGACTTGAATCAGAGATTGGCGACTTTGGCGCTTTGAGCATCAAAATCGGCCTTATCTGGAGACGCATCGCGCTTCTCGCCGTTAGCGGAGGTAAAAACAGAATCAACGCGCTCACGCAACTCTTTGCCAGCCTTGAAGTGAGGCACCCGTTTTCCGGGCACCATCACCTGCTCGCCAGACTTGGGGTTGCGTCCAACCCGTGGAGCACGCGTTGACAACGAAAAGCTACCGAAACCACGGATCTCGATACGTTGACCCTTGGACAAAGCAACGGTCATGGCATCCAGCATGGTCTTGACAGCAAAATCGGTGTCGCGGGCGGCAAGCTGTGGATAGCTCGCCGCAAGTGCTTCAATCAACTCTGATTTAGTCACAGCTTATTCGTCTTTAGCTTGATCAAGTTTCGCTTTCAACAAAGCGCCCAGATTCGTTGTGCCGGAAGAAGCACTGGAATCGCTCATGCGCTGCAGCGCATCTGCGGTTTCAGCATTATCGCGAGCCTTGATAGACAGCTGGATAGAACGCGCCTTGCGGTCAACGTTCAGAATCATGGCTTCGATATTCTCGCCTTCCTTCAGAACGGTCGTCGCGTCTTCGACACGACCAGCGGAAATCTCGGAAGCGCGCAGATAGCCTTCGACATCCAGAGACAATGTCACGACCGCGCCCTTGGCTTCAACAGACTTGATCACGCCAGGAACCACGGCGCCTTTGTCATTGGTGGCAACGTAGTTGTTGAACGGATCGCCTTCCAATTGCTTGATGCCCAGGGAAATGCGCTCTTTGTCGGTATCGATCGCCAGCACCACGGCATCGATCTCGTCGCCTTTCTTGTAGTTGCGAACAGCCTCTTCGCCGGAATCTGTCCATGACAGGTCGGACAGGTGAACCAGGCCGTCGATGCCGCCAGGCAGGCCGATAAAGACGCCGAAATCGGTGATCGATTTGATGGCGCCGTGGACCTTGTCACCGCGTTTGAAGTTGGTGGCAAACTCTTCCCATGGATTTGCACGGCACTGTTTCATGCCAAGCGAAATACGACGACGGTCTTCGTCGATCTCCAGGACCATGACTTCAACTTCCTCGCCCAGGCTCACAACCTTGCGTGGGTCAACGTTCTTGTTGGTCCAATCCATTTCGGAGACGTGCACCAGGCCTTCAATGCCGGTTTCGACTTCGACAAATGCGCCGTAATCGGTTAGGTTGGTCACTTTACCGAACAGGCGTGTGCCTTGCGGGTAACGACGAGCCAGGCCGACCCATGGGTCTTCGCCAAGCTGCTTGACGCCCAGGGATACGCGGCTCTTGTCCTGGTCGAACTTGAGGACCTTGGCCTGCACTTCCTGGCCAACAGAAAGCACTTCGGATGGATGGCGAACACGACGCCATGCCATATCGGTGATGTGCAGCAGGCCATCGATGCCGCCCAGGTCGACGAACGCGCCGTAGTCGGTGATGTTCTTGACCACGCCGGTAACGATTGCGCCTTCCTGCAGGTTTTCCAGCAGTTTCTGACGCTCTTCGCCCATGTTGACTTCCAGGACGGAACGGCGAGACAGCACTACGTTGTTGCGCTTACGATCAAGCTTGATGACCTTGAACTCCATGGTCTTGCCTTCGTATGGCGTTGTGTCCTTGACAGGACGCAGGTCAACCAGAGAGCCAGGCAGGAAGGCACGGATGCCGTTTGTCATAACTGTAAGACCGCCCTTCACTTTGCCAGTGATGGTGCCGGTTACCATTTCACCAGACTCGAGCGCTTTTTCAAGCGACAGCCAGGCTGACAGGCGTTTTGCGCGATCACGGGACAGGATGGT